>NZ_JBIUXU010000001.1:0-588720 GCF_044744165.1 Streptomyces sp. NPDC087420
CGACCCCAGGCCCTACATCTGGACCAAGACCGCGGACGAGATCCTCGAACGCCTCGCCTCATATCTGAACAGAATTCCTGACTCAGAAGACTAGGGCGTGTCCGCGAAGTGGCGTCTGGCTCGCGACGCCCTGGCACGGGCGCTCGTGGCGTTGTCGGACCGAGCGAGTACATCCAGTACACGCTCGGTCCTCCGCCTTGCGATCGCACGCACCAGACGCCGCGGGCCACGCCCTTCGGGCGAACGACGCCACTTCGCGGACACCCCCTAGGCCTCGCTCAGGCGATTTGGCCGCCCCTCCCCGTACCAGCCGTACCGCTCCGCGATGACCGGCAGCCGGTCGGCCACCAGGGCGTGCGCGGCGGCGCGCGGGGTTGTCCCGTCCGCCGCCGCGCGCTCCAGCATCAGATCGATCAGTGCACGCATGGCCCGGCGGACGCGGGCGAAGGCGTCGTCCGCCTCCGGGCGTACGTCTCCGAAGAGGGTCCACCACCACCAGGCGTTTGTACCGGAGTTGACGACAACGTCCGGCAGGACGGTGATGCCGCGCCGCGCGAGCAGTTCCTCGGCCTCGGGCAGGACCGGCATGTTGGCCGCCTCGACGATCCAACGGGCGCCTATCGCGGCCTGGTTGACGCTGTCCACGGCATACGACACCGCCGCCGGGACCAGCACCTCCGCGTCCACGGACAGCCAGGCGTCGGCGGGCAGTTCACGGTCGCCGGGGCGCAGGGCGGTGCGGTCCACCGTGCCGTACGCGTCCCGCGCCGCGAGCAGCGTCTCGACGTCCAGCCCGTCGGGATGCGCGAGGGTCCCCTTCACGTCGGCCACCGCGACGATCCGCAGCCCGGACCGGGAGAGGAACCGCGCCGTGGCCCCGCCCATGGTGCCGAACCCCTGCACGGAGACGCGTGTCCCGGCGTACGGCGTCCCCGACCGGTCGAGCACGGCGAGGACCGCCTCGGCGACCCCGCAGCCGCCGACCAGTTCGGCGAGACCGATCCCGTCGACCTCCACGGAGAACGCGTCCGCGAGGCGTCGGCGCGCCGCGGTCTCGTCGTCCAGCAGCGGATGGATCGCCTGGACGGTCGAGACGAGACCCGCCTCGGCGGCGGCCCGGTCCACGGTGTCCTGCGTCAGCCCCAGATCCTCACCCATGGTCCAGAACCGCTCGATGTACGGGCGGGTGGCGCGCAGATAGCGGACGAGCACGCCGTACGCCTCCGGATCGCGCGGATCGCAGTCGATGCCGCCCTTGGCCCCGCCCAGCGGCACGTAGGACACCGTGGAGTCGTCCGCGTCGAA
This sequence comes from Streptomyces sp. NPDC087420, assembly GCF_044744165.1. Lineage (NCBI taxonomy): Bacteria > Bacillati > Actinomycetota > Actinomycetes > Kitasatosporales > Streptomycetaceae > Streptomyces > Streptomyces sp. NPDC087420. The sequence goes on from NZ_JBIUXU010000001.1 coordinate 1,306, forward strand.
GTGCAGGGCCTCTTTCATGGTCATCCCGCGGGCCAGCCCGGCCACCTCGTCGAGCGTGCACCCCGGGCGCATCCGCAGACCGCCGCTGGCGACTCCCCGAACCAGCCGGTCCACGACCAGGTGGCCCTGCCGGCCGGTGACATGGTCCGTCCAGGTGAGGGAGATCAGCGGGGCTGTGAGGTCGGGCGGCGGGGTGGGCGCGGACATCGGGGCGGACTCCTTCGGAGTCGTCGGAGTCTGCGGAATCTGCGGAGGGTGTGAGGGTGGAGTGAGTGACGGTGTACTGAATGGCCAGTCAGTATCGGCAGGGCGGCCGCGCTTGTCAAAGAGTCGATTTTGATTCCGGATCCGAGGCGTGCCGGGGAATCCCGGGGGCAGCGTGGACGTTGCACACGCGTGTTCGGGTGCGCGGGATGCCTTGTCCCGCTCGACCCGCACGGACGTACGGCCCCGGCCATAATGGGGACGACACCGAACCTCCAGGAGGTGCTGTGACAGGCGCTGTTTCTCCCCCTTCGTTGCGCTCCCGGCTGCGCTCGCTGCGACCCGCGGCCTTCGGGGCCGATTCGGCGGGGAAGCGGCTGGAGCGGATCCTCAGCTCGCCCAACTTCGCCGACGGCGTCTTCCAGAACCCGGTGGGTGCCCGGATCAGGCCGTCCGGTGTCGGCAAGGAGCTGGCGAAGACGTACCTGGAGAAGGAGTCGAGGGCCCTGCGTGCCCCGGCCGGCACCATCCCCGTATATCCGACGACCCTCGCCGAGCTGGCGACGCCTCCGGCCTCCGGCCTGCGGGTCACCTGGATGGGCCATTCGAGTGTGCTCGCCGAGATCGACGGGCGGCGCGTGCTCTTCGACCCGGTCTGGGGCGACCGGTGCTCGCCGTTCGCGTTCGCGGGGCCCAAGCGGCTGCACCCCGTGCCCGTACCGCTCGCGTCGCTCGGTCCCGTCGATGTCGTCGTGATCTCGCACGACCACTACGACCATCTTGATCTGCCCACGATCAAGGCGCTCGTCTCCACGGACACCGTCTTCGCCGTCCCGCTCGGCGTCGGCGCGCACCTGGAGAAGTGGGGCGTGCCCGCGTCGCGCCTGCGCGAGCTGGACTGGAACGAGACCACCGAGGTCGCGGGGATCAACCTGACCGCCACCCCCGCGCGCCACTTCTGCGGCCGGGGCCTGCGCAATCAGCAGGTCACCCTCTGGGCGTCCTGGGTCGCGGCCGGGCCCGAGCACCGGGTCTACCACAGCGGCGACACGGGCTACTTCCCCGGCTTCAAGGACATCGGGACGGAACACGGCCCCTTCGACGCGACCATGATCCAGATCGGTGCGTACAGCGAGTACTGGCCCGACATCCACATGACCCCGGCCGAGGGCATCCAGGCCCACCTAGACCTCCAGGGCGGCCGCCCGTCGGGTGTGATGCTGCCGATCCACTGGGGCACCTTCAACCTGGCCCCCCACCCGTGGTCCGAGCCCGGCGAAGGCACGATCGCGGCGGCGGCGGAGGCGGGCGCTGACATCGCGTTGCCCCGACCTGGTGAGCCCTTCGAGCCGGGCAGTGATGTGGTTCCGACTACGCCCTGGTGGCGTCCGGTGGCGGTGACACCGTCCGGGGGGTGGCCGGCGGCTGTGGTGGCGGCGGGCGACGTCGAAGCGGAGGCCGGCGCCGGCGCGCCGGAGAAGGCCGGGACTGCCGAGACGGCTTCGTCGGCCAAGAGCTGACAGCCGTACCCTCGCGGCGACCGGTTGTGCACTCTCCCAGAAGCCCCGTCCTGGTTTTTCCTGGCGGGGCTTCTGTGCTGGGGTGACGGCCGGGCCTGGTGTGTGGCCGGGGTTGTGACGACGGAGATTGCTTGGCTGGTGTCGGTGCGGGGTTGAGCGAGGCACACGTGGCGGGTGATTGGTCGTCGCACCCGCCGTCGTGGCTGGCTTTCTGTGGTTGCTGACAGAACCTCAGGGGCGTAGGTACCGTGCGCGGGTCTGTGTCTTCTGGGGGGGGGGATGGGCGCGGGTAATCAATCAGGCGTGGATGACCCTTGTTCCGTGTTCCTGGAACGGTGCCGTCAGGGGTTTTGCCTCTGTGCCGGTGATCAGGGTGTTTATGGTTTCTGGGGGGCAGATTCGGGCGAATGCTCGGGTGGTCAGTTTTGAGTGGTCCGCCACTACTACGACCCGCTGTGCCCGTGCTGCCAGCAGTGCGTTGACCTGTGCCTCGCGTTCGTCCTGTGCGGCCGCGCCTGTTTCCGCGTTCACTGCGTCCACGCCCAGGAAGACCATGTCCAGGCTGATCTCGTCCAGGAGGTGGCGGGCCAGGGGGCCCACCAGTTCGTACGACTGTGGCATCGCGACCCCGCCGGTTGTCACGATCTTGATGTGCGGGCGGACCGCCAGTTCGTGTGCGATGTTGAGCGCGTTCGTGACGATCGTGAGTGCCGGGTCGGCGGCGCTGCCTGTCAGGTCGCTGCGGGTCGCCAGTGTCCTTGCCACTTCCGATGTTGTTGTCCCGCCGTTGAGGCCTACCACCATGCCCCGGTGGACCAGAGCTGCGGCGGCTCGCGCGATGCGTTCCTTCTCGGAGGCGTGGCGTACCGCCCGGTAGCGCAGGGGTAGTTCGTACGACACCGAGTGCGCCACGGCTCCGCCGCGCGTCCGCGTCAGCAGCTGCTGTTCGCCCAGGTGGTCGAGGTCGCGGCGGACGGTCGCCACGGACACGCCCAGCTCGGCGGCGACCGCCTCCACCTCCAGCTGATGCCGCTCGGCCAGGAGGTCGAGCAGCGCCGTGTGCCGTTCATGCCGGTTCACCGCATCCCCTTTGTTGCTTGGTTTTGATTGGAAGTGTCATCTAGCATGCAGAAACAATCATAGTGGGAGAGACGATGAGCTTTGTTGAAACGGAACTGGCCGACCAGCCCGAATCCTGGACCCGGGCGGCCGCGCTGGCCGACGGGCTCAAGGAAGAGCTGCCCGCCCCTGGAGAGCGCACGGCCGTCGTCGGCTGTGGCACCTCCTACTTCATGGCGCGCGCGTACGCCGCCCTCAGGGAGGGGGCCGGGCTGGGGGAGACCGACGCGTTCGCCGCGTCCGAGTTCCCCGCCGGGCGCCGGTACGACCGGATCGTCGCCCTGACCCGTTCCGGCACCACCACCGAGGTGCTGCGCCTGCTCGCGGGCGTGCGCGGTTCCGCCCGTACCACCGCGATCACCGCCGACCCCCGGACGCCGGTCCGTACCGCTGCGGACGATCTGATCGTGCTCGACTTCGCCGACGAACGGTCCGTCGTCCAGACGCGGTTCGCCACCAGCGCTCTGACGCTGCTTCGCGCCCACCTCGGGCTGCATACCGATGCCGCCGTCGCGGACGCGAGGACGGCTCTTGCCGAGCCCCTTCCTGTGGGTGTTGTGGACTGCACCCAGTTCACCTTCCTCGGCCGGGGCTGGACCGTCGGCCTCGCGGAGGAAGGGGCGCTCAAGATGCGGGAGGCGGCCCTCGCGTGGACCGAGGCGTACCCGGCCATGGAGTACCGCCACGGACCCATCAGCATCACCACCGCCGGCACCGCCACGTGGATCATCGGGCCGGCCCCCGACGGTCTCGCCGAGCAGGTCGCGGCCACCGGCGGGCTGTGGGTGGCGGGCCGGCTCGACCCGCTGGCCGAGCTGGTACGGATCCAGCGCCTCGCACTCGCCCTGGCGGACCTGCGCGGTCTCGACCCGGACCGGCCGCGTCATCTGACCCGTTCGGTGATCCTGCCCTCCGGGCAGACGACACCCCCCACGTGGCCGGACCCGAGCGAGTAGAGCGGGCGTTCGGCGGGACCCCTCGTGGGGCGCGTGGCATTCGTGCTGGTGTGCGATGCCTCATACCAGAGCGGGATGCTCTGTGGGCAACTTCCTCAACTGTCCACCGCGCCCGAACTCTTGGCGACTACTGTGAGTGCGCGGTGATCAACGGAGGGCTCGGGCGGCATGCGCCGGACCCGCCGTCGGCGCCGCAGCCGACCACCAGCAACGCCGATTCCTGGGGCCCCACGTACCGAGGACACTGATGTCTCAACTTCGCGCACCCGCCGCGCGGCCGGACCGCCGCGAAGGCGGGCGGCACGGCCGGCCGGGCGCCCGTTCCCTGCCCTCCCCGGGCCGGCAGAACAGGCCCGCACCACCGGACGCCCGTATACGTCCCCAACTCCTGCGCACCGCCGTTCTGCCCGCGATAATCGCGGCGTTGAGCGGTGCGGCCGCCGTGGTCCTGACCTTCCGCTCCACCGCGGCCGAGCCCACCACCGAGGTCTGGGCCGCCCTGTTCGGTACGGCGCTGGTCGCCTTCGCCGCCGTCGCGGCGGCCGCCCTCGGCGCGGAACGCACCGCGCGGTCGCTCATCGACCGCTGCAACGCCCTGCGCCGCTCCAGCGCGCGCGGACAGGCCGACCTGCGCGCCGTCGTGGAGCAGCTCAGGCGTGGCGAGCGCGTGCCCCCGCGCCGTACGCCACCGCCCGCCGTTGTCGGCGGGGACGAGTTCGACCTGCTCGCGGAGGAACTGAGACGGTCCCAGGAGACGGCTGTCACCACCGTCGTGCAGGCCTCCCGGCTCTCCAGCAGCGTCGGCAACGAGCAGAAGGTCGAGGTCTTCGTCAACCTCGCCCGCCGTCTCCAGTCCCTGGTGCACCGTGAGATCCAGCTGCTGGACGACCTGGAGAACGAGGTCGAGGACCCGGAGCTGTTGAAGGGCCTCTTCCACGTCGACCATCTGGCGACCCGCATCCGCAGGCACGCGGAGAACCTCGCCGTCCTCGGCGGCGCGATCTCCCGCAGGCAGTGGAGCAAGCCGGTCACGATGACCGAGGTGCTGCGGTCCGCGATCGCCGAGGTGGAGCAGTACCCCCGGATCAAACTGGTGCCACCGATCGACGGCACGCTGCGCGGCCACGCCGTCGCCGACGTGATCCACCTGCTCGCCGAACTGGTCGAGAACGCGACCCTGTTCTCCGCCCCGCACACCCAAGTCCTGCTGCGCGTGCAGTATGTGACGGCCGGTCTGGCCATCGAGGTCGAGGACCGCGGGCTCGGGATGGCCACCGACGAGCGGAAGAAGATGAACGGGCTGCTCGCCGACCCCGACCAGGTCAATGTCGCGCACCTGCTCCAGGACGGGCGCATCGGCCTGTTCGTCGTCTCCGCGCTGGCGCGCCGGCACGGCATCGCGGTCCGGTTGCAGTCCAACATCTACGGCGGGATCCAGGCGGTGCTCGTCCTGCCCCAGGCGTTGCTGGGCGCGGATCCGTCGGGGCTTGACGGGCGGGCTGGGGCCGGCGGCGCGGGTGCGAGTTCGGGTGCGGGTTCGGGCGTGGCGGGCACGGTCCCGGACCTCCGGTCCGCGCCGGCTCCCGTACCCCCGCCCCCGGCGGCTGCCCCGGCGCCCTCGCCCGTACCCCAGGCTCGGCACCGGACGTACGAGGTACCGCCGCGCCCCTCGCACCGCGCGGCCGGGACCGGCGCCCCCGCCCCGCTGCCCGTCCGTGGCGAGCGACCCGACCGCCCCACGCCGGCCGCCGCGCGCCCCGGCGTCACGCACCCCCGGCCGCAGCCGGCCGGCGGCGCGGACCCCTCCGCCACCCCCTCCGGTGCCAGGATCGCGCCGCGCGTGCTGACCTACCCGTCGTCCGAGCCCGCCGCCGACGGCACCCTCCACTCCACCGCGAGCAGGCCCCAACTGCCCCGGCGCCGGGGGCAGGAGCACCTCGTCCCGCAGTTGCGGGACCGGCCCGCCCCGGCACCCGCCGCCGAACCGGTCCTGCATGACCCCGGTCTCATGGCGGCCTTCCAGCGCGGCATCGACCTCGCCGAATCCCAGCCGCTGCGGGATTCCGGGCCGGACACGTTGCCGGACACGTTGCCGGACCCGTTGCCGGATCCGTTGTCCGACCCGTTGCCGGCGCCCTTGCGGGGCCCGTTGCCCGGCCTTTCGTCCGACCCGCTGCCGGATCCGTTGTCGGCGCCCCTGCCGGACCCTCTGTCGGACCCGCTCCCGGAACAGCCGGAACCGCAGCGCCACGACACCACCTCCAAGGAGTAGATGCACCATGGCGAGCGATGTGCCGACCGGCCATGTCTCCGACCTCGACTGGCTGTTGAGCGGTCTGGTCCAGCGTGTCCCGTACACCCGCAGCGCGGTGCTGCTCTCCTCCGACGGCCTGGTGAGGTCCATGCACGGCATGGACGCCGACAGCGCGGACCACATGGCCGCCCTCGCCTCCGGCCTCTACTCGCTCGGCCGGAGCGCCGGGATCCGGTTCGGCGACGGCGGTGAGGTCCGCCAGGTCGTGGTCGAGCTCGACTCCACCCTGCTCTTCGTCTCGACGGCCGGCTCGGGCACCTGTCTCGCCGTGCTGGCCGGCCGGGACGCCGACGCCGCCGTCCTCGGCTACGAGATGGCGATGCTGGTCAAGAGCGTACGGCCGTACCTGATCACCCCCCTGAGACAAGTGGCGAGTACGACGCAGAGTGCCACGGGGGGGCTGTGAGCGTGTCGGCCACGACGGACGGGCCGTGGCTGGACGAGGCAGCCGGCCGGCTCATCCGTCCGTACACCGTGAGCGGGGGCAGGACGCGGCCGACGACGGCCCTGGACCTGCTGACGCTGGTGATGTCCACGGGCTCGGTGCCGGACGCGCACCTGGGTCCCGAGCACGGCCAGGCCGTGGGTCTCTGCCAGAGACCGACCTCCGTGGCGGAGATCGCGGCGCATCTGCGGCTGCCCGCGACCGTCACCAAGGTGCTGCTCTCCGACCTGGTGGACTGCGGGGCGATCACCGCCCGGCCACCGGACAGTTTCGACCATCCCACCGACGTTTCCCTGCTGGAGGCAGTGCTCGATGGCCTACGACGACAGCTCTGAATCCTTCAGCTCCGAATCCTTTCCCACCGCCCTCAAGATCCTGGTCGCGGGCGGGTTCGGGGTCGGCAAGACGACCTTCGTGGGGGCGGTGAGCGAGATCGCGCCGCTGAGTACGGAGGAGTTACTCACGCAAGTCAGCGCGGCCACGGACGACTTGACCGGGGTTGAGGCCAAGACGTCCACGACGGTCGCCATGGACTTCGGGCGGCTGACCCTGGACGAGCGGCACGTGCTCTACCTGTTCGGGACGCCGGGCCAGGAGCGTTTCTGGTTCATGTGGGACGAGTTGTCGAGAGGTGCGCTCGGCGCGATCGTCATCGCGGACACGCGGCGGCTCGAATACTCGTTCTCCGCCGTCGACTTCTTCGAGCAGCGCGGCATCGGATTTGTGGTCGCCGTCAACGAGTTCGACGGTTCGTACCGCTACCAACCGGAAGAGGTACGGGCGGCGATGGACCTCAGACCAGAGGTGCCGATCGTGCTGTGCGACGCGCGGATCGCCAGCTCCGGGATCCAGACGCTGGTCACGCTCGTCCAGCATCTGCTCACGGCGACGGTCGGCGCGAGTCCCGCGCCGGGCGCGGATTCTGTCCCGAGTACGGATTCTGTCCCGGGTACGGGTTCCGCCCCGAGTCCAAGTGCCGCCGTGGGCCTGAGCCTTACGCCCATCCCGAGGCCGATGTCAGCTCCGGACCCCGCCCCCGAGCACGCCGAATGACGCCGCTGCCCCTGATGTTCCCGAGCGACGGAGCACCCGCATGAGGTACGACCCGATCGCCCGCCTGCTGCTCACGCCCGTCGACCAGGAGGCGCCCGACCGCGTGCTGCGACTACGGCGGCTCGGGCTGGGCGAGCGGTCGGAGCCCGCCTTCGACGCCTTCGCGCAGCAGTTGGCGCAGATGACGGGCGCCCCGTACGCGATGGTCAACTTCATTGACGAGAACCGGCAGTTCTTCGCGGGGCTGCACACCGCGCGGGGGACGGGTGGCGAGCGGTTCATGGCCCGCGACCACGGCTACTGCCCGTACGTCGTCGTCCGGCGCAAGGCGCTCGTCCTCGAAGACGTCCGCGACTTCCCCCGTTTCGCCGGCAACCCCCTGGTGGACGAGATCGGGATCCGCTCCTACCTCGGGGCCCCGCTCATCGACCGTACGGGCCTGGCCCTCGGCACGGTCTGTGTGGTCGACACCGAGCCCCGGCGCTGGGGCCGTACGGGCCTCGACACCATCAAGTCGTTCGCGGCGGAGCTGATGTCACAGATCAGGCGCCGGGAGGACGGCCTGCTCCCCGGTTTCCAGGACCGCCGTGAGGCCCCTCACGTACTGGAGTAGGGCCTGGAGGGGGCACCACCATGTGGGTTCGGGCGGGGTGGCGCGGTGCTGCCCCGCAGGACGACGTCACCGCCCACCCGCAGCACCCGCGCCCTTGTTCCGCGCGGCTCGCGCAGGGCGAGCGAGATGACGTGCCGGCCCATCTCGGTGAGCGGCAGGGCGACGGTGGTGAGCGCGGGCGTCAACTCCCGTACGAGCGGGATGTCGTCGAAGCCCGCGAGTGAGAGGTCGCGCGGCACCCGTATCCCCGCCTCGCGGAAGGCGGCGAGCGCGCCGACGGCCATCACATCGGTCACCGCGAAGACACAGGTGGGGAGGGTGTGTCCGGCCAACAGCTCCCGGGCGGCGGCGTATCCGCCGTCCCGGGTGAACGCGCCATGGACGACGGAGCCGGGACGCAGGGTGACCCCGGCCTCCGCGAGCCCCTCGCGGAACCCGGCCAGCCTGTCCGCGACCGTCGTGAGCGCGGGCGGCCCGCTCAGCACACCGAACTCCCGGTGTCCCAGGGTCAGTAGGGCGCGGGCCAGCGCCGCCGCCCCGCCCCTGTTCTCCGGCAGTACGGCGTCGGCGCGCAGGCTCCGGTGCCGGCTGACGACCGCGACCCGGCCGCCCGCGCGGACGTACGGGGCGAGTTCGGCGTCCAGGGTGCGTTCCCAGGCGCGGTCCTCGAAGCCGGAGCCGATCAGCAGGATGGCGCGGGCCCGTTGGGCGCGGAGCATGGAGACGTACGCGATCTCCCTGGCCGGTTCCCGGAAGGTGCTGGCGAGCATCACCAGCACGTCCTGCTCGGCGGCGGCGCGCATCACGCCGCCGGCGATCGCGGCGAAGTAGGGGTCTCCGACGTCGTGGCAGATCACGCCCACGGTGTTCCCGGCAGCGCCGGCCAGCGCCTGGGCATGGGCGTTGGGGATGTAGCCGAGGAGATCGGCGGCGGCCCGTACCCGCAGGCGCAGTTCCTCGCGGACGCGGGTGGTGCCGTTCAGGGCCCGGGAGGCGGTCGCCAGGGAGACCCCGGCGCGGCGTGCGACGGCGTCGAGGGTGACATGGGCGTGCGCGGCGTGCGGTTCCGGTCTGCGTGCTTCCCGTTCGCTCAACTCGACCCCCGGAATTTAGGGACGACCTATTGACCGTATGGACGGGCAGTCATTAGCGTGGCGATCACCGTACCAGAAAGCGCTTTCTGAAAGCGCTTAGCTCTTGTAACTGCCCGGATCACCCGAGGAGTTCACTGTGAGCCAGAGCCAGCCTCCCAGCGCGAGCCCGAGTCAGGCGCAGAGCGACAGCCCGGGCCGGTTACAGAGCGAGAGTGTTCCGTCGGCGCCCGCCGGGGGAGTGAGCGTGACCAAGGTGCCCGCCGCGCTCGGCGCGCCGGGAGCGGTCGGCGTGTCCGGTGTGTCGGCGCGCGGCCGGCCGGGGGCGGGTGAGCGGCTGGCCCGGGTGGTGGACGCGGGATGGCGGCCCGCCGTCCTGCTGATCGCCTGTTTCGCCGCCTGGTGGATCATCGCGGCGGCCGAGCTGGTGGAGCCGTACCTCGTCCCGTCGCCGGGCGCCACCCTGGACGTCCTCACCGGCAAGACGAGTTACCTCTGGCAGCACACATGGGTGACGACCTACGAGACCCTCCTCGGCTTTGTCATCGCCGTCGCGGTGGGTGTGCTGGCGGCGGTGGTGATGGTCTACTCCTCGACCGTCGAGAAGACGCTCTACCCCATCCTGCTCTTCGCCCAGGTCGTGCCGAAGATCGCCGTCGCCCCGCTGTTCGTGGTGTGGCTCGGCTTCGGCATCACACCGAAGATCCTGATCGCCGTGCTCATCGCGTTTTTCCCCGTGGTGATCTCGATGGTCACCGGGCTCAAGGCGGTTGACCCGGAGATGCTCCAACTCTCCGCGACCATGGGGGCGAAGCCCTGGCAGACCTTCGTCAAGATACGGTTCCCGGCCTCGCTGCCCCACCTGTTCTCCGGGCTCAAGGTCGCCGTGACCCTGGCCGTGACGGGTGCCGTCGTCGGTGAGTTCGTCGGGGCCAACGAGGGGCTCGGCTATGTGATCCTCCAGGCGAACGGGAATCTCGACACGCCGATGCTCTTCGCGGGGCTGCTGGTCATGTCACTGATCGGCGTGGTGCTCTTCGTCCTGGTCGAGATCGCCGAGAAGCTGTTGCTGCCCTGGCACGCCAGCCGCCGGGATGTCGGCGCCACCACGGCGTACTGACACCTGGAGCCTCGCCCCCGTCGCCGCACCCCCGAAGCCGCACCCCGTCGCCGTACCCCCACCGCGTACCGATCCGCCCGACTCCGTCCAGTGAAGGGCCTCTCGCCATGCACGCGCGCAGACTCATGACCGGCCTCGTACCGCTGCTCCTCGTGGCGACCGTCACCGCCTGCGGCGACGACGGACCGGCGACCTCGACCAGCGACTCCGGCAAGAAGCTCGACAAGGTGACGCTGACGCTCAACTGGTACCCGTACGGCGAACACGCGCCGTTCTACTACGGGAAGCAGCAGAAGATCTTCGAGAAGCACGGCATCGATCTCACCATCAGGGCGGGTCAGGGCTCGCAGAAGACGGTGCAGGCGACCGGTGCCGGGCAGACGGACTTCGGCTGGGCCGATACCCCGGCGCTGCTCAGCGCGGTCGATCAGGGCATCAAGGTGAAGAGCCTCGGGGTGTTCCTCCAGACCACGCCGTCGTCCGTGCAGTACTTCGCGGACCAGAAGGTGAGCGCGCCGGCCGACCTCAAGGGCAAGACGATCGCGGGCACGGCCGGTGACGCGCTCAGCAAGACCTTCCCGATCTTCCTGGAGAAGAACGGTCTGGACGAGTCCGACGTCAAGATCCAGAACACCGATCCGGCGGGCAAGATCGCCGCGGTGATCTCGGGGAAGACGGACGCCCTGCTCGGGTACGCCAGCGACCAGGGCCCGACCATGCAGGACAAGGCGAAGAAGCCCGTCTCGTACCTCCGCTTCTCCGAACACGGCCTGAACTTCTACTCCAACGGCCTCATCGCGGGCCAGAAGATCCTCTCGGGGAGGAGCGAACTCGCCGGCCGGATGGCCCGGGCGGTGAGTGAGGCGTGGGCGGCGGCGGAGAAGGCGCCCGAGCCCGCGATCGCCGCGATGCACGGCGCGTCGGAGCAACTGCCCCCGCACACCGTCCTGTCGGAGCAGTTCAAGACGACCCTGACCCTGCTCCACACCGACGCGACCAACGGCAAGGCGCCGGGGGTGAACACCGACGCCGACTGGCAGCAGACGATCGATGTCTTCGCCGAGGCCGGGCTGGTGAAGAGCCCCAAGGCGGTTTCGGAGTACTGGGACAGCGGCACGGCGCTGAAGGGATGACGATGGCCTCGGATGCGACGCTCCGCGACGCGGGCGCTACTCGGGCGACGACAGGCACGGCCGCTACGGCGGCGGTGGGCCTGTCCGGCGTCTCCGTCCGCTTCCGTACGAAGAACCGCGACGTCACCGCCTTGCGTGACGTCTCGCTCGACGTGGCGGCGGGGGAGTTCGTCGCCCTGGTCGGCCCCTCGGGCTGCGGCAAGTCGACGCTGCTCAAGCTGGTCGCGGGCCTCCTCGACGCGTCCGCGGGGTCCGTACGGCTGCACGGCGAAGAGGTCCGCGGCCCGCGCCCCGACATCGGATACGTCTTCCAGCGTGCGGCGCTGCTGGAGTGGCGCAGCGCCCGGCGCAACATCCTGCTCCAGGCGGAGATGCGCCGGATGCCGGCCGCGGCGGCCCGACGGCGGGCGGACGAACTCATCGAGATGACCGGGCTGACCGGCTTCGAGGACGCGTATCCGCACGAGTTGTCGGGCGGGATGCAGCAACGTGTCGCGCTGTGCCGGGCGTTGCTGCACCAACCGCCGGTCCTGCTGATGGACGAGCCGTTCGGCGCGCTCGACGCGCTCACCCGGGAACAGATGAACCGCGAACTGCACCGGATCTGGCACGAGACGGGCACCACCGTGCTGCTGGTGACCCACTCCATCTCGGAGGCGGTGTATCTCGCGGACCGGGTGGTGGTGATGAGTCCACGGCCCGGCACGGTCACCGAGATCATCGACGTGGGACTGCCGGCGGAACGCGACTACACGGAGACGCTGGGCCGCGCGGAGTTCCGCGAAGCGGCGTCCAGGATCAGGGAGTTGCTGGGCGCGGCGTCCGCGGCGGACTGAGCGGGGACGCCCACCGAGGCGCGGGCCCCGACGTGGTTCTCCGTCGGGCGCGTGGTCGGGCGCGTGGTCGGGCGCGTGTCCGAATCCCGGATCTGGGATATCATCCCGAATGTGAGAGAAGACGATGCCGGACCCGGGGCCGACCGGGTCGATGTGCTGCTTGCCGCGCGGCTGGCCGAGCTGCGGGGCGAACGGGGCTGGTCGCTGGAGGAGTTGGCGCGGCGCAGTGGTGTCAGCCGCTCCACGCTGTCGCGGGCCGAGCGGCGCGAGATCAGTCCCACGGCCTCGCTGCTCGGGCGGCTCTGCGCGGTGTACGGGCGCACCCTGTCGCAGCTCCTCAGCGAGGTGGAGACGGAGCCCGCCCACCTGGTGAGGGCCGGCGCCCAGACCGTATGGACCGACGCGGCCTCCGGTTTTGTACGCCGGTCGGTGTCGCCGCCGCAGGCGGGGCTGCGGGCCGAGGTGGTCGAGGGCACCCTGCGGCCGGGCGCGGACCTGTCGTACGACCGGCCGCCCGTGCCGGGCATGGAGCAGCACGTCTGGGTGCTCGACGGATCCGTCGAGATGACGGTGGACGGCACGGCGCACACCCTGCGCGCGGGCGACTGCCTGCGGACGCGGCTGTGGGGCCCGACACGCTTCCGGTGCCTCGGGGCGGAACCGGTCAGGTACGCCGTGGTGGTGGTCCTGCCATGACCACCGGCCCTGGCATGGTCATCGAAACCCTGGGCGCCGACGAACTGCTCGACCGCCTCGAAACCCTCGCCGACCTGCTCGTCGACACCGTCGCGGGCGGCGCCTCCGTCGGCTTCCTGCACCCGCTGGACCGTACCGCCGCCCTCGCCTGGTGGCGGGCGCAGGCCGGTGCCGTCCGGGCCGGGGAGCTGTCCGTACGGATCTGCCGGGACGGCGGCCGTGTCCTCGGCACGGTCGCCGTGGCGTATGCCGACAAGCCCAACGCCCGCCACCGCGCCGAGATCCGCAAACTCATGGTCCACCGCGACGCGCGCGGCCGGGGACTCGGCCGGGCCCTCCTGGCCGCCGCCGAAACGGCGGCGGCCGAGGCCGGGATCACCCTGCTCCTGCTCGACACCGAGACGGACAGCCCCGCCGAGAGGCTGTACCGCTCGGCGGGGTGGACCGTGCTCGGTGTGGTCCCCGGCCACGCCGAGGACCCGGGCGGGACACTGCGCCCGACCACCTTCTTCTACAAGGGACTTGGCGCCGTGCTCAGTACCGCAGCCGGGACAGGTAGCGGTAGCTGTTCAGCGCGCTGACAAACGGGTCCGGCGGGGAATCGTGCTCCACGAGCCACTGCCTCACACCCCCGCTGCGCGCCGTGTCGAACATGGCCGGGAAGTCGAGCACCCCCGAACCGACGTCCTCGAAACCGCCGTTGGGCGCCATGTCCTTCACGTGGAGCGCCGGGAAGCGGTTGCGGTGCTCCACGAACAGCCGGCCCGGATCGTCCCCGCCCTTCGCCGCCCAGTAGAGGTCCAGCTCGAATCCGACCAGGTCGGGATCGGTCTCCTTGAGCAGGATGCCGTACAGGTTCTCGCCGTCGACCACCACGTGATCGGCGTCGTGGTTGTGGAAGAGCACCTTGAGCCCGGACTCCCTGGCGAGGAGCCCCGCCTTGTTCAACTGCCGTGCCGCTTCCCGGTATCCGGCCGGGGAGTGCAGCTCGGCGGGCAGGCTGGGCACCACGACCCACCGGCCGCCGAGCGTCCTGACGTCCTCGATCGCCTGCGGGAGACCGCTGCCGGCGACCGTGCCGTACCCGACGTGTTCGAGGACGGCCTTGAGCCGGGTCTCGTCCAGCATCCGCCGGATGTCGGCCGCGCTGTACCCGTGCCTGCCGCTGACCCCGACCGTTGCGTAACCGATCCGTGCCAGCCGCTCCAGCGTGCCCTTGAAATCCGTCGCGAGGGGCGTGCGCATCGTGTAGAGGTGCATGCCGATCCCGGACGGCGGGATGCGCCGCGCGCACCGGCGGGAAGCCGTCGACGCGGCGGCCGGCGTGGCCGCCGAGGCCGTCCCCGTACCCGCCGCCGTGCTGGCCCCCAGGGTGGCCAGACCCACCGCCGTACCCACCGCTCTGCCCAGGAAGGAACGTCGTGTGCCGGTCATCTCAACTGTCCTCTCCGCCTGCGTTGATCCGGACCGCGCCCGTGGTGGTGTCGCCCTTGTTGTCGGTGACGGTCAGGTGGGCCGTGTACGGACCCGGCCGCGCGTACGTGTGACGCGCGGTCGGACCTTCCGTGCCCGTCGCCTTGGTGTTGTCGCCGAAGTCCCAGTGGTAGGAGGCGATGGTGCGTCCCGCCGCCGGTGCGACCGTGCTGCCGAGCTGGAGGGTGAGCGGGTCGGTGGCGGTCACGGGCGCCGCCGTCAGGGTGACCTTTGTCGCCGGTTCGGCCTCCACACCGGGGCCGTTGAAGTGCAGCCAGTCCACGGCGAACAGGTCCGCCTTCTCCGCCGACCACTCGGGATTGACGAACACCGCGTACATCTTCACGGTGGTGCCCACCGGCCTGAGGTTGACGCTGGGCGACACGACGTTGCCCCAGCCGCCGGTGTTGGGGACGGCCACCGTGCCCATCAGCGGCCCGGTGGGTGAGCCGTTGCGGAACTCGATCTTCCCGCCGATCCCGCCCGAGGCCGCGCCCACGGTGACGGACGTGACGCCCTTCAGGTTGACGGGGGAGAACGCGATCCAGTCGCCGTCCTCGATCTCGGTCAGCCGCTTGCCGCCCGACGCGTCCGCGCGATCGCCCGTCATCGCACCGCCGTTGGCGCCGCCGGTCTCGGTACGGTGCTCCGCCTCGCGGAACGTCGTGCGCAGTGTCAGCGCGGAGGAGCCGGTCAGCGCGGGCACGTCCCCGGCCCCGCTGTCCGTGTACGTGGCGGTGATGCCGTAGTACAGGTTCTGGCCGGGACCGTGGCTGTCCCCGGCGTCCGTCACGATCTCGCCCGCGCAGCCGGTGTAGTTGTCCAGCGGATGCAGATGGCTGTCGTGCCCGAGCTGCGACTGGACGACCACGCGGGAGCAGTCGATCGCTCCGTCCTCGCCGGTCTTCCCGTCCTCGCGGTCCTTCACCTTCACCTTGAAGGGAATGGTGTCGCCGAAGCTGAACATCCCACCGTCCGGGGGCTGTTGGATGGTCACCACCGGCCGGGTGTTGCCGACGGTGATGTCCTGGACGGAGTTCGCGGTGAGCCCGCCGGGCCCGGTGACCGTCAGCCGCGCGGTGAACTGCCCGTCGGTCCGGTAGACATGGGAGGGATTCGCCTGCGTGGAGTCGGTGGTGCCGTTCCCGTCGAAGTCCCAGGCGTAGGTGGCCGGCAGATCACCGGGGACACCCGAACCGGAGCTGGAGAAGGTCACCTTCAGAGGGGCGGCTCCGCTGTCCGGGGTCGCGGTGGCCTTGGCCGTGGGCAGCCGGTTGTCGCCGACGTGGTCGATACGGTAGATGCCCGAGCCCTCGTTGGTGCCACCCCGGCCCGTACCGCTGCCGAGCCCGAAGTCGATGACATAGAGCGAGCCGTCGGGGCCGAAGTCGGCGTCGAAAGGCTGGTTCCACTTCATGTCGGCGAACACGCCGTTGATGGACTGGAGATCACCCGCCTTCACCGGCGCGAAGCGCGGGTCCTGGAACGTCTGGTCCTTCTCCTGGAACGAGAAGGTCTTGAACCAGGTCCTGGTCAGCTCGTAGTTGAACCACTTTCCCTCGAAGTACTCGGGAAACTTGGCCGGGTTGGGGTTCGCGGGGTCGTAGTCGTAGACGGGACCGCTCATCGGTCCCGCACCCCCCGTGCCCAGTTCGGGGAACCGCGCCGACGCGGAGTAGGCGTACCAGACCGTCGCGGGCTTGGCCGGCGGCAGATCGCGCAGACCGGTGTTGTACGGCGAGTCGTTGACGAGCCTGCCGCAGTCGAACTTCGCGCCCGAGGTCCTGGTGGCGAAGTCGTAGTCGTTGAACGGGGTGTTGTTGCCCGTGCAGTACGGCCAGCCGTAGTTCCCCGGCTCGGTGATCCGGCTGTACTCGACGGTTCCCTCCGGGCCGCGGTCGGCGACGGCCGCGCGCGCGTCGGGGCCGTAGTCGGCCACCATCAGCGCCCCGCTGCGCGGGTCGGTGGTGATCCGGAACGGGTTGCGCATGCCCATCGCGTAGACCTCGGGGCGCGTCTGATCCGTACCGGGAGCGAAGAGATTGCCCTCCGGGACCGTGTACGTACCGTCGTCCTCGGGGGTGATGCGCAGGATCTTGCCGCGCAGGTCGTTCGTGTTGCCCGAGGTGCGCTGGGCGTCCCAGGCGCGGCGGCCCTCGCGCTCGTCGATCGGTGTGAAGCCGTCGGAGGCGAACGGATCGGTGTTGTCGCCGGTCGCGATGTACAGGTCACCGTTCTTGTCGAAGGCGATCGAGCCGGCCATGTGGGAGTTGGCCCGGCCCTCGTCGCGCTGGGTCGGGACGGTCAACAGCCGCTTCTCGGAGCCTGGTTCGACGGTGTTCCCCGTGACGGTGAAGCGCGACAGGTTGAGCTGTTTCTCGGTCTTGTCGGAGTTCAGCAGATAGAGCCAGTTGTTCGTCGCGAAGTCCGGGTCGAGCGCCAGGCCGAGCAGACCGTCGGACTGGCTCGTCATCTCCGGCGTGTACGCGAAGTCCAGGGCGGTGGAGACCTTCAGGGTCTTCTGGTCGATCACCTTGAGCTTGCCGGTGCGCTGGATGAAGAACACCCGGCCGTCCGGGGCGACGGCCAGCTCGAAGGGGTCGGCGAGATCCTCCGTGGCCAGCGCGGTCCGCTGGAAGGAACTGGTCTTCGTGGCGGTGCAGTCGCCCGGCTTGTTGCCCGCGGCCCACTGGATCCCACCGAGGAGGTGCTTGCGGAACGCGTCCTCCTGGAAGGCGGACGCGTCATGGCCGCCGGCGGTGAACCAGGAGCGGCCGCCGTCGTAGTTCTGGCACCAGGACCAGGGGTGGTCGACCCCTTCGTCCAGACCGGTGATGCCGTCGTTCACCTTGATCTGGGCGAGTGTGTGCACCTTGCCGGTCGGATTGGTGCGCCAGTTGTACCACTCCTCCGTGCGCTCCCACAGCTCGGGAAGCCCCTTGGTGGAGGGGTGGGCCTGGTCGAGCACCTTGACGCGGCCGGTCTGGACGGCGGGGTGCTTGTCGAAGATCGCGCCGACCAGCCCCTCGTACCACCCCCAGTCGCGCTCGCTGGCGGAGGCGGCGTGCAGACCGACCCAGCCACCGCCCGCGCGGACGAACTCCTGGAGCGCGGCGCGCTGCGGGGCGTCGAGCAGATCCCCGCTCTCCGGGGTGGAGTTGGTGTTGTTGAAGACGATCGCCTGGAACCGGGCGAGGTTGGCCGTCGTGAAGGCGGTGGCGTCGGTGGTGGCCTCGACCTCGAAGCCGTTCTCAGTGCCCAGCTGCCTGACGGCCTCGACCCCGGCGGGGATCGAGTCGTGCGAGAAGTTGGTGACCTTGGAGAAGACCAGGACGCGGAACGGCGCCGCGTCGGCCTCGGGCGGCGAAGCCATCCCGAGCCCGAGGACGAGCGCCAGTAACGCGGTGATCACAAGAAAGGGCGGCGAGGTTCTCATGGGCGCTCCCGGGTGCTGGTGGGGCCGGCGGGTTAGAAAGCGCTTTCTGGAGTACGTCGCACAGCGTAGGTGGCGGTATTACAGGGGGTCAATGGGTCGGACGGGTGGGGTGTTGCACGGGCTTCACGGCCCTTCCGCCCGCCGGACGGGCTGGTCGAGCCCGTCCGGCGATCGAGGACGGAAGCGGCGCCCTGGAGTCACGTCGCCCGTACCGGGTCGCCGCCCTCGCCGCGTCCACCCCACCGCGCCGCACGGCCGCTACGCGGCGTCGAGTTCCGCCAACTCCTTTGCCGTCAGGGTCAGTTCGGCCGCCTCGACCGAGTCGCGGACCGTCGCCGGACGGCTGGAGCCCGGGATCGGGATCACCGTGGGGGACTTGGCCAGGAGCCAGGCCAGGCAGACCTGGTGCGCGCTCACCCCGTGCGTTTCGGCCACGCTGGCGAACGGGGCGAACTTTGACCCCAGTTCACCGGCCCGCGCGATGCCGCCGAACGGGCTCCACGGCAGGAACGCGATGCCCAGCTCCGCGCACAGCTCCAACTCCCGCTCGCTGGAGCGGAAGGCGGGCGAGAACTGGTTCTGTACGGAGACCAGCCGGCCGCCGAGGATGTCGTTCGCCTGCCGGATCATCTCCGGGTCCGCGTTGGAGATGCCGGCCTGCTGGATCTTGCCCGCGTCGAGGAGATCGCGGATCGCGCCGACCGACTCCGCGTACGGCACCTTCGGGTCGGGGCGGTGGAACTGGTACAGCCCGATCGCCTCCACCCCCAGCCGGCGCAGCGACGCGTCGCACGCCGCCTTGAGGTGTTCGGGCGAGCCGTCCAGCGTCCACGAACCGTCCCCCGGACGCAGATGGCCGCCCTTGGTGGCGACGAGCACCTCGCCGCCCCGGTCGTGGGACGCGAGCGCCTTGGCGATCAGCGACTCGTTGTGCCCGACCTCGTCGGCGTACAGGTGGTAGGCGTCCGCGGTGTCGATCAGCGTCACACCGGCGTCCAGCGCCGCGTGGACCGTGGCGACCGAACGGGTCTCGTCCGGCCGGCCCTCGATGGACATGGGCATACCGCCCAGACCGATCGCGCTGACGCCGACGGTCCCGATGCGACGAGTCTTCATGGTGGGGGAGCCCTTCTGCTGCGGGTCCCGCCGGTTCCGACGGGACGTACACACCTTGGCAACCGTTCCACCGGCGCGTCCAACAGAAGAAAGCGAACACATTCAGCGACTACGCTTCTCAATCGTGGAACTCAGGCATCTCGAATACTTCGTCGCCGTCGCGGAGGAACGTCACTTCACGCGAGCGGCCCACCGGCTCATGGTCTCCCAGTCGGGACTCTCCGCCTCCGTCAGGGCTCTGGAGCGCGAGCTGGGGGCGCCGCTGTTCGTACGCAGCACCCGCCACGTCGAGCTCACCGGCGAGGGGCGCGCCCTGCTGGTGGAGGCGCACCGCGCGCTCGCCAGCGTACGCGCGGGCAAGGAGGCGGTCGCGGCGGTCCAGGGCCTCCTGCGGGGCACGCTGGTCGTCGGCACCGAGCAGTGCATCACCGGGGTGCACGTGCCAGGACTGCTCGCCCGGTTCCGGGCCGAGCACCCCGACGTGGAGGTACGGCTCCGGCAGGCGGGCTCGGCCGCGCTCGTCGAGGACGTGGCGGAGGGACGGCTCGACCTGGCGTTCACCGCCCTGTCGGGACCCGCGCCCGACGGGGTGAGGCTCGTACCGCTGGCCCGTGAACCGATGGTGCTGCTCTGCCACCCCGACCATCCGCTGGCGGGGTCGTCCGGGGTCGGGTGGGCGGACCTCGGCGGCGAGGTCTTTGTCGACTTCCACGAGGACTGGGGGGCCCGGGGCCTCAACGACCGCGCCTTCGCCGCCGCCCGTACGGCACGGCGGGTCGCCCTGGAGGTCAACGACGTGCACAGCCTGATCGAGCTGGTCGGTCACGGACTCGGCATCGCGGTGGTTCCCCGCCCGATCGCCCGCAAGAAGGAGGCGGCCGTGCTGCGGACCGTCCCCCTGACCGGCGCGGAGGGTCACTTCTGGGAGGTCTCGGCGGCGCTCCCGGAGGACCGGCGGACGGGCCCGGCGGCGCGCGAGCTGCTCTCGTACCTGCCGGACACGCCGACGGGCGGGGTGTGCGAGGGCGCTCCCGCGGGCTCCCCTGCCGCTACCGTCCCGGCCTCCCGTACGGCTCCCGCCGGCCCCGTCTCCCGTACGGCTCCCTCGGTCCCCGCCTCCCGTACGGCTCCTACCGTCGTCGCTCCAGCGCACCCCGGATGAAGGCTGCCTGCCCGGCGTGCTGGAGGTCGTCGGAGATGACGCTGACCAGCCGGACCCCCAGGGTGACGTGCGGGATCCACGCGTCGTCCACGACCCGGTCGAGGTCGGAGACCTTGAGGGTGCCCAAGTACTCGACCGTCCGGTCGTGGACGTCGTCGTGATAGCCGGTGAGCAGCTCCGCCGTGACGCCGGCGACCTTGGCGACCTCTTTGGGGGAGTGGCCGTAACCGGTCGACCCGTGGGAGAACGGCAGCTCGAACCGCCCGGACCAGCCCCCCGACGTCCACACCTGGTCGGTCCCGGCGGCGTCCGAGACGTGGTCGTCCTGGATCCGGGTGAGGTGCCAGACGAGCCAGGCGATCGAGTTCGCCCCGTCGTCCAGCCGGGTGGCCAGCTCCTCCGCCGTGAGGTCCGCGACGACGTTGTGCACCACCTCGCGGATACGGCCGAAGGCGTCGATGAGCAGGTCACCGCTGGCGTTCATGGCTGACTCCCTACCTGTGCCCGTACTCGTGCTCCCGTCGGTGACGGCGGCACGGCTCCCGTACAGGTTCCCCCGCCGGGCCCGATGACGCTCCCCGACGTTCCCCGCGACACGCCACATGCCGCCCACCTCCTCACCTGCTCAGCTCCTCACCTGCTCACCTGCTCACCTCCTCACCTCCTCACCTCCTCACCTCCTCAGGGCCGCAGGAACGCGGAGATCCGCTCGCGCAGTGACGCCGGGTCGAGGCCCTGGGCGGCCAGATGCTCGTGGAGCTGCCCGTACCGCCGCAGCTCACGCCGTGCCACACCCAGCCCCAGCACGCGGTGCGCGGTGTCGGCCAAGGCGTCGTTGGCGGCGGCCGTGGACGTCCCGGCCAGGTACGGCTCCACGATCACCACGTCCGCCGCGTCCACGGCCGCCACCGCCCGGCGCACCGCCGCGCCGTCGAAGGGCCGCACGGTGGTCGCGTACAGCACGGTCGTGTCCAGCCCCTCCGTCGCCGCCAGTACGTTGTCCAGCATCGGCCCGACGGCGATCACCACCCCGCCGCGCCCCTCACGCACGGTCCGGAATCCCGGCCCGGTGAGCGGCGTCGGACGGGCGTTGCTCTGCTCGGACAACCGCACGTAGTCGCGGCCGTCCCCGGCGGCGGCGCGCCGGATCAGGGCCTCGGCCTCGTCGGGATGGCCGGGGACGTGGATGTGCCAGCCGTCGAGGGTGTCCATGAGTGCCACGTCGCCCGGCGACATGTGGGTGAGGCCACCGGCCGGCCAGTCGTACGACCCGCCCGCGCTCACCAGCACACCGCCCACGCCCTGGTGCCCGAAGTCCAGCTTCACCTGCTCGAAGGGCCGCTCGACCAGAAAGCTCGCGAAGGTGTGCACGACGGGCCGCAGCCCGGTGAGGGCGAGCCCGCCGCCCACGCCGATCAGCAGCTGCTCACGGATGCCGACGTTGATCACCCGGTCGGGATGGCGGCGCGCGGCCTGGGTGAAGCCGTCCCTGCTGATCTCGGCGAGCACGACGGCGAGTCGCGGGTCCTCGTCGAGCAGCCGGGAGGTGGTGGCGATGAACCGTTCCCGCATGGTGTCCATGGAAACAACTCCGGAAGGTCGCAGCGGATCGATACTGACTGAGGTGACCGGGGTGACCGGGGTGACCGGGGTGCCCGTGATCTCGGTACGAGTGGACCCGTCGACGGTCATGACTGGGGCTCGACCTGGGCCACGACCGCCAGGGGGACCCCCTCGTGCGGTGCGGTGAAGGCCTCGTACAGCGCCTCGTGGTCCCGGCCGTCGACGGTCAGGACCGACCAGCCGGCGGCCTCGAACCGCGCGGCGATCCCGCCGGGCCGGCCGTGGCTCGCGGAGCCGTTGTCGATGACCATGGTGTGGAGCTGCCCGAGCCCGCCGGGCCCCGCGAAGGCGACGGCCTCGTGGTTGCTGCCCTCGTCCAGCTCGGCGTCACCGATCAGCACCCACACCCGGGCGTCGGTGAGGCCCTGCGCCCGCAGCCCGAGCGCGGTCCCCACGGCGAGCGGCAGCCCGTGCCCGAGCGAGCCGCTGCCGATCTCGACCCCCGGCAGCAGCGTCCCGTCGGGGTGGTGGCCGAGGGGCGAGTCGTACGAACCGAACCCGGGGAGCAGTCCCTCGGCCAGGAACCCCTTGGCGGCGAGCACGGCGTAGTACGCCATCGGCCCGTGCCCCTTCGAGAGCAGGAAGCGGTCGCGGTCACGCGCGCCGACGGTCCCGGGGGTCACCCGCAGCACCCGGTCGTAGAGCACCCAGAGCGCGTCGAGGGTGGAGGTCGCGGCGGGCCCGTGCTTCTCGTCGCCGGTCATGAGCGCCAGCAGTCGGTTCAGATCCTGGTACCGGAGGACGGGCGCGGGGTCGCTCGCGGAGGCCACGGAGGCCGGGTCGGTCTCAGACGTCTTGGTCGATGTCTTGGTCGATGTCTTCGTCATGCGTCCACGCTGCGACATCAACCAAGCTTGAGGTCAAGCCCGCCCCGCCGGGAAAGCGGTTCGTGACCACCGCTTCAAGTGCGGTATTGTTCTCATGTGCGTTCGGCCAGGGGAAACCCCAGGTCAGCGCAGTTCGGGACGTGGCGCAGCTTGGTAGCGCACTTGACTGGGGGTCAAGGGGTCGCAGGTTCAAATCCTGTCGTCCCGACCAGCGTTTTCGCAGGTCGTAGGCGGTATCGGAGAAATCCGGTACCGCCTTTCCGTCGTTCTGGGGGACCAGTTGGGGACCAGCCGGCCTGGCGGTGGCGTCCGGGGGCGGGTTGGACGGCGAGGGAGAGGGGCGTGCGGAGGGGGTTTTGGAGGCGGGCATGAGAGTGGTCTGGCGGCGAACGGTCCAGATCCATATGTGAGTGTCGGTCCTTCCTGCCGACTGCCAGCGGATCATGTCCGTGCTGGAATCGGATGCGGCCCGGGAGGGTATGTGGTGCCAGCAGCCGGCCGCGACACCTTGGCGCCCCTCTCGACCGGGCCGCCGCTGCTCGTTCCGCGTTGTGGACGGCCGCCGCGCCGGCCGCACCGCGGCCCCTCCGCCACCACAGCTCCGTGACCGCCCCCGACGGCCCGGCTCTCGTCCCCGCCCACCCTCGTGAAAGGGCCCACCGTGCCCTCGCCGCCGTACCAACATCTGGTCAGCGCGGAAGAACTGCTCCAGCAGGCACACCTCCTCACAGCCGAGGGGCGCTGCCGCCCCGCCGACAGTCACGCCCAACTGGCTTGCGGCTTCACCGAGTCCGCACACACGCGAGCGCCTCATCCTGACCCTGCGCCAGAACCAGACAGCCCCCGAACCCCACTACCCGCATGGTGCGGACAGTGCGACGGCCGGCCCGCAAACGGGGGGCGGGCCATGCGACCGCCCCCTACCTTCCTCAAAGGAGTTCTCATGGTCGACTCGAATTCTTTCACCGGCGCCGACAAAGTAAAAAGAAATGCGAAACTTACTGCCTTTGCGGCAATTCCCGTTCTGATCTTGGCGGTCGTTCTGCTCGCTCAAGGAATTACCGCGGGATGGATTTTGGTAATCCTCGCAGTAGTGATATGGGTCTTGATATGGATTCGATTTTCTGGTGTGGGGACAAAGGGTTTGCCGGAGCAGAAGTAGCGAGAGCATGGCACTTCAGAACCCGCCCGTCCTTGGGCGTACGGTGTCGCGCCCAGGTTCGTTCTGTCAGCTCGGGGGACAGCAGGACGTGGGCCGTCGTACAGGCCAGCACCTCCGCCGGGGCGAGCGTGACCATATGGGACGCCGGCCGGGCCGCGGAGTTCGGCCGTGCGATCGAGCACGTGCCCGCCGCCGGCCCCCCCGCCGAGCCGTACGGGCACGGCCGCACGCCGGTCAAAGCCGACGCCGACCGCCGCGAGGCGACCATCGGCGGAGTCGTGGTCCGCTCCTCCATCAGCGCCGTCGTACTGATGATGACGGTCGTCCGCGTCGTCCATATCTCACAGATCGGCCGTCGGCGCTTTCGTCCTGTTCGGCCCGATCACCTGTGTCTCTGCGCGAACGGGTGGTGATGCCCAGACACACCATGGAGGGGTCTGCGGTGAATCGATTCCTCGGGGTGGGGTCCTTCTAGGGTCGGCACGAAAGTGCCCAAGATCGCCTTCGGAAGGGATCCTCCCGCCCATGAAGCTCCGCAACGGCCTTGCCGTCACCCTCGCCACCCTCGCGCTGACCCTGTCGATGTCCACCTCGGCGCTGGCAGCCACCGGGCAATTCCATTACAAGTTCCGCGACGACTCCGGCCAGGAGCTGAGCGTCACCCTGCCCGACCCGCGCAGCGGCCGCTGCATCAACCTCTACGGTGTCGACTCGGACGACCTCCCTCCGGGCTACGCCCCGCACAACCAGACGGACGCCGGGGCAACCGTCTACGACGGCATCGACTGCGAGGGCCGCGAGTGGCGGCTGAGGCCCCACGGCCTCCCGGCCGGCGACCGCCTCCTTGTGCGCTCGGTCCGCTTCGAGGACCTGTAGCAGGCCCCCCCGACCGGTCAGCGGCGGCCGCCCACTCCTACAAGTCGTTCGGCCACATGTGACGGGGGAACCGCCCGCCGGCCGGATGCGCGACGCAACGCGCGCCGGCGCCGCCACTCGCGTGAACCCGGGCATCGCGGAGGCGGTGCGGCGGTATCGGCAGAGGTGCCTTGTGCCCGCCAAGGGCCGGACGACGAGTTGAAGAGGATGGGCGGCCGGCCGACAAGGCCATGGAGCTCAACATGGTCAGCGCCGGCGCCTATCGCGGTGCAATGTGACACCGCCGAGGTCCTGCTGTGTGCATTTTGATACTCCTGTTTTCTTGAGCCTGGACCTAGGGTCATGCGCAGCTGATCGAAAGGGACCAAGGGGCGCTGACCGCATCCGGGGGAACACCCATGCGGCCCTTGGTCCGTCTCCCGGGCCCATGGTGTGACGCCGGCCAATCGTGAGACAAGGCCGTGCACAAAGGTCCAGAGAGAGGGACGGTTGAGCGGATTTCCGGCATTGAATACAAGGAACCTGGCGATGGCGACGCTCGCCGTTGTCGCCGCCGTCATGGCGAGCGGTTGCGGCGGCGCACCGACGACGAGGGAAGTCACGAGGGTCCCCGACCTGCGCCCGCTCACGGATGTTGAGCAGCTGCGGATCGGGGATGCCGTGCAGCGGTTGATCAAGCAGTGTCTGAATCGGCGGGGATTCACGTACTGGGAGGCGGCGCGGCCGAGCCTGGAGAAGAGCCGCACGCTTGGTTACGTGGCGGACGATGTCGGCTGGGCTCGCAAGCACGGGTACGGCAGCCGTATTTCCGCCGAGGAGGACCGGGTACGGCTGGCCAATCCCAACCTCGTCTACCGCAAGGCTCTTTCCGAGGGACGGCGGAAAGCCTACGACGAAGCGCTGGACGGTGGGTCGCGCGCGCCGGAGATCACGGCCCAGACCCCGGGTGGTGCCACCGTCCGCAGACAAATGGGCGGATGTGTGGCCGAGGCCGAGCGAAAACTCTACGGAGATCCGGAAGCGTGGTTCCGGGCCGACAAGATCGCCTCAAATCTCCAGCCCCTCTACGTGCCCCGGGTGATGAAGGACAAGCAGTTCGTCGCAGCGCTGACGGTCTGGTCAACGTGCATGGAACACGCGGGCCATCCCTACAAGGATCCGGGAGCCGCGCGCCAAGCGGCCAGGGAACGGGCTTTGCGTGACGCGTCGGGTCGGAGTTTCGCGGCCGAGCGGCGGCTCGCCGTCGCCGATGCGACCTGTGCGCGTGCCGCATCACTGACGGCCATCGGCAAGAAGCGAGAGGCGTACTACGTCAACGCCTTGCGCGGCCGGTATGGCGACGCCCTTGACGCGAGCCACCGGATCCAGCGCCAGGCATTCGTCCGAGCTGCGGACATCGTCGGCCCTCGGGTCTGACTCCACAGATTTCACGCTGGTCCTATCGAGGGACCAGCAAGCCTCGTACGAGGCTGATGATAGGGGGATTCATGCGTGCATCGAGTTCGGTCGCCGCGGTTTTGGGCTTGCTCGCCTTCGGCCTCGCGGTGCCGGTCACTTCTGCGGAGGCCACGACGCAGGGCCCCGGATGCAGCTCGAAGTGGCCCGGACGGGACGGGTACGTCCGGGCCTGGGCGGACCCCGACTGCTCGGGAACGCTGCTCGGAGCGACACAGGGCGGAGACTACGACTGGAGTGATGGGATCGGCGCGTTCACCGGCTCTGATTGGGGTCAGGCCTCGTCCGTGATGAACAGCGGAACCATTGGCGGCAAGGACGTCGTCGCCTTCTACTGGAATTACGGGCAGAGTGACGTACTCGGGTACACCTGCCTCGCTCCGGGCGAGAAGTACGCCGACAACCTGACGGACAACGTCTTCCAGAGGCGCAATGGCACCGAGTTCGGGCCGGTGGACGACAATATTGGATCCCATGTTTGGGTCGCCGCCTCTGCTTGCGCCTCGAACTCCTGGCTCACCTGACGGGAGCACCGCCCGTACGCGGCGACCCGTGTGAGGGCGGGGGGCCGTCGCGAGGGGCCCCGTGCTGGTCACCTCCCTGATCACCGGTCTCAGCGTCACGGCTGGACGGGGGCGGATGGGAGAGGGCCGGTGCGGCGGGGCCCCGCTATGCGGGGTCGGTGGCGCCTCGGTGGAGCTGGTCGG
This sequence comes from Streptomyces sp. NPDC087420, assembly GCF_044744165.1. Taxonomy (NCBI): domain Bacteria; kingdom Bacillati; phylum Actinomycetota; class Actinomycetes; order Kitasatosporales; family Streptomycetaceae; genus Streptomyces; species Streptomyces sp. NPDC087420. The sequence continues at coordinate 28,243 of NZ_JBIUXU010000001.1, forward strand.
TGTGGTCGGTGAGGGCGTCGACGCGGGCCGCGAGTTCGGGGTGGCCGGGGCGGAGGGACGGGCCCGTGGCGGCGAGGGGGGCCAGGAGCTTCGTGGGGTCGTTGTCCGCCAGGGCCTGGTGCAGGTCGTGGATCAGGCCCCGTGAGGAGGCCGGCAGGTCCGTGAGTGCGGTGATCCGGCCGGCCAGGCCGCGCAGGTCGGCGCCGTTGTCCCGGGCCCAGGCGGTGACACCGCGGTCCGCGGCCCGGCGGTCGCGGGTCGCCTGCACCCGTTGCTCGCCGGTGCTTCCGGCGGCTCCGGGGCGTTGCCGCAGGTAGCGGCGTTCGGCGGCCTGGCGGCTGGCGACGCCGAGCGGATGGGCGAGGTCCGCCCAACTCGCGCCCGCGCCGCGCGCCGTCTCGACCAGGCCCGACTCCCACGCCGCGAGCTGATCCCGTACCCGGCGCAACAGCAGCAGCGCGTCCAGGACATGCCGAGGGTCCGGCCCGCCGTCCTCGGGTGTGTCGGGCGCGTGGCTCCGGGCCGTCCGCAGGGCCTGGTCGATCGCTTCCAGGGCCGCCGCGGTGGCGAGGAAGGACGCCGGACCCGGCACCTGCGCCGGGCCGGGATCGGGCTGGTCGGCCGTTGTCATACGGGTCTCCTCCGGTCGCGTCATCCACTGGACGACATCCTGCTTGTCATCTAATGGATGACATGCTACAACGGATCCCAGACGAAGCGCATGGGCAGTACAGCCCGGACCTTGGAGGTGTTTCGCGATGCTGATGCGCACTGACCCCTTCCGCGAACTCGACCGGCTCACCCAGCAGTTGGCGGCCCCCGGCACCTGGTCGCGGCCGGCCGCGATGCCGATGGACGCCTATCGCGACGGTGACGAGTACGTGGTGGCGTTCGATCTTCCCGGTGTGGCGCCGGACGCGATCGACGTCGATGTCGAGCGGAACATGCTCACCGTCAGGGCGGAGCGGCGCCCGGTGCCCCGGGCGGACGCGGTCCAGATGGAGCTGGCCGAGCGCCCGCTGGGGGTGTTCTCCCGGCAGATCGTCCTGGCCGACACGCTGGACACCGAACGCATCGAGGCCGACTACGACGCGGGCGTGCTGACGCTGCGCATCCCGATCGCCGAGCGTGCCAAGCCCCGCAGGATCAGCGTCAACAGGCCGGCCGGCGCCCGGGAGATCTCCGGCTGAGCCGGGCCCCGGGGCGGGAGGCGGAGTTCCGTACCCCGCCTCCCGCTCCCCCCCGGCCCGCCGCGACTCCCCGGCCGGTGCGACTCCCCGCCCGGCGCGATCACGGCCGCCCTTCCCCCGTCGGCCGTCACCCGCGGTGGTGCCCGTCCCCGACCGGCCCTCCGCGATCCTCCCCGTGCGGTTCCGTCGCCCGCCCGGCACCGGGACCGCCCTGACACGAGAAAGGCGAACCGAGTCATGTACCGCCCCGAGCCGAGCCGGCGCACCCCGGTGATGACGTACGAACAGATGCTGGAGAGGATCCGGTACGAAGGGGCCTATCCGACCCGGGAGCGCGCCGACGGGGCCGCGCGCGCCGTCCTCGCGGGCCTGGGCCGGCAACTGACCGGCCAGGAGCGCGCCGACCTCTCCGCCGCCCTTCCCCTCGAGGCGGCCCTGGCCGTCAGCGGGCAGGCGCCCGCCGCCGAACCGCTCACCGGGTGGGGGTTCGTCAAGGACCTCGCGGCCAGGACCGGCACCTCCCCCGCTGTCGCGCGCTGGGACACCGGCTCGGTCTTCTCCGCGCTCGCCGTCCTCGCCGGCCCGGATCTCCTCACGCGCGTCATCGCCCAACTCCCGCCCGGATACGCGCTGTTGTTCGGCCGGGCGGAACTGGTCCAGGCCGCCTGAGAAGCCCTCCGTCCCGGCGCGCCGTCCGGCCGGCCGGGGTCCCGGGACGCACGGGCCCGTGAACGGCCCGGGCGGTCCACCCTCGTTCCCCCGCACGTCCTCACGCGCCGTGAGGTGTCTTCAGCCGATCTTCAGGTGTAAGGCCGGGAGGAGAGGGCAGCAGCCGCCTCGGCCATCCCGCGTCTTTTGCCTCGGCTCATCTTCCCGGGAGGGAAAACATGTCCATGCACCGCCCGTCCGCGACGTCGCTCCGGGAAGCGGCAGGAACATCCGACGGTGACGCCCGGACCGGCGGGCTGCCCTGGATCGAGGACGCCGAGAAGATCGCGCCGAAGGACGCCCGGGACCTGTCGAAGCTGTTCTTCGACCGGTTGCGGGAGCTGGAGGAGGGCACGCACGCCCACCAGTACGCCCGCAACACGCTGATCGAGATGAACCTGTCCCTGGTCGCCTTCGCCGCACGCCGCTTCCGCAACCGGGCGGACCAGATGGAGGACATCATTCAGGTGGGGACGATCGGGCTGATCAAGGCGATCGACCGGTTCGAGCTCTCCCGCGAGGTCGAGTTCACCACTTTCGCGGTCCCGTACATCGTGGGCGAGATCAAGCGGTTCTTCCGTGATACCACCTGGGCGGTGCACGTGCCGCGCAGGTTGCAGGAGCTGCGGGTCGAACTGGCCAAGGCCAAGGACCACTTGGCGGTCGTCCTGGACCGCGATCCCACCGCGCGCGAACTCGCGGAGCACCTGGAGCTGACCGAGGAGGAGGTCATCGAGGGCCTGGTCGCCTCGAACGGCTACAACAGCGACTCGCTCGACCTGCCCGCCGACTCCGGTGCGGACAGCCGCGGCGGTACGAAGACCACGTCGCTCGCCGACTTCATGGGCGCTGTCGATCCCGCCATGGAACTGGTCGAGGACTTCCACAGCCTCGCCCCGCTCCTCGCCACCCTCGACGACCGGGAGCGCCTCATCCTGGAGCTGCGCTTCGGCCAGGAACTGACCCAGGCCGAGATCGGCGAGCGGCTGGGCATCTCCCAGATGCACGTCTCGCGGCTCCTGTCGCGCACGCTGACCCGACTCCGCGCCGGGCTGCTCGTCGAGGAATGAGCGGCGGGGGAGGCGGCGCCTGCTCCCGGGTCCTGCCGGGGTGGCGCCTGCTCCCGGGTCTGCCGGGGGCGGGCGCGGCGCCGTTCACCTGATCGGCTCCGGCCCATGGGCGCGCAGCGCACCTTTTGGGTGAAATGCGTAGTGTGGAGGAGGTCCATCCTGGAGGTCCCCATGCTCACCGCAATCGCAGATGTGCTCCGTGCCATCGGTGGCGCCATCGCCACCGTCGTCACCCTGCCGTTCCGTGCCCTCGCCCGCCTGCTGGGCGGCGCCTCCGGCTGAGGCGGCCCGGTGGCCGCCCGTACCCGTGACAAGGGCGGACCTTCCGGCGCCGACCTGTTTGCGCCGGTCGGAGGAGGGCAGGCGGCAGCGGCCCCCGTCGGCAAGGCGAGGGCCCCGCTCTGTCCGTACAGGAGGAAAAGTGTCCGCTGACGCGAGCTCTCCCGCCGGGTCCCCACCGACGGCCGGTCGCCGCGACCACTCCGGCCTCCGCGACGACCCCGGCCTCCGTGGTGAGGTGGGCTCCTTCGATCCCGCCGCCGTCCGCCGTTCCGTCGCCGCTCGCTTCACCGCGCTGACCGACGCGGGCGCGCTCCGGCTGCCCCTGCCGGGAGAGGGACGCACACGGGAACGCTTCCGCGCCCTCTCCGACCTGGCGCGCGAGGACCTGTCACTGGCCCGGTTGGCCGAGGGGCACACCGACGCCGTCGCGATCCTCCACGAGCTGGGCGGCCCGCTGCCGCAGGACGGCGAGCGCTGGGCGGTGTGGGCCGCCCAGCCGCCGGGCCCGGGCCTCACCGCCCGGGAAACCCCGGGCTCCGGTGACGGCCCCGGCCGCGGCTCCGCGGCGGGGGAGAGCGGGCCCGGCACCGCCCGCGCCGCGTCCGGGGAGGCGCACGAAGCCACCGGCTGGCGGCTGAACGGCGTCAAGCCGTACTGCTCCGGCGCCCACGTCTGCACCCATGCGCTGATCAGCGCGGACACCGCCCAGGGCCGCCGGCTGTTCGCCGTACGGCTGGACGCGGCCGGCGTCTCGCCGCTGCCCGGCACCTGGCAGGCGGTCGGCATGGCGGGCAGCGATTCACCCGACGTCGCCTTCTCCGACGTCCCGGCCGTGCCGGTGGGGACGGTCGGCGGCTATCTCGACCGCCCCGGTTTCCAGCACGGCGGGATCGGGGTGGCCGCGTGCTGGCTCGGCGGGGCGCGCGGGGTGGCCGACACGTTGTCCGCCGCGACCCGCCGCCGCGCCCCCGACGCGCACACCGCCGCCCACCTGGGGGCGGTGGACGTCCTGCTCAGCGCCGCCGAGACGGTCCTCGAACGCGCCGCCGACGACATCGACGCCGACCCCGACGACGCCCTGGGCGGCGGCCGGGTGCGCAGCCTGCGGGTGCGAGCCCTGGTGGAGAAGGTCTGCTCCGAGGTCCTGACCCACGTGGGACGCGCCACCGGAGCCGGACCGCTGTGCCACGACGCCGGGCACGCCCGCGCGGTCGCCGACCTGACCGTCTACCTCCGCCAGCATCACGCCGAGCGCAACCTCGCCGAGCTGGGCCACCTGCTCAGCGACGTCGGTGAATCCGGTGAATCCGGCGAGTCTGGTGAATCCGGCGGTGTGGGCGACATCGGCGGCGTGGGCGACCACAGGAACGCGGACGTCCGGTGAGCGCCGGGAACCACCCCGTCGCGACCGGCCGCCAGGCCGCCGCCGACGCCATCGACGCACCGGGCACCCCGGAACCGGAGTGGGCCGCCTGGCTGCCTCTGGCCGCCCTCCCCGCCGTACCACTTCCCACCGGTCCCGTGGTGGTCGTGGCCGCACATCCCGACGACGAGGTGCTGGGGTTCGGCGGGGCCATGGCGGAGCTGGCGGCGGCCGGCACCGAGGTGCACCTGGTGTCGGTCACCGACGGTGAGGGCTCCCACCCCAGGAGCGCGCGGATCGACCAGGCCCGCATGGCCCGGGTGAGGGAGGCCGAACTCCTCGCCGCCCTCGCGGAATTGGGGCTCCCGGGCCTCCGGCCCACCCGGCTGCGGGTGCCCGACACCCAGGTGCACCGGCACGAGACGCGGGTGGCCGACGCGATCGCCGGCCTGGTACGGGACGTGGGCGCCGCCCTCTGCGTGGCTCCGTGGACGGGTGACCTGCACAGCGACCACGAAGCCGCCGGCCGCGCCGCCGCGGTGGCCTGCGCGGCGGGCGGCCCGCCGCTGTGGTTCTACCCCGTCTGGATGTGGCACTGGGCACGGCCGGGGGACCCGCGCGTCCCCTGGGCCGCCGCCGCCCGCCTGCCGATGCCCGCCGGGACCCTGGCGAGGAAGCACCGCGCGGTGCGGTGTTTCACCAGCCAGACGGCGCCGCTCGCGGAGGGGGAGGAGAACGCGGCCATCCTCCCTCCGGACGAACTCGCCCACCACACCAGGCCGTTCGAGGTGGTCCTCCGATGACCGGGCCGTCCGGCGCCTCCACACCGGCCGACTACTTCGACGGCATGTACCGGGGCGCGTCCGACCCGTGGGATCTGGCCGGCCGTTGGTACGAGCGGCGGAAGTACGGGCTGACCGTGGCCTCGCTGCCCCGGCGCCGCTACCGCTCCGCCTTCGAACCCGGCTGCTCCGTCGGCGTGCTCACCAGCCTGCTGGCCCCCCGCTGCGACCGGTTGCTGGCCACCGACCGGGTACCGGCCGCCGTACGGGCCGCCGCCGACCGGACACGTGGCCTTCCCCAGGTGGACGTCCAGCGGCTCACCGTGCCTGCGCAGTGGCCGGAGGGCCGCTTCGACCTGATCGTCCTGTCCGAACTGCTCTACTACTTCGACGACATCGCACTGCGCGAGATCCTCGATCGCACGGTGGAGAGCCTGGAACCGGGCGGCACGCTCGTTACCGCGCACTGGAACCATCCCGTCGCCGAACACCTCCGTACCGGTACGGAACTCGCGCCGCTCCTCACCTCCGTACCGGAGCTCCAGCCGCTCACCGACCACCGGGACCCGGACTTCGTCCTGCACACCTTCGCCCGGAGGCATCCCGACGGGCGCCCGGTGCTCTCCCCGGCCGCGGAGGAGGGGCTGGTGTGAGCGGTGACCGTGGCCGCGGCGGCCCGTCCGCCTGCGCCGTCGTCGTCCCGGCCCACAACGAGGCCGGCCACCTGCCCGCCACGCTGAGGAGCGTGCGTACGGCGGCCCTCCACCACGAACTGGCGGGAGTCACGGTGCTGACCGTCGTCGTGGCGGACGACTGCACGGACGGCACCGCCGCCGTGGCCCGGCGCGCCGGTGCGCTGGTCGTCGACGTGTCCCGCCGGAACGTGGGAGCCGCCCGGGCGGCCGGGGTCACCGAGGCCCTCGACCGGCTCCGGGCCCACGGCGACGGCGTCTGGATCGTCACCACCGACGCGGACACACTCGTACCACCGCACTGGCTCGCCCACCACATGCGCCACGCGCGCGCCGGATGGGAATGCCTCGCGGGTACCGTACGGCTGGCCCCGCACGCGGAGTTGAGCCCGGCGACCGTCGCACGCCACGACGCCCGTTATTTCGACGGCCGTCCGGCCGTACCCGCCCTCTGGTCCCACCCGCACGTCCACGGCGCCAACTTGGGGATCGCCGTGGCCGCCTACCGGCGGGCCGGCGGCTTCCCGCCGCTCCCGTTCAGCGAGGACCGCGCCCTGGTCGCCGCGCTCGAACGCGACGGCCGTCGCATTCTCCGCACCGACCTGTGCCCCGTGCTCACCTCGGGACGGCCCGACGCCCGCGCCCCGCACGGATTCGGCGCGCACCTCCGCGCGCTGGCCGGCACGGACAACTGACGGCGTCCGGCGCGGGGTTGGGCGGTCCGGTGCGAACAGGGCGTCACCGGCGCCGGGCGAGGTCCGGCGGACGTTCGGCGCCGTGCCGCGGGAAAACGGCCTGAGGATGCGCCGCCGTTAACCGGCGAGCCCGCTTCGGCGCGGGACAGGCTGCTGGCGGCGTGCGCGGCCTATCTGGAATTCGCCACGGGAATCCCCCGGGCCTTGAGGCGAGATGATCCACGCGCGCACCCACGCCGGCATCATCCGCGTTGCCGGTGGCGCCGCGCCGGACCGGTCCCGGGCCGGCGCGGCGGCCGGCCCGGGACCCTGAGCGGTGTCGCCCGTGGGGCGTCAGCCGTCGGTGTCCGTCGAGGGGATGAAGGCCCCCGGAACGTCGTTGGGTGTGAAGATCTTCTTCTCACCCGGGTACGGCTTGGACCAGTTGTACCGCTGGTAGTAGGTGAAGTGGTTCATCTGCTCCGGGTTCGCGAAGTCGGCCGTCGCGTGGGTACCGGTCGTGCGCTGGTGCGACTTCCACTCGTCCCACGTCGACGCCGTCGACTTCATGCTCGCCGGTACCTTCGAGGCCGGTACGGCCTCCGCCTCCGGGTCCTGCGGAGCGGGGGTGTCGAGGCCGCAGGAAGGCGCGGTCGCCAGGCCGTCGGTCAGCGACGTCCGGTTGGTGACGGCGTTGAACCGCGTGAGGTCGGGCTTCTTGGTGAAGGCCCCGGTCATCGGAGTGGCCGCGGTGTCCTTCTGGTTCATCGGCTGGATCCCGAGGATCTGCTCGATGGTGCGGATCATCGTGATCTGGGAGTAGTAGCGGCTGTCGACTCCGCCGTGCTGGGCGTAGGGGCTGATGATCTGGACGGGGGCGCGGTGGCCGTCGACGTGGTCGAGGCCGGCCTGGGAGTCGTCCTCGACCACGAAGATCGCGGAGTCCTTCCAGTACGTGCTGTGGGAGATCTCGTCGACCATCTTGCCGACCGCGAGGTCGTTGTCGGCGACCTGGGCGGCCGGGCTCGCGGGGCCTCCGGTGTGGTCGCTGGAGAGCCAGAACATGTTCAGGTTCGCAGGCCCGTTCTTCTCGAAGTCCTGCTTCCAGATCTGTTCCCGGTACTGGTCGGGGACGCTGGTGTCGAACTTCGGGAAGCCCGGCACCGACACGTCGTTCAGTGAGGGGATCGGTGAGGACGAGGTCAGCGGGTAGGCCGTTGCGTCCCCGGTGGCCTGCATGTTCTTGCTGTCGCAGTACAGGTTCTGCCAGCTGGCGCCGGACGGCTTGGTGAGGAACTGCTGGAACTCCCCGAAGTCACGGACGGACTTGCCGGCCGCCTGGGCGCCGGTCCAGAGGAATCCGCTCTTCTGGTGGCCGAGCGCGTCGTCCTCGGTGTCGTAGGAGCGCAGGTACTCGCCGGCCGAGGACTCGGTGTACTCGGGGTTGTCGGCCTGCATCAGCCAGTTGTGGCCCTCGGCGGAGTTGGTGCCGATGTCGTACGTGTTGTCGTACAGCCCGAACTGCGAGGCCAGCGCGTGCTGGTTCGGAGTCACGTTCTCGCCGAAGTCCGCGAGAGCCGGGTCGCCGTTGCCCTGGGGCAGGTCGCCGAAGAGCTGGTCGTACGTCCGGTTCTCCTTGACGATCAGGAAGACGTGCTTGATCGTCGAGGGGTCCCCGATCTTCTTCGGGACCGGTACGGCCTTGGCTTTGCTCTTGCCTTTCGCCGCCTGTGCCGCGTTCTTGGTCCAGCCGTTCTGCTGGAAGACCTTGTCGGTCTGGGCCTTGATGGCCTTGTCGCCGGGCAGCGTGAAGTGCGTCAGGCTGGAAGTGGTGTCGTGGGTGCCGTGCTTGTCGCTGTCGGTGGTCCGACGGGCGTCGATGCCACGGGTGTTGGAGACGACCACTTCACTCCCGACCGTGGTGACCTCGGCCGGGAAGTAGTCCGTGGGGAGCAGACCCACGTAGCTGACGGGTTCCTGGGCGCTGGTGAACTTGTAGACGGCGACCGCGTTGGCGCGGCCCAGCGTCACGAGGAGGTGGCCGTCGTCGGTGAGTGTCACCGCGTTGGGCTCGTAGCCCACTGTCGCCTCCGCCCATGGCTGGGTGGAGATGGTCTGGACGACCTTGTTGTTCTTGGGGTTGATGACGGAGACGGTGTTGTCGGCGGTGTTCGTGACGAACACCGCCTTCTTCGTCGCGTAGACGGCGGTGGGGTGCAGGCCCACGTCGACGCTCGTGGGGGCGGCCTGCGGCTTGTTCAGGTCGATGACGCTGACGGTGCCGGTGGTTGTGGCGCCGGTCACCGGGTTCGCCGGCACCTGGGTGCCGTACGAGTTGATGGTGGTCTCGCCGGGCCTCGCCGCACGGCCGCCCTCGTTGCTGACGTAGAGCTTGCCACCGACCTGGACCATGCCGCGCGGGGCGTTGCCGGTTTCCCAGCTCTGCTGAACGGCTCCGGTCGACGCGTTGACGGCGACGACCCGGTTCTGTCCGTTGACGGCCGCGTACACGGTGGAGCCGTCCGGGGAGAACACCGCCGCGGCCACCAGCGCGTGCTTGGTCCCGTCCGCCGGGATCGAGATGGTGGTCGGGCTGGACAGGCTGCCGTCCGCGTTGACGGTGAACTTGGTGTAGCCGTCGGTACGGCCCAGCCACAGGTGCTTGCCGTCGGGCGAGTAGGCGGGGGCTTCCTGGCCCACGTCCCCGCCGCTGATCTTCAGATCGGCGGTCGCGCCGCTGCCTATGACCTGCTGGACCTTCCAGGTCTTCAGGTCGATGATGTTCAGCACCGCGCCGCCGTCGGTGACCGAGGCGGCCATGTGGGTCCCGTCCGGGCTGACGGACGACGACATGATCTTGCCGTCGCTCACGAGCGCCCGCTTGCCGTACGGCGCCAGGTACTGATCACTCGAGATGACCTGGCCCTTGGCGGTCGTCTGGCCGACCCGCTGCCTGCCGAACTGGTCTGTCTGGGCGAAAGCGGTGCCCGCCGCGGCAACGGCGAGGACGGTGATGCCCGCTGTCATGAGGGGGACGCGGCGTCCGAGGCCTCTGTTCGCGGAGGAAGACAGCTCCTCCTGGTGACGCCTGCGGCGTGTTACCTGCATGGGATTATCCCTTCGTGGTGCCGAGCAGATCGACATTGCCGTCGAACTGCCACAGCGGATTGGGCGCGTCACCGATCGGTGTGCGCACCAGGAAGTAGCCGTTCACTTCCTTCGGCCCGTCGCCATCGGCGACGAACCGCCCGTCCGGAGTGATGTCGAGTTGGTAGACGGCCGTGCCGGTGGCCTCGATGTCGGGGAGATGCCAGGAGACGACACAGCGCCAGTCGTTGCCCGCCCCTTCGGCGTTGTCCGAGAGGCCGCCCTTGGTGCAGGCCGCCGAGGACTTCAGCTCTGCTTCCGTCACGTCGGGTCGGTGCAGTTCGTCGGTCTGTTGGCGGTAGAGATGGGCGAAGGCGACGGCGAGTGAGTTCTCCACCTTGGTCTGCTGGATCCCGGAGCCTGTGCTCGGCACGGCGGCCGTGACGACCCCGACCGACACGGCGAGCAGACCGACGAGCGGGAGGGCTCCGGCGGCGAGGGCGCGGCGGGGCGACGCGCCGTCCGCGAGGCTCGTGAAGTCGCGCCGGAGGAAGAGCAGATGGGCCAGGACCGTCGCGATGACGGCCCACACCAGGCTGACAACGATGCCGATCAGCAGCGGGCCGAGCTGCTCGGGAGTGGTGAACAGGCCCTTCCAGCCGATGAAGGCGTAACCGGGCAGCGCCAGGCGTACGGGGACGGGGAGGGGCAGCATCTGGGCGAGCTGCATCGCCAGCGCCACGAGCGCCGGCAGCAGAAGCCCCATCGGGGAGCGTCCGAGCGTGACCGAACCGAGCAGTCCGATCCCCGCGAGGGCCAGGGTCGGGGCGAGTACACAGGCCCATGCGAGAAGAACCTTGCCCGCCGCGTCCCCCGTTGACAGCAGATCGCCGTCCAGACCCACCAGCGGCTGGTCGCCGACAGCGGCCACGCCACCGACGACGCTGGAGCCGGCCAGTCCTCCCACGAGCAGCACGATGACCGTGAGGCTCGCCAGTGCCTTGGCCGCGAAGATCCGCCGCGGCGATCGGATCGCGACGAGCAGGTGGCGCCAGGTGCCGAGGCGGTCCTCGGCGGCGAACACGTCGCCGGCCACCAGCGAGGTCAGCAGGGGAAGCGCCCACTGGCCGGAGAAACCGAGAACGACCAGCGGACCGGCCCAGCCCGTGGCGTGCATCCACCGGCCGAAGAGGGTGTCGACGGGGAGGGAGCCCTGCCGGCTCACCGCCGCGACGAAGAGCGCCGGGGCGATCCAGCAGGCGAGGACCACCAGGCGGATGCGCCACTGGGAGACCAGTTTGACGAGTTCGAAGCGATAGCAGCGTGCGACGGAGACAGGGCGCGTGGCGAGGGGCGTGTCCGGCCCGGTGACAAGAGTCGCGGTCGTCGCGGTCATGGGGTGGCCTCCTGCTGCTCGGTGAGGGCGAGGAAGGCCGCCTCAAGGGGCGAGACGACCGGGGCGAGTTCACGCAGCGCGACACCTGACCGCACGAGGCTCACCACGAGTTCGTCGAGGGCCGGAACCAGGGCTCGTACGATCAGCACGTGTGCGTCGTGGCGTGGCGCGGCGCCATCGATGACCCGGATCCCCCTGGCGGCGGCCAGTCGGCGGGTCGCCCGCGGGTCCGAGGTGCGCAGCCGGTAGTCCAGTTCCCGGCTCTCGGGGGCCAGTTCACTCAGCGGGCCGGAGAAGACGACGCGCCCGGTGGAGAGGATGGTGACCTCGGAGCAGAGTGCTTCGAGGTCGTCCATGCGGTGGCTGGAGAGCACGACGCTGGTCCCGTCCGCCGCGAGCCGGGTGAGGACGCCGTGGACGTGTTTCGCGCCGGCCGGGTCGAGGCCGTTGGAAGGTTCGTCCAGCACGAGCACGCGGGGTTTGGTCAGGAGCGCGGCGGCGAGACCGAGCCGCTGGCGCATGCCGAGGGAGAAGCCGCGGGCCCGGTCGTCGGCGACATCGGTGAGCCCGACCTGGTCGAGTACGTCATCGATCCCCGCGGTCCGCCTGTCGTAGCCGCGCAGGGCGGCCAGGGCGGCGAGGTTCTGCCTGGCGGTGAGCGAGGGGTACAGGCCGGGCCCGTCCACGAAGCCCGCCACCCCGTCGGGAGCGGCAAGAGCCCGTCCCACCGGCGTGCCGAGTACGTCCAGTTCACCGCTGTCGGCGACGGCCAGGCCCAGTAGGAGGCCGAGCAGTGTGGTCTTGCCGGCGCCGTTCGGCCCGGCCAAGCCGTGGATCTGGCCCCGCGTCACCTCCAGATCGACGCCGTCGAGTGCGATGACGTCGCCGAACGACTTGGATATCCCGCGCGCCCGGATGGTGGAGAACGTGTCCATCGATCCCTCCCTTGTGAACCCTTAGGGACCCTAGGTGTGATGTACACCTAAGTCGGGGGCGGGGAGTTGAACGATCGCGGAACAGGGGACGACTGCCGTCAGCGGTTCGGCGGCTTTGGCGGCTTCGGCGATCAAGGCTTCGCGACGGCTGTCGCGGCCGTCGCTCCGAGCCGCCGGGCAGGGCGACGGCTGGTCAGGAGCCGGGTCGCGACGGCCGCGTGCGTACGAGGAGGGCGGCGCCCGTGAGGCATGCCGTGGCGTAGAGCCAGCCGCCGATCACGTCGCTGGCCCAGTGCACGCCGAGGTAGATCCTGGTGAGGGCGACGGCCGCCGCCCAGGCGAGCGGCAGAACGCGAACGGTCCACATGAGACGGCTGCGGGCGCGGCGGAACGGGGGGCCGCCGTCGGTGGAAGCGGCGCCGGGATCCGCGGAGGCGCGTGCGGTGTGCCGCTTGATTCCCCAGTACAGCAGGCCGCCCGCCAAGGCCGAGGTGGTGGCGTGGCCGGAGGGAAAGGAGAACCCTGAGGCGTGGGTGGCCCAGTCGGCCAGGGCCGGTCGTGGCCGGGCGATCAGCGCCAGCAGGCCGTAGCGGAACGCCTGCCCCAGGAAAAGGACCGTGAGCGCGAGAGCGCCGGCTCGCAACCGCTCCGACGTCGTGCGACCGGCCAACAGGCCGGCGACCATGGCGATCAGGTAGGGCCAGGGGCCCGTCCCGGTCGCGGTGATCCCGCGCGCCAGGCTCACGGCGAGGTGGGGGCGGTGCCGCACGGACCAGGTGTGCGTGGCCCCGTCGCCCGGGAGCGGCGTCCCGTGCCGTACGGCGACCAGGACCGCGAGTGCGGTGAACAGTGTTGCCGAGGCGCACGCAAGGACGGCTGTTCCCGGTCGTGGACCGCTCACGGCATGTCACCCTCGCCTGCCCGCCCGCGCGTACGGGCGCGGCGCAGTTCCAGGGCGAGCGGGATCAGGGAGACGATCACCACCACCGCCACCATCGGGAGCAGGTAGCGGTCGACGTTGGGGATCGACGAGCCCAGGGCGTATCCCGCGAGTACGAGTCCGGCGGTCCAGATCACACCACCGACGGTCTGCCAGAGCAGGAAGACCCTCGCGGGGACGTCCAGCGCTCCCGCGAGCGGGTTGAGGACGGTCCTCACGACCGGTACGAAGCGGGCGAGGACGATGGCCTTGGCGTGGCCGTACCGGGTGAGCAGTTCCTCGGCCCGCGCCGCTCCTTCGCGCAGTCGTTTCGCCCGGCCGCGGGCGAGCAACGCCCGGCCGCCGCGGCGCCCGATCCAGAACCCCGCCTGCGCGCCGGCCAGCGCGCCGACGACCGCCGCCGCGAGTACCTGGGGGAGTGACAGGTGCCCCGAACCCCGCGAGCCGTCGACGCAGAGCAGGCCGGCGGTGAACAGCAGTGAGTCGCCCGGCAGGAAGAACCCCACGAGGAGGCCGGTCTCGGCGAACAGCACGACGGCGATACCCAGAGCCCCGAAGGCGGAGAGCAGTGAGCCGGCGTCCAGAACGTTCACCGCCAGCGATTGGGCGAGCGGGACCATTGCCACGGCACGACCTCTCAAGAGGTGGCGGAGGGGACGGCGCCCGCCCCTGAAGAACCACACGCGAAGGACTACAGTTGTGTAGACGGTCTACTAGACTGTAGACGATGAGAGGGCGTGAAGCGATTCCGTTGCCGGAGAAGCGGGTTCCTCAGGGTGGTACGGGGCCCGCGGACCTTCCGCGCGTGCTGGTCGTCGAAGACGATCACGGCCTGCGTGATGTCCTCGCCCGTGGTCTGCGCGAGGAGCACTTCGACGTGCTGACGGCCGCCGACGGCGCGAGCGCGCTGCGTTGCGCGCGCGGCCCCGTGGACGCGGTGGTCCTCGACGTGGGTCTGCCGGACTCGGACGGGCGGGACGTGTGCCAGGCGATGCGTGCGGCGGGCCTGGCCGCCCCGGTGATCTTCCTGACCGTGCACGACAACCTCACCGACCGGCTCTCGGGTTTCTCGGCGGGAGGGGACGACTACGTGACCAAGCCCTTTCACCTGGCCGAACTGGCCGCACGCGTACGTGCCGCGCTGCGTCGTGCGGGCCCCGAGCGGTCGGTCGAGGTCGAGGGCGTGCGTCTCGATCCCGTACGGCATGCCCTGGAGGTGCACGGGGAACCGGTTGCCCTCACGCCGACGGAGTTCCGGCTGCTGGCCTGCCTGATGGGAACGCCGGGCGCGGTCGTCAGCAGGCGCACACTCCAGCGGGCGGCCTGGCCGGAGGGAGCGCTGGTCAGCGACAACACGCTGGACCAGTACCTCGCGAGGTTGCGGCGCAAGCTGCGGGAGGCGGACAGCCTCCGGGCCATCGGTACGGTGCGTGGCGTCGGCTACCGGTTCGGATGACCGTGACCGGGGGACGGGCCGTGAGCCCGCCGCGCCGTCGGGGGTCGCGCCTGAGGCGCTGGGCACGGCGCGTACCGTTGCCCGTCACCCTGCGCGGTCGGCTGGCGCTGCTCGCGCTGGTGACCACGGGCGGCTGGGTGGTGCTGCTGACTGTCGCCTTCAACGCCGTCCTGGGCGCCCGGCTTCGCCAGGAGGCCGACGACCTGCTGCGGACCCGGGCCACCGCGGTGGCCTCCACGATCGAGGTCCGGTCCGACGGCCGTTTTGCCGTACGCGAACCGGTCGACGACCGCGCTCTTGATGTCGGGGTCTGGATCTATCGGGGCGGTTCCGTGATCGAAAGGCCCGCCGGTGCCTCCTCCGAGGCCACCGCGGACCGGTTGGCCGGGCAGGGTTCCGCCTTCGCCCAGAGTCCCGATCCGTACGCCACCCGCTTCTACGCGCTGCCGGTGGTCTCGGGCGGGAGCCAGGTGGGGACCGTGGTGGCGTCGGTCTCGCTGGACCCGTACCGCAGCAGCGCCGATACCGTACTCGCCGGGTCCGTGGGGCTGGCCGTTCTGTTGTTGGGCGGCAGTTACCTCGTCACCCGCAAGGTCGTCGGCCGGGCGTTGCTGCCGGTCGCCGAGATGAGCGCCCGGGCGGCGCGGTGGAGTGAGCACGGTGCCGCCCGGCGTTTCGGGCCCGCTGCCCGGCCGGCCGAACTGGCGTCGCTCGCCGCGAGCCTCGACGAACTGCTGGACCGCCTGACCGCCGTGCTCCGGCACGAGCGGCAGCAGTCGGCCGAACTGTCCCACGAGCTTCGTACTCCGCTCGCTCGCGTCATCGCCGAGACCGACTGGCTCGCGGCCCGTCCGCGAGGGGAGGGGGAACAGCGGACCTCGCACGCGGCCATCGCCTCCGCCGCCGCCACCATGCGCGAGATCTGCGACACGCTGTTGTCCGAGGCCCGGACGCGCGGCGGGCAGACCCCGGGCCGGTGCGACACGGCCGAGTTGGCGCGTACGACTGTCCGCCGGGGATGGACCGGGTTTCCGGGCGCGCCGCCCCTCACCGTACGGGCGGCGGGCCCGGCCGTCGCGGGCGTGTCCGCCGCCGTCGCCGAACGGATCCTGGCCCCCCTGCTGGACAACGCCCGCCGCTACGCGGTCGACGGCGTCGTGGTGGAGTGCGCGGTGACGGCGGGAGCGGTGCGGATCGTGGTCCAGGACGACGGGCCCGGCGTGCCGCGGGCCATCGGATCCGGTGTGTTCGAGCCGGGCCGCCGCGGCGACCCGGCGGACGGTCATGACGGCGCGGGGCTGGGTCTGGCGCTCGCCCGTCGGCTGGCGCGTGCGGCGGGAGGCGACATCACGCTGGAATCCGGTGCATCGGGTGCGCGGTTCGTGGTCGTACTGCCCCTGGGATGAGATCCGTTCGCGGCTCGGCGGGTCAGCTCGGCTCCGGCCCGTCCGGAACCACGTCGCGCCGCGTGACGGTCAGATAGGACACCAGGCCCAGGATGGCGGCGAGGAAGAGCGCACTGGTCCCGACGGTGCCGAGGCCGAGCCCGCCGTCCGACCGCGCCTGCGAGAGATAGTCGCCGATCGAAGCGCCGAAAGGCCTGGTCAGGACGTACGCGATCCAGAAGGCGAGGACGGCGCCCAGTCCCAGGCGACGGTGGGCCACGGCGACGACGGCGATCAGTGCGCCGAACAGCAGGGCGGAGAGCCAGTAACCCAGGTGCAGGCGTTCCGCGGTCAGGTCACCGGCCGAGGTGCCGAGGGCGAAGGTGAACAGGATCGCGAGCCAGTAGAAGGCTTCGCGGCGGGTGGTGCGGATGGTGTGGATCGACAGGGTCCCCTCGCTCACGTACCAGAGGGTGAAGCTGACGGCCAGCAGGACGGCGAAGACAGGTGTGGTGACGGTGAGGGAGACACCGAGGTTGTCGGTGAGGTTGTCGCTGACGAGAGTGCCGACCACACTGATCAGGACGACGCTCAGCCAGTAGATTCCCGGCACGTACCGCTCGGACCTGAACTGGAAGAAGAGCGTGCCGACAAGAGCGGCCGTCATGACCAGCGACGTGACGGTCAGACCGAGACCGAGGTTCGCGTCGAGCAGGTCGGCGGCGGTCTCGCCCACCGTCGTACAGAGGATCTTGATGATCCAGAAGTAGAGCGTGATCTCCGGGACCTTGTTCAGCATCCGGCGTCGCGAGAGGCGAGCGGGCGAACCGTTGGTGACCGGCGTGTCGATAGGGGGTGTCATGGCACGCAGGCTGACACGGGGTACCTGAACGCCGCCTGAGCGGTGAGGCGTCTCGTCCGGAGGTCAGCGCCGCGACGCGAAGGGGGCGTACGAAGCCGCGTCGAACAGCTGGTCCATGTCCTGCGCCGACATCAGTACGCTGACACAGCAGACGATCATCAGGAAGGACAGTGCCGCCACCCACCGCCGCCGGTACGGGAGCAGGGGGCTGAGCAGTGCGCGGACACGCTGCGGTACGGGGCCTCCCGTCGCGGCCAGAGCGGGCCGCGCTCCCCGTTTGGTGGCCAGCGCCGCCCGCGCGACGGCCCTCGCCACCAGCGGCCGGTCGGCCACCACGGTGCCCGCGTGCTCGTCGGCCCACCGCTCCAGTGCGAAACCGCCCGCGTTCGCGACGGGCCGCAGCAGGGGGTTGAGCGCCGCCGTCAGCTGGAGCACCAGGAGGAACAGATGATGGCGATGGTGAAGGTGGGCCCGCTCATGGGCCATCAGCGCGCGCCGCTCGTCGGCGGACAGGGCGCGCAGCATGCCGGAGGAGACCACCACGCGGCCCGGCGACCCGGGCAGCGCGAAGGCGGTCGGCACCGGATCGTCAAGAACGACCAGGTCTCCCCGGCCGGGGTGGAGGCGGGACTCCCGCCGGGCCGCGACGAGCAGCCGGGCCCGGCGCCAGGCCGCGACCGCCAACGCGGCGACACATCCGGCGAGCAGCAGCGTGGCGCCGGCGGCCACCGTCCGGTTCACCGGCGTGCTCGCGGCCAGGGCACCCGGGGACCAGCGTCCCTCCTCCGCGACCGCCGGGACCTGCCCGACGAGAGTGAACGCGAGCATGCTCAGCGCGGCCGTCCAGCCCCCGGCCGCCACCGTCGACGCGGCGGTCAGCAGCCAGGAGGCGGTTCTCGGTGGCAACCGGCGTCCTGCCCAGGGGGCGGAAACCGCCAGCAGCCCGCTGACAACGAAGGGCAGGAAGACGACGACGCGCATCGCTCAGCCCTCCGCGTGTCCGCGGAGGAGGCGCTCCAGCAGCTCTTCGTCCTCGGCGGGAAGGCCGGACACGAACTTGGCGAGTACGGCGGCCCGGTCACCGCCCTTCTCCAACAGGGCCCGCATGCCCGCGGCGGTGTGTCCCGCCTCGTCCCGCACGGGGGTGTAGGCGTGCCCGCGGCCGGCTCGTTCCCGGCTGACCAGACCCTTGTCGTGGAGCCTGGAGAGGATCGTGAGCACGGTGGTGTGCGCGGGGTTCCCCGCGACGTGCTCGCGCACGGTCGCGGCGGTCGCCGGCCCGCCGACGGCCCACAGCGCCGTCAGTACTTCGTTCTCCAGCTCGCCAGGGGCTCGCCGGCCCGGGGGTGCCGTTCCCTCGTCTCCCACCGCGCCCACTCCCTTCGTCGCGTGCCCGGTCGTCCCGCTCCGGCGGCCCCGAGCGCGGGCGCGCGCCGTCGGCACGGGTCGGTCGATCCTACTACTCGCTGTAGAAAGCAGACCGCGCCGCCTGCCGTGCCAAGGCCACCGGGCGGGCCGACCGGTCGCCGAATGCACCTCCGTGGGCACGGAGCGGACCTGTCTCCCAGCCACGGGCACCGAAGGTGTCGAGAAGCCGGGGAAGCGCGCCGAGAGTGGCACGCCACGACCCGGTCGCCGAAGTGCGGTCGGAGTCGTGGAGCAGGACCGTACCGCCGCCGCGAAGGGACCCCATAACGGTGTCATGCACGGAACGAGGAGTGGCGCGGGCCCGCCAGTCCTCGCCCCACGCGGTCCACAGCACGGGCACCAGGCCCAGTTCGCGGCAGGCGAGGTGCGCACCGGTGGTCATCAGCCCGTACGGCGGCCGGAAGAGCCGGGGCGGCTCGCCCAGCACGTCTGCCAGCAGGTCCCGGCCGCGCGCGAGGTCGTCGCGGGCGGCACGCGGGTGACGCAGGGGCAGTGGCCGGTGGGCCCAGCCGTGAAGGGCGACCTCGTGTCCCGCGGCGGCGATCTCCCTGGCGAGACCGGGCGACCTGACCACCATGGAGCCCAGCAGGAAGAAGGTCGCACGCACCCCCCGGCTCTCCAGGAGCCGGAGGAAGTGCGGCGTGGACAGGTGGTCGGGCCCGTCGTCGAAGGTGAGCGCGACATGGTCCGGGCGGCCCTGCCCGGCGAGGCGGGGCATCAGCCGGTTGCGCAACGGGCCGAAGGCGGAGACGGCCGGGGCGGAGTGGGCCGCGGCGGCGGCCGAGGCCAGACCGGCCGCCAGCAGACCGGCGCGGGTGCGGAGGTCGCCGGCGGTCCGTGCCGCGTGGTGGCTCACAGTTCGTACCTCTCGATCAGGTGGTGCGCGGCGGTGGCGAAGCGGGCCGGGACCACGTCGGCGGCCTGGGCGGGCGCGGCGATCCCGAAGGCGGCCACACCGGCCAGGGCCACCGCCACCGTTCTCACACCACGCCGCACCGCGCGGGGGTGGTGCGTGACCGGCTCGTGACGGGCGCCGTGTTCGCCGACGACGGTGGTGATCACCGCGGCCGGCCCTGGTTCCGACGTGAACAGGCGGAGTCCTGAGGCGCGTTGCCGTTCGCCGAGCGCCCCGGTGGCGAGCGAGGTGAGTACGTTTCCGAGGGCCGCCGGATCCCGTACCCAGACAGCGAGCCCGGCCTCGTCGAGGGCAGCGGCGTTGGTCTGACCGTGACCGGGTATGCAGCGGAAGCTGACGACGGGCAGTCCGCTGGCGAACGCCTCCAGCGAGGTGAGACCGCCCGCGTTCTGGACCAGGATGTCGCAGGCCCGCATCAGGCCCGGCATGTCGGTCTCCCAGCCGCGGACGTACGGAAAGCCGTCGGCGCGCAACCGCGCCGCCAGCACCTCGTTGGCGCCGCACACGACAACAGGGACGGCGACCCCGCCCCGCAGGATCTCCGTGGCCGACTCCCGTACGGCACCGACGCCCCAGGAACCCGCGACGACCAGGGCCAGGGTCTGGCCGGCGGGCAGGCCGAACGCCGCGCGTGCCGCTCTGCGCGCGCTGTCGTGCACCGGAGTGAACTTCTCACCGGTCACGGGGCTCACCACGGTCACCCGGGCCGCTCCCCACGCCTGTGCCTGCCCGGCGGGCACCGGGTGGGTCGCGAGGTGCGCGTCGATACCCGGCGCGACCCACAGCGGGTGGACGGAGAAATCCGTCAGGTAGGTGAGGGCCGGCACGCGCAGCCGGCCCGCCAGGCGCAGTCCGCCGAGCACATGGCTCGCGCCGGGATACGTGGAGACGACGGCGACCGTACCGGGCGCGACGGCCCGGAGCGTGCGCCGTTGGCAGGAGCGGATCAAGGAGCGCACCAACAGCCCGGGGCGGGCGAGGTGTTCGGTCGACGCGTAGAGGCGCTGGTAGCCGCTGGGGGCCCGGGTGAGTATGCGGTGGTAAGTGGCGGCCAGCAGCCGGCCCAGTCCGGCGGGCAGCAGATCGAGGAAGTCGCGCCGGTCCACAGCGAAGCCGGCGTCCTCCAGGCGCCGGCTCAGCTCGGAGGCGGCGCCGTCGTGGCCCGCGCCCACGCGTGCGGAGATGATCATGATCCGTCGGAGTGGGCGAGGGGTGGGCCGGTCGGGCCGGCTGTCGTTCACCTGAGGGCGGCGGGGCATGGCGGATCGGCCTCCTGAAGGCGCGCGAAGGATGGTCGCCACCCTGCGGGGCTCTGGCGTGCGGCCAGGGGGCTGCTACGAGAAGCTACTACATGATGTAGAAATTGGCGGGGGGTGGTGCCGTGCCGTACGTCACGGGAGTCGCCGCTGCGCACGCCGGCGTAGGAGCCCCGGCGGATCGACGCGGCACTCGACCGTGATGTGGACAGGACGACGGTGGCGACGATCGCCGCTCGCCTGCGCGAGAAGGGGACGGTGGCTGGCAGTTCACGCCCCCTCGGCGTAGCCACACACCGTTCCGGGACGTCGACCGGATCCAACACGCACCCGAAGCAGGAGCAGGCTCCGTAACCTGCGGCGTTACGCCGGGGGGTAGCCGTTCTCGTGCAACTTCACCGGATTCGGCAAAAGGTGCATCAATCCTTCTTCGCTTCGAGTGGTCGTGGAGGCCGATTGATCGTTTCCGGCCGGCGATGCCCGCAGGCACCGGTTGCGCGACCCGGGCGGCGCGCGCACCGTGAGAGCAGAGGGGGAATGAGCGGCGCCGTTCGGTCACCGTGCTGTGGCCGAGGCTGTCCGTAGCCCGAGCCGCTTGTCGGCGGTGCGACGGGACGGTCCCCGCGGTCGGGCAGCTGTCCATTTCAGAAGGAGAAGAACCATGGCCAGGCCCGCTCCTTACGCGTCGGAGGTCGCAGTCCCGCTCCCTGACGAAGCGGACATCGGGAAGATCGTCGGCAAGGGCTACGATCCCGACACCACTCTGCACGTACTGAAGATGTTCGCGGGCACCGAGGACATGTACCCGGCGCTGATGGGGATGGTGAAGGCGGTCTTCGGTACGTCCGGCATCGATCCGAAGCACCGCGAGGTGATCATCCTGCGCGCCGCTTCGATTCTGAACTGCCCTTACGAATGGCAGGCGAACGAGCAGATGGCCGCGAACGCAGGCCTCACCGAAGCCGAGATCGACTCCCTCGTGGCGGACGGTCCGGCGGAGGGAATCGATCGGGAGTATGAACTACTGGCCAGGGCCACCGATGAGCTGCTCACCAGCGGGACACTCACCGACCACACACTGAGGTCCCTCCTGGGCGCCTTCGGTGACGTCGGAACACGCAAATACGTCACGACGATCGCCTGGTTCAGCATGCTCAGCCTGTTCCTCAACGGCACCCGAGTCCCGATGGAGACCACGGACAAGATCGGTTCACGCGTCTCACCACTGTCATGACCCGGCCGGCCGGGCATGGCGGTTCCGACGGGCCGGCCGACGAGCCCGCCCCGGTTCATCAGCGGGCGACGGTCTCACCGCCACTGCACCGTGCCGTCACCGGTGACCGCGGGCCGCGACCGGGAGGGCGCGGCCCACAGGGGTGACGAATCGGACCGGCTCAGTATCCGAAGATCATCTTGTACGCGACTTCCGGGAGGAACTGACCGGCCGCGGAGCCGGCGCCGACTCCGCAGTTGCCGTCGGAGTCACCGGGAGTCTTCAGCCACAGCAGCATCTCGGCTCCGCCGCCCGTCTGGCCGGCGGCCCCCAGCCTCCGCCCTCCGGGGTTGCACCACTCGCCATTGGAATCGTTGCCGTTGCGGCTGGTGTCGATGACAAAGGGCTTCGTGTAACCGTACGACGCCGACAGCGCCGAGTTGACGGCGTTGCCGTAGCTGATGTTCCGTCCGTTGCCGTAGTAGTTCGAGATGTTCGACGCGAAGCCGTGCGCCTGTCGCGCCCCGGCGCCGTCGAGGGCCCGGGCCATGGTGCCCGCGTCGATCCAGCCGGGGTTTCCGGCGTCCAGGTACGTCCACGTGTTCGGCGCGTGCGCGGAGAACTGCCCCAGGGCGTCTCTGAGCATGCCGTTGCGCTCGTCGATCTGCTGCTGGGACATACAGCTGAAGTCACCGAGGGAGTCGGGCTCGATCACCACCAGCGCCGGCCGCCCGCCGATGGCCGAGGCGAAGGCGGAGATCCAGGCGCGGTACGCCGCCGGGGAACCCGCCCCGCCGCCGGAGTGGCCGCCACACGCGTCGCGGCCGGGGATGTTGTAGGCGATCAGGACGGGAAGCTTGTCGGCGGCGTCCGCGGCTCCCACGTACGAGCCCACCGCGGCCCCGATGTCACCGCTCCAGGAACCGAACCACCGGGCCATGGGGCGCGAGGCGATGTTGTCCCGGATCGCCGGCGCCCGTCCGTCGCCGGGGTTCGCCGCGACCCATGCGGCCGGATTCGAGTGCGGATCCACGTAGAACCCGCTGGTCATGCCGATCGGATCGGCCAGGGCGCCGGCGTCGGCCCGCCCGGTGCCGAGGGGCAGGAGGAGGCACGCGAAGGCCGACATGGCGAGCGTACGCATCATCTTTCTCATGAGTGCAGCCCTCTCTGGGAGCGCTCCCACATCGGCGTTGACTCAGCTGCGCGGGAGACGCGGGTGGGGGGAGTCGAGCGGCGGTGTCCTGGGGGCTCTCTCCGGGAACTGCCGCTGTCAGACGAGACAGTGACAGGGGGTCAGTCCGCTGTCAATGAGTTCGGCGAGGGCTGTGGGGCGAGGGGCAGGTCGCAGGCGGTATCGGAGGAATCCGATACCGCCCTTCCGCGTTTCCGCGCCTTCCGGGACCCGGAACAGAGGTCTAGCGACCGCGTGTTCGTCGTGTCACCGCAGATCGCGGCGCAGCTCGTGGGGGAGGGCGAAGGTGATGGATTCGTCGGCGGTCGTCACCGTGGTGACGTCGTCGTAGCCGCGCTCGGCGAGCCATTCCAGAACGCCGTCGACCAGGACGTCGGGGGCGGAGGCGCCCGACGTCAGACCGACCGTGGTGACGCCTTCCAGCCAGGCTTCCTCGATCTCGTGGGCGAAGTCGACCAGATGGGCGGCGGGCGCGCCGGCGTCGAGGGCGACCTCGACCATGCGGACGGAGTTGGAGGAGTTCCGCGAGCCGACGACGATGACGAGTTCGGCGTCCTCGGCGAGTTTTTTCACCGCGATCTGGCGGTTCTGCGTGGCATAGCAGATGTCGTCGCTGGGCGGGGAGGTCAGGTGCGGGAAGCGTGTCTTGAGGGCGTCGACGGTTTCCATGGTCTCGTCCACGGAGAGGGTGGTCTGCGAGAGCCAGACGACTTTGGACTCGTCGCGTACGGAGAGGTTCCCGACGTCGTCCGGGCCGTCGACCACGGTGATGTGGTCCGGGGCCTCGCCGCTGGTGCCGATGACCTCTTCGTGTCCTTCGTGGCCGATCAGGAGGATGTCGTAGTCCTCCCGTGCGTACCGGACGGCTTCCCGGTGGACCTTGGTGACCAGCGGGCAGGTCGCGTCGATGGTCGCGAGGTTGCGCGCGGCGGCTTCGGCGTGGACGGTGGGGGCGACGCCGTGGGCGGAGAGCAGGACGATGGCTCCCTCGGGTACCTCGTCCGTACGTTCGACGAAGATGGCGCCCTTGTTCCGCAAGGTCCGCACGACGTGTTTGTTGTGCACGATCTCGTGGCGGACGTAGATGGGCGCCCCGTACTGCTCCAGGGCCTTCTCGACGGCGAGCACGGCGCGGTCCACGCCCGCGCACCAGCCGCGGGGAGAGGCGAGCAGGACGCGGCGGGGGGACGCGGACGGTTCGGATACTGCGGGCGAATGGGTCATGTGGTCCTCTTCGTCATGTGGTCCTCGACGTTGTGGTGAAGGCCAGGGAACGCAGTACGGCTTTGATGTGGAGTGGCAGGGCGGCGGTGTCCAGGGTGGTGAGCGCGTTCTGGCGCCGCTGGGCGATCATTTCCTCCAGGGCGGCGCGGGCACCGGTGTCGATGAGGATGGTCCGTACGTGAGCGGCGTCGTCGTGGTTCAGGTACGGGTTGCCCACATGGCGGCGCAGGGCACGGAGTTGGCCGGCGTCGGCGTGGTGCAGGGCGAGGGCCATCAGGACGGTGGCCTTGCCCTTCCTGAGGTCCCCGTAGATGGTGTCGGCGCGCAGCTGGTTGGCGACGGGCAGGACCGCGGCGAGCTGGTCGGGGGTGAGGCCCGCGCTGTGGAGGAGGTCGTCGGCGAGGACGAGGGCGAGGTCACCGACGAGGATGGCGGCTTCGGTGCCGACCTGGCGGTGGACGGTGGGCCGGCCGCGGCGGGTGTCGGAGGCGTCGATGATGTCGTCATGGATGAGGGCGAAGGCGTGGAACATCTCCAGGGACGCCGCGGCCCTGAGGACCGCTTCGGGGGCGCCGGCGCCGCCGGCCGCCTGCCGGCCGGCCACGCACAGCACCGGGCGGATGCGTTTGCCGCCGGCGCCGAGGAAGTCGCTCAACGCCTGGACGGCTTCCCGCGGCAGGCCGTGCCGGCGGGCGTCGCGCATCTGGCCGCTCAGGTGGTCGGCGAGGACGGTGTCCACCGCGCGGCGTAAGGCGTCCTGGTCGAAGGGGGTGGCCGGGGACGGGTCGCTCACGCCGGGTTCTCCTCCTCCGCGGTTTCTAGGGCCAGTTGTTCGCCCAACCGCATCGCTTCCTCGACGAGGGCCTCGACGATCTTCGACTCGGGTACGGTTTTGACGACCTCGCCCTTGACGAAGATCTGGCCCTTGCCGTTGCCGGAGGCGACGCCGAGGTCGGCTTCGCGCGATTCGCCGGGCCCGTTGACGACACACCCCATGACCGCGACGCGCAGCGGGTGGGGGAAGCCGTCGAGGGCGGCGGTGACGCGTTCGGTGAGGGCGTAGACGTCGACCTGGGCGCGGCCGCAGGAGGGGCAGGAGACGATCTCCAGCTGGCGGGCGCGCAGTCCCAGCGATTGCAGGATCTGGAGGCCGGTCTTGACCTCTTCGACGGGGGGCGCGGTGAGGGACACGCGGATCGTGTCGCCGATGCCCTCGTTGAGGAGGATCGCGAAGGCGGTCGCGGATTTGATCGTGCCCTGGGGCGGCGGACCGGCCTCGGTGACGCCCAGGTGCAGGGGGTAGTCGCAGGCGGCGGCGAGGTGGCGGTAGGCGGCGACCATGGTCATGGGGTCGTGGTGTTTGACGGAGATCTTCAGGTCGGTGAAGCCGTGCTCCTCGAACAGGGAGCACTCCCACAGCGCGGACTCCGACAGCGCCTCGGGGGTGGCTTTGCCGTACTTGGCCAGCAGCCGCCGGTCCAGACTGCCGGCGTTGACGCCGATGCGGATCGGCACCCCGGCCGCGGTGGCGGCCTTCGCGATCTCTTTCACCTTGTCGTCGAACGCCTTGATGTTGCCGGGGTTGACGCGCACCGCGGCGCAGCCGGCGTCCAGGGCGGCGAAGACGTAGCGGGGCTGGAAGTGGATGTCGGCGATGACGGGGATCTGCGACTTCGCGGCGATCGCGGGCAGGGCGTCGGCGTCGTCCTGGGAGGGCACGGCGACGCGCACGATCTCGCAGCCGGCCGCGGTGAGTTCGGCGATCTGTTGCAGCGTCGCGTCCACGTTCGCGGTGGGGGTGGTGGTCATGGACTGGACGGAGACCGCCGCGTCGCCGCCCACGGGGACGTCGCCGACGTGGATCTGCCGGGAGCGGCGCCGTACCGGTGCGGGGGGAAGGGTGGGCATGGGGAGATCGACGAAGGTCATTGGGGGATCCCGTCGGTGGGGGCGGTGTGTTCGAGCGGTTTCCCGGCGCGGGCGCGCAGGACCGCGCCGGCGATCCGCGCGGCCGTCAGGCCGGCTTCTGCCAGCAGTTGTTCGCGGGGGCCGTGGGTGAGGAAGGCGCGCGGCAGCCCCAGATTGTGTACGGGGGTGGTGATCGCGTGGTCGCGCACGGTCTGGGCGAGGGTGCTGCCGAGGCCTCCTGTACGGGAGTTGTCCTCCACGGTGACGACCAGCCGGTGCCGGGCGGCCAGGTCGAGCAGTTCGGGCGCGACCGGTATCGCCCAGCGCGGGTCGGCGACGGTCACTCCGACCCCCTGCCCGTTGAGCAGAGTGGCGGCCTGAAGGCACAGGGGGGCCATCGGTCCGTACGAGACCAGGAGGACGTCCCGCATCCCGGACGCCGACAGGATGTCCACGCCGCCGACGCGGCGTACGGCCTCCAGGTCGCGCCCGGCCGTTCCCTTGGGGAAGCGCAGAGCGGTGGGTCCCTCGTGCGCGGTGGCTTCCCGCAGCAGCGACCGCAGTTGGCCGCTGTCGCGGGGCACCGCCAGCCGCAGCCCGGGCACGATGCCGAGGAGGGAGGCGTCCCACATGCCGTGGTGCGAGGCGCCGTCGGGGCCGGTGACGCCGGCCCGGTCCAGGACGAAGGTGACCGGCAGCCGGTGCAGGGCCACGTCCATGAGGACCTGGTCCACGGCCCGGGTGAGGAAGGTGGAGTAGAGGGCGACGACGGGGTGGAAGCCTCCCATGGCCAGACCGGCCGCGGAGGTGACGGCGTGCTGCTCGGCGATTCCGACGTCGAAGACCCGCTCGGGGTACTTCACGGCCATCGGATACAGGCCGGTGGGGCGGAGCATGGAGGCGGTGATGGCCACCAGGTCCTCGCGTTCCCCGGCCAGTTCGAGGAGGGCCCGGCCGAAGACGCTGGTCCACGACACGGCGGGCGGCCCTGAGGAGGCCGGACCGGAGGCGGCCCGGCCGGTGACCGCGTCCACGGTGCCCACCGCGTGCAGGCAGTCCGCCTCGTCGTCCTCGGCCGGCCCGAACCCGGAGCCTTTGACGGTCACCGCGTGGACGAGTACGGGCCGCCGCAGGAGGCGGGCCCGCTCCAGGACCGCCTCCAGGGCTACGGTGTCGTGGCCGTCGACGGGACCCAGATAGGTGAAGCCGATCCGGGTGAACAGATTGGCACCGGCCTGGTCCTGGACGGTGGCGGGGGCGCCGGGATGTTTCAGGGCGTGCAGATGGTTGGTGAGGGCCCCGGTGGTGGGGGCGTAGGAGCGGCCGTTGTCGTTGAGGACCACGACCACCGGACGCTCACCGCCGCCGATGTTGTTCAGCGCTTCCCACGCCATGCCACCGGTCATGGCTCCGTCGCCGATGACGGCGACCACCGACCTGTCCCGGTACCCGCGCAGTTCGTGGGCCTTGGCCAGGCCGTCGGCGTAGGAGAGGGACGTGGAGGCGTGGGAGTTCTCGCTCCAGTCGTGCACCGACTCGGCGCGCGAAGGGTAGCCGGACAGTCCTCCGGCCTGGCGCAGCCGGTCGAAGTCCGCGGCGCGTCCGGTCAGGATCTTGTGGACGTAGGCCTGGTGGCCGGTGTCGAAGAGGATCGCGTCGCGGGGCGAGTCGAAGACGCGGTGCAGGGCGATGGTCAGTTCCACCACGCCCAGGTTGGGGCCGAGATGGCCGCCCGTCGCACAGACCTTCTCGATCAGGAACGTACGGATGTCCTGGGCCAGGGCCGCGAGTTGTCCGGTCGGCAGGGCGCGCACGTCGTGCGGGCCGAGTGGGTTTCGTGGCAGGACAGTTGCAGTGGGGGGCATGAGCATCCTTCCGCCGTGGACAAGCGCAGCACGAGTCGCGAGGACCGTTGTGGCTGCGTTGTTGTTATGGAGGGCGAGGCTTCTTCAGGTACCTCCGTTCGGAACGCGTCAGCACCGCGGCTGCGGGCACACTGGGAACACCGCACACAATCAACGTCCGCGCGGCCTACGCTCGCCGTGCGTCACACCGGCGGGCCGCTCGGTAGAGGCATCGCACACCAGGGGTCGCAGCTGAAGCACCACCACGCTACGGTAGCGGACAGTCCGTACGACAGGACAGGCAGCGAACAGGCCGTGCCGACAAGTGTGTTGACCGCAGGTTGACCAGTGGAGAGGCTGCTTGTGCTGTATATACACTTTTCCCCGGCCGGTCCCGGCCGCGTACGCCGTGACCGGCATGGGTAAGCCGGCCCTGCAACAACCCGAGTGGGACGACCCGTCACAGGTGCGGCGCATCCGGGAGGTACTGGCCGCGCGTCCGCCGCTGGTCAGGGCGGAGGACGTACGCAGGCTGCGGACACTGCTGGCCCGGGTGGCCCGGGGCGAAGCCCTGGTGGTGCAGGCCGGGGACTGCGCCGAGAATCCGGACGAGTGCGACGCCGCGTACGTGTCGCGAAAATCCGCGGTGTTGGACCTGCTCGCCGCGACACTGAAGGCGGCCACGCACAAGCCGGTCGTACGGGTCGGACGCATCGCGGGCCAGTTCGCCAAGCCCCGGTCCCGGCCTTTCGAGCGGATCGGGGATCTGGAACTGCCCGTCTACCGGGGCCACATGGTCAACGGTCCTGAGCACGACCCGGAGAGCCGTCGGCACGATCCGCTCCGCCTGCTGACCTCGTACATGACCGCCTGCGACGTCATGGAGCACCTGGGCTGGCGCGGGCCCGAGGCCCCCGGTCAACAGCCCCAGGTGGAGCCCCGGTTGTGGACGAGCCATGAGGCCCTCGTCCTCGACTACGAGGTCCCCATGATGCGTGAGCTGGGTGACGGAGGCCGCTGGCTGGGCTCCACGCACTGGCCGTGGATCGGCGAGCGGACCCGCCAGCTGGACGGCGCCCACCTGGACCTTGTCGCCGGTATCGTCAACCCGGTCGCGGTGAAGGTGGGTCCGGCCACCACACCGGAGGACGTCACCGTCCTGTGCGAACGGCTGGATCCACTGCGGGAACCGGGCCGGCTCACTCTCATCGCACGGATGGGCGCCGAGGCGGTCGCCGACCGGCTGCCCCCGCTCGTGGAGGCGGTCCGGGTGGCCGGACATCCGGTGATCTGGCTCAGCGACCCCATGCACGGCAACACCGTGGTCGGCCCGGACGGGCACAAGACCCGCCTGCTGGAGACCATGGCACGGGAGATCCGGGGATTCCTCCGGGCCGTGACCGACGTCGGTGGCACGGCGGGCGGACTGCACCTGGAGACCACCCCCGACGACGTCCTCGAATGCGCCACGGACCTCTCCGTGTACGAGGAGAAGGCCGTCCGCCGTACCAGCCTGTGCGACCCGCGGCTCAATCCCGGACAGGCTGTCTCGCTGGTCTCCGCGTGGGCGGACGTACGGGTCACCGCGTCGGGAGACGGCATATTCGTCAGGTAGAACGTCCGTGAACCGGCGGTGTATACACCCTGTACGGCCCGCGGTGCGTCGATGGCGGCTCCCCCCATACAACCGGTCATTTCCGGGCGGTTTCCCATGCCCGGGAGCCGCTGGGGCGGACATATGAGCCATGCGGCGGCAGAGGCCGATTCTCCTTGATCGTGGCCTGTAATGGGCGTTCTTGTCCGCGGACTCGTTATCGAAAAGGAAGGGGACAGCTGCGGCCCGCGCTCTGAGGCGGGCAAGTAATTCAAGCCAGACTCAAAAGAGGGGCACAACCGATCGGGCGTGGATGGCGCCCGAACAGAGCGGAGGGTGGGCCCGTTCGGCGCCCGCGTCGAGCGCGGCTTCTCCCGGACGGCGATCTGGAACATCCATCGCGACCGTCGGCGGAAAGGCGGCGGCGTTCATCATGCCATGCGCGCCCCCGTCCGCCCGCACTGCCTCATGCCGGTCGGATGAGGGGGAGTGGCGCTGGTCAACCAGCGTGCCGTAGATCATTTACGGGACAACGTCCGCCCATGGCCAATCAGGGGATTTCGGGATGGCGAATTACATGCCGCTCAAACCGCCCAAGCCGGGGAAAAGCTTGACCGGTCGGCAACCGGATATCGAACAGGTCGAACATCCGCCGGCGCCGCCGAGTGCTGGGCTCGATTCCCGCCAGGGCCGTAAGGCGTCGTTGACACGACTGGGAGAGATCACTCAGACTCCAATCCGGTAGCGCGGATTCCGGGGTTTGTGAAAACCGGAAGCGGCTTACCGGTGACCAGCATGCCCGTTGACCTGCGGTGATGCTGAGTGATCATGGGCTTTCGCATAAGCCTCCAAGCATCGGGATTTCACCGCACGGCTAAGTCGAGCAGGAGGTGAAGAGGTGTGATGGCGTGTGTGCAACATGTTCAACACATTGATGGGTGTTCACTGGTTCAATTCGCGAACGACATGTGCTTCACTCGCGCGGCCGGAGGAGAATCGCGATGAGTACACGTGTCACATCGCCTGCCGGGTCCCAAGCCCTTCTGTCGCCGAACGTAGTGCGTTCCACCGTATTGCCCGTTATTCAGCAAAAGGTTTCTCTGCTGGATCCGCCGACGCTGGCCCGGATCTGCCGTTACCATCTCGGCTTCATTGACGAACATGGTGACCCCAGCACCGAAGGGGTCGGCAAACTGACCCGCGCCGGCCTCATGACGGCGGTCGCCGATGGAGTCGGACTGCTGCCGGAGGATGTACGGTCCCCGGCGGCGGCGGTGGAGTTGCTGCACAACGCGACTCTGGTCCACGACGACATCGCCGACACGGACGAGCTGCGTCGCGGCCGGCCGGCCGCCTGGAAGGTATTCGGCGTGAGTCTGGCCATACACGCCGGTAACGCGCTACAGGCTCTCGGTCTCCGGATAGTGGTGGACGACTCCGGTCCCGGCCACAATGAAATAGCCAGCTCGTTCGCCAAGGCCGTCGCTCTGGTTCACGCGGGCCAGGCTCGTGAACTCACCATCAGGCCGGGACCGGGCGCAGGCATGGCCACGTACGAGCAAATGGTGACGGAAAAAGCCTCAGCACTGCTGGAGTTCTCACTCGGAGCCCCGGCGATACGGGCGGGTAAACCGGAGAACGTCCTGGCCGCCCTGCGCGACGCGGCCCGGCACCTGGGCATCGCCTTGCAGATCTCCAATGACGTGGAGGACATCTGGGGCGATCCCGCGGTGACCGGAAAGCCGATCCGCGGAGACATCAAACGGCGCAACCTGACCTTCCCCGTACTCGCCGCCCTGTCCGCCGACAGCCCGGCCGGCGACCGGCTGAGCCGGTTGTGGCAGGCCGACGGCACCACGCCCGCCCACCTCCAGGCGTTGGCCGATCTCATCGACGAAGCCGGCGGCCGGCACGCGGCCGAGCGGCTGTCGGGCCGCCACCTGGACTCGGCCGTACAGGCCCTCGGACGAGCCGGACTCACACCGACCGCGACCGCCGAACTGACCACGTTGTTCGACCGCATCGTCAATCGCGCAGCATGACCCGCGCCGCCCGACAGGGGCGGCACCTGGATGGGAGTACGCAACATGACCACGACCCACGACAACCCGGCCTCCCCTGTCGTCCGCACCGAATTCGAGCGCCGGGCGCAGGCCCACTACGAAACCAAGACCCAGGACCCGATCAACCTCCTGCTGGGTGAGGAGGACGGGCTGTACCACCACCACTACGCCGTCGGCGGCTACGACAAATCCGTGCTGGAGGTCCCCGAGCACGAGCGGGACGCGGCGATCCTCGCGGAGATGGGCCGGATGGAGAACGAGCAGGTCGAACTGGTGCTGCGGGGACTGGCCCCGCTCTCGCCCCACGCGAGGGTCATGGACGGCGGGTCCGGTCGCGGCGGCACGTCCTTCCTGGTCAACCGGCGGTTCGGGTGCGAGGTGGTGGGGGCCAACTTCTGCGCCCACCACATCGAGTTCGCCGAGCGCCTCGCCAAGGAGAAGCACGGCTGCGACGACAAGGTGTCCTTCAAGTTCGCCAACATGTGTGACACCGGTCTGCCCGCCCACTCGTTCGACGCCGTGTACACCAACGAGACCACCATGTACGTCAACCCCGCCGAGGCCTTCACGGAGTTCGCCAGGCTCCTGCGCCCGGGTGGCCGCTACGTCTGCGTCACCTGGTGCGCCAACGACGCCGTGTCGACCAACAGCCAGGCCGTGAAGCTCATCGATGAGCACTACGACTGCCACATCAACAACCGCAGCGAATACTTCAAGGCACTCGCCGACAACCACCTCGTGCCCTCGCAGGTCTGGGACCTGACCCAGGAGGCCATCCCCTACTGGGACCTGCGATCCCACTCCGGGCTGCGCACCGGCGTGGAGCAGCCGTTCCTCGACGCGCACCGGAACAACGAACTGAACTACATAGTCGTGGTCGCCGAATACACACCGCCGGCCTAGAACAACGGTTCCTCGACGGACACGGAAGCAACGAACTCAACTACATAGTCGTTGTGGCCGAAGCCGCACACACCGCCCGCACGGCGGGTGCCCTCGAAAAGACGCTCGGTGCTCGAGTGGTACCCGCCGTCCCGGTGATCACCGAACGGAACGTGAGTGCGGCGGTGGGGCATTTCGACGAGGAGGTTGTCAGTGAACACCACAGCTCAACTGCCCTTCGAACAGACGCATCTGCTGCACGTCGCGCCGCGTCTGCGCACGCTCCAGTCCCAGGGCACGATCCATCCGGTCCGTACGGTCGACGGTGATGAGGCATGGCTGGTCACCGGTCACGCCGACGTGCGGCAGCTGTTGGACGACGACCGGCTCAGCCGCTCCAATCCCGACCCGGAGTCGGCGGCCCGGGACAGCGGGTCCGTCTTTCTCGCCAGCCTGCTGGGCGGCTTCGCCACCGACCACGCCCGGATGCGGGAGGTGCTGGAGCCGCACTTCGCACCCGAGCGCATGGTGGCGCTGCGGAACCACGTCGAAACACTGACCGACCAACTGCTCGACGAGTTGGCCGGGCAGACGTCACCGGCGGATCTCCGCCAGGCCCTGGCACTGCCCCTCCCCATCCTGGTGATGTGCGAATGGCTCGGCGTGCCCCACGAGGACAAGGACCGGTTCAGCCAGTGGACCCAGGACGCCGCCAACGTCCAGGACCGGGCCAGGTCCCAGCAGGGGCTGGGCGAGCTGTTCGGCTACTGCCAGAAGCTGGTGGCCGACAAGCGGCAGAATCCGGGCGACGACGCGATCTCCAGGCTGTGCGCGACCGAGGGCCTCAAGGACAACGAGGTCGTGGGACTGACCGCGTTGCTGCTGTTCGGCGGTTTTGAGACCACGGTGGCCCGCATCGGCACGGGCGCCCTGTTGCTGCTGGTCAACCCCGACGAGCGGCAGGCACTGCTGGACGACCCCAGCCTCATCCCGGGCGCGGTGGAGGAGATCCTGCGGATGTCGATGCCGAACCCGCACAACGGCGGAATGCCCCGCTACGCGCTGACCGACCTGGAGATCGACGGAACCACCGTCCGGGCCGGAGACCTCCTGCTGCTGAACATCATCGCGGCCAACCACGACGAGACGGTCTTCGCCGACCCCGAGCGGGTCGACGTCACCCGCCACACCGGGGGCAGCCTCACCTTCGGACACGGCGCGCACTACTGCGTCGGGGCGCCGCTGGCCCGGATGCAGCTCCAGGTGGCGCTCGCCCGGCTGGTCACGCGCTTCCCGACCATGCGGCCGGCCGTCGACGTGGAGGATCTGAAACTGCGCCACGACACACTGACCGGCGGATTGGTCGAACTTCCGGTGACGTGGTGACCGGCGTCCCGGCGGCTGCGGGACGCGCTCGTTCCCCGAAGTTCTCCGAGCGCGTGGTCAAGAAGAGCCCTGATCCACTCCGCGCCTATCTCATCCTGATGCGTCTGCACGCCCCCACGGGTGTGGTGCTCTACCTTCTTCCGGGACTGTGGAGTGTGTCCCTCGCCTCCGGACGGCGACCGGACCTGGTGCCGGTGGTACTCCTCGCCCTGGCGGCCGTACTGGTACGCGGGGCGAGCTGCGCGGTCAACGACGTCATCGACCGGGACATCGACGCCCTGGTCGCCCGTACGGCGTCGCGTCCTGTCGTGGCGGGCACGATCAGCGTACGGAACGCCCTTCTCTTCTCCGCCGCGCAGGCGGTCGCCTCCCTGCTGATCCTGGCGCTGGTGAACTGGGAGACGGCCCTGGTCGTCGGGGCCTCGTACCCGTTGCTTGTCGCGTACCCGTACATGAAGCGTGTGTTCCCGTGGCCCACGGCATGGCTGGCGTTGGTGATCAACGTCTACGCGCTGGCCGGCTGGACGGCGGTGACCGGGAGCTTCGACTTCCCCGCGGCGGTGATCGGCCTGTACGCGTGCGGGTTCTTCTGGACCCTGTTCCACGACACCGTCTACTCCCACCAGGACAAGGAGTACGACCGGAGAATCGGTGTCAAGTCCTCCGCCCTGATGTTCGGCAGGGCCAGCAAGGCGTGGCTCGCCGTCTTCATCGTGCTGAGCGTCGCCGGCGCCTTGTGGGCCGGCGCCGAGACGGAGACCGGTTGGGCCTTCTCCGTACTCGTCGCGTGCGCGGGGCTCCTGTTGTCCTATTTGACCGTACGCGTGAACCTGGACGACCCGAAATCCTGCTGGGACACCTTCGTCGCCAACCGCTACTTCGGCTGGATCATTCTCGCGGCGGCGATCGCCGGACAGTTCACCTGAAGGCCGGACAGTTCACATGAAGGATGGGATACGAATGACGGATTCGATGTGGCAGGGCAACGGCGTCGACCTGGACGCCTATCTGTCTCGCGTGGGACACCTGGGCGACGTGGCTCCGGATCTCGACACACTGCGGCGTCTGCACACCGCCCACGTCGACGCGATCGCCTTCGAGAACATCGACGCGATGCTCGGGCGGGCGGTTCCGCTGGACCTGGAGAGTGTGCAGGACAAGATCGTACGGCGTGGCCGCGGCGGCTGGTGTCTGGAACAGGTCGTCCTGATAGCGGCGGTGCTGGACCGCATCGGGTTCACGTTCTCCGCGCTCGCCGCCAGGTCCCGGATCCGTACCGGAAACACATTCGGTCCCGCCGTCCATGTCGCTCTGTGCGTCGAGCTGGACGGCGAACAGTGGCTCTTCGACGTGAGTTTCGGCGGGTACGGGCTGCACGAGCCGATCCGCCTCGCCGAGGGCTCACAGGTCGACGGCGACTGGTCCTTCGACCTGGTGCGGGAGCCGCAGGGCGAACACGTTCTGCGCTTCCTGCGGGCCGAGGGAGCCGCGGAACTCTACGGGTTCACCACCGACCCGCGCTATCCGGCGGACTTCGAGATCCTCAACCACTTCTGCCTGTCCCACCCCCGCTCACCGTTCAACCACCGGGTCATCCTCCAGCGCACCCAGCCCACGGTGAGGCACGTGCTCATCGGAAACACCCTCACCGAAATACGGCCCGGAGAGCTGGCGACCCACCGGGAACTCGACGAGGACGAGACGCTCTCCGCTTCCGAGAAGATCTTCGGGGTCACCCTGGAACCGGACGAGGTCCAGTCCCTCAAGACCGTGGTCGCGGCGGCGGCGGCGGAGTCCGGCCGGCCCTGACCCGGACCGCGTGTCCGCCCGGCCCATCCATCGACAGCAGGGGAGATCACAAGGATGATCAATCCGGAATCCGGGGCATTCTCCGTGGCGGAACGGCTGCGGTCGCTCCCGGAACACGATCCGAATGACGCAGTGGAGAACGCCATCATCAGCAGGCTCGCCGACAACTGGAACCGGCGCGCCACGGTCAGGCGGCGGGAGGAGAGTCTGGACGACGTGTTCGAGCACAACAGGCCGGACTTTCCCGTGGCCCTGCTGCCTTTCCGGAATCACCCCACCTATCTCGGTCTTGACGACGACCTCAAGGCCAGACTCCTCGCGTGGGGCTGGGTGGCTTTCAACAAGAACGTCATGGACATCGAGCAGTACGTGGTCAACCCGGGGTTCAGCCTGATGGCCAAGGGCGTCTTCGACACCGGGCTGGACGAGTCCATGGAGATCGCGGTCACCCAGGCCATGGTCGATGAGCAGTACCACACACTGATGCATCTGAACGCCAGCGCCGTGACGCGTCGCCGGCGCGGCTGGCGCATGCCCGACTCCGTACTCCCCCTCGGATACAAAACACGCCGGCACGCGCACCGGCTAGCCGCCGCCGGGACCCCGGAGCAACAGGCCCTAGTCTCCCTCGCCTTCACCACCGTCGCGGAAGTGTCGATCAACGCACACCTGGACCTCATCGCCGAGGATCACGAGATCCAGCCCGTCAACCGCCTGACGGCCGTCCTGCACAACCGCGACGAATACTGCCATGCCTCCGTCGCGAGCACTGTCGTCCAGGAGGCATGGAAACGCTTCACCGCCGAAGAACGCGGCTACTTCCTCGCCGAACTCGCCGACGGGATGGAGGCGTTCGCCGCCCACGACTTCACGACCTGGGCGAGGATCCTGGAACTGCTCGGGGTGGAGGAGGGCGGACAGATGCTGCACGACATCAAGAACACCTCCGGCAGTGGCCGGCTCCTTCAGGACTTCAGTGGGCTGCGTCAGCTGTGCCAGGAGCTGGATGTCGTCGACTCCGTCCCCTTCGACTGGTCAACGGTGACGACCGACGCCCCGTGAGGTGCCCGCACCCCCCTCTTCTCCGCCTCCCACAACCCCTTGGTGTCAGCCCATGCGCGTCCTGCTCATCGACAACTACGATTCCTACACCTACAACCTCTACCAGCTGCTGGCCAAGGTGTACGGCATGTCGCCCGTCGTCGT
This sequence comes from Streptomyces sp. NPDC087420, assembly GCF_044744165.1. Classification (NCBI taxonomy): domain Bacteria; kingdom Bacillati; phylum Actinomycetota; class Actinomycetes; order Kitasatosporales; family Streptomycetaceae; genus Streptomyces; species Streptomyces sp. NPDC087420. Next base: position 64,989 of record NZ_JBIUXU010000001.1, read on the forward strand.
ACGGAACGACGCCGCGGCCTGGGGCCACCTCGATCTGGACGGCTTCGACGCCGCGGTCATCTCGCCGGGACCGGGGCACCCGGCCGTCCCCCGCGACTTCGGCCGCTCCCGCGACGTCCTGGAGCACGCCCGGCTCCCGGTCCTGGGCGTGTGCCTCGGGCACCAGGGCATGGGACTCCTGGCGGACGCGCGGATCGTCCCCGCCCCGCAGCCCCGGCACGGACACCTGTCCACGATCCGGCACAGTGGTGACGGACTCTTCGCGGGCATCCCGCAGGAGTTCACCGCCGTGCGCTACCACTCGCTGAGCGTCGCCGAACCCGTGCCCGCCCACCTCACGATCACCGCGCGCGCCGAGGACGGCGTGGTCATGGGCCTGGCCCACCGCGATCGGCCGTGGTGGGGGGTGCAGTTCCACCCGGAGTCGATCTGCACGGAACACGGAGCCCTCCTCCTGGCGAACTTCCGTGACCTGGCACTGGCCCCGGGCTCCGGCGAGAGTGGTACGAGCACCCGGGACCGCCGGGCCGGCACCGGCGTCAATGGTGTGTCCCTGCCCGACGCGCTGTCGACTCCGCACCCGGACCCCGTACAACTCCAGGCGGAGATCGGCGTCCTGGACCGAGCCGTCGACGCCGAGGCCGCGTTCCTGACCCTGTACGGTGCCGGCGCACGCTCCTTCTGGCTCGACAGCTCCCACGTCGAACCGGGCCTGGCCCGCTTCTCGTTCTTCGGCTCCGCGGAGGAACCCGGCGACGAGATGCTGACCTACCGGGTGGAGGACAGCCATGTCGTCGTGGAACCCGCGGGAGGTGTTCCCCGTCCGGAAGGCGGCACCATCTTCGACGCCCTCAACCGCCGCACCGGCCGGGTGGTCGCCGGTTCCGAGCAGTTGCCCTTCGATTTCACCGGCGGCTATGTCGGGTACTTCGGTTACGAGTTGAAGGCCGATCTCGGGGCCCGGCGCGCCCACCGGTCGGAGACCCCGGACGCCGTATGGCTTCAGGCCGACCGCTTCGTCGCCGTGGACCACGCCGAGGACCGTACCTATGTGGTCGCCGTGTGCGACCAGGAAGACGTGGGCGCGGCCCAGAAGTGGATCAGCACAGTGGTCTCCACACTGACCGATCTGCCCACCACGCCGCCCGACACGTCCCCACCGCCCCGCGCCGAAACCCATGACGCGTCACGAAGACTGGCCCGCTCGCGCACCCAGTACCTGGCCGACATCGGTGAGTGTGACCGACGGCTGCGCGAGGGGGTGAGCTACGAGATATGCCTCACCAACAAACTCCGCCTGCCCGCACCGGCGAACGATCTCGCCTACTACCAGCGCCTGCGCCGGCTGAATCCCGCTCCCTACGCGGCGTTCCTGCGCCTCGGCGGGGTCACGGTTCTCAGCTCGTCACCCGAGCGATTCCTCAAGGTGGACGCCGCTCGTACGGTGGAGACCAAACCGATCAAGGGAACAGCGCCCCGCCACCCGGACCCGCGCACCGACGACGAGCGACGGCGCTCCTTGCAGATGGATCCCAAGACACGCGCCGAGAATCTCATGATCGTGGATCTGCTCCGCAACGACCTCGGACGGATCTGCGAGATCGGCAGTGTCGCCGTCCCCGCGCTCATGGTGACCGAGTCGTACGCCACCGTGCACCAGTTGGTCTCCACGGTCACCGGGAGGCTGAGCGACGGCACGTCCGCCGTGGACGCGGTACGGGCCTGCTTCCCCGGCGGATCCATGACAGGCGCGCCGAAGCTGCGCACCATGGAGATCATCGACGCCTTGGAGGGTGAGGCCCGCGGCATCTACTCCGGAGCCATCGGCTTCATGGGATACACCGGAACCACCGACCTCAGCATCACGATCCGCACCGCTGTGAGCCACGACGGTGAACTGACCATCGGCGCGGGCGGCGCCATAGTGCTCGACTCCGATCCCACCGCGGAGTACGAGGAGATGCTGCTCAAGGCCCAGGCGACCCTGCGGGCGCTGCCGAAGGCGAGGGTCTCGGACCTGTGACAGTGACACTTGACGGGACGCCCGTATCCGCGGACGACCTGCTCCCTCTGGCCCTCACCAATGTCGGCCACTTCACGTCCATGCGCGTCGACGCGGACGGCGGCATCCGCGGCCTCTCGCTCCACCTGGAACGTCTCGTGCGCGACTGCGGGACGGTGTGGGGTGCCGACCTCGACACCGGCCGCGTGCGGGACCACGTACGACAGGGCCTGGCCGGTGTGACCGGCCGGCCCTGCGTCGTCCGTGTCACGGTCTACGACCCCACGGTGGACATGGGACACCCGGCCCGCGCGGACGCGCCGCGCGTCCTGGTGTCCGTACGGGGCGCGGGCGCCCGGCCGCCGGAGCCTCTGCGGGCCATGAGCCTGCCGTACGAGCGTGACCTCCCCGAGGTCAAGCACGTCGGGCTCTTCGGCGCGCTGCACGCCCGCCGCACCGCGCAACTCGCCGGTTTCGACGACGCGCTGTTCGTCGGCCGCGACGGCCTCGTCACCGAGGGTGGCACCTGGAACGCCGGATTTGTCGATCACGGCGGGACCGTGGTGTGGCCGCGGGGCCCGGTGCTCCCCGGTGTCACCATGGCCCTGCTCCAGGAGCACAGTGAACACACCGAACACCGGGTCGCCCCCGTCACACTGGAACAGGCCCGGGCCATGGCGGCGGCCTTCGCGACCAACACCAGCGTCGGCGTCCGCGCCCTGTCCGCGATCGATGACACCGAACTCGCCTGCGACCACCCCGTCCTGGCCCGCCTCCGGAAGACGTACCAGTCGATTCCAGGAGAAATCCTCTAGGGGCAGGGCAGGGCAGGGCAGGGCAGGATGCAGGTGGTCACCTCTCCGGGATGACCGGGAGCAGCAGGTACGAGGCGTGTGCGCCGCCCGTGTGGACGGTGGTGTGTCCGTTGTACGTCCCCGGCACCCGGTCGCGTTCGTCGTTGTGCAGGAACGGCCCGCAGCCGGTGAGGTCGTTCTTGAGGTTGGACAGCCGGGCGACAGGGCCCGGATGGACGTAGTCCTTGCCCCGCACCTGGAGCGCGATCCGGTAGCCGGCCGGAACGACCAGGCAGGTCGGCAGGATCTCGACGTCGAGTTCGTACACCGCCCCCGGCTCCAGGGGCTCGGCGGCCTCGTGCGGGTGGTAGGGGCGGTGGGCGGTGGACAGTTCGGGGTCGAGGCGTCGGTGTGACGCGCGCAGCCAGCCCTGGGCGACGGGAGTGTGCGGGTCGAGCGCGCCCTGGAAGACGACCTCCTCGTCGTCGGGTGAGAAGACCCGTACGACAAGGAACAGGTCGGCGTCGGTGGTACTGGAGGAGACGAACAGTTTGGCGGCCAACGGGCCGGTGATCTCGGTCTGTTCGGTGAGCGGCGGGGTGCTGAACTCCACTCCGTCGCCGAGTGCGGCGAAGTCCGCCGTGCCGCCGGACGCGGCGGCTTCCGTGCGAAGGGACGGTCCGGCGGCGTCCAGATAGAGCTTCGTCCACCGGGTGGACGGCAGCGGCCAGGCGTCCTCGCCGCGCGGTGTGAAGGTCGCGTCGACGTGCCGTATCTGCAACTGCACCGCCGGGCGGTCCTCCCAGCCGTTGGCCTCGTCCTTGAGATAGCGGTCGAAGAAACGCCTCTGGAGGTCGACGCCGTAGTCGGTGTAGAACAGCGGCCAGTGTGCGTGGCCGTGCATCTCCAGCCACTTGGCGCGGGACGCCGCCCGTACAAAGCCCTCCACGTTGCCCCGCAGATGCAGGCCCTGGCCGCCCCAGTTGCCACAGCTCAGGACCGGCACCTCGATGGCGTCCCAGTCGGCCGACCGTTCCCGGTGGTAGGCGTCGTAGAAGGGGTGCGCGGCGATGTCCGCGCCCAGGTCGGTGCGGTTCGCGGCCAGCCCGTCCGGGGTGAGCGCTTCGTCGCCGCAGATCAGCTGGCCGGTGTTCGGGTTGCGGCCCCCGGTCTCGCCGACGCCGTACTGGACGGTCTTGACCTGCATGTCGTACCAGTGCTCCCAGAAGGTGGAGCGGATGCCTCCCTGGTACGAGCCGTCACGGTAGAAGTCCGACGCGCCCTCCCACGGGCAGATGGCAGCCAGGTGCGGGGGCCGCCGCGACGCGACCTGCCACTGGTTGATGGCGTAGTAGGAGATGCCGTTGAGGCCGACGCGCCCGTTGCTCCAGTCGCGCGTGCCCGCCCACTCGACGCAGTCGTGGAAGTCCTGGGTCTCGCGCGGCGAGAAGGGATCGACGCGGCCGGGGGAGCGGCCGGTGCCGCGCGAGTCGACGCGTACGCAGGCGTAGCCGTGCGGCACCCACTTCTCCGGGTCGACCACTTCCCAGTTCTGATACGTGTTGGAGGTGCCGGCCACGGTGTCGGGGTGGTCCCGCGCCATGGCCTCCCACGCGCTGGGGTAGCCGCGCTCGAAGGGCAGCCCCTTCGCGTACGGCCCGTACGTCATGATCACCGGCACCGGTTCGTCGGTCACCGGACGGAACACGTCCGCGCGCAGCACGACCCCGTCGTCCATCGTGACGGGCACGTCCCACTCGACGCGCATGCCTGCGGTGATCTCGGTCCGGAACGGCCGGGTGCCGCCGTCGTCGGGCATTTCTTGCTCCTTGGTTCTGTACGGGGGAGGGCGCCGGGGGAGGGGAGGGCGCCGGGGGAGGGGAGGGCGCCGGACGGACGGCGTGGCGGTCAGCGGTTGACGTGCAGATGCCAGGGCGCGAGCCGCCGGAGCGCGGCCTCGGTCCCGGTGCGCGCGGCGATACCGAGCAGCGCGAGCACGAGCACCGCGACAAACGCGGCGTCCTGGTCGAACGAGCGGGCGTTGGTGAGGATGAAGGTCCCGAGTCCCGGGAGGCTGGCGAGGAACTCCACCGCCACCGCGCCGACCAGCGCCCGTCCCACCGCGACTTGGACGCCCGCGATGACAAACGGGAGGGTGGCGGGCAGCAGCACATCGATCACGACCCGCGTGCGGGACAGCCGCAGCATCTGGGCGAGTTCGGACAACTGGAGCGGTACGTTCCGGGCGCCGTCGCCGGTGCTGACCACACACGGCAGGAACGCCGAGAGGGCGATGACGGCCAGCCGGGTCTCGCCGGAGTAGCCGAGCCAGATCGTCGCCATCGGGACGATCGCGAGCATGGGCATGGCGTACAGGCCGCTCACGTACGGAGAGATCAGATACCGCAGCCACGGTACGCGTCCGACACCGAGGCCGAGGGCGGTGCCCGCGACGCAGCCGACGAGGAGGCCGAGGACCACACCGCCGAGGCTCTCGCCCAGTGCCGTGCGGAACGCCGACGAGCTGAGGGTCGGCCAGGCCGAGCCGGCGACGCCGGTGGGGGTGGGCAGGTAGTCGGGCAGCCACAGCCGTACGGAGCCTTCCCACACGACCAGGACCAGGGCGGCGACGGCCGGCTTCCCGAGCATGTCGGCGCGTCGGCCGGCCGGGCGGTCCGCGCGCCGGGGGCGGCGGCCCTTCCCCGTGGAGGCGGACGGCGCGGACGTCTCTTCCGCGTCCGGGCCCTTCGTGATGCCGGTGGTGGTCACGGGCGTACCTCCCGCCACCGCGCGAAGTAGCCCTCGACGGCCCGGCCGCAGCCCATCAGGGCGACGGCGAGCACCGACACGAGCAGGGTCAGTCCGAGCACGGTGGCCGAGTCGAAACGGGTGCTCGCGGCGAGCAGCAGCCCGCCCACACCGCTGGCGTTGAGGAAGAACTCGGCCGCGAGGGTGCCGACGAAGGCCATGGCGATGCCCTGGCGTACACCGGTCATCGCGTACGGCACGGTGTGCGGCAGCAGGACGTCCTTCCAGATCCGCCACTCGCTGCTGCGGAACGTGCGGGCGACTTCGAGCAGAGTGGTCGGCACCCGGTGGGCTCCTTCCGCGGTGTTGACCAGGATGGGGAACACGGCCGTCAGGAACACGACCAGGGTCTTCGCCGGCAGGCCGAAGCCGAAGGCCGAGAGGATCAGCGGGGCCAGCGCGACGATCGGGACGGACTGGAGGGCGAACAGCAGCCAGTCGGTGCTGCTGCGCAGCAGCCGCGCCCGGGAGAGCAGCAGACCGAGTCCGACACCGGCGACGATCGCCAGCGCGAGGCCGACGAGGAGCAGCCTCCCCGACGAGAGCAGCGCGCTCGGCAGCGAGCCGTCCTCGGTCAGGGTGGCCAGCGCCGAGAGCGAGCGGCCGGGGGTGGCGAACAGGACCGGGTCGCGGACGCCTGCCCACTGCCAGAGTCCGAGGCCGACGAGGAGACCGGCGGCGGAGACGGCGAGCGGGATCAGACGGCGGGCGATGTGTGCCCCGGGTCGTACACCCGAAGTCTTCGTGTCCATCAGCCGATCACTTGCCCGTCGCGTCGGCGAACACCGACGGATCCGCCAGCTCGTCGTACGTGGGCGCCTTCTGCTGGGGTACGTTGCCGGCGGCGACGGCGCCCTCGATCGTGTGCTCGATGGCCTTACGGTCCAGGCCGTCGCCCGACTTCGGCCAGACGCCGAGCGAGAGGAACGTGGGCAGCGCCGCTTCGGTGACGCTCTCGGGGGCCTTGGTGACTCCGGAGGCGACGGCGGCGACCTGCTTGATGTGGGCGGGGTCGTTCATGTAGGCGATGGACTCACGTATCGCGGCGACCACGTCGACCCACTGCGCGCGGGCCGGGCCGTCCAGTGTGTTCTTGGACGTGACGAGCACGGTGTAGTGCTCCAGCGGGTCGACGCCGGCCAGTGTCATGATCTCGTCGACCTTCGTGCCGGGCTTGATCTTCTCGCGTACGGTGGCGAGTTCGTCCGGGTGCAGTACGGCGACCTTGACCTGGCCGGCCACCAGCGCGTCGACCGTGGGCGGCCCGCCCACATTGATCGTGCTGACGTCCTTCGCGCCGAGTCCACAGCTGTCGAGCATGCTGGCCAGGGCGAGAGCCTTCGGCGCCCCGACCGCGTCCACCGCGACCGTCTTGCCCTTGACCGCCTCGCAGCTCGTGACGCCCGGGTCGGTGCTGGCCAGGAGGTAGGTCGGCTTGGGGAAGCCCATCACGGAGACGATCGAGCCGCCGGAGGCGCGCAGGGCGACCGCGCCGGGGGTGCCGATGATGCCGCCCTGGATCTCACCGCTCTGGACCGCGCGGCCGACGTCCGCGCCGGTGGTCAGCGGGCGCAGGGTCACATCGAGGCCGCGGTCCTTGAAGAAGCCCTGCTTCTCGCCCACGTACATCACGGTGTTGAGGAAGATGGGCGGGATGCCCGGCACACCGATGGTTATCCTGCCGCCGCCGCCTTTACCGCCCGACGCGGAACCGGCCGCCGAATCCGAGCCGTTGTCGCCACAACCGGAGAGGACACCGACGAGGGCGAGGACGGTGGCCGCCCCGACCAGGGCGGACCTGCGCCGCGGAATCTTCATGAGAACTGCTCCTTCTGCTTCCGCGCCCAGGTGCACGGCGGGCATGGCATGACTGAGGGTGGGTGTGACCGATGGAGGGGTGTGACTGAAGGGGGTGTGACTCATGGGGTGGTGCGACTGAGGGAGTGGTGTGTTTTCAGCGGCCCGAGTCGGCGTTCATGATCAGGGACCAGACCCGCTCGCGGATCGCCAGGAATTCCGGTGTGGCCAGCACGGACCGGTCCCGGTGCGCAGGAAGCCGTACGTCGATCAGCTCGGCGACGCCGCTGGGCCGGCCGTTGAGTACGGCGATCCGGTTCCCGAAGAGAACGGCCTCGTCGATCGAGTGGGTGACGAACAGCATCGTCACGGGGTGGTCCTGCCAGATGCGCAGGAGTTCGAACTGGAGCACTTCGCGCGTCTGGGCGTCCAGCGCACCGAAGGGCTCGTCCATGAGCAGCAGCCGGGGGCGTACGGCGAGTGCCCGGGCCAGGCCGGTGCGCTGCTGCATGCCGCCGGACAGCTGATGCGGGTACGACTTCTCGAAGCCGGAGAGCCCGACCAGCGTGATCAGCTCCCTGGCCCGCTCCAGTGCTTCCTTCTTTCCGGTCCCTCGTACGCGCAGCGCGTACGCCACATTGGACTCGACCGTCTTCCAGGGGAAGAGGCCGAAGTGCTGGAAGACCATCGCCACCCCGTCGGGGGTGCCGTCCACCGCCCGGCCGTCGATGCGGACCACACCCTCGGCCGGCCGGATCAGCCCGGCCACCGCCCGGAGCAGTGTGGTCTTGCCGCACCCCGACGGCCCGACGATGGACAGCACCTCGCCGGCGCCGATCGTCAGATTGATGTCCTTGGATACCGTGCGCTCACCGAAACGCATGGTCAGCCCGTCCAGCCGTACGGTGGCACCGGCGTCGCCGCCGGCCGGTACGGCCTCTTCCGCCGGCCTCCGCGCACTGTCCTCGGGGCCGCCACGCTTGTCGCCCTCGCTGTGGCGCACCGATTTGATCGTGGTCATACCGGGGATTCTGGGGCTACGATGCCTGACATGCAATAGCTATACTTAAGAATCCAGAGAATGCATCATCTTGGTATGAGGTGCCTATGACTTCGAGGGAGACCCCTCTCCTTCTCCTGCACACCTGGGGCGGCGACGCCGGCACCTGGGGTCCGGCGTCGCGCCATCTCGGCGCCGGTGAGGCCCGCTTGGAGGCGGTCGACCTGCCCGGACACGGCGCCCGCGCCGCCGAGCCGTTCACCGTGGACGGGGCCGTGGCGGCGGGGTCGGCGGCGCTGGACCGGCCGGCCGGATCGGCGCACGTCGTCGGCTCGGGACTCGGGGCGCTGATCGCTCTTCTCCTCGCTCAGCTGCGTCCGGACCGCGTCCGGTCGCTGACCCTCGTCGGCTTCCCCCCTGCCGACGGCCCGGAGGCCGCACGCCGGCCGGCCGAGACCGAGGCTCTGCTGGCGCGCGACGGCAGCGAACGGTTCGCGAGGGCGTACGTGGACAGCACCGTACTGAGCGGCGATCCCGCCCACAGGGACCTGTTGTACTGCTCGATGGCGGCGACGCGCCCCGACGTCCTGCTCGACTCGCTGCGCGCGACGCTCGGTTGGGCCGGACACGTACGCCCGGGGCCGCTCGCCCTGCCGTGCCAGGTGGTACGCGGCGCGCGGGACCACCGGGTCGGGGCCTCCTCCGCCGCCGCCCTCGCCCGGCGCCTCGGCGGTTCGACGGCCGCGGTACCCGGCGCGGGCCACGTCGCGTACCTGGACGAACCGGAAGCCTTCGCCGCCACCCTCGCCGCGTTCCACCATGGCCCCGCCCTGGAGCCCGGTGGGTGAGGGCCGCCAACTGTCCGTCCCCGCAGGTCCGTTGATCCGCCGTACCGATGCGACACTCGTAGATCCCGCAGCCCTCCACCGGTCACCCTCCGGCGCTCACCACGCGCCGGGCGCCGAACGACAAGGACAACGACATGCCGCCGCAGTCCCGCCGCCTCAAGACCACCGCCACCGACGGCGGCGCGCCGAAGCCCGCGAAGCCGGCCAAGACGGTCAAGGCGCCCACCAAGCGCGACCACATCGCCACCGAGCTACGACGGATGATCAGCGAGGGCGAGCTGCCGCGCGGCAGCCGTATCCAACAGGACGTCCTCGCCTCGATGTTCGACACCAGCATCACCCCGGTCCGCGAGGCGCTCCGGCTGCTGGAGGCCGAGGGCGTGCTCGTCGGGGAACCGCACAAGGGCGTCAGGGTCGCGGACGCCGAGTACGAGCAGGTCAAGACCGTGTACCTGCTGCGCCGTCTGATCGAGCCGTACGCGATGCAGCGGGCCGCCCGGCGGCTCTCCCCGCTCGACATCGACCTCGCCGAACGGCTGGTCGCGGACATGGAGCAGGCGGCCGAGGAAGGGGACCGGGCGCGGCTGAACGCCTCCAACTACCAGTTCCACTTCCTCTTCTACGCCAAGTGCGGCAACGAGGGGCTAGCGGCGGAGATCGACCAGCTCTGGCAGAAGTTCCCCTGGGACGTGCTCCAGGTGCTGCACGACCGCGCCGACGAAACCTCCAACGAACACCGGTCCATGCTGGCGGCGGCGCGGCTCGGTGACGGGGCGGCGCTCGCGAAGGCGACGGAGTGGCACCTCTCGCGCAGCTTCCAGGCGCTGGGCAGGCACTTGACCGGCCGGGAGGTCGCGGACCCGTTCGACGTCGACAACGACTGACCGGACGCGACGTCGGCGACGACCGAACGGACGCGACGTCGGCGACGACTGACCCGGAAGCCGTCCGGCCGCCCTTCCTCGGTGAGGGGGACGACCGGACGTCTGCTGTGACGGTTGGGGGGCTCCCTATTCGGCGACCGCCGCGGGAGTCACGTCCGTCTCGGGAAGCCCGAGTTCGCGCAGTACTTCGCCGGTGTGCTCCCCCAGCGCGGGCACCCGCCGCCCGCCCGGCGGCTCCGGCACCCGGTGCAGCGGCGAGGTGACCACCCGTACCGCCCGCCCGTCCGGCAGCGTGGCCTCCGACCAGCGGCCGGTCGCCTCCGCCTGCGGATGGGCCAGGACGTCGGCGATCTGGTTCAGGCGCGCGTACGGCACGTCCGCCGCTTCCAGCCGCGCGGTGACCTCGGCCGTGGACAGGGTGATCAGCCGCGCCTGTACGGCCCGTTCGGTGCGTTCCCGGTGCCGTACCCGCGCGCTGTTCGAGCCGAAGGCCGGGTCGTCGAGCAGCTCCGTGTGGTCGAGCACCGTGCGGCAGAGCCGCTGCCACTGCCCCTCGTTCTGCACCGCGATCAGTACGTCCTGGCCGTCGGCCGTGGTGTACGGGCCGTACGGCGCGATGCTGGCGTGCCGCATCCCGGCCGGCGGCGGCGCGGATCCCGAGTGCAGCTCGGCGAGCAGGAGCGGACTCATCCACTCCAGCAGTACGTCGAAGAGCGCCACGTCGATCCGCCGGCCCACGCCGGTCCTCTCCCGCGCGTACAGGGCGGCCGTGACGGCGCTGAGCGCGTACGTCCCGCCCGCCAGGTCGGCCAGCGAGACACCGGGTTTGGCCGGGGTCTCGGGCGTGCCGGTGGCGGAGATCGTGCCGGCCTCGCCCTGCACCAGCGCGTCGTACGCCTTGCGGTCGGCGTACGGCCCGCTCGGCCCGTAACCGGACAGATAGCAGCGCACCAGGCGCGGGTTGAGCTCCGCGAGCGCCTCGTCGGTGATGATCCTGTTCAGGGCGCCGGGCGCCAGATTGCACACCAGCACGTCGGCCCCGGCGAGCAGGCGGCGCAGCGCGTCGCGCCCCGGCTCGGACTTCAGGTCGAGCACGACGCTGCGCTTGCCCCGGTTGAGCCACACGAAGTGGGTGGACTGGCCGTGGACGCTCTCGTCGTAGCCGCGGGCGAAGTCGCCGCCTCCCGGCCGCTCGATCTTGATGACCTCGGCGCCCAGGTCCGCCAGATGGCGGGAGCACAGAGGTGCGGCGACGGCCTGCTCGACCGCGATCACCCGGATGCCCCGCAGATCGCCGGTCATCAGCGGCCGAAGCGCAGCACGGTACCGACCGCGGGCTGCACGTAGTGGGCGGACATGTCGGTGGACAGCCGCGTGTGGGTGCGCAGTCCGCTGCAATGCATCGGCATCACGGTGGCGACCTCCAGCTCGGCGAAGGCGGCGGCGGTCAGGTCGACGTTCTCCGCCGGGGTGGTGGGGAAGCCGAGATGGAAGCCGCCCATCACGGCGCGGACGGGCTTGGGCCCGCACACGGCGCGCGCCTGCTCGATGGTGTTGATGACGCCCGCGTGCGCGCAGCCGGTGAGGACCACGAGGCCGGCGCCGCGGACATCGATGACCAGGCCCATCTCGTCCATCACCTCGTCGCGGCGCAGCCTGCCGTCCGGCGAGACCTGGTAGAGACCGGGGTCACCGGGGCGGAAGGCGGGCGCGGCGCCCGCCTCGAAGGCGACCTTCCGGGGGATCACCCCGGTGGTGTGCACGCCGCAGCCGAGGTCGAGGGAGTCCTGGGTCAGTACGGGCACGCCGCCCGACCTCTCGACCTCGCCGAAGCGGAACGCGGCGTTGTAGACCGAGGAGGTGCGGCCGTCGCCCATCACGGCGTAGCGCGGGAGTTCCGCGTCGGCGTGGGTGGCGACGGGGATACGGCGTCCGGCGAGGTCGAGGAAGCGGTGGATCCCGCCGAAATGGTCCGGGTGCCCGTGGCTGATGACCACGTGGTCGATGGAGGCGGGGTCGACGCCGAGCACGCCCATGTTGTGTTCGAGCACGGTGCCGGTCAGGCCGACGTCGAACAGGACGCGGGTGGTGTGGCGGCCGCGTACCGCCTCGACCAGGAAGCTGATGCCGTTCTCGGCCTGGGGCGGCAGGCGCTTGGGGTCGAAGTGCTCGATCAGTCCGTAGCGGGAGACGCAGTGGTCGTCCGCGTCACCGGTACCGCTCCCGCTCCCGCCGGTGGGGCTGGCCTGGTCGGGCAGCAGCATGTCCACCTGGTTCTCGACCAGCACGGTAATCGTCACGCTGTCGGCTTCGAACACGCCGCGGTCCTCCCGTTGTTACGAGTCCGGCTCACGAGCCCGGAGGCCACGACCACTTTCGTACGTGGGGTCCAGGCCTGAAGTATGGTGAGTCGTAAGCTACATCATCGACATAGAAAATGCATCATCTGATTCATGATGTGCAAGGAGTGCCCATGCCTGGTCAGCCACCCCGCTCCCACCTGTACGTTCCCGCCGACCGGCCTCGTTTTCTGCGGGCCGCGAACCGCTCCGGGGCCGACGCGCTCATCCTCGATCTGGAGGACGCGGTCGCGCCGTCGAAGAAGGACGAGGCACGGGCGGCCGCCGTCGCGTTCGCCGGGGAACGCGACGGAGACGAAGGTCCCGAACTATGGGTGCGCATCAACGAAGGAGCCCGCGGGCTGGCCGACGCCCGCGCGCTGCTCGCCACCGGCCGCGTCGACGGGCTGTGGGTCCCGAAGGCGGCGGCGGGGGCGGACCTGGACACACTGATCGCGCTGGTCGCGGCCGGAACCGATGTGAGATCCGGTGTTCCGGCCGTCGCCCTGGGGCTGCTCATCGAGAGCGCTGCCGGGCTGCTCTCCCTCGGCAGCGTCGCGGGCCGTCCCGGGGTACGTCACCTCCAACTCGGCGAGGTCGATCTGCGCGCGGATCTGCGCATGGCCCCGGACCCCGTCCCCGGGGACCACCTGCTCGACTGGGCCCGCGGACTCACGGTCGCCCACACGGCCGCGCACGGCCTCGCCTCCGCCGTCGCCCCCGTCTCCGTACACACCTCGGACATCGGGGGTTTCCGCGCGTCGAGCGCGCACCTGCGCGGGCTCGGGTTCCAGGGACGCGCCTGCATCCACCCCGACCAGGTCGCTGTCGCCAACGAGGTCTTCGGAGTCGACCCCGCCGAACTCGCCGACGCACACGCCCTGCTCGACCTCTTCGAGGACCGTTTGACGGAGGGCAGCGGCGCGTTCCGGGACACCCACGGCGCGATGGTCGACGCGGCGACGGTCCGCCGCGCCCGCGAACTCACGGGCCGTCCCGACACGAACTGACTCCCGGCGTCAACTCTCCGTTCCGGGCGCGGCGCCGCGTGCCGGTGTGATGTTGTGGTTCATCCGGAACATGTTCGTGGGGTCGTACGACGACTTGGCCGCGACCAGGCGCCGGTACGCGTCCGCTCCGTACACCTCGGAGAGTTCCTCCGGTGTTCTGCCCTCGTCCGCGGAGAGGAAGTTGACCATCTGGCGCTTGTCGGCCCACGGTGCCATGCCGTCGACGACCTCGGCGAGCCGGCCCCGCAGCTGGTCCGCCAGGTCCGGCGGACCCACGCCGAAGGCGAACATGACGAAGGGGAGACCACGGGTCGCCACGGCGTTGGGGACGGCGGGCTGCTGGTCGAACGCCCCTCCCAGGCCACGGATTTCCACGTTTGCCAGGGGGCAGTCCGAGTCGGGGCCGACGAGTTCGACGAGCTTGTCGGCAGCGGCCGGCGGGAACTCGCGGAGCATGGTCGTCCGGTCGAAGTACGGCATCGGCTCCGGTGGGTCCATGTGGACCGAGGCGATCGCCGAGTACGGCATGTCGGCCACGGTGTCCAGCAGCACCGGGGCCGCCGAGCGCAGGGGCGCGATCAGGCGTTCGCCGTCGGCCGCGGAGCCGAGGTAGGCGATCCGCAGGTGCAGGACGAACGCTCCGCGCAGCGGTTCGGGCAGTTCGGGAAGCGGGGGGAGCCGCTGTACGGCGAGCGAGGAACTCATCTCCTCCGGGATGTCCGCGATCCACGTCCGCCAGGCCCGCAGCACGTCGGCCATGTGCTCACCGGCGAAGTAGATGCCGCCGGCGTAGAGGCGGGCGAGGGGGAACAGATCGAACTCCAGCGCGGTGACGATGCCGAAGTTGCCCTTGCCTCCGCGCAGAGCCCAGAAGAGTTCGGGGTCGCTCGTGGGGTCGACGTGCCGCAGCTCGCCGTCGGCGGTCACGACGTCGAGGGAGCGGACGTGGTCGGCGGCGTACCCCCGGGTCCGGCCGAGGAACGGGCTCTGCCCACCCCCGAGGGTGTAGCCGGCCACCCCCACCCGGGGCATCGAACCGTTCACCGGCGCCAGCCCGGCCGTACACGCCCGGTCGATCACGCTCTGCCAGATCACTCCGGCCCCGACCCGGGCGGTCCGGGCGTCCGGGTCGATGACCACGTCGGTCATCGCCTCCATCGTGATCAGGACGGCTCCGCGGGCGGGAAGGGCGGTCTGGTGCCCGGTCGTCTTCACCGCCACCGGCCGCCCGTGCCGCGCCGCGAACCTGACGGTGGCCTGGACGTCGGCGGCGTTCGCGGCGGCGACCACCAGGGCCGGTTCCAGTACGAGATTGAGGTTGTAGAGCCCGGTCGCCACGGCGTACCCGTCGTCGCCCGGGAGGAAGACGCGGCCGGCCACGACGGAGGCGAGTGCGGTGGCCTCCCCGGACGGGACCGGACCGGTCGGTTCTGCGCGCTGCGTCATGAGGATCCCCTGGTCGAGCCCCCCTGGCCGAGCCTCCTGTGCGTCCGCCCCGGGCACGTCACTGTGCGTGGTGGGCGGTGAGCGGTGAACGTGTCATGTGCGCACTCTCTCCACTAAAGGCTACGTCTGCCGCCGTTTTACGGGCTGACCGGTCAGGGCGGCGTGTCGCGGCCCTCAGCGGTCAGGGCGCCGTGTCGCGGCCCCGGCGGGAGCGCCCGCCGGACCGTCCTTCCGCGACGCACCCGGCCTTCCGCAACGCGCGGTATCGCGTGGATCGGAAGTGGATCTCGCGCATAGGGTGTGAGTATGCCGCTGAGCCACAAAGTCCTGTTGTCGGGCCGTTCGATCGAGCTCTCCGAGCTGCGGTTGTCCTCGACCTACGGCGGGATGCTGGAGGGCGTCGCCCCTGAGCTCGACCCGGTGCCGCACCGCTCCGCCCTCACCGTCGTCTGACGACCGTCGGTACCCAACTGCGCACCTGACGAGGAGAGACATGACAAGCAGGTTCACCGAGTTGGCCGTCGACTGCCACGATCCGGAGAGGCTCGCGGTCTTCTGGTGCGAGGTCCTGGACTTCAAGGTGATCGACCGGGCCGAGGGCCTGGTCGAGATCGGCTCCTGGATGCCGACCGTCGAGGAGGTCCGGGCCCGGCAGATGGCGCCCACCGTGCAGTTCATCCAGGTGCCCGAGGACAAGGCCGTGAAGAACCGGCTTCACCTCGACGTCAGCCCGATCGACGGCAGCACGGAGGAGGAGGTGACCAGACTGCTGGGCCTCGGCGCCACCCGGGCGGATGTGGGCCAGGGCTCGGACCGCAGTTGGGTGGTCATGGCAGATCCCGAGGGCAACGAGTTCTGCGTGCTCCGCACCCTGGCGCCGCACCACGCCATTCATGACTGATGATCCTCATGACGTGGGACCGGGCGTTCGACGCTCGACCTCCTCCCGGGCCGCCCTCGGCGCCATGTAAACCCCGTGCGTCGGCTCGTACACCTCTGCGATCATCCACGAATGGCGCACAGTCTCGAATCGCTGGTCATCCGGCACACCCACCGCCTCCCCTCGCCGACGGGTTCCGCCGGGGAAGGAGCCGCCGCCGCGCGGCAGTTCGACGTGGCGTTGGCCTCCGTGGGGTTCAAACTCTCGGGGGATTTGCTGGAACGGCTGTCGGGGTTGTCGGAGGCCGTGGTCGTGCGCGCCGCCGAACGGACGCTGCGGACTGTGGGTGTGATGGTGGGTCACCATGTCCGCCACAATGCCTACTTCATCGACTTCCCGGCCAACGTGCCCGACACCGAGGACTTCTGGATGCGGTGTGTGGCGAAGGCACTCGCCGACGAGGAGTCGCGCGAGAACGTGCTGGTTCAGCTGGCACACGGGGTGGTGGACCTGCTCGGGCTGCCCACGTACGGCCGCTACCAGCACACCTACGAGGAGATGCTCGCCGCGCAGGACGAGCTGATCGCCTCGGCCGGAGACCGGGTGACCGTGCTGCACCTCGGGCGGGACCTGGACGACGAACTCACCGACCTGTACCTGGCCTTGGCGGGCAGTACGACACCGCTGGGCGAGGAGCACCTGCGCGACCTCGCGGCCCTTGCCGAGCGGTGTGCGCTCGGTCCCCAGCCGGAGTCGATCCCGGTCCGGGAGAACCGGGCGGTCGTCAACGCCGGCCGTCTCGCCGTGGGTACGGACCTCCTGCTGGACACCGTCACCGATGTGCTGCGGCTGGCCTGCGCGCTGTCGGGCGGCGATGTGACACTGGTGGAGCCCACCCGGTTCCGCGCTCTGTCGCGGCCGACTCGCCGCGCGCTGCTCGCGGGCCTCGACGCCCTGGTCGCGGCGAACCCGGCCAAGCTGGCGGACGTACACGCGCACCGTGAGCCGTTCAAGCGGCTCGGTGAGCGCCTCCACCCGCACGAGTACCCCCGCTGGCCGCACGCCGCCGCGGTGTTCGCCGTGGCGCGGGGCGAGAAGGAGGCGCGGTCCTTCGACAGCCGCGTCGAGAGCCTGCTCGACGAATTCGACGTCATCGGTGCGGTGAAGCTGCTGACCGCCGCTCCCGGCAAGCTGTTCCGTACCCTCGACCTCCTCCTGCGGATCAGCGCCGACCAGGACGAGCGGAACGCGGTGGTGGCGGCCGCGGTACGGGTCGCTCCCGAGGTGTCCTGCCGGGTCGTGCTCTCGGTCCGCGAGCACTTCCAGAACCGGGAGCGGGAGACCGGCGCACCCCGGATCTTCGTCAACCACCGGGGCCGCGGCTGGGCCGCCCCCGACGTCCGGCCGCCCGTCCCCGCCGCCGACCGCGATCGTCTGATCGCCGCCCTCGACGACGAGGTACGCCGCAGGCTCCCGGCGCCGGGCCGGCTCCTGCTCGACCCCGACGTCCTCGACGTGGCGCTCCCGCTCAGCGGCCGGGCGACCGCCGCCGGGATCGGCGTACTGCCGCGGGGGTCGGTCTCGATGGTCGACGGCGAACAGCTCCGCTTCTTCGTGTACTGGAAGGAGACCGGGGAGCGGACCGACTACGACCTTTCGGCGGTGCTGCTCAACTCCGACTACAGCACCGACTCCTGGCTCTCGTACACCTCTCTCACCGCCGTCGGCGGCGAGCACTCGGGCGACCTCACGGAGGCGCCCGACGGCGCCTCCGAGTTCATCAACCTGTCCCTGGACCGGGTGCGCGGCACCTTCATCGTCCCGCAGGTCCACATCTACGACGGCGAGAGCTTCGAGGACGTCGAGGAGTCGTTCTTCGGTTTCATGCTGCGCGACGGTGAGCGGAAGGGCCGGCCGTTCGAGCCTCGTACGGTACGGATGAAGTCGGAGCTTCGCGGGGTGGGGCGGGTGGCGTTGCCGCTGGTGTTCCGGCGCGGGGACGACGGCCGGTGGCGCGCGGTGTGGCTGCACCTGTACCTGAGGGGCATCTCGTCGGCGAACCGGGTCGAGGAACACCAGGTGTCGGTGTCCAAGGTGGTGCGCGCCGTCGTGGAGCGTGAGCACCTGACGGTGTGGTACCTGGTCGGTCTGATGTCGGACGACGTCACGGTCGTGGATCTGTGGGACGCCGACCGGCCGGTCCCGGACGAGCCCGTGACGTACATCGGGCTTGAACGTCCCGAGGGGCTGCACCCGGACTCCCGGGTCATCACCCTCGAAAACCTGCGCGACTTGATCCCGGGCTGAGTGCTAGCGTGGGCCACGGCGAGGCCATGAAAGGGCTTCCTTCTCCATTCTTTCTGCAGATACAAGCTCTTTCGCTTTCCTCGCCCTTGCTCTCGCACTCGGCCGGGAGGCGCCTACGCGGCGCCTCCCGGTACGACGCGGATGATCGTCCTACCGGGTCCGCGTCGGCCGGGTGGGCCCGGTGCGAACGCCGCGGGCGCCTCGGCCAGCGAACGTACCTCCCCGACGGCCGGCTTGAGCCGCCCGTCCCTCACCCGCCGTACGAGGGCGGTGAGCGTGGTCCGGTCCGGTTCGACGACGAAGAAGACGGCCCGCCCGTCCTCGGGCCTGACCGTGGGCGGTGCGGCGATGGTGACGAGGGTGCCGCCGGCGCGCACCAGGGCGGCCGAGCGGTCGAGGATCTCGCCACCGATGACGTCGAACACGACGTCGACCTCTCCGGTGTCCTCCAGCCGGTCCGCCCGGAGGTCCACAAAAACATCGGCGCCCAGGCCGAGAGCGGTGTCCCGGTCGGCGGACCGGCCGGTGGCGATCACCCGCGCCCCCACCTCGCGGGCGAGTTGCACCGCGACCGACCCGACGCCGCCGGCGGCGCCGTGGATCAGGACCGTCTGCCCGGCGGTGAGGCGCCCGTGGTCGAACAGACCCTGCCACGCGGTCAGCCCCGAGATCGGCAGCGCGGCGGCCACGGTGTGGTCGACGTCAGCGGGGAGCGGGGCCAGGTTGCGGGCCTCCACGGCGGTGTACTCGGCCAGTGATCCGTTACGGGTCCAGTCGGCCAGGCCGAAGACCCGCTGGCCGACCGTGAGACCCGTGGTGCCGTACCCCAGCTCGGCGACCACTCCCGACAGCTCGTGTCCGGGCACACTCGGCGTGCGGTCGCGGCCGGCGCGGTCGGTCCACGTCGCGGGCCAGGAGAGTTCCCCGCGAGTGAAACCGGCGGCGTGCACGCGCACGACGACGTCGTTCTCGGCGGCGTGGGGATAGGGCAGTTCCCCCAGGGTGAGACCACTGGCACCGGCGTCACGATCGTGGACGGTGATGGCTTGCATGAGAGTTCCTCTTGACGAGTGAAGTAGCTCCGGATCAAGCACAGTTGCCCCGCCGGCCGGTGCGCGGTGTGACGACGCGCACCGGGCCGACCTCCTCATCACCGTTCATATTCGCTCCCTCCGTCGCGCGGACCGCTCTTGGAATACGAGAACGGAACCTGTTCGGGAAGAGACACGAAACCGCGCGAGAATCATCCATTGGAGGCCAGCGTCAGATTCCCGGCCCGTAGCCCGGATCCGGGTGCTGGCGCGGGATCCACCACTCCAGGAGGCCCCACGTGCCGAGCGCGAGCGCGGGCATGGCCCTCGAATCCACCGTCGATGCTGAACGCGGCCCGCGGGGCCCATACGAACGGCGCGATCGCCGCGCCGAGGCCGGCCAGAAGGCATCCGGCGCCGCCGGTGGTGCCCGAAGGGGTGCTCGTGGTCCCGTCCAGTGGATCTTCGCCCATGCCAGTGACGGACGCCGTGGGCATGGCGCGTGGTTCCGTCCGAGGGGGCAACCCCCGCCCGGCGCACCGCCCCACGCACCGCGGTCGGGCCGGCGCCAGGGAAACCGAGGCGCAGACCCGACCGCGAGTCGGACTGATGAGCGGACCGGACAGGGTCAGCCGGTGATCTTGAACGTGGAGGGCGAGTCGTTCTGCTGGGCGACCTGGCCCGCGAAGAGGTTCTTGATCGTGTTACCCGTGAATTTCCCGGTGCCGGTCACCCCCTTCGCCACCCAGATGCCCTGCTTGGCCGGACGGTCGATGGTGTTGTTCGTCAGCGTCAGGTTGACGCGAGGTCCGGTGACGCTGAATCCCGCGGTGAGCGACCCTCGGATGATGTTGTCGGTCATGGTGACGTTCGAGTAGGCGTTCGGGAACAGCGAGGTGCTCGACGTGGACCCCACGTTCGCACCGTACCGAAGGCCGTTCCAGCCGCCGCCACCGTTGAGGACGTTCCCGGTGATCGTGGCGGACTCCAGGGGGTGCCCCGTCTCGCCGAACACGCTGACCTCCAGCGCGTTGTTCGAGGACACACTGTTCACGAGATTGTTGCGCACCTCGACGTTCTTGCCGCCGGCGACCCGGATGCCGTTGGCCCACCAGGGGGCGATCGCGGTGTTGTTGAGGATCTTCGCGCCGGTCACCTGACCGTTGGTGCCGCCGGCACCGGCGTCGGAGTACGTCGCGAAGGAGTCGTCGCCGGTGTTCCGGGCGAAGTTGTTCTTGACCGTGATGTTCTGGCCGAGCTTGTTCGCGTTCGGCGTGTTGCCGTTGTTGATGTTGAAACCGTCACCGTAGCTGTCCGCGGTCCGGCTGTTCTGCGCGACACCGTTGGTGCCCGACAGCCAGTTGGCGTCGATGTGCCGCGTCCAGATCCGGTCGACCAGCCAGCCGGTGCCCTGCGCGTTGACTCCGTAGTCCGAACCGCCGTCACCGCCGATGCCCCGCCAGACCGCGTTCGCGTCGATCTGGAGATCCGTCACCGTGGTGCCCGTACCGATCGAGATCTGCGAGCGCCACGAGCCGGCCGGAAGCGGAACCTTGCGGTAGAGGGTGGTGTACCACATGCCGGCGCCCTGCACCTTGACGCCGGTGAAGTCCAGCGGCTTGGAGGCCAGGCTGTTCGTCAGGTATTTGCCCGCCGGGATCCACACGGACTTCTTCTGCGTCCGGGCGGCGTCGACCGTGGTCTGGATGGCGACCGTCGAATCCTTGGAGAAGTTCGGGTCCGCGCCATTGCTCACGACCGAGATCGAGTTGGCCGGCTGGGCCAGGGCGGCCCCGACGTTTTCCAGATCGACGGAATCGACGTCGTAGACGGCGGCCGTGTTGCCGGAATCCTTCTGGAGTTTGATGGTGCTGCCCGCGGCGATGGGAGCGCCCGTGACCCAGACGGGGAACTCGTTGTAAAAGCGGTAGGCCACTCCGCCGGCGCGGGGGTCGTCCGGGTTCGTGGTCGCACCGCGGTAGTTCCACGCCTGACGGGAACTCAGGGTGATCGCCTGGCGGAACGTGCCGTTCACGTACAGGTTCAGCGACGCGTCGATGCCGCCGCCTCCCGCCGAGTCCGGAATCGAGGCGCGGACCACAAGAGTATTGGCGTTTTTGCCGGTGCTGTTCGGTATCGTCACCGAATCGCCGTTGGTCTTCAATTCGACCAGCGAATAGCCGGAAGCCTCGCCTTCCAAGGTGGCTTTGGTCGGTGCCGCCGCACCGGGCGCGATGGAACGGACGCGAGCGCCGCCGCCGAGTGTTCCGGTTTCGGCCTCGACCGTCACGAAGGGGGTGGTGGCGCCGGCCGCGGCGACAATCTGCGGCTCGGACAGGGCTTGAGCTGCGGCGGTCGTCCGGGTGGCGGCCGTGGCGACGGATTCGGTGCGAACGGTGCCGCTTTGTACGGACAACGCGCCCGCGGCAAGCAGCGCGAGGCCGCATATGCCAGGCACTATTTTGCGGTACATGTTTACCCTCTGGTGGGATGGGCGACTGTGGGGGGATCGCCGGACCGCGAGCGGGTGCTTCCCGAAGAGTCCTCGGGAGTCGGAGCGGTGAAGATGCGCCGCCCTCTGTGCTGGCAGTTCGACTATACGTTCGTGATTGAACTGCTGATCTTGCGGCCCGTCAACTCTCCTCGCTCCGCGAACATATCCATCACGCTGCGCGCAATACCGCGTACGAGGTGTAGCCCATTACTTGACGGTGTCGAAGTGAATATCGACCCCATTCGCACCCATTCGCAGGGACGGCCGGGTCGTCGCGTCCTACGGCAGATCCTGGATCTCCAGGCTCATCAGTTCCGCCTGGGTCGGCGCGCCGAGTTCCGCCACCCGTTGCGCCTGGCGTTCCGTCATCTCCTGGAAGGTCTGGCGCGCGGTACGGCCGTTGCCGAAGCCCTCGTCGCGGGGGAGCCGCTCGAACAGCCCCGTCAGTGCCTCCCTGGCCGTCGGTGTCAGCTCGTACCGGTGCTCCCGCGCCTGGTGTTCGAAGATCGAGACGAGTTCGGGCGCCGCGTAGTCCTCGAACACCAGCGTCCGGCCGAAGCGGGAGGACAGACCCGGATTGGAGTTGACAAAACGGGTCATCTCTTCCGGATAGCCGGCGGCGATCACCACGATGTCGTCACGGTGGTCCTCCATCAGCTTGACCAGGGTCGTCACGGCCTCCAGGCCGAAGTCGTTGCCGCCGCCGGGCGGCGCCAGCGCGTACGCCTCGTCGATGAAGAGCACCCCGCCCAGGGCCCGGGTGAACGCCGCGGTCGTCTTGGGCCCCGTATGACCGACGTACTCCCCGACCAGGGCCGTACGGTCCACCTCGACCAGGTGCCCGCGCCGCAGCAGCCCGAGCGCCTTGAGGAGCCTGCCGTACAGCCGCGCGACCGTCGTCTTGCCGGTGCCCGCGTTGCCCGCGAAGACCAGATGGCGGCTGAGCGGCGGGGCGGGCAGCCCCGCCTCCTCGCGGCGGCGGACGGTCCGCATCAGCTGGACCAGCGAGCCCACGTCGTGCTTGACGCGGTCCAGGCCCACCAGCTCCTCCAACTCGGCCAGCAGGTCGTCGAGATGCTCCTCGACGGCTTCGGAGTCCTCCGAGGAGGCGGCGGCGGAGGGCGCGGCGGACGCCCCCGGGGAGGACGGCGCGGGAAGGGCCGCCGGCGCGGTGTCCGGCCGGGGCCGTACGAGGGGTGTCCCGTCCGCCGTGCAGTCCTCCAGTACGGGCGCGGCCCCCGCGTCCTCACCCAGGGCCTCGGCGCAGTCGCGGATGCGGCACTGCCGGAAGACCGGCTCCGCCGACGCCCCGACGTGCAGGGCCGGGAAACCCGCGCCGGTCACGTCGAGCGAGGTGAAGGTGCCGCCGGAGCCCGGGGCGAGGAAGACGCCGTTCTTGGCGGGGCGGTGGATCCGTACGTCGGTGAACGACGGTTCCGCCCCGGTCCATACGACGATCCCGGACCCGGCACAGTCCTCCACCGACCCCCCGGTCACCGTCACGTCCGCCCCGGCGTCGACCACCACACCGGCCGCCCCCGCCCCGGTGATCCGGATGCCCGTGAGCGTGGCGGCGCCGCCCTCGGCGATCCGGACGCCGGTCTCGGCCGTGGCGCTCACGGCGGTGTGCTCCACGCGTGTCCCGGCGGCCGAACCCACCACGAGGCCGGAGGCCGCGCCGTCGATCCGGCAGCCCGTGATCGTCGCGGCGGCCTTGTCGAGGACCGCGACCCCGGTCATGCCGAGGCCGCCCAGCGCGCAGTCCGCCAGCTCGGCGCGGGCCGCCTCCGTGACATGGACCCCGTGTTCGGCGCCCTCGCGCACCAGGCAGTCGGTCAGCCGCCCGGTGGCCGTGCCGGACAGGTGTACGGCGCTGAACGCGCTGCGGTCGATCCGGCAGTCGGTCAGCAGCGCCTCGGCCCCGTCGGTGACCAGCAGCCCGTTGGCCCCCGCGCCGGTGACCACGCACCCGTGCGCGGTCAGCGCGGCCCGGCCCGCCACCACAAGTCCGCTGGCCGCCGGCTGCCGGATCCGGACGTCGGTGAGTTCGGCCCGCGCCGCGCCCGTGAGGTGCACACCCGCCGAGCCCGGCGCGTCGATCCGTACCTCCTCCGCCGTCGCCTCGGAACCGTCCTCCAGCAGCAGCCCCGCCCGCCCGGCCCGGTGCAGCACGGAATCGGTGAGGCGCAGCCGCGCCCGGCCGCGCAGCCGTACCCCGGACCCCGTGGTGCCGTCGAGCCGCAGCCGTACGGCGACCAGGCGCGCCGCGCCGGACAGCACCACGCCCGTGCCCTCGACCGCGTGGATCCCGGTGTCGTCCAGCTGTGCCCGTACGGCACCCGCCAGGCGCAGCCCGGCCAGCCCCGCCCCCTCCAGCCGGCAGCGCCGCAGCAGCAGCGCGGTGACGCCGGCGTTGACCTCGGAGGTCCCGTCCGTCCCTGAGTCCGTGCGCTCCGTGCTTTCCGTGCTCTCCGTCAAGTCGCCGTCGAGAGGCGGGGGTTCGTCCTCCGCCCCCCGCGCCTCGACCCGGCCGTCCAGGACCACGCAGTCCTCCAGGACCAGGCCCCCGCCCGGCGTCACGCTCACGGCGGCCTCACCCGCGGCGGCCCCGCGCACCGTCAGACCCCGTACGGCACAGTCCCGCCCCGTCACGGTCAGCGCGGGCCCGCCTCCCGGCGGCGCGGCCAGCGTTACGGAGCCGGGCGCGCCGTCCGCCGCCAGGGTGACGGACCGGTCGAGCACCACCGCCTCGGGGTACGAGCCGGGCGCGACCACCACCAGATCGCCGGGGCGCGCGGCCCGGACGGCGTCACCGATCCGGCGGAAGGCGCCCCGGCCGCCCTGGCCCTTGGGCGCCACCGTGTGACGGGTCATGTGCGGTTCCTCACGGAGTCTGGGAAGCGGGCGGCGGCACCTGGTACCACGCCGGATTGATGCTCGCCCGGTAGGGCGAGGTCAGATACAGCGACGAGATGCTCTTCTCGAAGATCTTGAAGGGCAGTTGGAGCCAGAAGTCCGCGAAACCCTGCCGGTGGAAGAGGCGGCCGCCGGTGGTGAGCAGGGCGATGTTCTTCGCGAGACCGGTGGACACCGAAGTGGTCAGGGAGGCGAGGGCGTTGATGCCGCCGTCGCCGACCGCGTCCCAGCCGGTGAGCTTCACGGTGTTGCCCTCGGCGTCGCTGATGCCCCACACCGCCGCGTTCATGGAGCCGTTGACCCAGCCGGCCAGCACACCGGTGCCCACCCCGAACCCGAAGTCGTACGCGCCGCCGCGCCAGCGGGTCGCCGTCTCGTTGCCGGCCCACTCGTTGGCCCACGTCTTGTCGTGGTTCATGGGCGCGCGCCCCCAGTGCTTGCCGCCGTCGACGTTGGCCAGGCCCGCGCGGCCCGAGCCGAGATCGCGGAAGAGCGGCAGGCTGTTCTCGTGGATCATCGTGCCGACCCCGGTCTTGATGCCGGCGGAGACGGCCGCGTTGGCGAACGCCTTGAGCGCGTCCTTCCCGGTGAAGGGCTTGTTCTGCACGGCCGCCACGATCCCGTTCACCGCCAGGTTCGCGCCGAACTCCAGCACGAACTCCTGGCCGAACTCCAACGCCGCCTTGCCCGCGACCGTTTGCCAGTACGGCTGGTAGAGCGACTCGCCGACCTGGAGCGGCGTGCCGCTCCACGGCATGCGCTGCGCCTCACGGACCCGGCGTCCCCAGCCGCGCACTTCGGTCAGCGGACCCCGGAAGTCGTACTCGTTCCCGGTGAGTTGGAGCTGACCGCCGTGCGTCTCGAAGACCAGGCCGCTGTCGGTGCGCTGGGCGAGGAGCCCGCCGTCGGCGTCGTAGCGGCGCCACTGGCCGCGCCACGCGTCGGTCTCCAGGAACGTCCCGTCGCCGAGCGCCTTGCGCTCTCGGACGACCGAGCCGTGGTCGAACTCCTTCCACACCCCGTCCGCCGCCGCCACCTGGCCGTCCGCGCGGTACTCGCGCACCCGCAGCGGGCCGTTGGTGTGGACCGGGACGGCCCGCAGCGTCGTGTCCGCCCCGCCCTGCGGGCGCAGCACGTCCTGCCAGTGCCGGGCGCCGCGCGCCCAGTCGTCCTGCCAGGCACCGCCGTGCCACCACTGGCGGACCTGCGCGCCCCCGCCGAAGTCCACGGCCTGGCCGTCGCGCCGGTACTTGGCGCTCAGCCACCGGTCGCCGTCCGCCCACGCGTCCACGTACCCGCCACCGTCGAGCATGCGGCGTTCGCGCACCAGATTCCCGGCCGCGTCGAAGTCGCGGAACGAGTCGTCCCACGCCAGCGCCGGGTCGGTGGAACCACGGAAGAACTCCCGCCGCCCGCCCACAGGACCACCGGCCCCGGCCACGTCGTCACCCGCCGCGTCCACCAGCTTCCACGTCCACGCCGACGCGTCCGGATCACCGGTGCCCCGTACGAACAGATCGCCCTGGCCCGCCACCTGGGGCGCCCGCGAAGGATGCTGAAGGCCTGTCAGGTTGCCGTGCGCGTCGCGCGTCACCCATGATCCCGTTTCCCGGGGCCGGTGGGCGGGCGGGGGATCCGCGTACTCGCGGACCATGCCGCCGGGCAGTCCCTCCCGCGCGACGGGCCACTGTCCCTGCGGCACATCGGGCACGGCGATCCGGTCCTCCCAGAGCGTCCGGCCGCCGGCCGGGCTCTCGAAGCGGTACCCGCCGCGCGGGGCGGCCCCGCCCTCGTGCCACGCCAGGGCACCCGGCGTCGGGTCGTGCGCGGGCCGGGGCGCGTGGTCGCCGACCTTGAGTGTGTCGCCGCTGTGCAGCTTGTTCGTGGAGCGTACGAAGTCCCCGCCGGCGCTGAGGTCGACGCTCCCGCCGTCCATCCCGACGTACCGCGCGCCCCCCATCGCGTCCACGCCCGGCGCCTCCTTGCTCCACAGGAACATCTGGAAGCGGTTGTCGCCGCCGAGATGGGCGTGGGTGCGCGGGGCGTGCCCGACATCGGCCATGAAGCGGTCGCGGAACCACGCCGGCGGGCGCTGCTCGCCCAGCCGCTCGGTGCGCAGATGGGTGCCGGGCCCCATCGCCTCGTACTTTCCGCTCTCCTTGCCGTGGGGGGACTGGCGCTCCCAGAGGTCGGTGCGGTTCCAGACACCGTCCTGCGAGGCCAGCCGGTTCTCCTGGAAGTGCCGTGCGTCCTGCGGGAGATGACCGCTGCCCCACTGCCGCTGCACCACGCCGCCCGTGGCGTCACGGTCCGTCCAGCCGCCGCCGAGGTCGTGGGTGCGGGGGCCTTCGGCCAGATGGCCGCCTCCGCCGTCGTAGCGGTGCCAGGTCCAGGCCCCCGCGTCGTCCCGGACGGCCAGGACGTGGCCGGCGCCGTTGTCGTACGCCTGGAGGCCGTCGCGGTACTCCCGCACCGCGCCCGTCCCGGGCCGCCCGCCGCCGAGGCGGGTGTGCGGGAGGTCCCGCCAGCCCGTACCTGCCGTGTCGTAGTGCCGGGTGCCCCAGTCGCGCAGGGCCCCGTCCTCGCCCCAACGCACCCAGACCGTACGGCGGTTGAAGTGGCCGAAGCCGACGGTGTCCGTACGGCGGAAGGCGTCCAGCACGCCACCGCCCGGCAGGACGCGCCGCTGGAAGACCTCGACGCCCTTGCCGGTGGAGCTGTCCAGCCGCAGCCAACTGCCGTCAGGGCCGTACGACGTGACCTTGCCCTGGTGGAAGGTGCCGTCCACGGCCCGCTCGGCGCCGCCCCCGGCTCCCGCGCGGGTACGGTGCCAGGTGGCCCGGCCGCCGCCCTGCGGGAAGTCCACGACGTACTGGAAGTCGGTCCTGCGTCCGTCCTGGACGACGTTCACGCCCTGGCGCAGGGGACTGCCGTCCGCCCGCACCTCCATGAACTCGCCCTGGCGGAAGCTGCGATGACCCGCCCACTCGGTCCGGGTGCCCGCGCCGCCCGGCAGCGGGGTGACCTCCCGGAGCAGCGCCCCGGACGCCGGGTCGAACACCTGGTGGCCACCGCCGGGCAGCCCGACCTGGATCTGCCCGCCGGGTCCGCGCTCGGCGGCGCGGCCCGCCGTGGGGGCGAACGGGTCGTCGACCCAGCGCAGGGTGCCGTCCGTCCGCAGGTCCAGATGGCCGGCCCCGAGGCCGTCGCGGCCGGTGAGGGGCATACCGCGCCCGGTGTGCGCGCCGTCGGGCCCGTACAGCTGATGGCCGGGGCCTTGGCCGTCCGCGACGCGGAAGCCGCCGCTGTCGGGATCGGCGGCGACCCGGCCGGGCAGGCGCCCGCCGTCGAGGTCCGTCAGCCGGTACCCGCCGTCGCCGTTCGCGACCGCGTGGACGGGAGCCCCGTCGGCGCGCGCGAGTGCGGTGCCGCGCTCGACCTCGATGCCCTGGGGCGTGAAGCGTGCGGACGCGCCGGTCGCGGGGTCGGTGACCCGCAGGCCGCCTCCGTCGAGGGCGTGCACCTGCCGTCCGGGCAGCGGAGTGCCGTCCAGGTCGGTGATGGTACGTCCCCCGGCGCCCGCTGTGACGATCTCGTCGCCCGGCGCGAAGTGGCCGCCCGGCCCGCGCAGCCGTACGCCGTCGGCCAGATGGGCGCCGCGCGCGTCGAAGGCGGCCGTGGCGCCGGTCGCCGGGTCACTGACCCGGAACCCGCCGCCGCCCGGGACGTCGAGGTGGCGTCCGCCACCCTGGTGCAGGGCGTACGTGCCGGCGGGGCCCACGTCGACGGCCGCGCGGTGGAAGGGGCGTCCGTCGGGGCCGTACAACGGCAGTCGTTCCTGGAGCAGTTGACCGCCGGTCGCGTCGAAGTCGCGGTATCCGCCGTCGGGTCCGGCGACCCGGACCCGGCCGTCCCGCAGCTCGACGGCCGCCCCGCCCGGGCCTTCCAGCCGGGGGCCGCCGCCCGCCGGGTCGAGGTGGAGGACCTGACCGGTGGGCTGTCCGTCGAACCCCCGGAGGGGGACGGGCGGTGCGGGTGGGTGGTGCGGGGCTGGGCCGGCGAGGAGATTCGCGATCCCGTGCGGCTGGGGCTGGGGGTGTGGGTGCGGCTGGGGGTGTGGCTGGGGCTGTGTGGTGTGGTCGAGGTGGAACATGCCGCCGTCCAGCCGGGGGTGCTCCGCCAGGCTCCGGGTGTGGATGGCGTGTATGCCCCGGTCGATGCCTGCCGGGTCCACCCCCAGGTCTGTGAGCCGCCGGTGGGTGTCGGTGTAGTGCTGCCCGGCGCTGTCCAGCCGCCCGCGCAGGGCGAGGTCGTGGACGCTCGGACCGGACGAGGTGGCCGCCGGCCCCTCCCGCAAAAGGGCCTGGTTCCGTCCCAGATCGTGCCGGGCCTGGGCGAAGTCGCGCCAGGCGTCGCGCCGTACCTCGCGCAGCGGATCGTCCGCCGCGCCGAACAGCGCGTCGACCCGGTCCGCGTCCCTGGCCCACAGCCGGGCGATCTGGTCCGGGGTGAGGCGGTGGGGTGTGCCGGTCAGGGATACGGCTGTTCCTGGCTCGTGGGGGAGTCGCGTTCCCACCGGCGCACCGGGCGCGACGGCCGGTCCCGGCCCGGCGGCCGGGGCGCCCGCGTGGGCCTTGCCCTTGCCCTTGTCGACGGCGGAGAAGCCCGCCGTACCGCCCGGGTCGCCGAGGCCGGACATCCCGGGGCCGCCGTCCGCCGGGATGCCGGTGGTGGGGCGCGGACCCTGCGACCCGTGCGGCCCGGGGGCCCCGGCCGACGCGTGGTCGGCGCCCCTGACCGGCGGCCGGCCGTCGAGACCGGCGCCGGCCGTGTCGAAGGCGGGACCGTGCGGGACGGCTCCCGGTCCGGACCCGGGTGGAACCACCCCTGCCGTGACGGGGCCCGCACCTGGGCCGGTGGTGGCCGGGCCAGTGGGGGCAGCGGTCGTGCTGACCGGCCCCGGAGCGGCCGGGCCCGTGGTCACCGCTCCGGTGAGCGTCGGCCCGGTACGGGACGTCTCCGCGCCCGGCATCCGTACGAAGTCGTCCAGGTGCAGCCGTACCTGATGGGCCGTCAGGGCGCTGGTCGTACGTTCCGCGAAACCGCTTCCCGCCCCGCTCACCCCCGTCACCGTCAGGTCGGGGCCCGCCCTGCCGCCCGCCACCAGGTCGAGCGCCGACACACTCCCCGACGCGGCCGGCCGGACGTGGGGCCCGGCACCGGCCACCGTGTGCGCGCCGCCCGGTGTGCCCGCGTGCGGGGCAGGGGCGGAGGCAGGTGTCAGCAGGTCGCCCGCGACCACCGCTCCCGGCGGCGGCGCCTGGACGGCGCTCAGCGCGGTGTGGCCGAGGCCGGGCGCCGTACCGGGCACCACCGACACCAGCGCGTGCGGGGTGACCGTGACACCGGGCGGTGTGACACCGCCGGAGGCGAGCGCGGTGTGTACCGGCGCCGGGGTCGCCCCCGGCCGCGCCGACGACGTGAGCAGATCCACCGTCGCCGTGCCCGGCGGCGGCGCCTGCACCCCCGCGAGTCCCGCGTGCGCTGCGCCCGGCACCGGTGTGCCCGTGGCGAGCGCGCCGAGGCCCGCCGTCCCGGGCACCCCCGCCGAGGCGGGCAGATACAGCCCCGACTGATGGACGACCTGCGGCGCGCCGATCACGCTGACCCCCGGCCCCACGTCCACCCGCCCCGGCCCGACCGCCCAGTCCCCGGCCCGTATCGCACCCAGCTGACCGGCCGGCAGATCCACCAGCGCGTCCAGCTGCCGCGAGGCGTGGAAGCCGAGCCCGGTGCGCTCGCCCACCCCCGCGCCGAGGCTCCCCACCGGACCGAGACTCAGCTCCGGCGGGCGCAGCCCGGTGTGGAGCGCCCCGTTTGTCATCTCGAACGGCCGCAGACCCGCCCCGGGCCCGGCCCACTCCCCGAGCCGTACGTTCGCCAGGTCGAAGCGCGGCAGATCGACCAGGCCGTCCACCAGACCGTGCGCCGGCGACGTCGGGATCGGCGCGCCGCTGATGCCCCGGCCGACCGCGCCCACCGCCGCGCCGTACCGCGCCTGCCCGAGCACCCCGCGCTCGAAGAACCCGATCCGCAGCGCCTTCGCCAGCCCGAACCGCCCGATCTCCCGCGCGTCCACGGGCAGCAGCAGCCGCAGCCACTTCCCGCCGCCCAACTCGGCCCTGGCGAAGGACCAGGTCGCGCCGAGCCCGGCCCGCGCGCCCTGCCAGGCGAACGCCCCGCCCCGGCCGAGCGCCGCCGGGAGACCCCGTACGAGCGCGGGAAGGCCCTTCACGTTCTGGAAGACGATCAGTCCGCCCCGCTGCACGACGTTCGCGATCCGTGGCAGGTCGGTGATGCCCCGCATCACCCAGAGCCCGCCGGTGCGGACCCAACTCGTCGACAGCCGCACCAGATCACGCAGACCCGGGAAGATCGTGGCGAAGCGGAACCCGCCCCCGGTGAACAGGTTGCGGAGCAGGACCAGCGTTGCCTTGCCGAAGTTCGCCAGCCCCTGGGTGAACGCCTTCGTGCCCGCCTTGATGATCTGGAAGATGGGCAGGCCCTTGGTGGTGGGCGCGATGAGCCCGAGCCCGGCCAGGAACAGGTCCAGGAACGTGGCGTCACCGCGCGCGAAGTCCACCACCGTCTTGATGAACAGCGTCAGATTGACCCCCAGCGCCAGCAGCGCGATCGGGCCGCCGAAGATCAGCGCCGGGATGATCAGGATGATCGCCAGCCACTGGAAGGCCTCCCAGAAGACCTTGCACGCCGAGATCGGCAGCGAGATGTGCGAGACGGCGGAGATCCGCCCCGCCACGTTCCTGCCCTGCTCCGCCTGCGCGTCCCCGGCCTCCCGCGCGGTGGTGGCCAGTTGCTCCCGTACGGGATCGTCCTCCGCGAGCCCGCGCCCGGCCGCCAGCGCGGCGTCGGCCGTCCGCTGCTGTTCGGTGACCGTCCCGGCCCACTCACGCAACGCGCCGGCCGACGTCTCGAACGCCCAGGCCACGTCCTCGACATGGCCGCGCAGCCGGCCGTCCACCTTGCCCCGCAGCGCGTCGGCCGCCTCGCCCACGAACACGCTGTCGTTGGCGTTGCTCATCACGGCCTCGACGGCGATCCAGATGCGCCGGGCGGTACCGCCGAGTTCGGTGAACAGGTCGGCCAGTTCGGTGATCCGGTCGGGTTCCCCGGGCGTGGGGTCTCCCGACAGCCCGATCGCGTTCCAGTCCGTCGGACGTGGCATGGCGGCTTTTCCCTCCGTACCCGGAAGCACCCCGGATTCCCAACGGACCACGTGCGGGCGGCGATTCCGGTTCACGGCGACGCTCCGCGCCATGAACCGTCGCCGTGACCCCGAGCCGTGAACCGGTTCCGTCCCCCGCACGTGGTCCTGCCGAACGGGATCAGTCCCGGAGCGGCGACGGCGCCAGGGAGGCACACCTTGCCGGACAGGCTCAGGATCGATTACGACGTCCTCAACGACGCCAAGCGCGACATGGAACGACTGGCCGGGGACATCGGTCCCATCCTCGACAGCAGCCTCTTCACCGAACTGGCCACGGGCGGCGACGCGGCGGCGGTCCTCGGCAGCGTGGACGTCGCCGACGCGGTCTCCGGGCTGCGCGCCGAGGCCAAGAACACCCTGAGCAGGGCGTACGACGGTCTGAAGGAACTCGCCGGCGCCTTCGGCTCGGTGGGCGAGGCGTTCCTCTCCTTCGACTCCGAGCTGGCCCAGGGCATGGGCATCACCGGCAGCAACCTCGGCCTCGGGAACTACCTGCGGCAGAAGGAGCAGTGGGACTACCGCCAGGCCCACCTCGACCAGTGTGTGCCGGGCCCCGACGGCTCGATGCCGGACTTCTGCTCGGCGACCGACCCGGGACCCAACCCCCCGGTCGACCAGACGATCACCACGGAGCGCGGCAGCGTCCAGACGCATCTGACGCTCGACGGCGAGAACCATGTGATCAAGGAGGAGTCGACCGTCACGTACGACGGCAAGACGTACACCTCCACCACGACCTACAGCGACAACGGCAACACCTACGTCACCGACACCGCCTACCCCGACGGCAGTACGGTCCGCTCCGAGACCCATCTGAACACCGACGGCAGCGGCACGATGACGGTCACCAACAGCGACGGCGAACGCACCGACTACACCCGGGGCCCGCGACCCGCCGAGGGACAGAACCCACCGGACTGGGACCAGGTGGGCGGCGACAACTCCGACTCCGCCTGACCGCTGTCCCGCAGATCCGTCACACCCCCCAACCGAAGCGACCGAACCGACCGAACCGACCGAACCGACCGAAGCGAAGGACGACATGGCCTACAACGGGATCAACCTCCAGTACGACAAGATCGAGGACGTCGCCGGCCTGCTGCTGGCGGCCCACGAGCAGATCGTGCCGATGCTCGTCAACCTCCACAACAGGGTCAACCTGCTCGTCGACGACGGCATGGTCTTCCAGCAGTCCAGCGAGGTCATCCGCACGACGTACAACAACTTCGACACCAGCCTCACGGCGGCGGTGAAGGGCATCAACGACTTCTCCGAGATGTTCAACGGCATCATGAAGAACGCCATCGACTTCGACGAGGGCATCAAGAACAGCCTCAACCAGGGCTGATCCCGGCGGGAGTCGGCCGCAGGGCCGACGGTGAGAGGGGCGGGACCGGTGGTACGACACCGGTCCCGCCCCTCTCGTGTACGAGCGCTCACCCGGGCTACTGCGCCGGACGCAGCACCGTCAGCGGCACCTGCACCGCCATCGGCGTGCCGTCGGGGCCGGCCGTCCACGCCCGTCCCGGCCGGCCCGCCGACCGTACGACGCTGGTCGGCAGCCGGATGCCCGCCAGATCACCCTCCGCCATGCTCTTGGGCGCCAGCAACAACCCCCGCCGCGCCCGCCTCGCCGCCGTCGTCCAGCCGCTCAGCCCCGACTGGAGACCGTCGGCCGACGCCGCGAACACCAGCCCGAGCCCCTGGTCCCGGCCCGACAGCGCGATCTCCCGCAGCACCTTGTCCGCGGCCGGTGTCATCAGCAGATCGGCGTCGTCGATCACCACCACCCGGGGTCCCGGGAGCGCGTCGAGCGCGGCCCGTACCGTCTCGGCCGACGGGTCGGGCTCGCTGAGCACCCGCGCCCGCGCATGCCGCTCCAGCGCCCTGAGGGGCGATTCGCGGGGGGTCAGCACGACCACCGAGGTGTCACCGGCCAGCAGGGAAACGGCCAGCGAGGCAAGGGCGTTGCTGCGCCCCGAGCCGGCCGGGCCGAGGACCGCGAAGACCGACGAGGAGCCCGCGAGATCGACGCCCACCGTCCCCGCGTCGTCACCGCCCAGCCCCAGCAGCCCCCACAGCGGCCGGCGCGCGGACTCCGGGACCCTGCCGTACGCGTCGGCGAACTCCACCGACCGGGGCAGCGGCTCCACCCGGAACGGCCGCCGTTCCTCGGGGACTTGTCCGTCCCGCCGCGCCGCCTCGCGGCCGATCGCCCGCAGCGCCTCGACCTGCTCGGTGCCACCGCCGGGCGCGAGCAGCGCGATCTGGGTCTCGGTGCCGGTGAGGACGTGCCAGCCCCGCCCCGGCCCGATGACCGCGGGCACCCGGCCCAGCTTGAGGCCGGCCGCCTGATAGTCGCTGCGGTCGCCCTGCCTGAGCAGCAGCTTGTGGTCGTTGTGCGCGGCCAGCCGACCGCCCAGAAGGGCCCGTTCGGAGGTCGCGACCACATGGATGCCGGCCGCCGCCCCCTCCCGGATCAGCCGGGTCACGTCCTGCACCAGCTGACCGTGGTCGTGCTCGTCCAGAACCGCCGACAGGGCGTCCCAGCCGTCGATCAACAGCATGATGTGCGGGGGCCGTTGGGCCTTGGGAAGCACCCGGCGCAGCTCGGTGATGCCGGTCGCGCTGTGTTCCCCGGCCAGGTCCTGGCGCTGCGTCAGTTCCCGGTTGAGGCGGCGCAGCAGGCGGCCGAGACGTTCCACGTCGTGCCGGGAGACCACCGCGCCGCAGTGCGGCAGGGCGGTGAGCGCGGCCAGGCCGCCGCCCCCCGCGTCGATCCCGTAGAGGTGCACGTCGGCGCAGCTCGCCGTCCTGGCGGCGGATCCGGCCAGAGTGCGCAGGAGTTGGGTACGGCCCGACCGGGGCGCGCCGATCACGTACAGATGCCCGAAGGACGAGAGGTCCGCGACCGCGAGCCTGCGCTGCTGCAACTCCGGTACGTCCTCCAGGGCGTACGGGATGAGGAGCTGACGGTTCGCGCCGTGCGCCGACGGCGGCTCCAGATCGTCGAGCAGCACCCGCTCGCCGAGCGCGGGCAGCCACGGACTGGCCTGCGGTACGAAGTCGTCCAGCCCGGCGGCGGCTTCGCGGATCGTGGCGACGAGCGTCTGGAGGTCGGTGCGGGCGGGCCCTTGCGGCGCTCCGAGGGTCACGACGGTCTCCGGCGGGAGCACCGCCCCACGCCCGAGGGTCTCCCAGGCGAGCGGCACGGCGGCGACCCCGCCTCCCGGAGCGGCTTCCGGCGCCCCCTCCCGTACCTCCTCCAACTCCTCCTCGACCTTTGGCCGTTCGGCACCCACCCACGCCGTCTGGAAAGGCTCGGCGGAGCGCGGACCGCGCTTCACCACGGCCCGCCCCGGGGTGCGCGGCGAGATGTCCACGGCCTCCTTCGTGTCCACGACGTCGTGGCTCTCGGTCTGGTCGGTGACCCGCAGGGCGATCCGCAGATTGGTGTTGGCGCGGATGTCCCCCGTCACCACACCGGCCGGACGCTGGGTGGCCAGGATCAGATGGATGCCGAGCGAACGCCCGCGCTGCGCCAGGCTGATGAGCCCGGGGACAAAGTCCGGCACCTCCCGCACCAGCGTCGCGAACTCGTCGATCACCAGCACCAGCCGGGGCAGGGGCGCGAGCGCCGGATCGGCCGCCCGCTTCGTGCGGTACTCGACGTGGTCCTTGGCGTCCGCCGCTGCCAGCACCCGCTCACGCCGGCGCAGTTCGGCACCGAGCGAGGCCAGGGCCCGCTCGACCAGATGGGCGTCCAGGTCGGTCACCATGCCCAGCGTGTGCGGGAGTTCGGCGCACTCCTTGAAGGCGCTGCCGCCCTTGTAGTCGATCAGCACGAACGTCAGCTCGTCCGGCCGGTTCACCGCCGCCAGCGAGATCACGAACGTCTGGAGCAGCTCGGACTTGCCCGACCCGGTCGTCCCCGCCACCAGCCCGTGCGGACCGTCCTGGACCAGATCCAGCGACACTGGACCGTCGAATCCCGTACCGAGGACGAAGGACGTGGACGCGGGGCGCTCCCGCCAGTTCTCCCACAGGGCCGCCGCGCTGGGCGGTTCCTGGCCGAGCAGGTCCACGAGCCTTACCCGCTGCGGGAGTCCGGCGTCGTGCTCGGGGCTCACGTCCCGTACGGGCGCCAGCGCGCGCGCCACCTGCTCGCACCAGTCCGGCCGCACCTCGTCGGCCCGGACGGCGGGGAGGTCGGGCATCCCGGGGCGTTTGACGGTGAGCAGAGGGCCGTCGGCCAGCACCACCCCCGTGCACTCCTCAGGGAGCAGCCGCTCGCTCTCGTCCAGGCAGACGCTGAAGATACGGACCCCCGGCCCGTCGGTGAGGATCTGGACCATCCCCGGCACGTCCCGCAGCCGCCGCGCGCCGTCGGCGATCACCAGCAGATCGGGCCCCGGGACCTCGGCGCGGCCGCCGTCCCCCCTCGCCCGGCGGCGCGACTGCACCTGGGAGACCAGCTCGGAGATCCGGGCGGAGGTCGACGCCTCGTCGTTGCCGATGAGGATGGAGGCCGGTCCCGTGAGGACGGTGGCCGGTCCGGTGGGGACGGTGGCCGCCGCCCCCTCGTACGACATCGGCCGCAGATGCGGCAGCCAGCGCACCCAGTCCCAGCCGCCGGCCCGGTCCGCCTCCGTGAGGAGGACGATCCGCAGGTCGCGCGGGCTGTGCAGGACGGCGGACTGGATCACCAGCCAGCGCGCCAGGGACCCCACGGCCGGGGCGGCGCCCGCCACCCCGACCACACCGTGGGCGGGCAGGTCCACACCGACGGGCACGTCGGGAATGTTCCACCGCACCGTACGGTGGTTCTCCTCCCTGGCCGGATCCTCCAGCTCCTTCAGCGACGGCTGGTCGGCCGTGCCCAGACGCAGGACGAGGTGGTCGGGATCGTGCCGCCGCCGCTCCCACAGCCGGCCCCCGGGACCCGTGGCGGTCAGCGCCGCGGCGGCCGGGTCGGGGCCGGTGACGTCCCTGATCCGGCGCTCGCGCGCGACCGCCGTCCTGATCTCCTCCTCCAGTGCCGCGCGCCGCCGCGCGTAACGCCGCTCCGCCTCCTCGTGCAGTTTGCGGCCGGAGCGGCGGCCCGTGACCCAGTTGGACACCAGCATCAGGGGGCTGAAGAGGATGAAGACCAGGAAGTAGTACGAGTGGAACACCCACACCATGACCAGGCCGAGAGCGATCGGCAGCATCATCATCAGCGCCGGGAACGGCCGTTTGGCGGAGGGCGACGGCGGCTGCGGCATCCGTACGCGGTCACCGTCCAGGTGCGGGGCGATGCGGGGCGGACGGTTGTAGTCGAGGCCGAATCCGTCGGCGGACTCGGTGACCGCCGCGTCCGGCTCGACGAGGGAGGTCAGCCGCAGCAGGGCGGGTCCGACGGTCAGATCCTCGCCGAGGGGCCAGGGTGTGGGCCCGCCGGGTCCGGGAGCGGGCGCGCCGCCGGCCGCCGGCGCGCCCCGGCGGGGCCGTGGCCCGCGGGAGACGGCGGCGGTCACGGCGTCCTCGGCGGGCGGTTCCACGGTCCTGCCGAGCACGGTGTCGCGGGGAGCCGTGTCGGTGCGATGCCAGTAGGCGGAGCCGTCCGCGCGCACGGTCACCCAGAGGCCGTGCGTGGGGACACCGGGCGTGGCGGCGGGGGCGTCGGGGCCGCCGGCCGGGGCGTCGCCGAGCGGTCCGACCGCGCACAGGACGTCGGTGCCGATCTCGTGACTGCCCTGGCCCAGCCGCCAGGTGCGGCCCGCTCCCGGTCCCGACACCGCGTGCAGCTCCACGAGCGCGGGCCGCGCGTCGATGGCCGGCAGCCGTACGAGATCGGGCCCTTCGGCCGGGCCGCCGAGGCCCAGGAGCGTACCGTCGCGCAGTCCGGCCCTGGCCGCCGCGAGGGACGGGTCGAGCCGGTCGGCACCGGAGTAGAGCGGCCGGGGCGGCTCGGACACCGCGGCGGCGACCTCGCCGACCGTGGCGTGCGGGGACAGCCGCAGCAGATGGTCGCGCCGGACACCGTCCGCGCTGTCGACGGTGGTGAGAGTGAGATGCACGTCAGCTCTTTCCACGGGCCGCGGGCACCGCGCCCGCGGCGGGCGCCCCTGCGGCGGAGACGCCGGCGGTGCCGGACTCGGAGGGCTCGGCGAGATCGTCGTCGCCGGGCCGGGGGAGGGGTGTGGGTGGCTCGGTTTGCTGTACGGGGGGCGGTGTACGCGCGCCGGTGTGTTCCGGGCCCTGCGGTACGGCGCTGGCCCCGACGGTCGCCTCGGGTTCGGTGAACTCGTCGGGAGCGGTCGCGGGGGCCACGGGGCGCGCGGCGCTCGATCCGGCGAGGGCGCGCGTGGCTCCCGAACCGGCCACGGGGCGTGCGGAGTTCACCGTTGCCACACCACCGCCCGCGCCCGTCCGTTCACGGTCGCTCTCCGGGCCGGGAGCACCGGCGCCGAGCCCGGCCGTGTCGTCGTATGGAGGCAGGACCGGGAGGGCCCGTACCACCGCCCGCGTCAGCGGCAGCGCGTCGACCCGCAGCGACGGCGCGGCGCCGTGCACCTCCAACAGGCCGTCCTGGGAGGCTTCGAGCAACAGCGCGCGCCCCCGGCCCACCCCCAGACACAGCAGCCTGACCCCTTCGGGCACCGGCGTCCGTGGCGGCTCGGCGCACACCGCGTACGTCCCGGCGGGCGAGGCCAGCACCTCCGCGCCCGTACGGCCCGCGTACCGCGGGTGTACTCCGGACGCGACCTCCACGGACCCGGCGGGAAGCCGCGCGTCGAGCTGAGCGGCGAGCGACTGCACCACCGCGCGGGCGGTGCGGGGGACTCCCAGGACCGCGACCGTGGCGGGGCAGGCGTGCAGGTCGAGCAGTACGGCGCGTCGGCCGTCGGTCCCGACACAGCACAGCAGGGGCGGGGAGGCGGGGGACGCCGGGGACAACGCGCCCTCCGGGCCTGCCGGTTCACCCGCCGCCCCGGCGTCCGGCTCCTCCGCCGTCGCCACGTCCGACCGCGCGATCCACCACAGCCGGGGCTCCGCGTCGTCCGCGACCCAGGGCTCGGGCAGGTCGGGCACGCCGCCCGAACCCCCCGTACCACCAGCCGTGTTCGCCGCCTGCCCCGTCACCAGCACGCCGACCAGGTCGGGTCCGAGCAAAGCTCCGTACGGCGTGAATCCCGGCAGGAGCCGTGCCGCCAGCAGCACCGCCCGCTCCGCGTCGGCCCATCCGGACCGGTCGCGCAGCAGCCGGCCGAGCAGCCGCACCCGCCGCCGATAGCGCAGCTGGGCGCGTACGGGTTCGCTGAACGCCCGCCCTGTGAGCCGTACTTCACGCGTCGCCCGGCGCCACACCGCCCGCGGACCGCCCGCACGCCGTACCAGCCAGAGTGTCAGCGTGATGACCAGGACCAGGATCCCGGCGAGTCCGAGCCACTGGGCCGCCCCGCCCGAGGCGCTCACGCGGCGTTCCCGCTCAGCTCCGCGCGCAGCGCCCGGATCCCGTGATGCGTACGGGACTTGACCGTCCCTCGCGGGACGCCCAGCAGCCGGGCGACGTCCTCGCCCGGCTGTCCCAGGAGGTGGACACGGGCGACCGCCTCCCTGCGCGGCGGGTCCAGCGTGCGCATCGCCGCCACCAACAGGCAGCGTTCGCTGACCTGTTCGGCGTGGTCGGGGACGGAGGCGGGCGCGACGGCCGCGAAGTCGGCCGTGGAGAGACCGACCGGGACGGCCCGGTCCTTGCGCCTCGCGTCGATCACGAGATTGCGCGCCACCCGGAACAGCCACATCCTGATCGGCCTGTCCTGCCAGTCCAGCCGCCCGGCGAGCTGCCACGCGCGCAACAGGGTCTCCTGGACGATGTCCTCGGCGCCCTGGGTGTCGCGGCCCATCAGTCCCGCGACGTAGTGGCGCAGGCTGTCGCGTTCGGCGAGCAGCAGGGGGAGTGTGCGATCGCCCGGAGGCGGCGCGTGGGCCGCCGACGGTTCCTCGCCGGTGTGCTCGATGCCGGTGTGCCCGATGTCGATGCGTGGCATGGCCTCAGCCCCCTGATTCCCTCGGGAGTGGCGTACGGATGAGTGGCGGACGAGAGGAGGATAGGCGGTGGGCGGTTCGTCCTGTGTCGGCCTCGCACGGCTCTGAACTGGGCATCTGTGCGCCGATCATGACGAACCGACGGGTTGTGCGGGCCGTGTTAACCAAGCGTTTTCCCAATGTGCGTGGAGCGGTGTCGGTGGGGACCGAGATCCTCGGAGTGCCGCCTTCCGCTCATCCGCTTCCATCCGATCCGTACGGAGCCCACGTGCCGTCCTTCCCCCACACCACCCCTTCCGGACGGCCCGAGGAACCCACTCCCGGCCCCGGCACGAGCCAGGGCAGCGGCTCTGGTACGGGACAGGGCGGCGGTTTCGCCGAGACGTTCGCCCGCCGCCCGTCACTGCCCCGCCGGGGTCTGCTGCCGGGATCGCGGGTCTGGGCGACGACGGCCGTCGCCGCCGCCCTCACGGGTGTGGGCATCCTCACCGTGCCGCTGCTCGCGTCGATCGACCTGACCCCCGGCTCCGGGGAATCCAGCACGAGCGTGGCCGAGGCGGCGGCCGAGCGGGAGCCGGGGGTGGCCACCCCGTCCCCCTCCCCTTCCCCCGCCTCGTCGGAGGAGCGCACGGACCGGTCGCCCGCCCCACGAGGGGGCAGCGGCGGCGGGGGTGCGTACGTCCCGCCGAATCCCGGCGTGGGCGCGGGAGTTGTACCGCCCGCAGGTGGTGGGGCGCCGGCCGGCTCGGACCGGCCGAAGGACCGGCCGAAGGACGGCGGGTCGAAGTCAACGCCTCCGGCGAAAGACGGCGGCGGCGCGAACGGTACGGAGCAGGGCGGCGGGTCCACAGGCGGCTCCGGAGCCGGGAGCGGTGAGGGCGGTACGGGCGGTACCGGCCCGGGGAGCAAGGCGCCGGTGAAGCAGGCCCAGGGCTCGGGTCAGACCGCGCCGCCGGGCGTGCGGCTGGTGGGTGTGGCGTCGGGCCGCTGCATCGATGTCACCGACTCCCTGAACGGCAAGGGCAGATCGGGCACCCGCCTCCAGCTGTGGGACTGCAACTCCAGTAAGCAGGCCAATCAGTCGTGGTCGTTCCGCCCGGACGGCACCGTCCGCTCCATGGGCCTGTGCATGACCGTGGCGGGGAACTCCACGAGCAGCGGGGCCGCCATCCAGCTGGTGACCTGCAACGGCGGCCCCGGCCAGCAGTTCTACCTCGCGGGCCCGGGCGATCTCGTCAACAGCTCCGCCGACAAGTGCGTCGACGTCCTGGACAAGGGCACGGCCTCGGGCACCAAGTTGCAGCTGTGGACTTGCAAGGGCACGTCCAATCAGAAGTGGTACAAGGGCTGACCGCAGCTGCCGGCGCCTCGGCGGTGGCCCACGGCTCCCCTCACGCGCCCGGGATCGCGATCGGCGTGTCCAGCAGCACGCTGTGCTTGACGATCCTCCACTCGCCGTCGACCCGGCGCAGATCCGTGTCGTAATCCCCGGACTCGATCGGCTCGACCGTGGCCTGCGCGCCGGAGACCCCGGCCGGCCGCCGGCCGGGCGCGCGGCGGCGGTGCGTGACCGCGTACTCCACACCCGCCCCGCCGATCAGGGGCTCACCGACCGGCTCGTAGCTGTCGGGGCCGGTCCTGGTGAAGATCTGCACGACAGCTCGTCGGTGAACAAAAAACCTCCCTGAGCCTTGCGCTCGTCGCTCATGAGGGGGGTGTCCTTTTGTCGTCGCATCCGGTCGTCGTCGTATCCGGGACCTCCGAGGGGTCCCGGCACCGGGGCACTCCCGCGAGAACAAGCTCCGCGGCGGCCCGTGTCTTCGTCGCCGTGGCCGAGGAGCTGCACTTCAGCCGGGCGGCCGAGCGGTTGGGCATCGCCCAGCCGCCGCTGTCCCGGGCGGTGGCCCGGCTGTAGCGCCGCATGGGAGTACGTCTTCTGGAGCGCACCAGCCGCCGGGTGGAACTGACGGCGGCGGGCGGTGTCTTCCTCGATGAGTCTCGCCGCCTGCTCCGGGACCTGGACGCCGCGGTGCACCGTACCCAACGAGCGGCCCGCCCCGCGCGGCTGATCCTCGCGGTCCGCCCCGGCACCGGCTCCGGGCTGCTCGCCCAAGTCCTGCGCTCTCACGACGGCACCGAACCCGAACTCGTCTTCACCCACGCCGGGGGAGGGGCCCTGCGCGACGGTACGGCCGCTGTGGCCCGCCTGACGCGGGAGGTGGTCGCCGTCCCGGTGGCGGATCTGCCCATGACCACGTCGGCCCTCGGCCGGCTCCCGTTCCGGGAGCGGGGTCTCAGCGCGTGTGCGTGTCCAGGGCGTCGATGATCTCGGGCCAGAGCTCACGGGGCCGGTCGTGCCCCATGTCGGGGAGCAGTAGAAGTTTCGCTCCGGGCACCAGTTCGGCGGTGCGCCGGCCGCCGCTGGGGTCGATCAGTGTGTCGTCCAGACCGTGAATCACCAGGGTCGGTACGCGCAGTTCGCGAAGCGCGTCGGCGCGCGAGCCGCCGAGGATCATCGCTCCGAGCTGCCGTCCGGCTCCGGCGGGGTAGTAAGCGCGGTCGTAACTCCGGGCGGCCAGCTCGCGAAGGGGCGCGGCCTTGCCGTAACGTTTCGAGGCCCACAGCAGCTCCGCCTCCGCCGCCGCGACGTATCCCTCGCGATCGGCCGGCTTCGGGCCGGAGACCACTGCCTGGGCCTCGGCGCTCGGGCGGCCGTACTCGGGCTCGCCGGTCGAGGACATCATCGACGTCAGGGTCCGTACGCGCTCCGGCCGGCTGATGGCCATCGTCTGCGCGATCATGCCGCCCATCGAGGACCCGACCACGTGAGCGCGCTCGATGCCGAGCGCGGTGAGCAGGCCCAGGCCGTCGTCGGCCATGTCCCGCAGCGTGTAGGGCGCCATCGCGAAAGCGGAGGAGAGGTCACCGGAGCTCACGGCGTTGATGAACCGGCCTATGTCGACGGGGTGATGGTCGAGTTTGGTGGACAGCCCGCAGTCGCGGTTGTCGTACCGGATCACGTAGCGTCCGCGTGCTGCCAGGGCACGGCAGAAGTCCTCGTGCCAGGCGATCATCTGAGCACTGAAGCCCATCACCAGCAGGACGGCCGGATCGGATGGATCACCGAAGGTCTCGTAGGCGAGGGACACTCCTGGCGAGGCTTCGATGATCGGCATCCGGGAAGTGTCTCAGCGCTCTAGGGCGTGTCCGCAAAGTGGCGTCTGGCCCGCGGCGTCTGGCACGCGCACTCGCCGCGTTGTCGGACCTACCTAGTACATCCAGTACGAGGTAGGTCCTCCGCCTTGCGATTGCACGCACCAGACGCCGCGGGCCACGCCCTTCGGGCGAACGACGCCACTTTGCGGACACGCCCTAGGCCCGCGCGCACTCAGATATCGCCCTCACGTACGGCAGGAGTGCCGCCGCACGGGGAGCGGCAGGGGCCGGGGCCGCGCGGGAGGTCTTCCCGCGCGGCCCTGACTCCTGCCCCGGCCGGGTCAGTTGGCGGTGTGGTGTGCCGCGTCCTCGATGACGTCCGTGACCCGGTTCGGATGGGAGATCATCGACAGGTGGGAGGCGTTCAGCTTGGTCACGGTCGCCCCGGCGCGCTTGGCCATGAATTGCTGGGCGGCGGCGGGGAGCGCGTGGTCGGCGGTTCCGATCACGTCCCAGCTGGGAATGGTGTTCCACGCCGGTGCGCCGGACGGTTCGTTGAGGGCGGACGCCGCGATCGGGCGCTGGGTGGCGGCGAGTTCGCCGGCCCGCTCGGCCGGCAGGTCGTTGGCCAGGATGCCGCGGAACAGTGCGGGCTTGACGTAGGCGTCGACGACACCGCCGGCCGACGGGACGAAGTTGAGCGCGTCCGGGCCGACTTGGCTGCCCGGGAACCGGGCGGTCAGCGCGTTCAGGGTCTCGCCCTCGGCCGGGAGGTAGGCGTCGACGTAGACGAGCGCCTTGACGTTGGCGTTGCCGGTGGCGGCGTTGGAGATGACGAAGCCGCCGTACGAGTGTCCGACCAGGACGATCGGTCCCGGGACGGTGCTGAGGTAGCTCGCGAGGTAGGCGGAGTCGCCGGCCACACCGCGCAGCGGGTTCGGCGGCACGTCGACCGTGTACCCGTCGTGCTGGAGGTCGCGGACGACGCCGTTCCAGCTGGAGCCGTCCGCCCACGCGCCATGGACCAGCACAACGGTCGGCTTGGCCGTCC
Source organism: Streptomyces sp. NPDC087420 (assembly GCF_044744165.1). Lineage (NCBI taxonomy): Bacteria > Bacillati > Actinomycetota > Actinomycetes > Kitasatosporales > Streptomycetaceae > Streptomyces > Streptomyces sp. NPDC087420. The sequence goes on from NZ_JBIUXU010000001.1 coordinate 109,071, forward strand.
CGTGGCCGGACTTCCCGCTCGCACCGGACGCCGCGGCGGCGGGGACGATCGCCGTAGCGAGGGCCAGGGCGGTGCCGAGGACGGCGAACCGCACTCCGCGCTTGCGCGGTTTCCCAGCTGACTTTCCTGCTGACTTCATGGGGTTCTCTCTTCTCTTATCTCTTACTTCTTCGGGGGGTGCGCACCGCTTGAGCGGCGCGCGGGACGGAGGGCCGGACGGCGGGCGGTCAGACGCCCTGGCGCCGCAGCCAGGCGAGGGTGAAGTCAGCGATCTCTTGCCAGCCGTGGTCGAGGACCAGCGAGTGGCCGCGGTCCGGGAACGACTGGTAGTCGGTGGTCGCGCGGGAGCTGGCGTACAGCTTGTACGCGGCCCGGGCGACGACCTCCGGGACGGTGTGGTCCCGGCCCCCGCCGATGACGAGCAGCGGCCCGCGGTCGTGCTTCCCGGTGTCCACCGCCGCCGGGGAGCGCGTGCTGAAGTTGGCGGTGCTCGCCTCGAAGAGCGGCCTGCCGGGGCCGGGGATGGTCCAGCGGTCGAACAGCTCGTCCGATTCGGCCTGCGGGACGGCGTTGCCGAAGGCGTACCGGAACTGCTTCCGGGTGAGCGAGACCGCCTTCTTCTTGTTGCCCGGCCTGGAGAGCACCGGCAGGGCCGCGCGTATCTGTGCGAGCGGTACGGGCCTGACGCCCTTGATCTGGCCCGGATCGATGGCGACGGCGGCCGACGCGTGTCCGCCGGCCAGCAACTTCTGGGCGATCAGGCCGCCGAAGGAGTGGCCGACCACGACCGGCTTTGCGCCAAGACCGCTGATCACGCGCAGGTGGCTCGCGGTGATGGCGTCGATGCCGTGGTTGCCGACGGCGGCCGGATTCCGCCGTGTCTCGGCCACGGTGGCGGACTCACCCGGCCATCCCGGAGCGATTGGGTCGTAGCCGGCCTGCCGGTAGAGATCCGACCAGTTCCGCCAGGAATCCGAGTGGATCCAGAGCCCGTGGACGAAGACGACCGGGGTGGGGATCGGGGTTGATGGGGACATGTCTGGGTTCCTCCGCACCTGCGCCAGGTAGACTAACTAGTAACTCCACCTCAACGTAGCACGGCATCGGGAGGCGGAACCCGCCCGCGGTGAGTCAGAACGGGAGTCAGGATGGGGATCGGAACGGGGGGAGGATGGGGAGCGTGGATCACATGACAGAGCACCCCGAACCGGCGGCGGACACGGCGGCGGACGGATCCGGGGCTCCGGCACCCGCTCCGGGACGTACCGACAAGCCGTCGATGCGGGAACGGATCATCGAGGCCGCGACGGAGCTGTTCTACGCCCAGGGCATCCGGGCGGTGAGCGCGGAGAAGATCATCGCCCGGGTCGGGATCACCAAGGTCACCTTCTACCGGCACTTCCCCACGAAGGACGACCTGATCGTGGCCTACCTCGAACGCCGCGCCCGATGGGAGCGCGACGCCGTCGCGGGGGCCCGGCTGGCCGCCGCGGGGGGCGTCTGCGAGGTGTTCCGCATGGTCGCCGAGGGGATCGGGGCCGAGAGCTGCTCCCCGGGTTTCCGGGGATGCCCGTTCATCAACGCCGCAGCCGAGTACGCGGATGCCGGGCATCCGGTACGCCAGGTCGTGGACGCCCATCGGCGTTGGTTCAAGGGCGCCATTGAGGAGATGCTCGAACAGATCGGGGTCGCCGACGTCTCCGGCACCGCCGACCAGCTGGTGATGCTGCGGGACGGCGCGATGGTGGGCGGTTACCTCGGCGACTCGCGCACCCTCGCCAGGTCGCTCTACCGCGCGGGCCGCGCCGTTGTCGGATTCCATGACGGTACGGACGCCGGGTAGGCCGGGCCACCGCCGAAGGGAGGCTCGCGGGGGCGGCCTCAGATTGGGTTTGACAGCCCAAAATCGCACATCCATAGTGGGCTGAAGAAACCAATATGGAGGTACGCATGACCGCGACCACGCACGGACCCGGCCGCCGGGCAGTACGTCGAGCCCTGGCGGTGAGGACGTGAGCGACGCCGGTCGGTGGAACGTCCATGAGCCGCCACCCCAGCACGGCAGAACCTTCCTGGTGACCGGAGGCGCGTCCGGCATCGGCTACTTCATCGCCGAGCAACTCGCGGGCGCGGGTGCCACCGTGATCCTCGCCGGGCGCGACAGCGGCAAGGCTGAACTGGCCCAAAGGGCGATCCGGACCCGCGTTCCCGAGGCGCGGCCGCGGACCTTCGTCCTGGATCTGGCCGACCTGGAGTCCGTCCGCAAGGCGGCGGACGCTCTGTGTGGGTCTCTGGAGCGGCTCGACGGGCTGGTCCTGAACGCCGGGCTGATGGCACAGCCGGAGCGCCGTGAGACGGCCGACGGCAACGAGCTGGTGTTCGGTACGAACCACCTCGGCCACTTCGTCCTGGCCGCCTCGCTGTACCCGCTGCTCGCCCGCACCGCCGGCAGCCGGATCGTCACGATGGGCAGCGTCGCCGCACGCCTGGCCGAGCTGGACTTCGACGACCTCCAGGCCGCGCGACCCCCGTACAAGGGGTTCCGGACATACGGCAGGAGCAAGCTGGCGCAGATGGTCCTGGCCTGTGAGCTGGACCGGCGCCTGCGTGACATCGGCAGCCCGGTGGCAAGCGTCCTGGCCCATCCCGGCGGGGCGCTCGACGGCCTCACCCCCTCGCGTCCGCCGCTTCACATCCGTACGGCCACCAGCTTTCTCGGGGCCCTGCCCAAGGTCCCCGTCGCGCAGAGCAAGGAGCACGCGGCCTGGCCGGCGGTGCGTGCCGCGCTCGATCCGCTCGCCCGGGGCGGGCAGTTGTGGGGGCCCCGCTTCCTGCGCGGCCGGGGGCGGCCTGTGAGGGAGAAGCCCTTCGCCAGGATGACCGACCCTCGGGCCGGCGAACGGCTCTGGTCGGCGACGGAGCGCGCGGCCGGGGTGGAGTGGCCGCTCGGCGGCGGGGGATGAGATCGCAAGTCTGGGTTTGACAACCCATTCCCTCGCGCAACATTATGGGTTCACTAACCCATAATGGAGGCGCGCGATGGCTGGAACCGGCCGCATGCAGGGACGTAACGCACTGGTCACCGGAGCGACCGGAGGGATCGGGCGGGCCGTTGCCATAGCCCTGGCCCGCGAGGGCGCCACCGTGGTGGTCTCGGGACGGGACGCGGAGCGCGGGGAGGACATCGTGCGCCGCATCGGGGACGAGGGCGGCAAGGCCGTCTTCGTCCCCGCGGACCTCGGCGCCGGCGGGCAGGCGGTACGGGACCTCGCCCGCGACGCGACCGCGGCGGTGGGGGTGATCGACGTGCTCGTCAACAACGCGGCCGTCCTCATTCCGGCGCAGTCCATGCTGGAGGCCACCGAGGAGGAGATCGACCGGGCTCTGGCCGTCAACATCAAGGCCCCCTTCCTGCTGACCGCCGCCCTGGTGCCCTCGATGGTGGAGCGCGGCGGCGGCGCGGTCGTCAACATGGGCTCGATCAACGGTGAGGTCGGTATGGACGTCGCCGCCCTGTACGGGGCGAGCAAGGCGGGACTGCACTCCCTGACCAAGTCATGGGCGGCGGAACTGGCGGCCAAGAACGTGCGTGTCAACACCGTCGCTCCCGGCCCGACCACCACGGAACACAACGTGGCGCACAAGGAACGGCAGGAAAGCCTCACGAGCGCCCACCCGCGGCGTCGGCCGGGCACCGCCGAGGAGGTGGCCGCCGCCGTGGTCTTCCTGGCCGGGGACGACGCGACGCACATCCACGGCGTGACCCTGCCGGTCGACGGCGGATTCCTGGCGTTGTGACCTGGGCGGGTGACCCGGGCGCGTGACCTGCGCCGGTGACTCAGGCGCGTGACCTGGGCGTGTGAGCCGGGCGCGTGCCCCGGCTTCCCGGGCGAAGGAATCCCGGCGCCGGGCGGCCCCGCCGCTCCGTCCCCACAACGGCCCGACAGCAGCGCTCAGCTGACGCGCAGTCTGGCGAAACAGGTGTCCAGGGCGGACCTGAGAAAATCCGGCGAACCCGTCGCCAGCAGCATCACCACACCGCCCTGGACACCCGCCAGCAAGGCACGCGCGGACTCGCCCGGATCCGCCCCCGGGTCCATCTCCCCGGCACCCTGCATCGCCCGGATCCCCTCCTCCAGAGCCTTGCCCCAGCTGTCGAACAGCTCCAGCAGAACCTGGCGGACACCCAGGTCACCGGGGTCCAGCTGACTGAGCAGGGTGCTCAGACCACAGTGCTCACGCTGCCGCTCGTGCCGCTCCACCAAACCGTCCGCCCACGCGAGCCACGCCCCCCACGACGTGAGGTTGTCCAGCAGAGGGCGCTGTTCCTGAAGGATCTGTTCCCCTTCATGGCGAGCGACGGCCAGCAGCAGCTCCGTCTTGCCGCCGGGGAAGTAGTGGGTCATCTGACCGCCACTGGTCCCGGTCGCCTCGCGGATGTCCTCGAGCCCCGTGGCCGCCACACCGCGCGTACGGACCACCTCCGCCGCGCCTTCGACGATGCGCTGCCTCGTCGCGAGGCCTTTGGCAGTGATTCCCCGAGGCATGGGCCGAGTATATCGAGATCCGCATCGCCTCAAATCTGTCCGGCGACTGCCGACGGAGCGCGGACGGGCGGCCCGCGCCGGCCGGACCTGTGGGGGACCGGCCGGTGGATCCAGCCGGTGCCCAGCGCGTTCCGGGACGCCCGGCCCTTCCATGACGGTGGAGTTCGCGTGGACAGGGGGAAACAAGGCCGAGAGGGAGAATGTGCGATGACCGTGCGGAACGAGATTCTTTCCGACCTCTTCCTTTCCTCCTCCACGGAGACGGCGACGGTCAGCGCGCCGATGGACGCCGTCGACATCGGCAATTGGCTCCTGAACCTGCCCGACAAGGAGTACCAGCGCTGCGCCCCGCCGGACCACAAGGCGGTTACACCACGACTGACGACGGCAGGCCGATGTCGATCAACGTGGAGATGATCGGCACCGGTCTGGTGATTCAGCACTACGTCGGGGAGATTCTGGAGAGGCACCACTGCCACATGGTCCCCACCTCGGACGTCTTCACCCCGCACGGCTGGACGACGGTCCAGGTGATCTGGGACCTGTCCGTCACGGACAACGGCGACGGGACCCTCACGTACACCAACCAGGTGTCGAGCCAGCCGACGTCGGAGTTCATGGCCTTCAGCGAGGAGCAGAGCATCAGCTTCGAGGAGGCCTCGGCGGATCGGCAGGCCGCGTCCGGCGACCACAACCGCCGGGAAACCCCCCTCTTCGCAGCCAGTATCGAGCGGCGGGCGCTCGCCGGGTCGGGGGGCCGAACGGGCGCCTGACAGGCCGCTGGATCGTCGCGGTCGTCGTTGCAATCGACCCACTTCCCCTCCCGAATTTATATTCTCAAGCAGGTCGCAGGCGGTATCGGAGAGCTCCGGTACCGCCTTCCGTTTGTCCTGGGGGCTGGTTGAGCCGGTCGGTCCAGCGGCGCGGTCCCGGTGCGGGAAACGGGCGCCAGAGGTTTGGGCATGCGTCGTCACGGGGCCGCACCGCGCGCTACGGAAAGCCCATGTTGACACTGCACACGGCATAGATCTAGGCTCATGTTGACGGGCCACACATCGCGTATTTTCGTCGCGCGACAAGTCCCATCCATGGCCGGTCGGTCACATTCCTGGGCGATCGAACACAACGGCGCGCAAGTGCGGTGAGGGAGAGACTGATGCCTCTGCGGAAGAACATTGTCATCACTGGTGCCAGCTCCGGGCTGGGCGAGGGGCTTGCTCGTTCATTTGCGGCCGGTGGGCGCAATCTCGCTTTGGCGGCACGGCGGCTGGACCGCCTGGAAGCGTTGGCCGAGGAGCTGCGCTCGCTGCACGGGGTTCGCGTGGTGACGCGCAGTGTGGACGTGAATGACCATGCGCAGGTTTTCTCAGCCTTCGGGGAATTCCGGGACGAACTCGGCACGCTCGACCGCGTCATCGTCAACGCGGGAATCAACATAGGTCAGTCCCTGGGGACAGGTAATTTTGATTCCAACAGAAAGACAATCGAGACAAACCTCCTGGGCGCCCTTGCGCAGGTCGAGGCTGCGGTCGAGATATTTCGTGATCAGAACGCGGGCCACCTCGTTGTCATGTCGTCCCTCGGTGCCGTGCGGGGAATGCCGGGCCATCTCAATGCCTACAATGCGTCGAAAGCTGGTCTCTCCTCTCTGAGCACGGGGCTACGCGTGGAGCTGCAAGGATCTCCGATAAAGATCACCACTCTTCAGCCCGGCTATATCGAGTCCGAATTGAACGACGTGCTTCAGATTGATCGACCTCACGTGAGCACGGCGGAGGAAGGGGTGAAGGGACTCGTCAGGGCCATCGAGTCCGAAACGTCGAAGGCCACCGTTCCCAGGCTGCCGTGGCAGCTGATCAGCCTCCTAATGCGTGTGCTTCCCGAGAAGCGGCTCACCATTCTCACTTGAGCGGCACGTTGAGGCCACCCGGCTCGTGTCACTGAAGCTGCTAAACTTGGGTCGACCGCTGCCAAGGAGGCCCAATGCCAAACCGGACGGATATCGACAGATATCATCATGGCGACCTCCGGGCGGCGTGTATTGAGTCGGCGATCAGCCTGCTCGACGAGGGCGGCGAGTCCACCCTTTCCCTGCGGGCTGTCGCTCGCAGAGCCGGAGTTTCCGCCAATGCGCCGTACAGACACTTTCGTGACAAGAATGCCCTCCTGGCGGCTCTGGCGACGCATGGATTTCATGAATTGGGACGCCTCATGAAGGAGGCGGACAATTCTGCGGATCCCGGTGAGGAATTCTTGGCTCTGGGGCAAAGCTATGTCCGGTACGCCCTCGATCACCCCGGGATTTTCCGGCTGATGTACGGCCACCCCTGTAGCCGCTACGACGCCGAGGCGAATGCCGCGGCGGCCGAGTCGGCGCAGGTACTGGCGAACCGCGTTTCCCAGCTCGTTCCCGAGGAATCACGACAGGCCCTCCTCATCGGGTCCTGGGCGCTCGTCCATGGCCTGGCCTCCCTGATCCTGGACGGCAAAATCACCTCCGGAGGCCCGGAAGAGGTTGACGACCTCGTGAGGGTGACTGTGCGGACGATCCTGGAGCGGCAGCCGATGAATGAGATCAGCTGACCCAGCCCTTCCGGCGTAACTCCGAGCCCTCTTGCGCCGTGCCGTCTCCGGCGCCCGCCGCAAGAGTTGCCCCTCTCCAGGCTGTCCGTTTCTGCACATGACCTGGCTGCGATGCGCGGCTCCACCCCGGGTCGCGCTGCATAGGTTCGAAAGCGGGGCGAGGCATCACCAGGATGCCCGGCCGTGAAGGAGCCGAGCGCTGTGCGACTGATCGTAGGGATGACGGGAGCGACGGGTTCCGTGCTGGGGGTGCGGTTCCTGGAGAATCTGAGGCTGCTGCCGGACGTGGAGACCCATCTGGTGGTCTCCCGGTGGGCCCTCAGCACCATCGAGCTGGAGACCGGCCGTTCCGTACGGGAGATCAAGACGCTGGCCGACGAGGTGTACGCCCCCGATGACCAGGGGGCGCGGATCTCGTCGGGTTCGTTCCGTACCGACGGCATGGCCGTGATCCCGTGCTCCATGAAGACCCTGGCGGGCATCCGGGCCGGTTACGCGGACGGACTGGTGGCACGAGCCGCGGACGTGACCCTCAAGGAGGGCCGCAAGCTGGTCCTGGTCCCTCGCGAGACACCTCTGAGCGAGATCCATCTGGAGAACATGCTCGCCCTGCGCCGGGCGGGCGCGCGCATCGTGCCGCCCATGCCCGCCTTCTACAACCATCCGGAATCCGTCGGCGACATCGTCGACCACATCACGGCCCGCGTCCTCGACCAGTTCGACCTGCCCGCGCCCGCCGCCAAGCGGTGGGACGGCCTGCGCGCCGCGCGCGCCCTCAGGCCCGTCGACCACCCCGTCGACTGACGGCCCCGGGCCCGTCGGCCACCCCCTCGGCCACCCCTCGGCCGCCGCCCTCACGAAGCAGCCACCTTCCGCGTCCGTTCCTCTCCGGAGTCTGGAGTTCCTTTGCCGTACGACGACCTCCGCGCCTTCCTCGACACCCTCGACACAGAGGGCCAACTGCTCCGCGTCACCGAAGAAGTGCTGCCCGAGCCGGACCTCGCCGCCGCCGCCAACGCGGTGACCCGGTGGGGCGACCACGCGCCGGCCCTGTACTTCGACCGCGTCACCGGATTCACCGACGCGCGCGTCGCGATGAACGTGCACGGCTCGTGGGCCAACCACGCCCTGGCGCTCGACCTGCCCAAGGACACCGGGGCGCGGGAGCAGGTGGACGAGTTCATCCGGCGCTGGGAGCGGTTCCCCGTCGCCCCCGTACTGCGCGACGACCCTCCGTGGGCGCAGAACACCATGGAGGGCGACGACGTCGACATCTTCCGGGTCCTGCCGCTGTTCCGCCTCAACGACGGTGACGGTGGGTTCTACATCGACAAGGCCGCCGTGGTCTCCAAGGATCCCGACGACCCGGACGACAGCGGCAAGCAGAACGTCGGCATCTACCGGATCGAGGTCAAGGGCAGGCGCAAGCTGGCCCTTCAGCCGGTCCCGGTGCACGACATCGCCCAGCACCTGCGCAAGGCCGAGGAGCGCGACGAGGACCTTCCGGTCGCGATCGCCGTCGGCAACGACCCCGTCATCTCGATCGTCGCCTCCACACCTCTGAAGTACGACGAGAACGAGTACGAACTCGCCGGTGCGCTGCGCGGCAGCCCCGCGCCCGTCGCCACGGCGCCACTGACCGGCCTGCCCGTGCCCTGGGGCTCGGAAGTGGTCATCGAAGGAGTCATCGAACGGGGCAAGCGCGAGATCGAAGGCCCGTTCGGTGAGTTCACCGGCCACTACTCCGGGGGCCGCAGAATGCCCGTGCTGCGTATCGACCGGATCTCGTACCGTACCGACCCCATTTTCGAACACCTCTACCTCGGAATGCCCTGGACCGAGATCGACTACCTGATCGGTCCCAATACCTGTGCGCCGCTCTACCAGCAGCTCAAGAGCGAATTCCCCGAGGTCCAGGCGGTCAACGCCACGTACACCCACGGACTCGTGATCATCGTCTCGACGGAGAAACGGTACGGAGGTTTCGCCAAGGCGGTCGGCACACGCGTCCTCAGCCTGCCGCACGGCCTGGGGTACGCGGCCACCGTCATCATGGTCGACGAGGACGTGGACCCCTTCAACCTCCCGCAGGTCATGTGGGCCCTCTCGACCAAGATGAACCCGGCCGCCGACCTGGTGCGCGTCGCCGGCCAGCCCGTCATGGAGCTGGCCCCGCAGCCGGAGCACCCCGGCATCATGGACAAGCTCGTCATCGACGCGACCACTCCGGTAGCCCCGGACCGTCGCGGCAATTACGGCAATCAGGTGCACGATCTCCCCGAGACGCGCGAGTGGCTGGCGAAGTTGCAGCGAATAGCGGCCGACACGAACGCGCAATCCTGACCACCCCCGCAATTCCCGGAAGGATCCTGATGGCCGTACCGATATGCCCCCGCTGTGCCCACGACGTCATCGAATCGCTTTTTCTCTCCCCTGTCCCAGGGGTGTGGGAAGTCCTTCAATGCGGTTGTTGCCATTATTGCTGGCGCACCAGCGAACCCCCGCGGCGCACCCAGCGCGACTTCTACCCCGACACATTCAAAATGACGGCGGAGGAGATCGGGAACGCGCCCTCCGTACCCGCTGTCCCGCCCGTGCGCGCCGCGCGGAGCGCCCCCACCCCGCGCCTCACCCACCCCGGCCCGGCCGGGCAGACGACAGGAGACCGACATGAGTGACACACCGCGCGGCCCGCAGGTCGCCACTTCCCAGGGGGCCGTGCGCGGCACCGTGGAGGCGGACGTCCATGTCTTCCGCGGCGTTCCGTTCGCCCAACCCCCCGTCGGCGCCCTACGGCTCGCCGCACCGCGGCCGGTGGCCCCCTGGGACGGTGTGCGCGACGCGGTGACCTTCGGCCCGTGTCCTCCGCAGTCCGGCATGTCGATGTCGGCGGACACCACGCTTCCCCGGGGATCCGGCGGCACAGCCCCTGCCGGGACGGACGACCGGGGATGGCTGACGCTGAACGTCTGGACACCGGACCTCGGTGCCGCGGGCCTGCCCGTGCTGTTCTGGATCTACGGTGGCGGCTACACCGAGGGCCGGGCGGACGATCCGATGTACGACGGGGCCCGGCTGGCCAGCGAGAACGGCGTTGTGGTTGTCAGTGTGAACTACCGCCTCGGAGCGGAGGGTTTCGGCCTGTTCGCCGGTGCCCCCGCCAACCGCGGCCTGTTGGACCAGACCGCCGCGCTCACCTGGGTGCGGGACAACATCGGCGCGTTCGGCGGCGACCCCGCCCGCGTCACCGTCTTCGGCGAATCGGCGGGCGGCGGTTCGGTCGCCGCCCTGCTGGCCATGCCCCGTACCCAAGGGCTCTTCCGGCGCGCCGTCGTGCAGAGCATGCCGGGCAAGTTCTACAGCCGTGAACTCGCCGAGGGACTCGGCCGCGCCATGGCCGACCAGGCGGGTGTGCCGGCCACCGCCGCCGGCGTCGCCTCGGTCGAACCGCGGGCCCTCGCCGACGCCACCACCGCACTCGCCCGCCGGATGGCCGGCGATCCCCGGCGCTGGGGCGTGGAGGCCAACCGGCCCGTCAGCCCCGTCATCGACGGGGACGTCCTTCCCCGGTCCCCGTGGGACGCGCTCGCCGCCGGACAGGCCCGCGACGTGACGGTGCTCGGCGGCCACACCCGTAACGAATGGCTGGCCATCATGGCCTTCGCCGGCCAGCTCGACGGCATGGACGAGGCCGTCGTGGACACGTACCTGCACGCCCTGACCCCCGACGGCGGCAAGGCCTACCGCGAGGCCTTCCCCGAGGCCCGGCCCTGGCAGCTGTACGAGAAGCTGATGACGGACTGGTCCTTCCGCGCGCCGCTCCTGCGCCTGCTCGACGCGCAGGTGGCCGGCGGCGGTACCGCGTACGCCTACGAACTGGCCTGGAAGACCACGCTGTTCGGGCGGCCGGTGCACGGGGCTCCGCACGGGAGCGACCTTCCCCTCGTCTTCGGCAACTTCGGGGCCGGTCCCTTCGGCGGTGAGCCGACCGAGGCGGAGCGGGCCCTGTCGGCACGGATGCGGACGGCATGGACGTCGTTCGCCGGCGGCGGCGACCCGGGCTGGCCCGCGTACGACTCCGAGAGCCGTGTCGCGAAGGTCTTCGATCTGGAGGACAGCGTGGGGCCGTACACCGGACAGGTGAATCTGGCGCTCTGGGCCCACACCACCTTCGGCGCCGTCCCCGCGCCGCCCCAGGGCTGACCGGCGGAGGAGCACGGCGGCCCGGCGGCGCTCCCCGCACCCTGCATATGCTGAGCCTCAATCATGGACACGACGGACACAACGGACACCATCAGGAGCGGCGAGGTCACCGATCTCGCCTTCTGGCCGACAGTCGGCGCACCTCCCGGGGTGGAGGTGTTCCGCTGCTCCGCGCTGCCTCCCCGGGCGGAACGCCACGGCGTCGACCTGCACGCCGCACTGCGGCCGGACTTCCATCAGCTGATCGTCGTGTGTTCCGGCACCCTGCGCTGCTCGGTGGACTTCACCGACCACGTGCTGACCGACGGCCATTGGCTCTGGGTCCGCCCCGGGCAGGTGCGGCAGTACCGCTCGGGCGTCGCCGAGGCCGAGGGCACCATGGTCCTCTTCCAGTCGGACTACCTCGACGCCGCGACGGTGACGGCCGCCCGCATCGACGAGCCGGGACCCGGCCGCCCGCTCGACCTGCGGGGAGCCAAGGGGGAGACCGAGCGTGACGTGCTGGCGCTGCTGCAACGCCAGCACGACAGTTCCTCCACCCTGCCACCGGAGCTGTACGCGGCGACCATGCGCCACCTGCTCGCGGTGCTGGTGCTGCGCCTGGCCCACGCGGCGGGGCGGCACGACGAGGTGCGGACGGGCGGGGAGGCGTTCCGGCGCTTCCGCCTGGCGGTGGAATCCGGTTTTGTACGGACCCGGCGCGTCGAGGACTACGCCCGGCTCCTGGGCTACAGCGTCCGCACCCTCACCCGCGTCACCCAGGCGGCCGCCGGATGCGCGGCCAAGCGCTTCATCGACGACCGTGTGCTGCTGGAAGCCAAACGCCTCCTGGTTCACACGGAGTTGACGGGGCACAGCGTCGGGGAGCGGCTCGGATTCCCCGAGGCCACGGCGTTCGCCCGGTTCTTCCGGCAGCGGACAGGCATGACCCCGGCCGAATTCCGGAGCCAGGCGCGGGGCGCGGACACCTCCCCGCCGACGGTACGGATCCCGCCGGACAGGCCCTAACCGCTCGTGGTGCCCACGCTGTCCAGCCATTGGGCGAGCACCGCGGCCTCGCTGTGATCGAGGTCCTTCGTGGCGGTGAGCAGAGTGACCTTGTCGCGGGCCGCGAGGCTCCGCAGACGCTCCACGGCCGGCCGGTGCCCGGCGTCCTCGAGTTCGGCGATGTAGCGGTCGCGGAAGTCGGCGAAGAGCTGGGGGTCGTGGTGGTACCAGCGGCGCAGGTCGGCCGTCGGCGCCACATCGCGGAGCCATTCGTCCAGGTGAGCGCGTTCCTTGCTCATTCCACGGGGCCACAGCCGGTCCACGAGCACGCGTGTGCCGTCCTGTGACGGCGGCACGTCCTCGTAGATCCGCCGGTAGCTGATCGTTCCGGCCATGGCCTGGTCACCCTTCCGACCGCGGGGCTGGTGATCCTCATTTTATCGAGGGCCGGGCGCGACGGCCTGTCGATCACGCCATGAGGAACGACTTCAGGGGGCGGGGGCGGGGCGGGGGCCGGGGCGCGAGCGCCCGAGGCGTCGCGAAGGTGCGGCGTACCGCGAAAAGAGCGACCGTAGGAGCGGTACGCGACCGTCGGGGCGTGAGTGTGGCCCGTCGAAACCTGTGAAGACGCACACGACAGTGGAGGCACCATGGGCACCGCGACAACTGTCTCTGTCGGCCACCGCGACCCCGCCCTGCTCGGGCAGACCGTTGTGGTCATCGGCGGGAGCGCCGGCATCGGGCTCGCCACGGCCAGGCACGCGCGGACCGAGGGCGCCGACGTGATCCTGACCGGCCGGGACCCGGAGCGGCTGCGCAGTGCGGCGGCGGACGTCGACGCGCTCAGCAGCGCCGCCTTCGACGCGAACGATCCGTCGAAGCTGGCGCGGTTCTTCGAGGCGCTGCCGAATCCGGTCAACCATGTGCTGGTCACGGCCGGGCGGCCGTCCTACGGGCCGCTCCTCGACATGGACGCCGAGCAGGCGCGCCGGGCGATGACCGACCACATGGTGCTGCCGCTGGAGGTCGCGCGCCACGCCGTGGACGCGGTGCGACCCGGGGGCACGCTGCTGTTCATGGGCGGCACCGGTGGCCGGCGGATCAAGCGCGACCTGGGGATCCTGCCGACGGTCACCATCGCCATGCCGGTGCTCACGGCCAGTCTCGCGCTCGAACTCGCCCCGATTCGCGTCAACTTGATCGCGGCAGGCTTCGTCGACACGCCGCTGTCCGCGCAGCTCCTCGGCGACGGGCTGGACGCCCGGCGCGAGGAGCTGCGCACCACACTGCCGATCGGCCGTGTGGTGGGGGCGGACGATGTCGCGGCGCTCGCTGTGCACATCATGGCGAACACGGCGCTGACCGGCGCGACGTACGACATCGACGGCGGTCAGCAACTCGTCGGCTGAGCGATCCGGCCGTTGCACGGGGTGACAACGTCCAGGGGCGCGGTGCGCAAGCCGGGATCACGGCGCGACACACCGGGCCGTCCGGAAACGATAGGAGTCCCGACACCCTCGCGGCTACGCTCCACGCCGGAGGGGACGGACCCGGTCCGTCTCGGCAACTGGGCCCAGGGGAAGAGCCGTTGATGACCGAATCACCCATATCCGTGTTCGACCGGCTGGTCAACGCGGGACCTGCCACGTCCACCCGTCCGACCCTCGGCACGGCCTGCGTGCTCGGTGGCAGCATCGCGGGGCTGCTGGCCGCCCGGGTGCTCGCCGACCACGCGCGCCGGGTTGTCATCGTCGAACGGGACGAGGCCGGCACGGAGGGCCGGTCGCGCGCGGGAGTGCCCCAGGACCAGCAGGTGCACTCGTTGCTGCCCGCGGGACGGCTGTGGATCGAGCGGTGGCTCCCCGGATTCACCCGGGAGGCACAGGACTTGGGCGCGGTCCTCGCCACCCCGGAACAGGCCCTCACCTGCCTCGACGGTCAGCCGCAGGCCCCGGGCGGGGCGCACGCGCTGCTCGGCGCGAGCCGGCCCTTCCTCGAATCCCGCTTACGCGCCCGGGTCCTGGCGCTGTCCAACGTCTCGACCGTGCGGGGCCGGGCGACCGGCCTGCTGTACCGGGACGGTGCCGTCAGCGGCGTCCGTCACACCACGAGCCAGGGGGAAGACGTCCTGGAGACGGACTTCGTCGTGGACGCCATGGGCCGTTCCAGCAGGTTGTCGGAGTGGGTCCACAGCGACGGCTACGACAAGCCACGCCTGGAGCGGCTCCCGTCCGGCATCAACTACGCCTCCGCCCTCTTCGAGCGCTCCACACCGGCCGAAGACCTGCCGGTGGCCTGCTCGTTGGTGGTGTACTCACCCCCGTACCCGGGCGGCGGGACAGGCGTGGCCGCCGTGAACGCCATCGAGGACGACAAGTGGCTGGCCCTGCTGGTCGGCTTCGGGGAGGACCGACCGGGCCGCACGATCGAGGACTTCCGCGCGGTGTGCGAGGAACTTCCCCCGGTGTACGGGGAGGCGGCGCGCGGTGTCCCGGTGCGCGAGGTAGTGACGTACCGTCAGGCCGACAGCCGACGGCGTGGTTTCACGGACCTGCGACGCTTCCCGGCGCGCCTGGTGAGTGTGGGGGACGCTGTCGCGTCCTTCAACCCCGTCTACGGGCAGGGCATGTCCTCCGCCGCGCTCCACGCCTCCTGCCTGTCCGAGTTCCTTCGGGACGACCCCCCACTCGACCAGCGGGCCGATGGGTTCTTCCGATTGCAGGACGTGGTCGTGGACGCCGCGTGGGCCGTGTCCGCCGGGGGTGACGCGGCGCGTCTTGACGCGGAGAACGGGGTGGAGGTGCCGGAGGAGGTGCGGCGACAGCGGTGGGCCCTCCGGCAGGTGATCGGCGCCACCGTGGTCGACGGCAGCATCGCCAAGGCGTTCAACAACGTCTCCTTCATGCTCCGCCACCCCCTCACCCTGGCGGACCCCCTGCTGCTGGAACGCGCCGTGGCGGCCAACCAGGCGGCGCCCACCGGCGGCCAGTGAGGCACCGAGCGTGGCGGCGGCCGGGCCACGGCCGCTCTGGCCCACCCACTGCGGCGCCCCGCCGGTCACCGGCACCCGTCACCCTGGCGGGCCCGGCGGTCCTGACCACCTTCCGGCGCGCGGCGTGACGTGGTCGTCTTCTGATCTTGGCATGGACGCAACAAAGTTGGGATAGTTCGACGCCGCCCCTTGACCCTCCCAAACCTCCGATGTTCACTCGTGAGGCCACGTACTCGTACCTCCGTCGGCGCCCCAGGGCGCACCGAGAGAGGACTGCACAGTGCGCCTTCTGTCCCGCGTCGTGACCGTGCTTCTTCCACTTGTCCTGTCCCTCGCCGTCTTACCCCAGGCGGCCCACGCGGCCCAGGCGCCGCAGACCGGCCGGTCCTCCACCGCCCTCCCCGCGCCGGTCTCCCGCAGCGCCCCAGTCTCCTCCGCCGCGGCCGCCGCCCCGCTGACCAGCGTCCTTGTCTTCTCCAAGACCGCCGGATTCCGGCACTCGGCCATCGCGGCCGGCATCGCCGCCGTACGGCAGCTCGGTACGGCCAACGGGTTCTCCGTCACCGCCACCGAGGACGCCGCCGCGTTCACCACCGCCAACCTCGCCCGCTACCAGGCCGTCGTCTGGCTGTCGACCACCGGAGACGTACTGAACGCAGCCCAGCAGACGGCGTTCGAGTCGTACATCGCCTCCGGCGGCGGTTACGTCGGCGTGCACGCCGCCGCCGACACCGAATACGACTGGCCCTGGTACGGCGGCCTGGTGGGCGCCTACTTCGCCTCCCACCCGGCGACCCAGCAGGCGACGGTCAAGGTCGAGGACCGCTCCTCGCCCTCCACCGCGCACCTGCCGCAGCGCTGGACACGGACCGACGAGTGGTACAACTACCGCGCGAATCCCCGCTCCGCCGTGAAGGTGCTCGCGAGCCTGGACGAGACCTCGTACACGGGCGGCAGCATGGGAGATCATCCGATCACTTGGTGCCAGAACTACCGTGGCGGCCGGTCCTGGTACACCGGTCTCGGCCACACCGAGGAGTCGTACGCCGACCCCGCCTTCACCACCACGCTGCTCGGCGGCATCCGGACCGCCGCCGGCGCGACCCCCGCCGACTGCCGCCCGGAGAACGGGTACACCCGGCTCTTCGACGGTACGCAGAGCAGCCTGGACCGGTGGCGGCAGGCAGGTCCCGGCGGGTTCTCGCTCGCCGACGGCACTCTCACCTCCGTCGGGGGCATGGGACTGCTCTGGTATCCGGTGACCCCGTTCAGCGACTACTCGCTCAAGGTCGACTGGATGATGCCGGGTGACGACAACGGCGGCGTGTTCATCGGCTTCCCCGACCCGCAGGGCGATCCGTGGCGGCCGGTCGACCTCGGCCACGAGATCCAGATCGACGCGACCGACGCCGACCCCTCCCGTACCACCGGCAGTGTCTACAGCCTCAAGGCTCCGGACACGGCGGCCCGCGCCGCCGCGCTCAACCCGCCCGGGACGTGGAACAGTTACGAGATCGCCGTGCACGACCGGCGGGTCGAGATCCACCTCAACGGCGTGAAGATCAACGACTACACCAGCACCCGTGACATCGCGACCGGGTACATCGGCGTGCAGAACGACGGCGCCGGGATGGACATCAACTACCGCGACATCAGGATCAGGCAGGACGGTACGCAGAGCACCGACCTGGCGCGTGGCCGGCCGGTGACGGTCACCAGTGTCGAGCCGGGCAGCGCGCACGTGGGGGCCAACGCCGTGGACGGCGACCCCGCCACCCGCTGGGGCAGCGCCTACACGGACCCGCAGTCGATCACGGTGGACCTCGGGTCCGTCCGTACCGTCGACCAGGTCCGGCTCACCTGGGAGACCGCCTACGCCAGGGCGTACACGGTCGAGACCTCACCGGACAATGCGACCTGGCGCACCGTCGCCACCACCACGGCGGGCGACGGCGGGCTCGACACCATCCCCGTGGGTGCCACCGCCCGGTACGTACGGGTCCAGGGCACCGCCCGGGCGACCCAATGGGGCTACTCCCTCTGGGACTTCGCCGTACTCGGACGCTAGGGAGCGGGCGTCCGCGCTCGCACACGCCCCGGACCCGCACCACCCCACCCGCGATCGGCCCATGGAGGTGCCGTGTTGTCGCGCACTCGTTCCTTACTCGCCGCACTGCTGACCGTGTCCGCGCTCCTGCTCGCGCCCCAGGCGACCGCCGTGTCCCAGGCAACCGCCGTACCCCAGGCGGTCGCAGCACCTCAAGCGGTCGCAGCACCTCAGGCAACCGCTCTGTCCAAGGCGGCCGTTGAACCCAAGGCCGCCGCCGCGCCCCCGCCGGCCAGCGGGTTCGAGAAGGTGAAACTCGACGGCGGACTCCCCATGGGGGAGCCCATCGAGCTGGCCGTCCTGCCGGACGGCAAGGTCCTCTACATCAACCGCGGCACCAGCGACGGCGGCGGCCAGGTCCGCGTCTACAACCCGGCCACCAAGGCGACCACGGTCGCGCTCACCCTTCCGCTCGACGCCCGGTTCGAGGACGGGCTGATCGGCATCACCCTGCACCCGAGATTCGCCACCACCGGCTGGGTCATGCTGTTCTACTCCCCGAAGGTCACCCCGCTGGTCAACCGCATCTCCCGGTTCACCTTCAACAGCACCACCAACACCATCGCCCCGGCCAGCGAGGACATGATCATCGAGTGGCGGACCGAGCGGGAGCTGTGCTGCCACTCCGCGGGATCCATGTCCTGGGACACCGCGGGGAACCTGTACTTCGCGGTCGGTGACAACACCAACTCCGGCGGCGACGCCGCGGGCATGGCGCCCATCGACGAACGCACCTCGCGCAACCCGCAGTACGACGCCCAGCGCACCTCGGGCAACGCCAACGACCTGCGCGGGAAGATCAACCGGATCCACCCGGAGGACAACGGGACGTACACCGTCCCCGACGGGAACCTCTTCGCGAAGGGGGCCGCCGGTACGCGCCCCGAGGTGTACGTCATGGGCGTACGCAACCCGTACCGCGTCTGGGTCGACAAGAAGGCGAACAACACCCTGTACTGGGGCGAGGTCGGCCCCGACGCCGGCGCGACGATCGCCAACCGGGGCCCTGCCGCGTACGACGAGTTCAACCGCGCGACCGGCCCCGGCAATTACGGCTGGCCGTACTGCGGCGGCCCCAACGTCAGTTACAACGACTGGGACTTCGCCGCCAACGCCCCGCGCGGCTGGTTCCCCTGCGGCGGTTCGGCCGGCCCCGTCAACAACTCCCCTCGGAACACCGGCATTCAGCAGCTCCCGCCGACCAAGCCCGCCCTCGTGTGGGAACAGCACGGCGGCAGCAAGGAATGGCCCCAACTGGACACCCCGGGAGGCTGTGGCTCGCCCAACCACACCGAGGTCTACCACTACGACCCGAACCTGAACTCCGACGTCAAGTGGCCCCAGTACTACGACAACAAGCTGCTGATATCCGAGTACTGCCGGAACTGGATCAAGGAAGTTCAGTTCAACAACGGCAATCCCTCCACCGGCACCCCCACCGCCATCGAACCGGTCCTCGACGGCATGCGGTTCGTCCACCCCATCGACTCCGAGTTCGGCCCCGACGGCTCGCTGTACCTGCTCGAATACGGCAGCGGCTACTTCTCGGGCGCGGAGGACGCCGGACTCTACAAGATCAATTACGTGCAGGGCGGCCGGTCACCGCTCGCCAAGGCGTCGGTGAACAGGGACAACGGCCTCGCCCCGCTGGCCGTGACGTTCTCCAGCGCGGGCAGCAGCGATCCGGACGGCAATCCGCTCACCTACGCCTGGGACTTCACCAACAACGGCAGCACCGACTCGACGGCGGCCAACCCGTCGTTCACGTACACCGCCAACGGCAGCTTCCAGGCCAGGCTGACCGTCAGCGACGGCACCGGGCGCAGCGGCACCACCACGATCCCCGTCGTGGTCGGCAACAACCGTCCCACCCTCACCATCGGAGCCCCACCGGACGGTGCCACGTTCGAGTGGAACGAGAACGTCACCGTGACCGCCTCCGCGACGGACCCGCAGGACGGGCCCGTCGACTGCTCGAAGGTGATCGTCCGGGTCGCGCTCGGCCACCAGGAGCACGCCCACGAGGCCGCGGAGGGAACGGGCTGCTCGATGACGTTCAACACGGGCCCGATCCATTCCGGGCTCGACGCCACCCAGTTCTACGTGGTGCGGGCGACCTACACCGACCAGGGCGCCCCGGGCACGGTCGCGCTGACCGGTGAACGCCAGCAGACCCTGTGGCCCAAGCGGTGGCAGGCCGAGCACTTCGCTCAGCTGTCGGGACCGCAGATCATCACGGCCGCCGGGGCGGAGGGCGGCAAGCGACTCGGAGACGTACAGAACAACGAATGGGTCCGCTACCACCCCGTGAGCCTCAAGGGCATCACCGGAGTCAGGGCACGCGTCTCGTCGGACAAGGCGGGCAACGTCGCCACCTTCCGGTACGACTCCGTCACCGGCCCGGTACTCGCGCGGGTGACCGTGCCGAACACGGGGGGCTGGGAGACGTACGCCGAGGTCAGCGCACCGATCACCGGCGCCGTGGACGCCCCGCGGGACATCTACGTGGTGTTCACCGGTGGCTCGGGCGCCATCCTGGACCTGGACAGCTACACGTTCACGGGCCCGGGGGTGAGCCGCCCGCCCACGGCACGCTCGGACTGACGACCGACTGATGCCGTGCCCGGGGGCCGCTTCCGCGAAGGGGAGGCGGCCCCCGCGCCCGGGCACGTACGGCCGGTCGTCAGCGCGCCTTACGGACCTGCGCGGCCCGCCGCGCCTCCGCCGTCCTACGGGCGTCGGCGGCCTTGCGGGATTCCTTCGGGGGACGGCCCGTACGGTCGCCCATGCCCCGGAAGGGGATGCTGCCCGTTTTGGTCCGGTCGCCCACCGGAGGCCGCTTGGCCCCGGTGATGCTGGTCAACTGCTCCTCGCCGGACCGGACCTGAGTGATCGTCGGCCGGATCCCGGCGCCCGACATCATCTTGTTCACGTCGCGCCGCTGGCCGGGGGTGACCAGCGTGACCACCCGGCCCGACTCGCCCGCACGCGCCGTGCGCCCGCCGCGATGCAGGTAGTCCTTGGAGTCGGCGGGCGGGTCGACGTTGACCACGAGGTCGAGGTGGTCGATGTGGATGCCGCGGGCGGCGACGTTGGTGGCCACCAGCACCGTGACCTCCCCGTCCTTGAACTGAGCCAGCGTGTGCGTGCGCTGCGGCTGCGACTTCCCGCTGTGCAGGGCGGCGGCCCGGATCCCGCTGTCCCGCAGGTGGCGGGTGAACTGGTCCACACCGACCTTGGTGTCCAGGAACATCAGCACCCGCCCGTCGCGGGCGGCGATCTCGGTGGCGGTGGCGTACTTGTCGGCCGGATGGACGTTCAGTACGTGGTGTTCCATCGTCGTGACCGAGGCCGCCGCGCGGTCGACCGAGGCGAAGACGGGGTCGTGCAGGTACTGCCGTACCAGGTGATCCACATTGCGGTCGAGCGTGGCGGAGAACAGCATCCGCTGCCCCTCGGGCCTCACCTGGTCCAGGACCTCCGAGACCTGCGGCAGGAACCCGAGGTCGCACATCTGGTCGGCCTCGTCCAGGACCGTGATCCGTACGCGGTCCAGGTGGCAGTCCCGCCGGCCGACCAGGTCGGCGAGCCGGCCGGGGGTCGCGACGACCACCTCGGCGCCGGCCTTGATCTCCGCCGCCTGCCGCGAGATCGAAAGACCGCCGACAACGGTCGTCAGCCGGAGCCCGAGCACCTTCGCGTACGGCGCCAGCGCGTCGCTCACCTGCTGGGCGAGCTCCCGGGTCGGTACGAGGACCAGCCCGAGGGGCCGCTTCGGCTCGGCGCGCCGGCCCGCCGTACGGACGAGGAGTGCGAGCCCGAAGGCGAGCGTCTTGCCCGAGCCGGTCCGCGCGCGGCCGAGGACGTCACGGCCGGCCAGGGCGTCCGGCAGGGTGGCCGCCTGGATCGGGAACGGCTCCCGCACCTGGAGCCCGGCCATCGTCGCCAGCAGCTCCGCCGGCAGATCCAGCTCGGCGAAGGACCCGGCCGGCGGCAGGCCGGGGACCACCGTCTCGGGTACGGACAGCTCGCCCCGCGGCGCGGTGGCACGGTCGGTCCTGCCGGCACCGGAGCGCCCGGAGGCTGACGGCTTCGCGTTCATGGGGGAACCTTCCTCGGTCTGGCGCCCGGAACGGACCGGGGCCCGTACCTCACGCGGTACGGGCCCCGGCTGCGTCGAAGCGTGTTCCCCCATTTTACCAGCGCGCGACACCCTCCCACCGGGCGACCGACTGCCCCCTGTCCTCTCCGCGTCTACTCGCAGGCCACCCCGTCACCGTCGCGGTCCAGGTGAGACCCGTAGCCGGGGTCGCCGCGGCGGATGGGGGCGGCACCGGCGGCGCGGACCGCGGTGCAGTTCGCGTAGTACGTCGACGAGCTGTCGTCCCCGCCGGAATCGTCGCCGCCACCGCCGCCCGCGGCGGGCGCCACCGTGACCCGTACCGTCTTCGTCCTGGTGACGGTCGGGGCCGGCTTCGCCTTCGCGGTGACCGTGGTGGTCACGGCCGGCTCGGGCGTGGCGGTCGGCGCCACCGATTCGGTCCGCGTCGCCGTCACGGTCGCGGTCGCGGTGGGGCCGGGGTCCGACGTGGCCACCGCTTCGGTGTTCTCCGTGCTGTCGCCGGCCCCACCGATGCCGATGCCCAGGAAGAAGAGCAGGAACGCGGCCGGAAAGAGGACCCGCTTCCGTGTCCACCCCGGCCGCCCGCCCGGCACGGGCGGCGGGGTGTAGGGGTTCGGACCGGCGGGCGGCTGTCCCCATTGCGGCGGCTGCGGCGGTTGGTTGTACGACATGTGTCCCCCAGGGGTACTTCGTGGAGGCATGACCGTAGCGGCGCGGATTGGACCGATGTGAGCAATGCGTTTTATTGGTGGCCGAGTTGTGATGGAGAGGTGTGGTCCCGCGGCCGGCGCCGCCGCTGCTCAGTGGAGGATGCTCACGGCGCGGGCGATGACGAGGAGTGAGGTCAGCAGGGCGGCGACGGCCTGGACGCTCATCATCAGCTTGGCCCGGGGTGACAGGGGCATGGTGTCGGTGGGGCTGAAGGCCGTGGAGTTGGTGACGGAGACGTACAGGTAGTCGGTGAGGGCGGGGACCCAGTCGGCGGAGCCGCTGGCGCCGTCCGCGACTTCCTGGACGGCGTCGTCGTTCTCGTCCTGCGAGAAGCGGAAGTCGGCCAGCGGGAGTTCGGAGCGGGGTAGTTGGGTGCGGCTGACGGGGCCGCCCCGGTCGAGTTCCCAGTAGGCGAGGCCGAAGACGATGATGTTGGTGAGCCAGACCTGGAGTGCCGCGACGAGGAGCGAACGTCCGTCCTTGACCCCGGCGTAGACGAGTTGGTGCACCAGGATGCCGAGGGCCACCAGGTTGCTGACGGCGATGACCGCCACGAGTGTCAGCGACAGGAGGCGGAACAACCTGGTCTGCCGTGTCAGCCGTCTGGGGTTGATCGCGATCAGGGGAACCAGCAGCAGCAGCTCCAGCGCCGGCAGGACATAGCGCGGGGCGATCAGCAACTGCTCCGGCAGCGCGAGGTAGAGGGTGATCGCGGCGAGGGTCGCGACCACACCCGGCAGCCGGGCCTCCCCGCGCCGTTCGTGCCGGGGATGCCGGGTCCGCGCGTCCGCGCGGGTACGTGCCATGGCGCTCGCTCCCTCCGTGCCCCCGCGGCCATGCCGGTCGCGGCCTGGAGACGAACCACGTCTGCCCCGGTTGTCCCACGTCACGCACGGACCTGGCCGCTGCCGGGACACCGCCGCCGGCTCGTTCGACAAAGGCGCGACGATAGTATTACGATCGTAAGTAAATGACCGGGATGCGGGGTCCCAGGACCAGGGCGGCGGCTCGCGTGTGGCTCGCGTCCCCTGGGTGCGCTCCCGATTCGAAGATCAGGAAGAGAACCATGACCGACACCGAACTGCCCCCGGCCGCGCAGATGCATGAACTGCTCACCGGATTCCAGGTCTCCCAGGCCGTGTTCGCGGTCGCCGAACTCGGTGTGGCGACAGCGCTGCTGAACGGCCCACGCGAGGTCGACGACCTCGCGGCGGAGGTCGGCGCGGACGCCGACGCGCTCGGGAGGATCATCCGCTTCCTGGCGCAGCACGGTGTGTTCCGTACCTTCGACGGCACGGTCGAGATCACTGATCTCGGGCACACCCTCGCCGAGGGCCCGGCCGACTCCCTCCGTAACGTCGCCCGGTACTTCCGCCGGACCCATTACGCTCCGTTCGGCGAGCTGCTCGAAACGGTGCGGACCGGCGAGCCCGCCGCGACCCTGTTCCTCGGCAAACCCTTCTTCGACTGGATCGACGAGAACCCGGAACTGGCGGAACTCCAGAACGACGCGATGGCGGGATTCACCCAGAACGCCCGCGGCGACCTGCTGACCGCCTACGACTTTCCCCGCGACGGGACCATCGCCGACATCGGTGGAGCCGACGGCACTCTGCTGACGGAAATCCTGGCCGGCAGTCCCGATTCCCGGGGCATCGTCTTCGACCGGCCGAGCAGTGTTTCCGCCGCGCGCCCCGTGATCGAGGCGGCGGGACTTTCCGGGCGCGTGGACATCGTCGCGGGAGACTTCTTCGACAGCGTGCCCACCGCCGATTTCTACGTCCTGTCGGCCGTACTCCAGGACTGGGACAATTCGTCTGCTCTGCGTATCCTGCGCAACGTCTCGGCGGCAGCTCCGGCCGGCGCCCGGCTGGTTGTCATCGACATGGTCGTGCCCGAGGGTGACGCTCCGCACCCCACCAAGATGATCGACATCACGATGCTCGGCATGCTCGGCGGCCGCCAGCGCAGCGAGACCGAATGGCGCCAACTCCTCGCCGACGCCGGCTTCACCCTCCGGAGGACCGTCACCGGCTCCGGCTCCTACTCCGCACTCGAAGCGGCCCTCGCCTGACTCCGGACACGACGCGGGTTCCACGGGACTCGCGCTCCGCGCGGGCCTCACTCACCATCAGCACGCATTCCATCAGCACAGATTCCATCAGCACGGATTGGCGGTACGGCTATGAAGATCGGAATCGGGCTTCCGAATCAGGTTCGCGATGTGGACCCTAGGATCATCCCCGAGTGGTCGGTACGTTCCGAAGAAGCGGGTTTCTCCACGCTGGCAACCGTGGGCCGGACCGCTTATCCAGGAATCATGGACACCGTGGCACTGGCCGGTGCGGCGGCCGCCACCCGCACGATCGGGCTCAGCAGCAACATCATGCTGGCCACCGTCTGGCCGCCTGTTCTCCTGGCGAAAGAACTGGCGGGAATCGACGGAATGTCCGGGGGCCGCCTCACACTCGGGGTGGGGATCGGCGGAAACCGTCCCGACGACTTCGTGGTCGACGGCTTGCCGCCCCAGGGTCTCGGCAAGCGCATGGACCGCGACCTGGACATCTATCACCGCGTATGGCGCGGCGAACCGGTGGGGGAGGGCGTCAACGCGGCTGTTCCCTCCGGAACGCGGGCCGTTCCCCTGCTGTTCGGCGGCCTGGCTCCGGTGGCGTTCCGGCGGATGGCCGCCTGGGGGCAGGGCTACGTCGCGGGAAGCCTGCCCGCTCCCGCGGTGGAGCCGTACTTCGACGCGGCCAGGCGCGCCTGGGAGGAAGAGGGACGCGAAGGAGCGCCGAAACTCGTGGCCATCGCGTATTTCGCCTTTGGGGACGTCCGCCGGGGCAAGGACAACATCCGCGACTATTACGCCGCCATCGGAGCCGAATACGCCGAATCGGTCGCGGAATCCATCAGTGTCGGGGGCGACGCGGTGAAAGCTGCCGCGGAAGCGTTCGCCGCGATCGGAACGGACGAGCTGATCTTCCACCCCGCACTGGCGGACCCGGAGGAAATAGAGAAGCTCGCCGAGGCCGTCCTGTGATCCGGCGTCGGTGACGCCTGCTCAGCTCCGCGTGACGCTTGTTCAGCTGTTCAGCTGTTCAGCCCGGCTGATCGGCGCTCCGTACCGCGAGGACGTTCCGCAGGCCCTGCTCCAGAACGGCGTCGGCGAGCGCCGGGTCGGACAGGGCGCGGGAAAGCTGGAGCGTGCCGACCATCATGGCGAAGACGCTGAGCGACTTCACGCGTGCCGCCTCCGGATCGTCCGTCGCCGAGCGCGCGTTGTTGATGCCGTCGATGATGGCCAGGATGCCCTCGGTGTACGCCTGCTTGGTCGCGTCGGTGCAGCGCCCGATCTCGTCGAGCAGGGCGGCGGAAGGGCAGCCCTCGCCCGGGTTGTCGCGGTGCCGCACCGAGAGGTACTCGCGAACGACCTGTCCCGGCCCGCCGTCGGACGTCTGCGCGGCGAAGCTCTCGCGCTGCGCTCTCAACTGGTCGGCGACCGCGTTGGTGACCAGGTCCTCCTTGGAGGCGAAATGGGCGTAGAACGCGCCGTTCGTCAGTCCCGCGTCCGACATGAGCGCGGCGATTCCGGAGCCGTCGATGCCGTCGCGCTTGAACCGGCGGCCCGCCATCTCGATGATGCGCCGCCGTGTCGCCTGCTTGTGGTCTTTCCCGTATCGCGCCATACCTTCCCCCAATTCCCGGAGAGGGAGCCTGCCCTCCCGCACCTTGCATAATATTACAAGTGTACGCTCATGGGAGGACAGGCCTCGGCCCCGTCGGTGGCGGAGCCGGACAGTTCAGCCGGCCAGGAAGTTTGTCACCTGGGTGACGAACGCTTCCGCGTGCTGGAACAGGAAGCCGTGTCCGGCGTCGCTGTAGATCACGAGCACGGCCGAGCCGAGATGCTCAACGGCCACATAGGAGGCCAGGGCGGGGATCATCACGTCGTGGACGCCGTTGGCGTAGAGAACAGGTTGTTCGATGCTCTCCAGGTGGGAGCGGACCTGATCGAACGGCACCGACTGGAGCTTCGCCACGGCGGTGAGCTGCCCCCTGGCGGCCTCGTCGGAAATGGCGGGCCCCCCGGCCCGGAGCCGGGTCGAGACGTTGGCGAGGTGCCGCTGCCCGGCGGCCCGCCCCGCGTCGGTTTCGGGGAAGAAGAGATAGAGCACGTCGTCCGGCGCGCCTCCGCCGGGCTTGGCCATGATGGCGCGGACTCTGTCGCTCATGCCCGGCGCGCCGGGCACGGGGGCGCCGGGGCTGCTGCCCGCCACGATGAGCTTGCGCACCAGCTCGGGTCTGCGCCGCACCACGTACTGGGCGACGATCCCCCCGAGAGACCAGCCGAGCAGGTCGACCTGCGGCAGGCCCAGCGCCTGGATGAATTCGATGGCGCCGTCGGCGAAGCCTTCGGCGGAGTCGCGAGGGTGGCCGGTGGTGTAGCCGATCCCGACGTTGTCGAACACGATCACGTCGTGGTCGGCGGCCAGGTGGTCCAGGAACTGCGGGTCCCACCAGTCGATGGTCCCCCGGAATCGGACCAGCAGGACGAGGGGAGTGCCGCCCCGTGGGCCCATGCGCCGATAGGTGAACCGTGCGGACGGGCCTTCCACGGTGAGGTCTTCGGCTGCGTCGGCCAAGTACGTACTCATGGGGGTTCGCCTTCTTGTCGCCGTACGAGGGGCGCGCCCGGACCGGCGGCGTCCGCCGCGGGCCCGGACGGGGGAGCGGAGGCCCCGCGCCCCATTGCATTATGATCATAATACTACAGCGAGGTCACGGCCTCCGCCTTCTGTTCGTCCCGCCCGTACGCCTCCGCCCCGGATAGGTTGATGAGATGCGCGTCCTTTTCACCGGTGTGTCCCTGTATGGGCATTTGTTGCCGCTGCTGCCTCTGGCGCGGGCGTTCCGCGCACGTGGCGACGAGGTGGCGTTGATGGTCCCGGCCTCCTTGGTCCCTGTCTTCGCCGACGAGGACGTCGACATGCTGGCCGCCGGCGCGGACAGTTCCGCGGTCATGGCGGAGGTGACGCGCCGGACCGGGCTGGACGTGCGGACCAACAGCGGCGTGGAGGTCGAGGCATTTGTCACCACCCGGCTCGACCTGTCCGTGGAGGAGTGCGTACCAGCGGTACAGCGGTGGCGCCCTGATCTGGTGATCCACGACCCGCTGGACTTCGTGGGGCCGTATCTGGCCGCCGTCCGCGGTGTTCCGCACGCCGTGCTCACCTTCGGCGCGGACGTGTCCGCCGCCTTCAGGCGCACCTGCGCCGACCGGGCGGTGCGGGACTACGCGGCACGTGGCGTCCCCTGGCAGGAGCCCCGTTGGGTCCTGGACATCTGCCCTCCCGCCCTCCAGGTCGACGGCTGGCAGCCTCCCCCGGGCCGGCTGCCCCTCCGGCCGGAAGCGCATCGCGCCCCCGCAGGCGCGTCGCCACGCCCGCCGGACCCCGTGAGCGGCCGTCCCAGGATCCTCATCACCTTCGGCACCCTGTTCACCGACCCCGCGGTCCTCGGCCCGCTGATCAGCGAACTCACCGCACACGGGGCAGGGGTACGCGTCACGCTGGGCACGACGACGTCCGTCGGCGACTTCACCGTCGACCACGCGCGGGTCACGTTCGAGGAATTCCTGCCGTACGACCTGCTCCTCGACGGCATCGACGTCGTGGTCGCCCACGGCGGCGCCGGCACCAACCTCGGCGCGCTGGCGGCCGGATGCCCCCTCGTGCTCATCCCCCAGGGAGCCGACCAGAAGGGCCACGCCGAACGAGTCGCGGCGGCGGGAGCGGCCGTGCACCTCGACTCCGCCTCGTCCGATCCGGCGGCGCTGGCGCGAACCGTCCTCGACGTCGCGGCACAACCCGGCCCTCGCGCGAACGCGCGGAACATCGCCCGCCAGATCGCCGCCATGCCCGCACCTGGCGAGGTGGCCGCCCAACTGGCAGCCGAACTCGCCGCGTGACGTGCCCGCGTGACGGCCCCGTGTGACGGCCTCGCGTGACGGGCCCGCGGAACGGCACGTACCCGAACGTGCCGGAAGGCGCGCGCCGGTGCTTCGGTAGTCTCGGCCGCCGCGCACCACGCCCCTTCCGCCACGGAAGGGGCCGCCCGGACGAAGGAAGAGCCATGGACGACGCCACCGGATTCCAGAGCATCCCGCCGACCACCCTCGCCGACGTGCTGGGACGCGAACAGGTCATGGACATCGGCATCCGCCCGCTGTGGGCCTCGGTCCCGCGTGTCGCCGGCCCGGCGTTCACCGTACGGTGCCCTCCCGGCGACAACCTCATGCTGCACGCGGCCATCTACCGCGCGGAGCCCGGCTCCGTCATCGTCGTCCAGGCCGGTGACGTGGACTACGCGGTCGCCGGGGGCAACGTCTGTGCCGTCGCCCAGCGGCGGGGCATCGCCGCGTTTGTGGTGGACGGGGTCATCCGTGACCTCGCCGAGGTGCGGGAGATGGGCTTTCCCGTCTTCGCCCGGGGCGTCATCCCCGTTCCCGGGGTCAAGTCGGCCGTCGGACCGCTCAACCGGCCGGTGCGCTGCGGCGGCGTGGACGTGGAGTCCGGCGATGTTGTCGTGGCCGACGAAGAGGGCATCGTGGTCGTTCCCCGCGCCCGCCAGGAGCGCGTACTGCTCGACGCCCGTGCGAAGTCGGCCAAGGAGGCCGGGGAATCCCTCGACATGTGGGAGGCGGCGCATCGCGCCCGGGTCGACCGGATCCTGGAGGACAACGGCTTCGAGGGCTGACCGGGGCCGAAAGTTCGAGGGCTGACCGGGGCGGAAAGCCGGTGGTGCCGCCCCGAAGTCAGCTGCTCTTCGGCAGCGTCAGCTGCCCTTCGGCAACAGTTGGCGCCGTACGACGGCAAGCACCGTCCTCGCGGCGATACCGCCCACGAACGCGGTGATCGCGGCCAGCAGCAGGTAGGTGTAGACGGTGCGCCCGTCCGGCCGCCCCAGCTCGTTCCAGTGCAGCGTGGTGGTGACCACGGCGGCCCAGGAGAAGGCGAAGGACCAGGTGCTGGGGGCGAAGCCGAGACGCAGATAGCCGGGCAGCAGCCTGAGCTGCGCCCCCACCATCACCAGCCCGTACCCCGCCAGGCCCGCCGCGACGATGTCCAGGCGGTTCCCGTCGAGGGCGAAGTACGCGACGCTCCCCACGGCCGGGGGTGCCATCTCGATCGCCAGGGTCGGCATGAGCGGGGGTGGCAGCGGCGGGCGGAAGAACAGCCTCGCCATGATCATGGACCCGAGGATGAACCAGCAGGCGATGCCGAGGCCGAACATCGCCTGGGCCAGTCGCTCCTGACCCACCTGCGCGGCGCTGGTCGCCGCGACGAATCCGCCGGCGACGGTGGGCAGGAAGTACCCGGGGTGCAGCCGGTCGAGCGCGAGCGGACCGTAGATCCACTGGCCGGTGAACCAGCCGCCGGCCAGCACGGTGAGCACGAGGAAGACGTCCACCAGGACCTTCCCGGCGGTCGGGGCGTGCGGGGCGATGCCCTCGGACGCGAGCAGCATCGGTGTGATGAGCGCGAGAGCGGCGAACGGGCTCCCCACGTCGTCCAGCAGGTCCGCCACGAAGGCGCCGCGCGTGGTCAGGACGTACCGCAGGTAGAACCCCACGGTGGCCAGCCAGACCACGGCGGTCAGCGCCAGCAGGGCGTTCCCGACCGCGTCGGTCACATGGCCCTGCGCGCCGGCGGTCACCCAGCAGCCGGCGAGGCCCACCAGGCCGAAGGACGTGCCGAAGAGGTTGAGCGGGATCCGCTGGGTGGCCATGGCGCGCTCCTCCGCAGGTGACGGTCGTCGGCATTGTTCCACCGAGGTGGCCGTAAAAATGGACATTTTGCCCACGTCCGGCTGGCGCATCTCTGTCGATGATGTAAAACTAACTAGATGGTTTATTCGCCACCCCGGGAGACAGACATGACGACCGACGCAGAGATGACGACCGACGCGGACACGACCGCCGGCATCGCGGTGAGCACGGCTCAGGACGTGGACCGGATCTTCCAGGTGCAGAAGGCGTCCTACTCGCCGGCCAGGCCCCCCACCCTCGCCGAGCGGCTGGACCGGCTGGAGCGCGTCGAGAAGATGCTCCAGGAGAACTACACCGAGCTGGTGGACGCGCTCCAGGCCGACTTCGGCCACCGCAGCCGTGACCAGATCGTCGGGGCGGACATCTTCGCCGTGATGTCGCACCTTCCGCACATCAAGCGGCATCTCAAGAAGTGGGTGAAGCCGCGGCGGCGGTCGTCGGGCGCGCTGGGTCTCGCGGGCGTGCGCAGCTATGTGGTCAACGAGCCGCTCGGTGTGGTCGGTGTGATGTCGCCGTTCAACGCGCCGGTCAGTCTGGCGCTGGACCCGGCGGTCGAGGCGCTGGCGGCGGGGAACCGCGTGATGGTCAAGCCCTCGGAGCTGACCCCGCGTACGGCCGGGGTACTGGGCCGGCTGGTCGCCCGGTACTTCGACGAGAGCGAGCTGGCGGTGGTGAGCGGCGGACCCGACATCTCCGCGCACTTCTCCGCGCTGCCGTGGGACAAGTTCGTCTTCACCGGCGGTACGGGCGTCGGGCGGAAGATCCTGGCCGCCGCGGCGCCGAACCTGACGCCCGTGATCCTGGAGCTGGGCGGCAAGTGCCCGGCGGTGGTCCTGCCGGACGCGGACATCGCGGCGGTGGGCGCGAAGGTCGCGCAGGGGCGGCTCGGCAACGGCGGTCAGATCTGCCTGTGTGTCGACTACGCGCTGGTGCCCGAGGCGTCGCTGGAGGCGTTCCTCGACGCGGTGATCGAGAAGACTGTCACCGACTTTCCCACGGTGCAGGGCAATCCGGAAGTCTCCGCGATCATCGACCGGCGCTCGTACGACCGTGTCCTCGGCTATGTCGCCGAGGCGCGGGAGAAGGGGTTCCGGGTCGTCCAGCCGGACCGCTACCGCGGCGAGACCCTCGACCCGGAGACGCGGCAGCTGCCGCTGACCATCGTCGTCGACCCGGACGACCGCCTCGCCGTGCACCGGGAGGAGGTCTTCGGCCCGGTCCTGTCGGTCTACACGTACCGCACGCTCGACCAGGCGCTGGACCTGGTCAACGCGAAGGAGAAACCGCTGGCGCTGTACGTCTTCGGCAGGAACCGCCGGGCGATCCGCCGGGTGGTCGACGAGACGTCCAGCGGCGGTGTGTCGGTCAACGAGCTGTCCCTGCACGCCATGTCGACCAGCATGGGGTTCGGGGGTGTCGGGCCCAGCGGCATGGGGCGCTACCGGGGCGGCAGGGTCGGCTTCGAGGCGTTCACCAACCCCAAGTCGGTCAGCGTGCAGAGCCGGCTCCTCGCACGCTTCTCCGGCGGCCTGCTCCCGCCGTTCACCACGGAACGGCAGCGCACCATGCTCTACCGGATGGCGCGCCTCCCGCGCGGCTAGGGCCTGTCCGTCTTTTCGGAGAGCGGGCCCGCGGCCGGCGCGGTCAGGTACGGCCGGTCAGTCGCCGGAGTCCGGGAAAGCCACCCCCGTGAGTGCCTCGGAGGCCGTCCACAGCCGCGCGGCCGTCCGCGTGTCCCGGGCGCGGGCGGGGACCTTCGCCCGGGCCGGCGGGCCGGTGAGTTCGGCGAAGCCCGCGGGGCCGTAGTAGGCGCCGCCCTCCGCCTGCCCGGCCGTCGCGGCGAAGAACGGGAGCAGGGACGCCGGGGCCACGCCGTGCCCCAGGCCGGGCAGCTGGTAGATCCGGGTGGTGAGCCGGGCCACCAGGCCCGCGCGGTGGCCGCCGAGGGTCGGGCCCGTCACCTGGAGGTTGGTGACCACGGCGCCGGGGTGGGCGGCGTTGCTGCCGATGCCCCACCCGTGGAGCCGGCTGCGCCGGTCCAGTTCGAGGGCGAAGACGAGCTGGGCGAGCTTGGACGTGCCGTGGGCGGCGTACGGGCGGTACGTCCCGCCCCGGAGGTCCTCGGGGGAGAGGCGGGCGGTACGGGCCGTGAGGCTGCCCATGCTCACCACCCGTCCGCCGGCCTGCCGCAGCAGGGGCAGGAGCAGTCCCGTCAGGGCGAAGTGGCCCAGGTGGTTGGTGGCGAGCTGGAGCTCGATGCCGTCCGGGGAGAGCGACCGTTGCGGCGGGGCGAGGATCCCGGCGTTGTTGACCAGGTAGTGGAGCGGCCGTCCTTCGGTGTTCAGCCTGCCGCACAGATCCCCGACCGAAGCGAGCGAGGACAGGTCCACCTGTTCCACCCGCACCCGGCCGCCGCCGGGCGCCGGGTCGCCGAGGCGCTCGGCGGCCTCCCGGCCCTTGGCGGTGTTCCGTACGGCCAGGACGACCTCGGCGCCCGCCCGCGCGAAGCGGCGGGCGACACCGAACCCGATGCCGCTGTTGGCCCCGGTGACCAGGGCCAGGCGGCCTCGCAGGTCAGGGGTGGCTTCGAGAGGGAGGGCCTTGCTCATCCGGGACTCCCGGCGGGACGGGGACGGGTACGGACCGACGAGTCCTCAGAGTGCACCGGGCGGGCGGGTCAGGCGGCCCACCGACACGACCACGGCGTGGCGGCGGGACGTGAGGAGCGCGGGATCGTCGGTCGCCGTGAGCGGCTCCAGGGAACCCTCGCTGTACGCGGACGACAGCGTGAGCACCAGGGTCAGCAGCACGGCGGCGGGCAGCCCCGCGTCCACCAGCCCGTCCGCCTGGGCCGCGGCCAGGCCGCGCAGCTTGGCCCGGGTGGACTCCCGCGCCAGCGGCAGACGCACCGTCCCGGGGCGCTCCAGGCCGTGCCAGCGGGCGAGCTTGATCAGGTGCGGGTGGGCCAGATAGAAGTCGAAGAGGGCCCCCGCGTACCCGGGCAGGTCCGTGGCGTCGAAGGGCGCCGCCTCCAGGAGCTCCTGGATCGCGGCCTCGTGGACCGCGTCGAAGAGACGTTCCTTGTTGCCGAAGTACACGTACAGCAGGTTCTTGTTGGCGGCGGCCGACGCGGCGATACGGTCCACCCGCGCGCCCGCGATCCCGTACGCGGCGAACTCCTGGGTCGCCGCCGCCAACAGGCGGGCCTTGGTGGCATCGGACTTCTTCCGCATCCGATCAGTTTATCCATAACTAACCGGATGGCTAACTGGCCTCCGGGCCGGCGCTCCGCCTCCGCTCCGCGCCGGGACGGCTGAGCAGTCCGACCGCGACGACCAGTGCGTGACGCCGGGCCGCGATCTCCTGCGGATCGGTGTCCTTCGTCAGCGGATCGGGGCTCCCCGGCGCCCAGGTGGCGGCCAGGGACAGCACCATCTCCCACAAGTGGGGCGCCGCCAGGGCCGGTTCGACCGCACCCTTCCGCTGGGCCTCGGCCAGCGCCGCGCGCTTGTCCCGGGCGGTGGCCGCGAGCAGCGGCAGCCGCCGCTGCTCGCCGGGGCGTTCCAGGCTGTGCCAGCGCGACAGGCGCATCAGGTGGGGCCGCGTCATGAAGAAGTCGAAGAGCGCGCCCGCGTACCCCGGCAGGTCCTCGGGGTCGAAGTCCACCGCCGCCAGGTAGGTGTCGACCGCTCTGCTGAAGACGCTGTCGAAGAGCGCTTCCTTGTTCCCGAAGTAGACGTAGATCAGGTTCTTGTTCGCGGAAGCGGCGGCGGCGATACGGTCCACCCGGGCGCCGGCCAGTCCATGGGCCGCGAACTCCTCGGTGGCCGCGTCCAGAAGGCGGGCCCGCGTGGCGTCGGATTTACTCGTCATGGGGGCACGCTAGTGGGCCTCGCCGAGGCGCGGGATCACACCTGGGGCCCGGCCGGTCCCCGGACCCACCGTCCCGGCGGGCGACCGACGGAGGGGTGCGGCTACGATGCCCCTGTCTAACCGGATGGTTAAGCGAGCGTGCGGTGTGTACGGGGCCGCGCCGGGTCACACGAGGGCGGTCGAACGTGAAGGTCATCATCATCTTTGGGGCGTCCGGCATGGTCGGGCAGGGTGTCCTGCGCGCATGTGTGCTGGACGAGCGGGTGGAGAGCGTGGTCCTCGTGGGCCGTACGAGAGCCGGCGGGCACCCTCCCAAGGTCCGCGAGATCGTCCACGACGACTTCACCGACTTCAGCGCGATCGAGGACGAGCTCTCGGGGCTCGACGCGTGCTTCTACTGCCTCGGCGTCTCCTCGTCCGGCCGGAGCGAGGACGAGTACCGCCGTATCACCCACGACTACACCCTCGCCGCGGCCCGGGCGCTCGCGCGCCGCAGCCCCGGTCTGACCTTCACGTACGTCTCCGGCGAGGGCACCGACAGCACCGAGCGCGGCCGGAGCGCGTGGGCGCGGGTCAAGGGCCGCACCGAGAACGAACTGCTGGCCATGGACTTCCCGGCCTACATGTTCCGGCCCGGCTACATCCAGCCCCGCAACGGGGCAAGGTCCAGGACGCCCGTCTACCGGCTGATGTACGGCCTGACCTCCTGGCTCCATCCGCTGCTGCGCCGCGTGATGCCCGCGCATGTGACCACGACGGAACACCTGGGCCGGGCGATGCTCGCCGTGGTCGGCCTGCGGGGCGCGGAGCCGCACGTGCTGTACAGCCCGGAGATCAACCGGCTGGGCGCCTGACGGGGTTCCGCGGGGGTACGGGGACACGCTGCCGGACGGCCTGAGAGCGTCGCGGCCGCCGACATCGTCTACAGTGCAGTAGACGTACAGGCAGGCGGACGTACAGGCGGTCGGCGCCCGTGTCTCCGCTCCCGTACCCCTCGAACCCTCCGGAAAGAGATCCGATGAGCGTGATCAGCGTCGGCCAGGCCGTCATCCTCGGCGCCGTCGAAGGCGTGACCGAGTTCCTCCCGGTCTCCTCCACCGGTCATCTGAAGATCACCGAGGGCCTGATGGGCATCCCGGTCGACGACGACGCCGTCATCGGCTTCTCCGCCGTCATCCAGGTCGGTGCCATCGCCGCCGTGCTCGTCTACTTCTACAAGGACATCGTCAGGATCCTCACCGCCTGGGTCACCGGCCTGCGGGAGCCCGAGGAGCGCTACCACCACGACTACAAGTTCGCCTGGTGGGTCATCTACGCGACGATCCCGATCGTGCTGGTGGGACTGGCCGCCAAACCGCTGATCCAGGGCCCCCTGGCGTCGCTCTGGGTGGTGGCGGCCTCCCTGATCGTCGGCAGCGGTGTGATGTGGGTGGCCGACCAGATGAGCCGGCACAAACGCGGCGAGGACGACACCTCGTTCAAAGACGCGATGCTGGTGGGCAGTTCACAGATCCTGGCCCTGCTCTTCCCCGGCTTCTCGCGGTCCGGCGCCACGATGTCCACCGCGCTCCTCCTCGACCTCGACCGGGTGGCCGCCACCCGCCTGTCGTTCTTCCTCGGCATCCCGGCCCTCACCGGCGCGGGCCTCTACGAGCTGAAGGACGCGCTCGGCGCGGGGGTCGGCGCCGCCCCGCTGGTCGCCGGGACCCTCGTCTCCTTCGTCGTCGCGTACGGCTCCATCTCCTGGCTGCTCAAGTTCGTCGCCAAGCATTCCTTCAACGCCTTCGTGATCTACCGGATCATCGTCGGTGTGCTGCTCCTCGGCCTGCTGGGCACCGGCGTCCTGAGCTGAGACCATCACCGCCCCGGCGCCACGGCACCTCCCTCGTGCCCCGGTGGCTGATGAAGCACGAACACACGTGACTTGACGGGTTCGTCCGCCTACCGTGGGCACTCGCGGGCCGTCCGGCCGTCACGGGGGCGCACGGCGGGCCGCGGAGGGGGGATCCGTCATGGAGTCCGGGAGCGGTCTGGGACTGCGCGGCCGCAGCGGCATCCTGTCGCTCGTCGACGAATGCCTGAGGCAGCCGCCCACCGCCGACCGACCGATCACGATGCTGCTCGGCCCGCGCGGCAGCGGCGCCAGCGAGGCCCACAGCGCCCTGATGGAGCACTTCGGCCCCGACCACCCGTTCGCGTACGTCAACTTCGGCGGTACGCAGTCGCTGCTGCCGCGCTACGCCCTCGCCCTGCTCGCCCGCCAGCTGGAGCGCAAGCTGCCCCGGTACGGCCGCTCCCGCTTCCCCCTCCTCAGCCTCGGGCTGCTCGCCTCGGACGAGGAGCTGAACATCCGCAGCATGGCCCAGGGCCACAGCATGGCGCAGGGCCGCCGGGCGGTGCAGCGCCAGCTCGACCACTTCCAGCAGGCCAACGAAGCCAGGCACGGCGACTACCTCGCGGCGTTCTTCGAGGTCGGCATGGGCGCCATCGGCGTCCCGGAAGGCGCCTCGTCCGTCGCTCTCGCGGTGTTCCAGGACGCCCTGCGGCGCGGTCGGCGGCTGCCCGTCCGCGGCCTCATGGGACGGCTCACCGCCGGGGCGCACTGGTTCGGCGCGCATCCCCTGATCCGCAGCGGCGACCGGTGGGAGGCGCTCGTCGAGCTCAACCTGTGGCGCCACGACGGCGACGAACAGCAGCAGGAGCGGCTGGACCGGGTGCTGTTCTCCGCGTTCCTGGAGGACCTGCGCCGCAACACCGCCCGCAACTTCATGCCCC
The DNA here is from genome assembly GCF_044744165.1 of Streptomyces sp. NPDC087420. Lineage (NCBI taxonomy): Bacteria > Bacillati > Actinomycetota > Actinomycetes > Kitasatosporales > Streptomycetaceae > Streptomyces > Streptomyces sp. NPDC087420. The sequence continues at coordinate 145,803 of NZ_JBIUXU010000001.1, forward strand.
GCTCGCACCTGCTCCTGCTGGACAACACCCACGCCCCGTACGGCAGGCGCTTCCTCGACCTGCTCGTACGGGCCCGTCACGACGACACCGTCGTGACGGGCGGGGACTGCGACCCGCTCACGGTCGTCGCCAGCTCCAACCGCTGGCTGCCCCGCTGGGGCCCGGCCACCGGCGACGCCTGGCCGTGGCAGCTGCGCGGCCCCGACCGCGCCTCCCTCGCCGACTGGCACACCTACCGGCCCACCCGGGACGGCGAGGACACCTGGTGGTACCCGCTGCGGCTGCGCGACCTCAACCTCGACGAGGTGCGCATCCGGATCGAACTCCAGCTCGGCGGCCACCCGGAGCTGGCGCAGTACACCCGCCTCACCCCGTTCGTGCACCGGCTCACCGGCGGACTGCCGCGCGCGGTGCAGCAGATCCTCGACGTGTTGCGCCAGTCGGGCGCCCCGGCCGAGTCCGGGCCCGACCAGGACCGCTGGCTGCGCAAGCTCCCCGACCGCCAACTCCGTACGGGCGAGGTCAGTTCGACCCTCGCCGAGACCGCGCTCGGCCATCTGCTGCGCGGCATCGACCCGGTCGAGCGCGCCATGCTCGCCGAGTGCGCCGCCGCCCGCGACCTCTCCGTGGGTACGCAAGTCCTCGGCCACGGCGAGGAGTTGTTCGGCGAGATGCGCGCACGCTGGCTGCTGGCGGGGCCCGGCACGTTTGTCCCCACCCTCCATCCCTGGCTGCGGCGCCTGCTGTTGTGGCAACTCGCCCGCCGCCCCGACGACTGGGACATGGCGCACGAACTGCTCGCCGAGCACTACAGGTCGGAGGGCCGGCCCGTCCAGGAGATGTACCACCAGCTTGCCGTGCAGCGTGTGGACGACGTGGCGGACCAGCTGCTGCGGCGCTTCACGGCGGTGCCCGCCGCCCAGTGGATCAGCGAGTTCGACACGGTCACCTCGGCCCCCAACCGGCTGCCGGACGAGGGCGGCCCGCTGGAACTGCTCGCCGCGCTGGGCTCCCGGCGCGGGCCCGCCCGGGCCGTGGACGCGGCCTCCCTGATCCAGGGCCTGGTCGTGGCGCGGTGGGTGTGGAGCGATCCGCTCGCCGACCCCGGGATGCGGCTGGCCCATCTGATCGCCGAAGGGTTCACGCAGCTGTCCCAACTCCGGAGGAACGACATCGTGCCCCTCTTCAACGAGGCCGAACGGTACCGGCATTGGCGCCATCCGCAGACGACGGGGGAGGTCTGATCCGATGGTCAGAATCGAATGGCCGCTGCACATCGTCCGCCGGGTCGTGCTCGCCGGCGTCGCCGCCGTCGTCCTCGCGCTGGGCGGCTGGTTCGCCGTGTCCTGGCTGGAGGACAGCAGGGCGCGCTGCGGTGACGGGGTGGTGAAACGGGGGGAGGACAAGGAGTGTGTCGGGGTGACGGACGGCTCGTACGTCTTCCGGAGCCATCTCACCCAGGTCGAGAGGGAGATCGAGAAGGAGAACGACCGTATCGAGAACGGCGACGAGCCGTACGTCAGCGTCGCCTACATGACGTCCTTCACCCTCGACGGTACGGACAGCAACTCCGACGAATCGGTACGGCACGAACTCCAGGGCGCCTATCTCGCGCAGTACCGGCACAACCGCGGCGACCTGGCCGCGTCCCCGAAGATCCGGCTCCTCATCGCCAACACCGGTGGGGGCTCTGACCATTGGCGCTACACCGTCGGTGAGCTGGTCAAGCGCAAGAACACCGACGACAAGCTGGTCGCGGTCACCGGACTCGGCCCCAGCACCGACGAGAACCGCGCGGCCGTCGACCTGCTCTCGAAGCAGGGCATCGCCATGGTCGCGTCCACGATGACGGCGACGAGCATAAAGGACATACACAACTTCGTCCGGGTGTCGCCCACCAACGTCGACGAGGCGTACGCCGCCGCCGCGTACCTCAAGCGGAAGAAGTTCCGGACGGCCGTGGTCGTGCAGGACGCGGCGAAGGGAAATCTCTACGCCACCACCCTGGGCTCGGAGTTCACCCGCGCCTTCCCTGACCCCGCCACCGGTCACCGGCTCGTCGCGGAGACCATGACGTACGACTCATCGGTGGCCAACGCCTGGGAGAGCGAGATGAACTTCATGTCGTCGCAGCTCTGCGACGAGGAGCCCCAGGTCATCTACTTCGCCGGGCGCGGCACCCACCTCATGCGGTTCCTCGACGCGCTGTCCAACCGCGCCTGCCAGGACGTCGAGTTCACCGTGATCGCCGGTGACGACACCACCAACCTGACGAGGGAACAGCTCGCCGCCGCCGCGAAGACCCAGGTCGAGGTGCTCTACACGGGCCTGGCCCACCCGGACATGTACCGCACGAACCCGAAGGCGGTCTCGGCGCCGTCCGCGCGGTACTTCGCCGAGGGCGGTTTCCTCGACACCACCTTTCCCAACAACTCACGGGAGGACGGCCAGGCGATCATGGCGCACGACGCCGTCCTGACCGCGGCGAGAGGCATCCAGATGGCCGCCGGCCAAGGAAAGGTCACCGTCACGGGAGACGCCGTGGCCCGCATGTTCCACCAGATGAACGGAGGGCAGCAGGTGGCCGGGGCCAGCGGCTTCCTCTCCTTCCAGAACAACGGGAACCCACGTGACAAGGCCGTCCCGGTCCTCCGGCTGACCGCGACGGGACGGGCGGAGTTCGTCGAGGTCTCGGCCGCGCGCGGAAGGCCCCGGGAAGGCGGGTGAACCCGGGACCTGACGCGCGTGGCCGGTCGGTCGGCCAGGAGCGCCCGCTCAGTTCGCCAGGAAGTCGAGCAGCGCCGGATTGACGATCTCCGGGTGCGTCCAGGCCACATTGTGCGGCCCGCCGTCGACGGTGACGAACGTCAGGTCCTTGATGAGCGCCGGAAGCCGCTTCGCCGTGTTGTCGTACGGCAGGATCCGGTCCGCGGTGCCGTGCACCAGCAGCGTCGGCACATCGATCTTCGGCAGGTCCTCGCGGAAGTCCGTCAGCCACGTGTCCACACACGCGTACGCGGAGTGCGCCGAGGCCGCCACGGCCATGTTGAAGCTGTTGTTCCACGCCTGGTCGCTGATCCGGGTCCCGGCGAACTGGTCGACGTTGTAGAAGTTGTCAAGGAACGTCTTGAAGTACGCGGGCCGGTCCGCGACCACCGCCTTCTTGATGTCCTCGAAGACCGACCGGTCCACCCCCTCGGGGTTGTCGTCGGTCTTGAGGAGGAACGGCGGGATGGCGCCCATCAGCACGGCCTTGTCGACGCGGCCGGAGCCGTACGTGCCGAGGTACCGGGTCACCTCGCCGGTCCCCATCGAGAAACCGACCAGGGTCACTTCGGGGAACGCGAGATGGTCGAGGAGGGTGTTGAGGTCGGCGGCGAACGTGTCGTAGTCGTGGCCGATCACGGGCTGGCTGGAATTGCCGAAGCCCCGCCGGTCGTACGTGATCACGCGGTACCCGGCCTCCAGCAGGACGCGCTCCTGCTTCTCCCACGAGTGACAGTTCAACGGATAGCCGTGGATCAGGACGACCGGCCGGCCGCTGCCGTGGTCCTCGTAGTAGATGTCGATGGGGCCACTGTTCTCCTGGCCGACGTTCACGAACGGCATAGGGGTGCCTGCTCTCTGCTCTCGCCGCCGGGACGGCGCTCCGTGGCACCGTGCAGGCCGCGGAGCACGCATGCCCTGCTGCTGGACGTCATGAGCTGCTCACGGCGGAGCCGTTTCTCCCACGGACACGGGCCCGGCCCCGGACTTTCAGTGAACGCTCCTCGGCGGAGCCTCGCCACTGGGAGGCAGGATCCGTAAGAGACGGCCTACACGTCCTGGTGGCGCACCGACGCCCGTACGATCTTCCCGGCGTCCCCCAGGGGCACCACGGTCACCTCGGCCAGCCGGTTGACCAGCGGCCAGCCGTAGCCCCCGGGCAGCCACTGCCCCCGGTGCTCCTTGGTGACCGGCGGCACCGGGCTCGCGTCCTGCACCACGATCTCCACCACGCCGGGCCGGGCGGCGACCCGGAACGCCGTCACCCCGCCGGCGTGCCGCACGGCGTTCGTCACCAGCTCCGAGACGACCAGCAGGACATCGGCGAGTGTGCGCTCCGGCGCCGCGTGCCCGTCCAGGAAGGAGCGCGCCAGCGCACGGGCCTCCGCGGCGTCCGCCGGGCGGGCGTCGAACCACGCCGGCGCTCCCGTGACGGCGTTGTCCGCTCCGTCGTCGACCGTAGTCATCCCCGCACCCCCGTACGCGGCCGTCGTGCGAGCCGATGAGTACCTGTTTCTTCTCTGTGTCTTCTGTGTGCCCCATGAGTCACCAGGTGACCCTCACCAACTGGACAACCGGCAGGGGTGTCCGCCGAAGAGCATCGCATGTTTCACGTCATTCTCGCCGTCGGATTCCTCACAGTGCCACAGCCTCCGCCGGGCGCCGCCACCCCCCGCGGCGCGTGTCGCCACCCCCTTCACCGGGCGCCGCCGCCCCCTCGTCGATCCGGTACCTTCCCCCGGAAGGGGTGTGCTCCCGACACGCCCGGAATGATGCTCCGGTTGTCGCATATGCTTCCGCCCGGAAACGACGCCGTGAACCCGCGTCGTTCGCATGAGGGGGTGGAGTGTGGTCGAGTTGCCCGTTGACCTGTCGTCGCGTCCCGTGCGGGTCCGCCGGACCCGGGGAACGGTCCCCGCGCAGGACACCACCGCGCTCGACGGCGATGCCCCGCACGCCGCCGACACGCGGATCCTGCTCGTCGAGGACGACTCCGGTGACGCGCTGCTGGTCGAGGAGATGCTCGCCGACAGCGACCTGGACTCGTCGCTGACGTGGTGCAAATCGCTCGCCGAGGCGCAGCGGTTCCTCGACGGCTGTACCACCCCCGTGTGCGTCCTGCTCGACCTCCACCTGCCCGACGTCCACGGCCTCGACGCCGTCACCCGTATCGTCCACACCGCCCCCGACGCGGCCATCGTGGTCCTCACCGGGACGGCCGAGGGCGAGGCCGGGCTCACGGCCGTGGCGACCGGCGCCCAGGACTACCTCGTCAAGGGCCGCCTCGACCCGGAGACCCTGAGCCGCGCGGTCCGCTACGCCCTCCAGCGCAAGCAGGTCGAAAGGACCACCGCGGCCCTCCGCGTCAACGCCCTGATGGCGCAGGAGAACGCCCGTCTGGAGCGCGGCCTGCTGCCCGTGCCCCTGCTCAGGGACGACAACTTCCAGGCGGTCGCCCGGTACGAGCCCGGCCGTGCCCACGGCCTGCTGAGCGGTGACTTCTACGACGTCGTGCAGACCGCCGACGGGGCCGTGCACGCGGTGATAGGCGACGTGTCCGGGCACGGCGCCGCGGAAGCGGCCCTCGGCGTCTGCCTGCGGGTCGCCTGGCGCACGGCCGTGCTGTGCGGCACCGAACAGCTGGAACAGGTGCGGCTCCTGGAGGAGATCCTCGTCGCGGAACGCGCCGACCCGCACGTGTTCGCCACGGTCACCTCGCTCGACTTCGCGCCCGGCGGCCGGACCGTACAGGTGGTCAGAGCCGGCCACCCGGGGCTGCTCGTACGCGACCACTCCGCGGTGGCCTGGGAGGAACCCGAGGTGGGCATGGCCCTGGGGCTGCTGCCCGGTCTCGGCCGCTGGAGCAGGACCGAGCTGGCGCTGCCGCCCGGCGGACAGGTCGTGCTCTTCACCGACGGGCTCTTCGAGGGCCGTACGGGACCGTCGTCCCGCCTCGGCGAGGAAGGGCTGCTCGCCCTGGCCAGGAAACACGGCACGCTGCGGGCGCACGCCTTCGTGGACGCGCTGGTGGACGAGGCGGCCGAGGGAGCGGCGCCGTACGGCGGCCTCGCGGACGACGTGGCCGTACTTCATCTCGGTTGGGGCACACGGTGAGATGTGCCGGCGCGTGGGACCGCACCAGAGCGGCCCCATGAGGACGGGGACCCGCACGGGGACCGGGGCCGGCGCGAGCACGCGGACCGGGACGAGCACGGAGGATGTGACGCATACGGACAAGGAACGGATTCCCGGGCAGGGTGGTACGCCCCCGGCCCCGCCCGCGCCCCCCTCGGCCTGGCGCGCCGCGCTCACCCGTCTCTCCGTGCAGGGCTGGGTCCGGCTGATCCTCGCCGCCGTGGTACTGGTCGTCTGCGCCTGCGCGGTTGTCGGCGGGGTGCTGCTGTCCACGACGAACGCCCGCACCGACGAACTCGTCGACCGCATCCAGCCCGCCAGGTCCGGTGCCTTCCTGCTCCAGAAGTCGCTGCTCGACCAGGAGACCGGCGTACGGGGCTTCGCGCTGACCGCGGAAGCCTCCTTCCTCGCCCCGTACGACCAGGGCCGCCAGGACGAGCGCCGGTACACCCGGTCCCTCGCCGCCGGGGTGGCCTCCGACCGCCAGTTCACCGAGGACCTCGACCGGATCACCCGCGCCGCCGAGCGGTGGCGGACCGGGCAGGCGGAGCCGCTGATCGCCTCCGTACGGACGCGCGGCGCGGAAGCCGCCTCCGCGGAGCGGCTCACCGGGAGCAAGACCTCCTTCGACGAGCTGCGCGGCCTCTTCGCCGTACAGCAGAAGCATCTGGACACCGCCCGTGACCGGGCGCGGGACGAGCTGAACCACGCCCGTACGCTGCGCGACGTCGTGTTCTTCACCCTCCTCGTCGTCTTCCTCCTCGCGGTCGGCGGCCTCGGGATCGTGCTCCACCGCATGGTGGGCCGGCCGCTCAACGCGCTGCGCGCCGCGTCGGACGGCGTGCGCGCCGGCGCCTTCGACCAGCGCATCGAGGTCGGCGGACCCTCCGACCTGCGGGCCGTCGGCGCGGCCGTCGAGGACATGCGCCGCCGCCTGGCCGACGAACTCGCCTCGACCCGCTTCCGCGAGGACCGCCTCGCCGAACAGTCCGAGGAACTGCGCCGCTCCAACTCGGAACTGGAACAGTTCGCCTACGTGGCCTCCCACGACCTCCAGGAGCCGCTGCGCAAGGTCGCCTCGTTCTGCCAGCTGCTGGAGAAACGGTACGGAAACGAACTGGACGACCGCGGCAAGCAGTACATCGACTTCGCGGTCGACGGCGCCAAGCGCATGCAGATCCTCATCAACGACCTGCTCACCTTCTCCCGGGTGGGCCGGGTCCACGACGCCTGGAAGACCGTCGGCCTGGACCGCGCGCTGGACCGCGCGCTCGCCAATCTCGCCCTGGTCGTCGAGGAGTCGGGCACCACCGTCGTACGGCGGGACCCGCTGCCCGAGATGAACGGTGATCCGACCACGCTCGCCATGCTCTGGCAGAACCTCATCGGCAACGCCGTCAAGTTCCGCAGGGCCGGCGAGCCGTCCCGGATCGAGGTCGGATGCGTCCGCGAGGGCGGCGAGTGGCACCTGACCGTCGCGGACAACGGCATCGGGATCGCGCCCGAGTTCGCCGAGAAGGTCTTTGTCATCTTCCAGCGGCTGCACGCCCGCGACAGCTACGAAGGCACCGGCATCGGTCTCGCCCTCTGCCGCAAGATCGTGGAGTTCCACGGCGGCAGGATCTGGCTGGAGCCCGTGGAGACCGGCGGCACCCGCGTCCACTTCACCGTACCCGCGCTCGACGTACCCTCCGTGGAGGGCATGCCCCCGGGGGACCAGCCCCACGACGCCCTTCTCACCACCCCGCCCGGAGTCGCCCAGTGAACACGCCCATCATGCCGGTGCAGCCCATCGCGGTCCTGCTCGTGGAGGACGACCCCGGTGACGAGCTGATGACCCGCGAGGCGTTCGAGGACAACAAGATCCGCAACGCCCTGCACGTCGTACGGGACGGGGAGGAGGCACTCGACTTCCTCTACCGGCGCGGCGCGTACGTGGACGCGCCCCGGCCCGACCTGGTGCTGCTCGACCTGAACCTGCCCAAGTACGACGGCCGCCAGGTGCTGGAGCAGATCAAGACCGACCCCGAGCTGGCGCTCATCCCCGTGGTCGTCCTGACCACGTCGTCGGCGGAGGAGGACATCCTCCGCAGCTACAAACTGCACGCCAACGCCTATGTCACCAAGCCCGTCGACATCGATCAGTTCATCGCCGCCGTACGGCAGATCGACCAGTTCTTCGTCTCCGTGGTCCGGCTTCCCGGACGGACGTGACACCCCTCACAAAAATCGCCGGGCATACCTCTCGCATCGGGGGGCATAAGCCGTCCCGAGATGGGGGGTGCCCGACGCCCTCGGGGAGCGCGGGCAGGAGCACAGTGAACGATCAGATGATGAGTGGGATGAGTGATTCGGCTTTCGCGTCCGGCGCGGGAGCGTACGTGCAGCCGCTGGTCCAGGCCGGCCAGTTCACCGGCGAGCCCGGCTGCATCGCCGAGGCCAGGCAGCTCGCGGACAGGTTCCTCCAGCAGCTGGAGGCCGAGTGGCTGGCCGACGTGGGGGAACGCAGGCGCGGCGACCTGCTCCTGGTCGTCAGCGAGCTGGTCACCAACGCCGAGCGGCACAGCCACGGGCCGTACCTGCTGGAGCTGGAGGGCACCGACCGGCAGGTGACCGTGACGGTGTACGACAGCAGCGTGACGCTGCCGCGCCGCTTCGAGCGCGACCCCAGCAGGCTCGGCGGGCACGGCCTGGAGATCGTCCACGCCCTGTGCGACCGCCTCACCTCGGAGCTGGTCCCGGTCGGCAAGCGGGTCAGGGCGGTGTTCGACCTCTGAGGCGCCCAGTACGGCGGCAGGCAGCCCCGACGGGGCGTTTCCCGGCCGGTGGGCGCCCACCGGGCATGCTCAGGCCCGCGGGGACGACGCTCCGGACGGTGTCAGTCCTTCTCCCGGCCGAACCAGTCCAGGCACAGCACCAGCGCGTCGTCCGTCGACTCGGCGTCGCGGTACGTGGCCAGCTCTTGCAGTACCGCGCGCGGTACCGTCGCCGCCGGCAGCAGGCTCGTCGCGTTGATCGCCCGGGCCAGTGCCCGCTCCCCGTAGATCTCACCCTGCGGCGACACCGCCGCGTACACCCCGTCGCTGACGAAGAAGAACCGGTCGCCGGGGAGCGCCTGGAACGTCTGCACCCGGTAGTCCGACTCCTCGAACATGCCCAGCGGCAGCTGCGCGTCGAACGGGATCCGCTCCACCGTCCTGTCCCGCCGGCGCCACAGCTGCGGCGACCCCGCGTCCACCGCCTCGACCGTCCCGGTCGCCAGCTCGAAGCGGAGCAGCAGCGTCGAGACGTAGGACGCGCCCCGGTGCTGTTCGTACAGCGCCTGGTCCGCCAGCGCCGCCTGGTCGGCGATCCCGATCCCGGCCCGGCGGGAGTTGCGCAGCGCGTTGACCGCCAGATTGGTCAGCAGGGAGGCCTGGATGCCCTCGCCCATCCCGTTGGTCACCGCGAGGGTGAGCTGGTCGCCGTCCGAGGACCAGTCGAAATTGTCGCCGTGGATGGCGTACGCGGGCTCCAGCTGGGCGCCGATCGCGTACTCCAGCGCGGTGCAGGCCCGCGCCGGGAGCAGCTCCCACTGCATCTCGGCCGCCAGGGTGAGCCGGTTCACGCGGCGCGCCCGCCGGTACAGGTCGGTGTCGCGCTCCGCCACCAGGATCTCGTGCCCCAGAAGCTCGGCGACCTGCGTCAGCTCGTCGACGGCGTGAGGGGTGGAACGGTCGCCCGGCAGACGTACGGTCAGGACCCCCAGCCGCTCGCCCCGCACGGTGACCGGCAGGTGGTGGTCCACCGCGTCCTTGCGCCTGACCTCCTCGCCGCGCGGCTCCTGGCTGCCGAACGCCCGGCCCTCCGGCGTGTTGTGCAGCGACAGGGCCTCGTCGGGGTGCGGGGCGCCCGAGACGCCCGTGACGGGCTGGAGCACCGTGAGCCCGTAGTCGGCGAGGTACAGCCGTACGGAGGTCGCTCCGTACGGGGCCAGCGCACCGCTGAGCGAGTCCACCAGAGCATGCGGCGCCGCTGTGCGAACCGCTCTTTCGACGTCCGCGAGTAGAGTCACTGTTGTTCAGGCCTTCTTCTGCCAGGGTCGGGTCCGTCTGGGCTGACAAAGGCCCGTGCCGGATGAAAGAGTGAATCGATGTCCCGCTTCACCGGTCAGCCGCACCAGCCCGAGCAGGTTGCCGAGGCCGCGTCCAATGCCTCGGAACTGCTCGAGGTGCTGTGGGGGCGAGGTCAGGAGGCCGCGCCTTCGGGGCCGGTCTCGCCCTCCCAACTACGTGCCCTGCTCGTCATGGAGAAGTACGAGGGCGCGAACCTGCGGACCCTCGGTGAGGCCCTCGGCTCCCGCCCGTCCTCGCTGAGCAGGCTCTGCGACCGGATGGAGGCCATGGGGCTGGTGGTCCGCTCGCCGAGCCCGACGAGCCGCCGCGAGGTGGAGCTGCGGCTCAGCCGGCGCGGTCACCAGGTGCTGGACGAGTACCGCGCCTTCCGGACGCGCGAGGTCGCCATGGTGCTGGAGCAGATGGATCCGTCGGACATCCTGATGCTGGCGAAGGGCCTCACCGCGTTCCGTGCCGCGGCTACCGAGCGCCTGGGCGCCGGGGACAGCGCAGCCGCAGGGCCTGCGCGGGACCACGTGGCGGACAGCGCGTAGCTTCATTCAGCCCTACTTCCTGGGATGGGCACGTTACTCTCCGCGCGACATCACTTCGCGCACGACATCGCCGCTCCGGAGGCGCGCGGGGCGGCTCCGGAGCAGTGAACAGATTGTTGCTCACAAGAGAATGTTGTCAAATGGCAACTATCACTTCTATCGTGGGTGCCACCGTGTTGTGAACGCCCCTTCCGCCGCCCCGAAGGAACTACCGTGCTACCTCCTCACAACGCAGGCCGGACCGTGGGAGTGACGGCGCGACAGAACGGCGACTCCGCCGTTCTCACCGTTTCCGGTGAGCTCGACCTCGACAGCGTCGCGCCCCTCGCCACGGCGCTGACCCACTCGGGCGAGTCCGTCACGGGCTCCGTCGTCGTGGATCTGGCCGGAGTCAGCTTCGCCGACTCCACGACGGTGAACGTGCTGCTCCAGGCCCGCGCCACCCTCGGCCCCCGGCTGCGCCTCGCCCGGCCCTCCGCCTTCGTACGGCGCCTGTTCGCCGTGATCGGCCTGGAGACGGCGCTGCCTTTGTACGAGACGGTCGAGGCGGCTCTCACCGCGGACGCGGGGGAGAGGGAGGCCCGGTGACCCCGGGGAAATCGCCTCGCGGACCGGGTCACCGCCTCTGAGGGTCTTCGCTCGCGGCTGCGGGGGTACACGTCGGGACGACCGACGCCGCAAGACGTGACCGATCTTCGGGGTGAGCCGACATGTACCACCCGCACCATCCCTCTCATTCGAACCATCCGACCCCCTGGCAGCGCCCACACCCGCACGACAGCCCGTTCCCTCCTCCTGCGGAGTGCGATTCCCGGCCACAGCTGGCGGCCGACGCCCGTGACGCGGCCTACGGCTTCCTCGCGGGCCTCAGTCCGACGCCCTCGCCGCGCAGGACCCAGGACGTCATCCTGGTCGTGTCCGAGCTGGTGGCCAACGCGCTGCGGCACGCGGGGGACGTCACGTCCCTGCGGTTGCGCGCGGACTGCCGGAGCCTCCAGGTCGCCGTGGACGACCCCAGTCCCGCGCAGCCGCAGGACCGCACCCCCGATCTCACCGGCAGGACGGGCGGGTTCGGCTGGCCGATGATCCAGCGCCTGGCCGACAAGGTCACCGTCCTGCCACGCCCGGACGGCGGGAAGACCATCCGGGCGGTGCTCGCCCGCTGAGGCCCGGGGCCGGTGCTCCGGACCGGCGCTCCGGGGCCGCGAGGCCACGGCGAATCCACGCCACGCGCGTTTTCCCGCCGCCGCGGGCGCGCATCCTTCCGGGAGACGGAAGGAGTCCCATGGAAGAGCTGCGAGAGCGGGCGGAGCACAGCACGCGTGAGGCGGCGGCCGGATTCGCCGGGCTGCCGGGAGCGGTCGCGGTCTCGCACCTGGCCGTGTACGACTGGGAGGCCGCCGACGGGCTCCGGGGCGGCACCCCGCACCTGCACCTCACCTGCTCGGAGGGGTACGTCGTGACGGCGGGCCGCGGGGCCGTCCAGACCGTGACGGAGACCGACGGCTTCGCCACCACGCCCCTGGGGCCGGGCGGCCTGGTGTGGTTCACCCCCGGGACCATCCACCGGCTCGTGAACGAGGACGGGCTGCGCCTCGTCGTCCTGATGCAGAACAACGGACTGCCCGAGGCCGGGGACGCGGTGCTGACGCTGCCACCGCCGTACCTCACCGACCCGGAGACGTACGCGCGAGCCGTCCGTATCCCCGAGGGCACCGAGGCCGAGCAGGCCTCCGCCGCCCGCCGGCGGCGCGATCTGGCTGTCGAGGGCTTCGCGGCGCTGCGTACGGCGGGGGAGCGCGGCGACCCGGAGCCCCTGCGGGCGTTCCACCGGGCCGCCGCCGCGCTGATACGGCCCCGGCTGGCGGACTGGCGGGCCCGCTGGGAGGCCGGGGCGGCCGAGGCGGCACGGCGGACCGGGGTCCAGCTCGACCGGCTCGCCGCGGGCGACTCCTCGCATCTGGCCGAGGCGCGTCTGCGCTCCCGGCTCCCGGACGTCCGGGGCCGCTTCGGCATGTGCGGGCGGCTGGACACGTATTACCTCGGCGACGCGTGAGCCGTAGGCCGTACGCCGTGTGCCGTGTGCCGCCGGGGACGTATGAGACCTGTGCCGATCGTCCCGGAACGGCAACAGCGCCCGGCGCGGTACAACCCGTACCCCCCGGGCCTTGTCTGATCCAGTGACCAGCCCGGGACCACGGGCGCAGCACAACAAACGGGGTATCCACATGTTCCGCGTCACCGCACGCTCCGCCAGGCGTTCCGCCGTCGCGGCGGCCGGCGTCGCCGCCGCCGTCGGCCTCGCCCTCTCCGCGACCCTGCCGGCTTCCGCCGCGACCGCCACCGACCCGAACAACCGCTACACGGCGGCCGAGATCCGTACGTTCCTCCAGGACTTCTACGGCGAGCAGGGCCCGGGCCCCTTCGCCCGCAAGTACGGCATCTCCCCGCACCTCGCCCAGCGGGTGAAGGACACCGACGGATTCGACCTGCTCCTCTGCGCGCAGAACACGCCGCAGTCGATCGACATCGGCCCGGCCACGACCGCGCAGTCCCTCGGGCGGGGCTGGGCCACGGTGACCGCGCACTGGGGCGGGAGCGGCGCGAACACCTCCTCCTTCAAGGCGTACGTGGATCTCGACGCCACGTACACGATCCAGCTGCTCGACGTCGACTGCGAGCCGGACAGCTGACCGGACGGCTGACCGGTCGGCTACCGGACAGCCGACCGGACACCTGACCTGACCGCGGCACAGCAGTGCGGGCCCGACCTTCGCGGACGGGCCCGCACGCGTGTTCCGGGCGGAGGATCACCAACTGATCAGCTGGTGTAGGCCTCCAGCTCGGAGAGCTGCCCGGCCGGCCACCCGGTGTTTCCGGTGATGTTCACCCGCAGGTAGCGGGTGGACGTACCGTCCAGGGTGATCGTCACGGAGTTGCTGTTGACCGACGGGTTGAAGGTGTAGCCCGCCGAGGCCTTGAGGGTGCTGAACGAGGAGTTGTTGGTGCTCCCCAGCACACTCAGGGTCTGGGTACGGGTCGCCCACGCAGCCGCGGGGGGCAGCTTGAGGACAACCCGCTTGATCGCCTTCGCCGCTCCGAGGTCGACGGTGACGGACTGGGGGAAGGCGTTGTTCGTGCTCTCCCAGTACGTGCCGGCGTTGCCGTCCACCGCGTTGCCCGCGCCGTACACGTCGGCGTGACCGGACTCGGCGATCGGGCGGCCCTGGGCCTGGTTGCCCGTGTCCGCCGGCGGGGTCGTCGGGGGAGTGGTGGGCGGGGTGGTGGGCGGCGTGGTCGGGGGTGTGGTGGGCGGGTCGGTGGGCGGGTTCGTACCGCCCTGCGGGACACCGCCGTTGGTCCACACCGGGGCCGGCCACTGGCCCGTGCAGGCCGGCGGGTTCGCGTACCAGCCGGAGTTACCCGCGCCCTGGGTGATCTGGAAGCCGGTTCCGACACAGTTGTGGATCGGATTGGACTGGGCGATGTGGGTGGCCTTGACGTTGGTGAACGTGGCCTTGCCCGGCGACTGGATCTGGAGCGCGTACGTCCCCGCGCCGTCGATCCGGATGTTGTTGAAGTTCAACGCGTTCGTCGCGCCCTCGATCAGGTGGATCGCGGCGTACGAACTGTCCAGGATCTCGCTGTCGGTGATGTTGATGGTGCCGTTGACCGGTTCGTTGAGACCGCTGAACCAGACGGCGCCGACCCCGAACTGCCAGTTGTAGTCGTTGTTCCCGGCCCGGATCAGGGTGTTGCGCGCGGCGGTCGTGGTACCCGAGACCGCCGTGCCCTGACCGGAGTTGACCCCGGGATAGCGGTTGGCGATGTGCAGCCCGCCGCCGTTGGTGATGGTGTCCGACATGACGTTGTCGGAGATGGTGATGTCCTTGCCGCCGTACGTGACGATGTTGTTCGCCAGGATCGGCAGGATCACCGTGTTGAACGTGAACTTGTTGTTCACGTTCGGCACGTTCTCGGCCCACATGGCCAGGCCGTCGTCACCGGAGTTGCGTACGAAGGTGTTGGTGACGGTGGAGTTGGTGACGCCCATGTGGAAATTGACGCCGTCCGCGGTCTGGTCGAGGATGCGGCTGTTCTTGATGGTGAAGTTGTTCATCGGGCCGTCCATCCAGGCGCCGCACTTGGTGTGCTGCATCCAGATGTTGTCGACCGTGGAGTCGGACATGGCCCCGCCGATGGCGTTGACCTGGTCGTTGTCCTCGCGCTCGCGGATGTCACCGATGATGGCGAAGTTCTTCAGGGTGACGTTCCTGCTGCCGCCCTGGTTGGCGTACTTGCCGTACACGCCGACCGCCTTGGCGCGGTTGGACGGATCGCGTCCGGTCAGCACGCTGTACCAGGGGCCCGCGCCCGCGAGGGTCACCTGGTCGACGATGATGTGGTCGCGGACCTGGAACGTGCCCTCGGGGAGGTAGACCTGCTTGCCCTGCGTCCGGCCCGCGTCGACCGCGGCCTGGATCTTGGCCGTGGAGTCGGTGGCCCCGGACGGGTCGGCGCCGAAGTCGGTCACCACGTCCAGCGCGCCGGCCGGCTTGCCGATCGGCGCCGCCACCTGCTCGAAGTCGGCGAGGTCGATGGTGAAGGTCGGCGACGCGGCCGTGGAGGAGACCTGGAGCCTGATCTTCGTACCGGTGGGCAGGGTCGACCCGAACATCGTGCGGGTCTCGTCGTAGAAGTGGTGCGGGTTGGTGTCGCCGGGGTTGTTGTTGAAGGGGTAACCGCCGTAATACCAGCCGTACTTGGAGGTCACGGGCACGCTCTTGAGGGAGGTGCCGTTGACGCGCAGGTCGACAGCGGCGTCCCGGCCGGTGCCCGCGGAGTTGTCGGGCAGTGAGTAGCGGAACGTCATCGCGTTCGCCGGTGCGGTGAGGGTGAACTCGACGTACTCACCGACCGCGTCCAGCGTCACGGCCTGCCGGCCCGACGCTTCCGAAGGCAGCGAACCGTAGAGGCGGTTGGGGCCGATCAGGGTCCCGTTGGTGGCGGCGTACTCGGCCTCCTGCTCCTTGAACGGCACTGTCGCGCCGCGGCCGGGAACGTTGAGGGGGGAGGGGGCGGGGACCGCCGCGGCTTGCGCGGCGGGTGCGGTCGACAGCACCACAGCGGTGGCCGTCCCGGCCACGGCGAGGGCCAGCGAGACCGATGCGGATATGCCGCGCCGAAGCAGACGGCGTCTCGGAGGGAGTGTCACAGACATACGTCCTTGCGGCTCGTGGGGACTCTGCGGACGCGAAAAGGCTAGGAGTGGGACCGCAGGAAGTCTATGAATCTGCGCAAATTTTGAAGCCTGACGTAAAAATCATCGACCCGGAGGAGTATGCGGAAGGGTGTATACCGGTCGTACGTGTGCAACTTCCCCAGAGGTGTGCGGCCTTGAGCAGGGGGAGGGCGGGAAATCCCTAGGGGCGACCGGCCTGAGGGCGGGTGCAAAAAACAGGCCAAATGAGGCAAGCGGACGGGATCATGCCGACCGCCCCCGGCGAGCGCCCTTTTGCCTCTCCGCGCAAAGGCTGTCGGACGGCGGCGGAAGGTGGTTATGGTCGCTGCACCGTCCGCGGAAGCGGGGGGGCGGGTGCGGGGGCCCGACGGGGACGGCAACGGGGGAACTGTCGGCTGCTGTCACCGTGTCGTACACCGTGGCTCAGGTCCGGAGGTCGCCGAAGGGCGTTCTCCGGGCGCACGGCGCGTACGACCCGGTGACAGCAGCCGATGGTCCGCGGTGCCGCTGATGCCGTGCTGCTTGCTGATCCGCGGTGCTGCTGATCCGCGGTACCGCCGATATGCGGTACCGCCGATATGCGCGGCGCCTACGAGGCGCCGCGGGGTCAGTCCCGTCGCAGCAGATACGTGTCCATGATCCAGCCCTTGCGCGCCCGCGCCTCGGCCCGCAGCTCCTCGATCCTCCCGGCGACCTCCGAGAGCCGCCCGGAGACCAGGATCTCGTCCTCGGTCCCCACATAGGCGCCCCAGTAGATGACCGGGTCGTCCGCCAGGTGGTGACGGAACGACTGGTGCGCGTCCAGCATCACCACGACGTCGTCCGCGTCCTGCGGCCATCCCTCGGCCAGCCGCCGGCCCGTGGTGATCTGGACGGGCCTGGCGACGCGGTTCAGCCCGATCCGGTGCTTCGCGGCCAGCGCGGAGACACTGCTGATGCCCGGGATCACCTCGTACTCGAAGTGGACCGTGCCCCGCTCCAGGATCTCCTCCAGGATGGCGAGCGTGGAGTCGTAGAGGGAGGGGTCGCCCCAGACGAGAAAGGCCCCGACGCTCCGGTCGCCGGTGTCGGAGCCGCCGTCTCCGGCCTCGGTGGTGCCGTCGCCCAGCTCGTCCGTGATCATGCGCGCGTAGAGGTCGGCGCGCCTGCCGCGCCAGTCGTCGACGGCGCCGGCGTACGCGGCTCCGCCGGCCGTGCGGTCCCGGTCCCTGTCCGGGTCCCGGGCCTCGACCAGCCGGTGGGGGCGGCCGGTCGCGTGCCGCTCCAGGATCTCGTGCCGGAGGCGGATCAGGTCCGACTTCTCCGTACCCTTGTCGAGCAGGAAGAAGACGTCGACCTCGTTGAGCGCTTTGACCGCCTGAAGCGTCAGATGGTCCGGGTCGCCCGCCCCGATGCCGATGACATAGATCTTTCTCACCGCACCGAGTCTGCCCCATGGCGCCCGACCGCCCGACGGGGGTGCGGACCCCACAAAGGCGGACGCGATCACCCCTCGGATGTCTGACGACCCATCAGTCGCCTGAAAGACTTTCGTATGCCCCCACGCGCGGCATATGCTCCGCCCATGCGCGCCGCCCTCTTCGTGACCTGCGTCAATGACGCCGTATACCCGTCCACCGGGATCGCGACCGTACGGCTGCTGGAACGCCTGGGTGTGGAAGTCGACTTTCCCGAGGCTCAGAGCTGCTGCGGACAACCCCAGTTCAACACCGGCTACCGCCGCGAGACGGAACCGCTGGTCCGCCGGACGACGCGGGCCTTCGAGGGGTACGAGTACGTCGTGACGCCCTCCGGCTCCTGCGCCGCGATGGTGCGCCGGCACTACCCCGAGATCGGCGACGCGGCCGCCGCGTCCCTCGCCTCACGCACCTACGAACTGACCGAGTTCCTGGTCGACGTGGTCGGCGTGACGGACGTCGGGGCGTACTTCCCGCACGTCGTCACGTACCACCCCTCCTGCCACGGCCTGCGCATGCTCGGCCTGGGGGAGCGGCCGCGCAAGCTGCTGGAGGCGGTGAAGGGCCTGGAGCTGAGAGAGCTGCCCGGCGCCGAGGAGTGCTGTGGCTTCGGCGGCACCTTCGCCGTCAAGAACTCCGATGTTTCCGCCGCGATGGGCCAGGACAAGGTACGCAGCGCCGTCTCCACCGGCGCCGGCGTGCTCTGCGGAGCCGACAATTCCTGTCTGATGCACCTCGGCGGCATCCTGAGCCGCGAGGACGCCCCGATGCGGGCCCTGCACCTGGCGGAGATCCTTGCGTCCACCGAAGAGGAGCCCTGGTCATGAGCGGTACGTATCTGGGGATGCCGGCCTTCCCGGTGGCGGCGAAGGCCGCGCTCGGCAACGAGACCCTCCGCGGGAACCTGCGGCACGCCACGCACACCATCCGCGACAAGCGGGAGAAGGCGGTGGCGGAGCTGGACGACTGGGCCCTGCTGCGGGAGGCGGGCAAGCAGATCAAGGACCACACGCTGCGCCACCTGGACCGGTACCTGGTGCAGTTGGAGGAGTCGGTGACGGCGGCCGGCGGGGTGGTGCACTGGGCCAGGGACGCGGCCGAGGCCAACCGGATCGTGGCCGGACTGGTCAAGGCGACCGGCGAGTCGGAGGTCGTCAAGGTCAAGTCGATGGCCACGCAGGAGATCGGCCTCAACGAGGCCCTCGCGGCCGAGGGCATCAGCGCGTACGAGACGGACCTCGCCGAACTCATCGTGCAGCTCGGCGACGACCTGCCCTCGCACATCCTGGTCCCGGCGATCCACCGCAACCGCGGCGAGATCCGCGACATCTTCCGCGAGCAGATGGGCGCGTGGGGCCGGGCGGCCCCCGAGGGCCTCTCCGACACCCCGGCGGACCTGGCGGAGGCGGCGCGGCTGCATCTGCGCGAGAAGTTCCTGCGCGCCAAGGTCGGCGTCTCGGGCGCGAACTTCATGGTCGCCGAGACGGGCACGCTGGTCGTGGTCGAGTCCGAGGGCAACGGCCGCATGTGCCTGACCCTCCCGGAGACGCTCATCTCCGTCGTCGGCATCGAGAAGATCGTGCCGAGCTGGCAGGACCTGGAGGTGTTCCTCCAGACGTTGCCGCGCTCCTCGACGGCGGAGCGGATGAACCCGTACACGAGCATGTGGACGGGCACCACGGACGGCGACGGTCCGCGCGCCTTCCACCTCGTCCTGCTCGACAACGGCCGCACGGACACGCTGGCCGACGAGGTGGGGCGCCAGGCCCTGCGCTGCATCCGCTGCTCCGCCTGCCTGAACGTGTGCCCCGTGTACGAACGGGCGGGCGGGCACGCGTACGGCTCGGTCTATCCCGGCCCGATCGGCGCGATCCTCAGCCCCCAGCTCCGGGGCATCGGCAGCGAGGTCGACGCCTCCCTGCCGTACGCCTCCTCCCTGTGCGGCGCGTGCTACGACGTCTGCCCGGTCGCCATCGACATCCCCGAGGTGCTCGTACACCTGCGGGAGAGGATCGCGGACCGGGGCGGGAAGGGGCACCGGCTGGAGAAGGCGGCGATCAAGGCGTCCGGGTGGGTCTTCGACCATCCCAAGGTGCTCGCGGCGGGGGAGCGGGTCGCGTCGAAGACGCGCAAGCTGCATCCGTCGCGCGTGCCGGGCGGGGCCGCGTGGACGGACAGCCGCGACCTGCCGGAGTTGCCGCCCGAGCCGTTCCGCGACTGGTGGAAGAAGAACAGGGCCGAGAAGAACAGCTCAACGAAGAACCGCGGCAAGGGGAGCACCACATGAGCGCCACGGATATGAGCCCCGGGGACCCTAGCCCCAGGGACACGAGCGCCAGGGACACGAGCGCCAGGGAAGAGATCCTCGCGCGGGTACGCGCCGCGGTGGCGGACGCCCCCGACGCGCCGCCGGCCACCCGGGACTACCGCACCACGCACACCGAGCCGGAACGCGTCGTCGAGCTGCTGGCGGAGAACCTCGCCGACTACCGCGCGCTGGTCCACCGTACGGACGAGGAGGGCCTTCCCGCCCTCGTCGCGACGCTCCTGACCACCAGGGGATCGACCACCGTTCTCGCACCACCGGGCGTCCCACCCGCCTGGTTGGCCGCACTGGGCCCCGAGATCACCCGGGTCGAGGACTCCCTCGGGTCCACCGCCCAGGAACTGAACCTCGTCGACAGCGTGGTGACAGGCTGCGCGCTGGCCGTCGCGGAGACCGGCACCCTCGTGCTCGACGGCTCCCCGGACCAGGGCCGGCGGCGGGTGACGCTCGTACCCGACCACCACATCTGTGTCGTACGGGTCGCGGACCAGGTCGTCGGATCCGTACCGCAGGCCATGCCACGGCTCGACCCGACCCGCCCCCTGACCTGGATCTCGGGCCCGTCGGCGACGAGCGACATCGAACTGGACCGGGTGGAGGGCGTACACGGCCCGCGCACGCTGGAGGTCGTGCTGGTGGAGGACTGATCAGCCCGGTCGTCCCATCAGCCCGACAGCCGGGGAGCTTCGCGGGCGGCGTCGACGGTCCCGGCCGTACGACCTGCCGCCCCCACCCCCTCCACCGGTTCGACCCGGGCGGCCAACTCCCGGGCCCAGCCCACCAGTCCGCCGATGTCGAGGCCGTGCGGGTCGTCGCGGTACGGCGCGATCCCCCCGGCACCGCGCAGCAACAGGCGCGCCCCGCCGGCCGTATTGCCCCGGGCGGCGTGGGTGAGCCCCACCGCCAGCTGCGCCATCCCCCGCCACAGCGCCCGCTCCTCGCCGGGACCGGACTTCCACGCGTCCTCGAACACCTCGTGGGCGTGGAACGGCTTCCCGGCGTCGAGCAGCAGCTGCGCCTCCCACACGGTCTCGGCGGGCGAGCGCACCACGCCCTCCGGCTGGCGCTCCACGCCCGACGCCCCGTAGGGCAGCGGCCGCCCCAACCCGTCCCGCGGCCGCGCGTTCCGCGCCCGCCCCTCACCGTCGCGGTCCCGCGGGTTCTCCGTCATCCCCCCATTGTCCGCCCGTCCACCCGGACAACCCACGTCTCGACGCCCCACGAAGTGCGGTAATGTTCTCCTACGTGGTCACGCGGGGTTCTCCCCAGTGACCCGGGATCCATCGGGACGTGGCGCAGCTTGGTAGCGCACTTGACTGGGGGTCAAGGGGTCGCAGGTTCAAATCCTGTCGTCCCGACCAGCGTTTACGCAGGTCGCAGGCGGTATCGGAGAAATCCGGTACCGCCTTTCCGTCGTTCTTGGGGACCAGTTGGGGACCAGTTGGTCTAGCGGCGTGGTCCTGGGGCTGGTTGGACGGTGAGGGAGAGGGGGGTGCGGATGGGGTTGGGTGCGGTCGGCGATCAGCGGTCCCGTTGGCAGGCCGAGTCGGACGAGCTGGGCCAGGGCGTGGACGGCATTGGCGTCATAGCTGTCTCAGCGTGTACTGATGGTGCCGCGAAGGGTCCAGCGGATCAGGTTCTCGACCCCATGCCGTGCGACGAGCCCGTCGCCGGTGGCGTGGAGGCCGGTGTAGACGATGCTCCATAACATGCGTTGGATCCACTGGGCTGGGACGGTCGAGTCGAGGTCACCATCCCGTTGTCCTCGCTGGATCTCTGCGATGAGGATCTCATCGACCGCGCTCGCGAGCGAGACGTCGGCATGGGAGGGACTCCCCTCTGTCGAGGCAAACAGGAACAGCACACGGTCACCGACATGGACCATGGCGCTGACGATCCGGTCGATTACCTCCGGCACCGGGCCGGTGCCGGGAGCAGCCTCGACGATCGCCGTGTGCAGGACAGCCCAGGAATCGCTGACGAGCGCTGACCGGAGGTGCTCGCGGTCGGGGAAGTAGCGATGGATGGTAGCCCGGCCGACGCCGGCCGCCGTGGCGATGCGGCCCAGGCTCACAGTGGGGTCCTGAGCCCACTCGCCGGCCGCCGCGTCGAGAATGGCATGGCACGTGCGCTGCCTCTGCGGTGACAACTCCATTGCCAAATCGTACTGCACGGTACCATTATGAGACTGTGATGTCTCATCTTGATAGAGTGCTGCCTTTCACTGTGGTAACCGGCGCAACTGGGATCCTCGGCCGACACGTCGTGGATGGGCTACTGAGCACCGGCCGACCAGTGCGTGCTGTGTCCCGGCGTCCCCAACAAGCCGGTCTACCCCCTCTCGTGGAGGTGGTGGCCGGTGATCTCTACGAGCCGTCAACGCTCGACACCGCCTTCAGGACGGCTACGGCCCTTGTGCTCATCGCGGTGCCCGACACCGCCGCCGAGGTTGTTGCGTGCGCGCGGGCGGCGGGCATCGAGCACATCGTGGTTGTGTCATCCGCTGCCGTGACCGCGGGCTACGACACCACCTACAACCTGCCCGTCGAGCGCGCGGTGCAGGCGTCCGGGCTCGACTGGTCGATCGTCCGGCCCGGCGAGTTCGCCACCAACGCCCTGCTCATCTGGGGACCGTCCATCCGCTCCGGCCGACGGGTGATTGAGCCGTTCCCCGACCAGGCCGGCAACCCGATCCACGAGCGCGACATCGCCGACGTCATCATCGCCGACCTGCTTGATTCCGACCGCCGTGGACGCGTTGACACGATCGTGGGCCCCGACACGCTCACCAAGCGCGAACAGGTCGCCTCCATTGCCACGGCAATCGGAGACGACATCGCCCTCGACGAGGTGACGCCCCAACAGGCGCTCAGCTTCTACCGCCGGCAAGGGGGGTTCGCCGCCGACAATGCCGACTGGCTGTCCGGCTTCACAAGCTACGACGGAGTGGAAGGGGTTACCGACGAACCCCGCGAAGCGAACCTCGATCTCGACGGCACCTACCTCACGCTCGCCGAAGTCCTCGGCCGCCCGGGCCGCTCCTACGCGCAGTGGGCACGCGACCACGCCTGCGACTTCACCGGGTCCGTCGACTGAGCCGCTCTGGCCTCGTCCACGGTGAGAAGGGATTGACGTGCAGGATGCCGGCGAGGTTCTTGGTCGAGTACCAGGTGCCGGAGAGCGGGGAGGGTGACTCGCCGGTGTTGGTTGCTTCGGGCGGGGCGGAGGGGGCGGCCATGGAGTTCTGGGAGTAGGCGGGACGGCCGGCGGCGGTGTGGTGTGAGGCGGAGGGGGCGCGTGGGAGCAATTCACACGTCGGGTCTCCGAAACTTCCCCGGTTACCGAAACCGGCGATCACCTGCTACAAAGCCGCCGCCACACGCGGGCACAACTCGTGCCATCCCAGCCAAGACAGAGCCGTGTACGCCACGGCGGGACACGATGCCCTGTCCAGCCTGGAGGCAGTAGGGCAAGCGTGATCCTTCTTCACGCCGCAACCGTCATCGGGAAGCCCTCGACCCGTTCCCGATGACGCACCATGTGGAGTGTGTGGCGATCCTTGAACCTGCCGTGAAGGGCCGCTGACTTGGGGCTTTGGTGGGTGCGCATGATGTGCTCTATGTGCTTTAAGGGCGATATCTTGACGCTGAAATGACGCTCTCAGAGGTATCTTGACGCTCATTTGACGCTCTTTCTGATGGAGCGTCAGGTGCTCTGGAGTGCTGGTCGGGGTACGTGGAGATGGCGTCCGATCAGGCAGGATGTTCGAACTTCGCAGTGCCAGGTGGTGGTCCAGAGCCGTAGGGGAGCGGGGTGCCGCGCGCTGGTGCGGTCTCGTTGAGGACTTTTTCCCTTGATCTCCGCAGGTTTGGCGAGCGGAGGACCCTCGCGCCGGCCGGGAGGCCCGCTCGGCCTGGGGCGCGGTTCGAGGGCTCTCCGGAACACTTCCGCACCGGCGGGGAAGACCTCGGCGACGACCACCGGCCGCGTCCGGCCGACGGAACACTCCCGCGCGCAGTCGTCGAGGGCATCTGCCAGGTCGCTTTGGAGAACGTTGTGAGATCTCGGGTGGTCAGTGGCATCAACGAAGCGATCACACAGGGAAATCGGGCCTGCTCCTACGTCGTCGGCGGCAAGAGCAAGGGCCAGACGGTCCAGACCATCGACCGCCGCTGGGGCAAGGTGGTTCGGGCTCACGTTGGGTTAGCTCATCTGCTTTTGCGAAAAGCGCCTTGTCCGGGAAAGGGAATCGAACTACACCCTTTCGGGGAAATGCTCAGCCACGCGTACGCCTCACCGGTGCGGCGCGCCGGTGTGAGCGCGTCCGTGGCCACGTACGAACAAGCGACGACAACGGTGAGGAACGCACCGGGCACGGCGACCGCACAGGTGGCCGCGTACGGTCCCAGGAGGGCAAGGAGCGGGAACCATCCGACGAGGAACGCGGCCACGGCTGCGATCAGTCGGTCGCGGGTGGCGCCGGTCCAGGCGCGGCGTGCATAGGCGGGGCCGCCGAGGAAGCTGCCGGTCGAGAACGCGGCGGGGATGATCCCGGAGAGCATGTCCTGGCCGTGCTGCTCGGCCATCGCGAACGACCACACGTTCATGACCCCGATCGCGAATCCGATCCCAGTCAGGGACATGAACAGCAACACCGGGCCCCGGCTGGCCAGACCCCGCGCCGACCGGATGTCCGTACCGGCGGACGGTGCGGGACGCCAGCGGCGGGAGGGCGGTGTGCAGGCGACCGCGACGGTGCCGGTCAGACCGAGGGCGGCGGTGACGGTCAGCGCGACAGCGGGGCTGTACGCGGAGGCGAGCGCGGCCACGAGCAGCGGGCCGACGATGTACAGGAGGCCCTGCGAACCGGTATCGAGAGCGAGTGCCGCGTGCCGCAGCCGTGGGTCGGGCAGCACGCTGGGCCACAGCACCCGGAGACCGGCCTCCAGGGGAGGAGTGGTCAGGCCGGCTGTGACGACGATGGCTGCGGCGAGACGCGATCCGCCGTACGGTCCGACCAGGGGCAGGGCCACCAGGAAGGCTGAGTTGAGTAGGGCGGCCGGCAGGTGCACGGTGCTTTGGCCGTGGCGGTCCATCAGGCGTCCCTTGACCGGCTGAGCCAGCGAGGAGGCCAGCCCGTACAGGGCGCTGAGCAGTCCGCCGAAGGCGATGCTGCTGTCACTCGCGGTGGCCCACGGGAGGATGGCGACGGGGCCTTCCCTGTCAAGCCTTTCTGTTCAACTCGGGAAGCGCGGTTGGTCAATAGCCTTGCGCTGTGCTGGGACTACCGAGGTCCCCGGGGCGCTGTCAAGGGGTTGGCAGAGTGCAAGGGCGAGCCGGGAGCCGCGATCACTTGCCGGGACACGGGGGTGGCGGACAGTAAGGTCCATGGCGGAGAGCGCGCCCTCGTGGATGTGCCGGGCCAGGCGATCGCGGTGCAGGACATCGAACATGGAAGCGATCAGGTGCGTGGCTTCCGGGCGTCGAACAGAGAGGAACCCGCCGTCCATCTCGATGGCACGGCGTGGGCGCTCAGGTTCCTCGAGGGCTCTGCACGGTTGTATGGAGCGGCTCGCCGGGCGGGGGCTTGGGCCTGCGGGAGGGTACTTGGCGTGCTGACGCCTCGTATCCGAGCTCAGTGAGTTTTGCTGTCTCTGCTGGGGTAGCCGGATCATCGGCCGCAAAACCAACGAATACGGCTGACCTGGGATGATCCGGTGGTCACTCAGCAGACGGTGGACGTGCGGGCGTACCCGGGCTCGACGACGACGAGGACGGGGCGCAGGACTGACCGGAGCGATGGCTGTCACCTTGAAGCTCGACGCCTACCTCGACGGCGCTACGGCCGTGCTGGGAACAGACGGCTGAGCGTCTGAAGCACCCTCACCCCGTGACCGTCATGCGGATGAAGGCTGGACCGGACGACTCCCGATACGTCATCGGGTTCCCAGGGCCCCTTGGAGTCTCGTGCACGACGGAGGGACCGCCCTGCCTCGCGGCGAGGTAGACCCGTTCCGTGCCGTTGGTCGGCGCGGCGCAAGGTTCCCGGCCGACGAGAAGGTCGACCCGGCTCAGGTCGGCGAACTCCGGCACGGCCACATCGGCCAGTTCGGCTGCCGTACGCGAGACATCCAGAGTGCTGCCGACACGACGGCCCGCCTCGCTGAGCAGGCGCAAGCGGGCTCGGGAGATCGTCAGTTTTCTGAGACGTTTGTGCTGTTCCTCACGGAGGCGGCAGACGACGAGACTGATGACGAACGCGAGAAACACCGCCGGAACCGTGATGAAGCGGTCGCGCGCGGCGACTTCCTGGATGCCTGCCCCGTAGACACTGGCCACCGCGCCCAGGTCCGCGAACCCAACCACGAAGGTCAGCCGAACAGGGAGGAGGGCGCTCGCGATCAACTCGGCCAGGATCGAGTACCCGGCCCAGGGAAAGAGGCCAGAATCGACACTCAGCTGGAGGAAAGCGATAAGGCCGATAAGGGCCAGGAGCAGCCCGGCCAGTTTGTGGTCACGGTTCCACTTGGGAATGCCTCCGCAGCGTTGTAGACGCGGAACCGGGTTGCGGCTTTGTGCTGGTTACACCGCGGGCCCACCCGCTACGGCGTGTCACCGGAGCTAGATCGGAGCGACACCGGGTGGCAGAACCCTTCGCGGGAGGGCGCGTGAGCCGGCGTGATCCCGCCCCGGGATCACGCCGATCCGTGTCTTCGTGGTCAGATGGCCGTGCGGCCGCCGTCGACGTTGAGGACGACACCGTTGACGAAGCTGGCGTCATCACTGGCGAGGTAGGCGATCGCGGAGGCGATCTCGGCCGGGTCTGCGACGTAGCCCAGGGGAGACTGCGCGGCCAGCCCTTCCAGCGCGTCGCCCAGAGGCGCCACAAAGGGGGTGCGGGTGGTACCCGGGCTGACCGCGTTGACGCGTACGCCGGAGGGACCGTACTCGGCGGCCCAGTTCTTCGTCAGCAGGCCCAGGGCTGCCTTGCACGCTCCGTATACGGCCATGCCCGGGATGGCGAACTGGCCGGCCATCGACGTGATGTTCACAATCGCGCCGCTGCCCCGCTCCACCATCGTGGGAGCGATCGCGCCCACGAGGCGGAACGGGATCTTCACGTTGAGGGTAAAATGGTTGTCGTACAGTGCCTCGTCGAACCCGGCGGTGGCGCCGAGAGCACCGATCGCGGCGTTGTTGACCAGGATGTCGATCCGGCCCCCGGCCGTATCGAGAGCCAGTTCGGCGAGAATGTCGGCGGAGCTGGCGTCGGACAGATCGGCCCGGAGGAAGTCGGCCTTGCCGCCCGCGGCACGGATCACGTCCACGACTTCGTCCCCCCGTTCCTGGTCCCGCCCGGTGATGAGGACGTACGCGCCCTGACCGGCCAGGACCGTCGCGGTGGCCCTGCCGATGCCGCTGGTCGATCCGGTGACGAGTGCGTTCCTGCCGGTTATGTCCCGCACGGTTGTCATGATGGTGGTTCTCCAATGTGCAGTAATTTCCAGGTCGGCCTGCGCGGTCGGCCATGTCTCGCATCCAACCCGGCCGGTATCGACGCGGTATCACCGTTGGATCACCACCGAGGTCAGCGGCCTGATCGCGAAGCTCGAGGAGAACGCCGATGAGCAGAGGTCTGTCGTTCACCGTTCTCGGCCCGGTGACCGCCCGTCGGCACGGCGTCGAACTCACTCTCGGCTCGCCGCAGCAGAAGGCCCTCCTGGCCGCGCTGCTGCTGCATGACGGCGCGCCGATGTCGATCGACGAGATCGCCGACGCCCTGTGGGGCAATGACGTTCCGGCGACCGTTGCCGGAGTTGTGCGGACATACGTCTACCGATTGCGCCGTGCCCTGGGCGACGGCACCGGAGGACCCGTGATCCGTTCGGGTTTCGGCGGATACGAGCTTCCGCTCGAGCCCGGGGAGCTCGACCTCGGTGTCTTCCGCCGGCATGCCGCCGAGGCCGAGTCCGCCCGGCGCTCCGGCGCCCCCGGACGGGTCGTCTCCGCATTGCGGGCCGCCCTCGACCTGTTCCCGGGCACCGCGCTGGCCAGACTGCCCGGCCCGTACGCCGAACGGCAACGCGACGCGCTGGACCGGATGCGCTCGTCCGCTCGTAACACGCTGCTACAGGCCGAGCTGGACCGTGGCGGACACACCTGGGTGGTCGACGAGCTGACCGCCCTGGTCGCGGACCGGCCGTTCGACGAACGGCTGCGCGAGATGCAGATGGTCGCGCTCTACCGCTGCGGGCACCAGGCCGAAGCGTTGTCCGCGTATCAGGAGGCGCGCCGGGTGCTCGCCGACGAGCTGGGCGTCGATCCGGGAGTAGGGCTGCGAACGCTTCACGAACGCATCCTGAAGGCCGATCCCGGGCTGGCGGTCGCGCCGAGCGTGGACGAGGAGCCGGTGTCCCGGTCCGCTCCCGTCACGGCCGCGGCGCAGTTGCCGCCGGACCTGAGCGTCTTCTCCGGCCGGGCGGAACATCTCCGCGAGGCCGTCGGGCTGCACGCGCGACCGCGGACCGGACCCGGCCCCACGATTGGCCTGGTGACAGGCACCGCCGGGGTCGGCAAGACCATTTTCGCGGTGCATTGGGCCCACGCGGTGTCGGACGATTTCCCGGACGGCCAGGTGTACGTCAATCTCCGCGGATTCGACCCCACCAGCCCCCCGACATCGCCGGACGAAGCGGTGCGCATCGTCCTGCAATCGCTCGGCGTCGCCGCTGACCGGCTTCCGGCCCATCCCGAGGCGCAACACGCGTTGTACCGCAGCACCCTCGCGGAACGCCGTCTCATCCTTCTGCTCGACAACGCACGCGACGCTCAGCAGCTCCGTCCGCTGCTCGCCGGCGGACCAGCCTGTCTGGTGATCATCACCAGCCGTGCCCAGCTGGGCGGGATCGTAGCCGTCGACGGTGCTCATCCGATCCACCTGGACCTGCTCAGAAAAGCGGAGGCCATTGATCTGCTCCAGCGGCGCCTGGGCAAACAGCGGATGGCGGCGGAGCCGGAGGCGGTGCAAGAGCTCGTACGACTGTGCGCCGGCCTTCCGCTCGCCCTCGCCCTGGTCGCGGCGCGGGCCTCGTCGCGTCGCGATTTCAAGCTCCGTGACATCGCCGCCGAGGTCTCGGGCAACGGCCTCGACGCACTCGGTGCGGGCGACCCGGCCAGTGACGCCCGCAGCGTGTTCTCCGCGTCGTACGCCGCCCTCAGCGAATCCTCGGCACGAGTCTTCCGCCTGCTCGCACTGCATCCCGGCCCGGGCATCACCGTCGCCGCCGCCGCGGCGCTGGCGGATGTGCCCCACCGCACGGCCGGCAACGCCCTGCGCGAACTGGCCGAGGCCGTCCTGTTGCTTGAGGAGCGGCGGCCCGGACGCTACTGCTGGCACGACCTCCTACAGGCGTACGCCGGCGAGATCGACACCGGGATCGACCGGGCCGACCGCTGGAACGACGCACGGCGCAGGTTCTTCGACCAACTTCTCCGGAGCACCGCGAACGCGGCCTCGGTTCTGGACCCGTCCCGCACGCGGTACACCCCGGACCTCCCGGTCGGCGACGTCGTGGCGGAGCACCCGGCCGACTACGCCGCGGCGCTGACCTGGACGGCGCGCGAGCATACGGTGCTGCTGGCCGCCGTCACCGCCGCAGCGGCGACCGGGTTCCCCCGCCACGCCTGGCACCTGGCCCGGGAGCTGGAGACATTCCAGATACGCGTCGGCCACTGGACGGAGATGGCCACGGTCCAGCGGGTCGCGCTCCAGTGCGCCCGGGACCTGGGCGACGTGGTGAAGCAAGCCGGGGCACATCACTCCCTCGCCAAGGCGCGGCAACTGCTGGGCGACCACGAGGCCGCCTACGCGGCGGCAGCCGCGGCAACAGGCGCGTACCAGGCAGCCGGGCACCGGCGCGGCGAAGCGGACGCCCTGGGCAGCCTGGGCGAAGCGGCCGCCTCACTCAAGCAGTTCGAGAAGGCGATCGGACACTACGAGGCCGCCATCGCCCGGCACCACGAACTCGGTGATGTCCTTGAGGTGTCGGCCCTCCGCGACAGCCTCGCGCTGGTGCACCTGCGGAAGGGCCGTCCCGAGGCATCGCTGCCCGCCCTGATGGCGGCGCCGACATCATTCGCGGAACCGGAGGTGACCTACTTGGTCGCGGAGAGCTTCGCGTACGTCGGTGATGCCCACGCGGCCGGGGGCGACACGGCGGCCGCCCTCGACTCATGGCGGCGCGCCAGTGATCTGCTCGCTGAGCTGACCGCTCCGGAGGCGGTCACACTGCGTCAACGGGTGTCGGGGTGGACCGCGGCCGCGGGTCGTCGCCCCGATTCGGCGGCGCACCAAGGTTCCTGATCCACCGTCCTCAACGGCCTGCACCGGGCCGGCTGAGCGGCGTAGACAAGTTGTGCATGCGAAATAGACATCGGCTCATTAGCGTCGACCCTATTCATCGTTCGCGGAACCGTCGGACAGGACGTGCGAACTTTCCGGATAAATGGGGACGGCATTGGAGAACGTCTACGATCACGTCATCATCGGTGGGGGGACCGCCGGCGCCGTGCTGGCCGCCCGGCTGTCGGAAGACCCTGACGTCCGTGTGGCCCTTCTGGAGGCCGGAGCCGGGGAAGGGCCCGCAGCCATGTCGGATGCCGATCCCGTGGCAGCGATCGGTCTGTGGGGCTCACCCGTGGACTGGAACTACAGGACACTGCCTCAGGCAGGTACCGAGAACACTGTCCATATCTGGCCCAGAGGGCGGGTACTGGGCGGTTCCAGCAGTATCAACGGCATGATTCACCTGCGTGGCCACGCGTCGAGCTACGACGCCTGGGAGAACCAGGGCGCCGTGGGCTGGAACTACCGGGACATGCTGCCGTTCCTCATGCGCAGCGAGCGGGCCGAGGGCGGAGATCCGCGTTTCCGGGGACAGGAGGGTCCCATGATCATCGAGGAGCCGCCCGTCGCCGGTCCTCTCGCACAGAGCCTCCATGACGCGGCGGCCGACGCGGGCTTCCCTCGTTGTGCGGACGGCAATGCCCCTGGGGCCGAAGGGGTGTTCTGGGCCGAGAGGAATGTCGTCGGAGGCCGCAGGCAGAGTGCGGCGGACGCCTATCTCCTGCCGGTGCTCTCACGGCGCAATCTCAAAGTCGTCACCGATGCGCAGGTGCGGCGGCTCGTCATCGACAACGGGCGATGCGTAGGTGCCGAGTATGTACGGGACGGCAGAGCGCGTACCGTCCGCGCCGAGCGGGAAGTCGTGCTGAGTGCGGGAACCGTCGGATCCCCGCAGCTGCTCATGCTCTCCGGGATCGGCCCTGCCGACCATCTGCGGCAGATCGGGATCCAGGTTCGTGCCGATCTCCCCGGTGTAGGCGCCAATCTGCACGACCATCCGCTGGCCTGGATCTCCTACGGGGTGAAGAAGTCCCCGGTGCCCGGCTCCTCGCGGCAGGCGATGCTCCTCACACGCACCGGCCAGGGCGGGGACCCGGACATTCTGATGAGCTTCACGTCCGTGGCGCTGAAGCCACGATGGGAGGGTGGCCAGGAGGGCTTCTCGATCCTTTTCGCGCTCGCCACCCCCGCCAGCCGGGGCAGTGTGCGCCTGCGCGGCGCGGACCCCTACTCCCATCCGCTCATCGACCCGGCGTACTTGGCCGAAGGCGGGGACGTGGACCGTATGGTCACCGCCTTGCGCATGGCACGGCACATTGCGCGGGCCGACGCCTTGTCGGTCTGGCGTGGTGACGAGATCCTCCCCGGCGGGGAGGTGGACACCGACGACGAGTGCCGTGCGTACGTCCGTCACACCGCCGGCACCTATTTCCACCCGGTGGGCACCTGTCGCATCGGCACGGACAGCGAATCAGTGGTCGATACGGCCCTGCGCGTCCACGGTATCGACGGCCTGCGGATCGCCGACGCCTCTGTGATGCCCTCGATCGTCTCGGCCAACACCAATGCGGCCGTACTGGGCATTGCCGAGCGCGCGGCGCACTTGATCGCCACCCAAGCGCTGTTCGCCGGACAGCCGTCGGCGGCCCCGCACGGCTGAATCAAGGGCCTCGGAGCCGCTGACATTGACGCCTGGGCCGAGAAGCTCACCGAAGCGCACCGGATCCTCGGCGAGGCCGGATCCGAGATCACGTTCGCGACGCCCGACCGCGCCGTACCTTCGCGTCCGTCCGGCCCAATCCACCGGCCCGGCGACTCAATCAACTGGCGGCCCTTCGCGGCCTCCTGACGGAGCGGGGAGAGGTCCTGCGGGAGGCTCCGCACGCCGACCCGGGCAAGAGCCCGACCGAGGCCGGCCGCCAGAAAGTTCCTGGACGCGGCGCGCCGGTGAACCTCAAGGTCGGTGTGCGTGATCGCGGAAGCGGCGCGGATGCGCGGGGTAGACGCCCAGAACGCGTACCTCGGAGGAGAAGAAGCGCAGTTCGTCCAGGGAGTGGGCCACGCGGGTCTCGTCGGGACTGCCCTCGATCTCGATGTAGAAGCGGCTGGGCTGCGTCCCGGCCCCGAGCTGGTAGCTCTCGATCTTGGTGAGGTTGACGGCGTTGCTGGCGAACCCGCCCAGCGCCTTGTAGAGCGCGCTGGGGATGTTGCGTACCAGGAAGAACAGGCTTGTCACCGTCGGAACGCCGGCGTCCGGCGGACGTGCCGGATCGCGCGAGAGGACGACGAAGCGCGTGGTGTTGTCCGGATCATCCTCGACACCCGGTTTCAGGACCCGCAGCCCGTGCAGCTGCGCAGCGGCCGGCGGGGCGAGTGCCGCCTGCCGGGGATCGCGCAACTCCGCCACCTCGCGAGCCGCACCCGCGGTGTCATCGCTGACGAGGGTCCGCCAGCCGCCCTCCCGCAGGACCTTCCGGCACTGACTCAGTGCGTGAACGTGGCTGCGTACGGTCTCGACCTGCTCCAGCGACCCGTCCGGTACGCCCATGAGGTCGAAGCGGATGTCGAGGAAGTACTCCCCGATGATCGACAGACCGGCGTCCGGCAGGAGGTGGTGCACGTCCGCCACCCGTCCGGCCGCAGAGTTGTCCACCGGGATGACCGCGAGGTCGGCGGACCCCAGGAGCACGGCGTCGAGCGCCTGGTCGAAGCCGGTGCACGGCAGCCCTTGGCTTCCGGGGTACAAGTGGGCCACTGCCGTCGCCGAGTTGGAGCCTGGTTCGCCCTGGTAAGCGATGACTGTCATAGGGGGTGCCGTGTCCTAGTCAGGAGGTCGTGCGGGCGGAGGGGAGAAGGCTGGTCATGAACCGGGCGTGCTGTAGTACCGGCACACTCCCTGTCATGATCGATTCAAGGGGGTGAACGCTTCGGGTACGCGGCAGCGCGTACTGGTACGCCGCCGCGTACACGTCGCGTACCAGATGGTGTGATTCTTCCACCCGCTCGACGATGCCGGGGGTCACCGCCCTCGCCCCGGCGCCCGAGGCCGCGGCGAGGGTCAGGTCCCGTCGTACGGCCTCCCGCCTCCGGTCCAGCGCGGCACCCAGGCCCGCGGTCGGCGAGTCGGGCGGTACGGGCTCGGGGGCCAGCCGTGCGGTGGTCTCGAGCAGGTGCCTCGCGGCCCCCATCGCCATCGCCGTGACCGCGACCCACAGGAACTCCGCCTCCTCCGCCCGCAGCTCCCGTCCCGCCGCACAGGCGGTCAGCCCCGCCGGTATGTACAGGTCGCGCAGCCGTATCAGGAGAGCCTCGTCGTCAACCGCGCCCGAGCGCTCCAGCGCTCCGACACCCACGACGTACAGCGGATGGCACTCCGTCGCCCGCCCGTCTCCTGAGGGGGCGGACCGCAGTGCCAGCCACCGCGCCCGCCGGTACGCCGGGGGCAGTCGCCACACCCCGGAAAGCAGCCAACCCCCCTCGGCGGGCCGGATGGACAGGACGTGGTCGCCCGCGCCGTCGGCGGGAGAAGCCCCGGGAAAGGAGGCGGCCCAGTTGTGCGCCCGGCAGAACGAGTCCCATGCCCCGGTCGGATCGGCGTGGCCCAGACGCTCGTACACGTCGAACACCCGGGGCAGACCCGCATCCGGTCCGGCCGACCGGTCGTCCGGCAATTCCGTCGAGTTCGGAACGCTCAGCCATGGCGGATTCGTCATCAATACATCCCACTTGTCGAAACAACGATCTTGAAGGGCCTCCCCCGGCAACGCGTGAAGGCAGAAGGTGGCGTCAGTTCTGTATGTGGCAGGAGAAAGGGGCCACCAGCGCCGCCTACCTCGGTACATACACA
The DNA here is from genome assembly GCF_044744165.1 of Streptomyces sp. NPDC087420. Lineage (NCBI taxonomy): Bacteria > Bacillati > Actinomycetota > Actinomycetes > Kitasatosporales > Streptomycetaceae > Streptomyces > Streptomyces sp. NPDC087420. Next base: position 179,629 of record NZ_JBIUXU010000001.1, read on the forward strand.
CGAATAGACATATTATGACTCAAGCGACCTTCGTCGCAAAAAGCCCAGCAAGGGGGATCGCTGATCTCCGGACGCGGAGCCGACATCCCACGGCTTGTTCCGGCTTCACCTGTGAAGCGTCCCACCCGGCTGGACCAGTTGATCATGGAGACTTTTCCGCTGTCAGTACCACGTTCTCGATGGCCTCGCCTCGTGCGTAGGAGTGAGGCTGTCGGCGGAGGAAACGTATCGACTCGGCCGAGAAGGCGTCGGTGAACGCTGCGGTGTGCGGTGTGATCAGAACGCCGGGAAGATGCCAAAGCGGATGCTCCCGAGGCAGCGGCTCGGGGTCGGTGACATCCAAGGCGGCACGGAGGCGACCGCGTTCGAGTTCACGGACCAACGCATCGGTATCGAGGAGCTCGCCCCTGCCCACATTGACGACCAAGGCGCCGTCCTTGAGCAGAGCCAGACGTCGGCCATCGATAATCCGTTGTTTCTCATCTGTCAAAGGTGCGCACAAGATCAGCGCATCCGCGGTGGGCAACAGCGATGATAGGTCTATGGCGCCGTAGACATGGCCGTTCGAGGACGCTGCGGTGTGCCGAGCGGCGGAGTTTGCGGGAGGTCAGCTCGGCGAACCAGCGTTCGACGAGGTTGAGCCAGGATGCCGGGGTGGGGGTGAGGTGCAGGTGGAAGCGGGGGTGCCGGAGCAGCCACTTCTTGACCGGCTCGGTCTTGTGGGTGGCGTAGTTGTCCAGGACCAGGTGGAGTTCGAGGTGCTGGGGGACGGCTGCGTCGATGACCTTCAGGAAGCGGAGGAACTCCTGGTGTCGGTGGCGGCGGTAGTGCTGGGCGATGACGGGGCCGGAGGTGATGTCCAGGGCGGCGAACAGGCTGGTCGTACCGTGCCGGACGTAGTCATGGGTCATCTTCGCCGGTGTGGCCGGCGCCATGGGCAGCACGGGCCGGGTTCGGTCCAGGGCCTGTATCCGCGGCTTCTCGTCCACCGCCAGGACCAGGGCGTTCTGGGGCGGGGCGAGGTAGATGCCCACCACGTCGCGGACCTTGGTCACGAACTGCGGGTCGGTCGACAGCTTCCAGGTCTCCACGATGTGCGGCTTGAGGCCGAACGCCCGCCAGATCCGCGAGACGGCCGACTGCGACATGCCCGCCGCCCCGGCCATCGAACGCGTCGACCAGTGTGAGTCACCCGTCGGTGGCGCCTGGTCCAGTGTCCTGGCGACCAGGGCTTCGACCTGTTCGTCCGTGATCTGCCGCGGCGCCCCCGAGCGCGGCCGGTCCACCAGGCCCTCCAGCCGGTCCGCGGAAAACCGGGCCCGCCATTCCGTACGGTCCGCCGCGTGGGTGGGCGAGACCGCGAGGGCGGAACCGCGCAGTGCGAGGGCGCCGCTGAGCACGCCTATGGATGCTGCACGCATGAAACTTCACAGTGGTCGAGCGGGGCCATGCCCATGGATCCCCTGGTGGTGGACACAGAGGTCGCATGAGGATACGTCACCACCCGGCTTACCTGGACCGGCCCGGAGCTGGGAGGACCGTGCCGTTCGAGGTACGCCGACCGGCCGGTGGGGAGCGGCACAGCGGTGTTCACGCCCTGGTGCTCCGACCGCTCCGCCCGACCGGGATCCACAGCTGGGAGTCGGCCGCGGCGCCGGTCTCCACCGGCCGCGTCCGCAGGAGTTCCGGACCTGGCCGGTTCACGTAACTGATCTTTCCCTACGAAGAATTGACGTCTATCCTGACACGTTCTGGCACATTGCTTTCCACAAGGACAGGGGCACTGGTGCGCATAACGCTCGTTGTTTCCGATGCGGACGACGTCAGGAGCAGCACCAGCGACCTTCGCCAGTGGCTCGGCCGGGACCCGGAGTTGCGGCCCCGCATGGCCCGTGCGGCGATCACCGCGCCCGAGCCGGGGAGCATGGGAGCGGCGCAGGAACTGGTGTCGCTGGTGCTGGAGCCCGGCGGTGTGGCCGCCACCCTCGGGGCCGCGCTGGTGGCGTGGCTCCAGAACCGCCGCGGAAACAGGACCGTCACCATCACTCTGCCCGACGGAACCAGCGTCACCGTTGCCTCCGAGCGGGTGCGAGGGCTGACCGCGGAGGGAACGGGCGAGGTGGCGGCGCAGGTCGCGGAGTCGATCCGGCAACGCGCCGTCACCGCCAGGGAGTCCGAGCAGACGCAGGAGGAAGAGAGCTCCGACCGGGCCGTTCCTGCCGAAGGCACTGACCTGCCCGACCAGCCGGGCAGAGCGGGGACCTGAGCTGTGGAGTGGGGGGACGCGAGAGACCTGACCGGAGCGGACTGCAGCGCGGTCGTGGTCGGGACAGGCAGCTATCCGGCCGGTTCGCCGCTGACGGATCTGCCGAGTGCCCTCCGCTCCGCCGCGGGGATCGCCGGGACGCTGCGGTCCGTGTGCGGCATGCCTGAGGAACGGGTCAGGCTGATCGAGGACCCGGACGGGCCGACCGACGTACTCGGGGCCCTGGCGGAGGCGATCGAACGCGCGGACGGCGGAATCGTCGTCTTCTGTTTTGTGGGCCACGGTCTCCTGGGCCCGGGCGACCAGCTCTACCTCGCCACCTCCGGTGGAGCATCCGCAGACAGCAGCGTCCACGCGGTGCCGTACGCCGAGATCAAGAACCGGCTGAGTGCGGCCGGTGTGCGCTCGCTGGTCATCCTCGACTGCTGTTTCTCGGGCCTCGCGGAGCCCGCCCGCCACGGGCTTCGCGCCGACCCGTACGTCTCCGCCCGGCCCAACGGCAGTTTCCTGCTGGCCTCCGCCACCCACTACGCCTCGTCCTTCGCGCCGGAAGGTGACGAACACACCCTGTTCAGCGGCGCCTTGCTGCGACTGCTGCGGGAGGGCGACGCGGGCGGACCGAAGTGGCTCACCCTGTCGGAGACCCACCGCAGGCTCGACCGGCAACTGCGCGGCGCACCGGCCCGCCCCCACACCGACAGCGTGGGGGGCATCGGTGACCTGGTTCTGGCCGCGAACGCCCGCTACATCGCTCCTTCCGCCGTCGACGAGTCCGCTGCCGGGGGACAGGAGACCGAGGAGGGCCCGTGTCCGTACCCGGGCATGCGGCCGTTCCTGCCCGAGCAGCGTCACCTCTTCTTCGGTCGCGAGGAGCTGACCCGGGCCCTGGTCCGACGGGCGAAGGAGACCGGACAGGGGGCCGGTCCCCTGGTGCTGGTCGGGCCCTCGGGAGTGGGCAAGTCCTCGCTGCTCAGGGCGGGCCTCGGGGCCCGACTCGGCAGTGTGCCCGGCTCCTCCGGTCCGATGGGTTCCTTCGGTCCGACGGGAGCGGAGAGCGACGCGGCCCCTGGGCCCGTCCTGCTGCTGCCCGCGCCGGGACCCCGGCCCTTCCGCAGTCTGGTGACGTCCTGGGCCTCGGCGGTGGGGGTGTCGTTCGGCGAGGCCGAACTCGCCCTGGGAGCAGGCCGTTTCCCCCAGCCGGCGAAGGGTCACAAGGCGCCCGGATACCTTGTCGTGGACCAGTTCGAGGAGATCTTCACGCACTGTGAGGACCCCGAGGAACGGGAGCTCTTCATCCGTGCGCTGACCGGCGCGAGTTCCCCCGAGGACGACGCGGTTCTGCCAGGTCCCCGGCTCGTACTCGCCCTGCGCGCCGACTACTTCGGTGCCTGCCTGCGCGACCCGCGGCTCTCCGTGCTGGTGACGGCCGGGCAGTTCACCGTTCCCCCCATGACCGATGACGAGCTGCGGGAGGCCATCGAGCTGCCCGCGGTACACGCCGGCCTCCGGCTGGAGAGCGGCCTGTCCGATCTCCTGTTGCGTGAACTGAGCCTGACACGGGGTGGGAACGGCAACTCCATAGCCCTGCCCTTCCTGGCCCACGCCTTGCAGGAGACCTGGGCCCGGCGCCGGCAGGGCGGTCTCCTGACCTTCGCCGGATACCAGGCGACCGGCGGTATCGGTACCTCCGTGGCCCGGGTCGCGGGCCGACTGCATGACTCGCTGGACGAGGCAGGCCGAGCCGAACTCCGTGAACTCTGCCTGCGCCTGGTCCGGCTGGTGGACAACGGAGGTGTGGCGGTCCGCCGCCGGGTCCGCACCGAAGAACTGGGCGACAACGCCGGGGAACTCCTCCGCAGGCTGGTGGACGCCCGACTGGTGATCGTCGACGACGGTGAGGCGCAGCTGTGCCACGACTCGCTGCTCCATGGCTGGCCCCTCCTCCAGGAGTGGATCAACGCCGATCTCGACGGACTACTGGTACGGCGGCGATTGGCCGACGCGGCTGACGCCTGGGAGGAGTCCGGCCGGCCGGCGGGCGGCCTGTACGCGGGCAGACACCTCGCCGCGGCGAGGTCACTCACCGCGGACGTCGGGAAGGTCCTTCCGATGCGGCCGGTGGAGGACGCGTTCCTCCGGGCCGGCGACCGGGCGGAGCGAAGGAAGAGGCGCACACTGACGGCGGTCGGAGCCGTGGTCCTTGCCCTCGCCGTGGTGGCGAGCCTGCTCGCCGTGACGGCCCGGGGTGCGCAGAAGGACGCCGAGAGCCGGGAGACCGACCTGATCGCCCGGCGGGTCGCTGCGCAGGCCGACACCATGCGGGAACGGGACCCTCTGACAGCCCTGCAGTTGAGTCTTGCCGCCTACGGGACGGCGCGGACCACCGAGACCCGCTCCAGTCTTTATGCGGCGTACACCACCCTGGCACCGGTGGAACTGCGAGGCACCCGCAAGGCCGTCCTCAACGTCACCTTCCGCGCCGACGACCGGGTACTCGCCACCAGCCAGCGCGGTGGACGGGTCCAGCTGTGGGAGATGAGGCGCGGGGCCCGGCCACGCAAGGCCAAGGCCATCGAGGCGGGCAAGAACGCGGCGATCGCCTTCCACCCCTCGTCACGACTCCTGGCGGTGCTGGCGCCGGACCGGCTCAGTCTGTGGGACACCACCGACCCGTACGCCCCGCGTCGGGTCGGGTTCCACGCCACGACCTCCCGGGTCGCGTTCACCGCGGCCTTCAGCCCTGACGGGAAGACTCTGGCCGGCGGCTACGACCGGGGCAAGCTCCGGCTGTGGGACCTGTCCGCGCCGACCGCCCCCGTGCTGCGGGCGGAGCGCGTCGTCAGCGCTGCCGGGGTCGCTCTGATCTCCCTCTCGTTCAGCCGTGACGGGCGCCTGCTCGCCACGGCGCACGGCAGGGGTGGCCGAAAGGCTGAGCTGCCGGCCGAGGTGAAACTGTGGGACACCACCGATCCGGCCAGGCCGGTCCTGCGGGCCACCGCCCCCACGGAGACCTTGTGGGCCGTGGCATTCCATCCGAGACGCGACCTGCTCGTCACCACAGGCGCCCAGGACCGGCTGGAATGGTGGGACGCCCGGGGAGGGCGCACGCTACGGAAGGTCAAAGCGGAGGACTACGAGCGCGTGTGGGGAGGGGTGAGCGGCCAGGAGAAGCCCTCGCTCAGTTTCCGGCCGGACGGTGGGATCCTCGCCGCGGCCGACAGGGACGCGGGGGTCGCGCTGCGCAAGGTCGGCCGTGAGGACACCTCGTTGTACGACGACACCCTCACCGGGGTGCCCGGCGGGGAAGCGGTCCAGGCGGTCGCCTACAACCGGGACGGCACCTCCCTCGCCGCGGGGGACGTGGGGGGCGCCGTCCGCATCTGGCCGCAGCGTCCGCCCGCACCGGCCGCCGACGGCAGCCTGGCGGTGGGGGATCCGGGTACGGAGGCCGTCAGCAGGGACGGCACGTTGATGGTCACCAGATCGGCGGACGAGAAATTCGAGCTGACGAGCCAGGTCTGGGACATCGGTGCGATGGACAAAAAAACCGGCGTGACCGCCAGCCCTCGCCTGAGGTTCGAGGTGCCGAAGCAGTGGGAAGCCCGGTACTTCCTTCCCGGCGCAGGGGCGCCCGTGCTGCTGGGGCACCGGTGGATCGAGGGAACGGACTCGCATACGTTCCGGCTCTGGGAGTTCGGGGAGAACGGCGCTCCCGTGCCGCGCGCCGACATCCCCTTCAAAACCGCTGACCCGTTGACCGCGGTGAGCCGGGACGGTTCGACCCTCGCGATCGGTGCGGGGGGCGGGCGACGTGTCGAACTCTGGGACATCAGGGACAGGGCCCACCCGCTACGGCGGGCAGTGATGACCGTGAACGTGGACCTGAAGCTGATGACCTCGGGAGCGCTCTGGTTCGCGGGGAACAGGACACTGATCACACTGGAGCGTTCCGATCTGCGACTGTGGGACCTCACCGATCCCGCGCATCCTCGCCAGGGAAAGCGGCTGGTGGACGCGGCTGCCGGGGAAGCCTCCTCCTATTTCGCCAAGTCCGGCCTGCTGCTGACCGACTCGGTCGCCGAGACCGTGAAGGTGTGGGACATTTCCGACGTGACGCGGCCTCGGGAACTCAGCAGCCTCGAGGCCACCGACGGCGGTTACTACTCGGCCGGCGACGACGGCAACACCCTGGCGACGGCACTCAGTGACGGGACGGTCGAGTTGGTCGACCTCACGGACCCCCGCCACCCCCGGCCGAAGGCGCCGATGCGCTTCGACCGCCCCATCGACACCTTTGAGCTGAGTCCGGACGGATCCCAGATGATCACCAGCGCTCCGTACCGGATCTGGGACATCGGAGCCGACGGCCGATGGCAGACACCGAGCCGGGTGACCCTTGACGTGGCGGAAAAGGCCGAACTCCTCCCCGGCAAGCGTCCCGTCATCGCTGTTCTGCCGAAGCGGGCATCGAGCGACGAGCCGGAACAGACGTTTCTGCTCGACCTCGACACCGACCGCATCCACAAGGCGCTCTGCGCCGATCACCCCGAGAGCGTGAGCCAAGAGCTGTGGAAGAGTCTCTTCCCTGGCATCCGGCACCTCGAATCCTGCACGTGACGTCGATCGGAAGACGCCGGAGTGCCCCTATAGCGCCCTCGCCGGCTCACGTACCGCGTCGCGGACCCGAGGACGGTCGTCCGCCGAAGGCGCGGAGCAGGGCAGGCACGCCGGGTGCGGCCCCACAGATGCGACCGCATCCCGTCCGCCCCATGACGAAACAGGGTCGGACGGGGTGTCGCGGCGTTCGCTCCTCAGATGTCGCGGAAGAGACCAGCCAGCGCGGTGACCTGCCACGATGAGAGGGGTTTGGTCGCTGACCTGCGCGAATGGCCTTTCAGTTGTTTCACGCTCGTGCCGGTTGATGAAGCCGGAAGTCCCAGAAAAGTCCCAGAGGACCCTCTCGGGCGGCCGCGCGGCAACGATGTCTGGACATCGGCCACCACAGCATGCAGGGGCGGCCCACACGGAAAGAGGTTGAGTTCGCGGGCGCTGGCGGTCGACGCTTCTGCCCGCGCGACTCTGCCCGCATCCGCCAATGGGGCGAGCTGCAAGAGGCCCTCGGGTGTGGGCGCGAGCGGCGGCAGTTCGACTATCAGGCGAGATCGATGCGAACCTCGGCGATATCTATATGTCGTCCCAGCGTGCTTCGAGCAGGCTGGTGGTTCAGGTGTCGCTGCGGGGTGCGTGGTCGAAGAGCCGGTTGTCGGTGTTGACGGAAATTTCGCGAACGCCAGAGTAGGGGTGGGGCAGGAGGTCGTTGGTGGCGGCGATGATCTGGCAGGCGTAGCCGTCGGAGGCAACGTCGATGAGGGTGTCGATGAGGCGGTGTCTGGTGGATCGGTCGACGGCTCCGAGGTCGGCGAGGGGGGAGTCGATGATGAGGAGCGGGGGTACACGGACGGCGGGGTCGGTACGGCCAAGGTCGCGCAGGGACAGCAGCGCCGCGATGTTGGTGATGACCTTGGGGCTGCCCACGACGGAGCATTCGGAGAAGGTTTTGTCAGGTTCGTTGCGCTCCTTGACTCCGGCACCAACGCCTCACCCGGCAACGTCTTCTGCGGCCACGATCTCCATCTCGCCGTCAACGCCCGCGCCCTCGGCGCCCGCGCGCCCGAGGTGCCGTTCGTGTTCACCGCAATGCACCTCGCCGTGGCCGGATCCCACAAGGGCGACGCCGGCATCAGCCTGATCGAGCAGCACCTCGCCCGCCGCCCGCACACCAGGGAGGTCATCGCCGACCGCGGATACTCCTTCTGCACCCCCGCCCGATGGGCCCACCCCGTCCGCGCTCGCGGCCTGGAGCCGGTCATCGACCTCCACCCGAACCAGCGCGGCACCCACCCCGGGCCCCTGGCCGGGACCGTCATCATCGACGGCACCGTCTTCACCGACGCCCTCCCGCACCCGCTGCGGGACCTGCCCGGCTTCCCCATCGGCATGCGCAGTGCGGAAAAGACCGAGCTCCGTGCCCGCTACGACCACCGCGCCGCCTACGCCTTCACCCCGCACAGCCGCCCCGACACCGACGGCTACCAGCGCCTCAAAGGCCCCGCACTCGCCGGACACCTCCGCTGCCCCAACCACCCCACCTCCATGCGCCTCCCGCACACCCGCCCCACCACCACCTGCCGCATCGGCGCACAGTGCGCGTGCGGGAAGACCATCACGTTGAGCCCCGACGTCATGGCCTGGACCCGCCAGCGCACCGTCTGGGGCACCAACGCCTGGGCAGCCGACTACGGACGCCGCGCCGCCATCGAATCAGGCAACGCCGAGATCAAGACCCACCGCCTCCACATGGACCGCGGCTTCACCCGCGTCTTCGGCACCACCAAGAACAGCATCCTCATCGCCTTCGCCCTCGCCGGCCTCAACCACACCCTCCTCCGCGCCTGGCACACCAAACGCCAACTCCCCGACCCCTGGGTCACGTTCACAGGCGAAGAGACAACGGAACCAGCAGTACCCGGACCACGCACCCGCGCCCGCCGCCGCACCACCAGCCTCACGGCACTTGTCGACGGCGCCCCACCCGGCTGACGGGCTCCCAACCCGAACCACCCACACCCGCACAACGAGTCATCCCGGCATGCCCCCGGACAGCAGCAACGAGACGTCAGAAGCCCGAGGCGAACCGACCGTCCCACCAACACCAATGGGATGAACCGGCCAAACGACGCCGTCAGGCTCCACCGCCGGGCCTCTGCCGAACAAGATCCCCCACACACGAAGAACTCCCAGCCCGGACGAATCCGTGCTGGGAGTTCTGTGAAGCCAAGCAAGGTATTTGTGTGAAATACCCAGGCATGGGCCGACAGCGGTTATCGAACCAAGGCCATCGACCACGGCGCCACCCTCGGCATCGACATCGAGATCACCCGCCGCGACCCGGACCAGAAGGGCTTCAAGGTCATCCCGCGGCGCTGGGTCGTCGAGCGGACGTTCGGCTGGCTCATGAATCACCGCCGCCTCGCCCGCGACTACGAAACCCACCCGCACCGCTCCGAAGCCATGATCCGCATCGCGATGATCGACCTGATGAGCCGCAGACTCACGCGTGAAGCCACGCTGAACTGGCGCGACATATAGCTCACCCCGCGTGCCTCAGCGGTGAGGCGTCAGCCCCCGTCAAAGCCGCGGAAAGTTCCTGATTCATCAGCGGCATCGGCGAAGTCCGCAAAGTCCATATTGGCGATGCTGAGGTTGGCTGACACGTCAGGAAACCACTGAGCCGGAACCCTGAACGTTCGCCCAGGTTCGTCCGACAGGTCCACGGCCAAAAGAGGATGATCCGGATCCTCCATCGTGGTCGCGTCCGCAAGGAACAAGTCGATGATCCGGTCGTCTTCTTCCGCAGCAGCTTCTTCGTCCAGCAGCTCCTGGACATCCACGGCAGCGAAGCGAACGTCGCTGACATACGTGGCATGGGGATACTCGCCAGCAGCGTCGAGTGCGATACGCACCGCATCCCAGGCCCCGTCGTCACCGAAGTCGGTACGCAGGATCAGCGACGTTAGATCATCGGGCTGGGGCAGAGGCATGAACGCGATCCACTCAGCAGGCGACATCGACCCCGGCAGCCTCAGGGCACCCCAACCGCGTCGACGTGATCTCCCAGACCTTGACCGGCTGGTCGGCGTTACCAAACACCCCTGCCGGAACAAAACGCTCTTTTAAGCCTCCATGAGGGCGTGAGCGACCTCGTCGGGATGGGTGAGCAGGGACTCATGGGATCCGGGAACCATGATGGGCCGCACTCCGAGGCGTGCGGCGAATCGTGCGCCCGCCTCCGGCGTGCCCAGGCCGAGGTCGTGTTCGCTGAGGACGTAGGCCACCGGGATCCCAAGTGTCGTTACATCCGGGACATCGAGCGCCTCGGCTCCGTAGTTGGCCGGCTGCGGTGTCAGCAGCTCCCACACCAGGCGCTGTACCGCTTCAGGTTCATCCTGAATGAGCGATTCCCGCGCGAATTCCCACGGTGGAAGCCAGGCCGGCCCCTCGGTGGAGACGCGGATGCCCTCATCGCGGATCGCGGCGGCCCCTTCGCCGGCCAGCTCCGCGCGTGCGCTCTTGCCCCGGAGCGGCACAAAGGCGCTGCAGTAGACGATCTTGGCAAGGCGGTCCGCCACCCGGTGAGCGGCGCCCGTCATGGGGTAGCCGCCCCAGCTGTGCGCCACGAGCGTCACGTCGGTAAGATCGCGGCGCTGGAACTCTGCGGCAATATGGTCGACGGCGTCCTGCAGATGCAGACCGGTAGTTTCCTCGTCGTCCCCCAAACCCGGCATGGTGAGCGCCAGCGTTGTGTTCCCAGCGGCACGCAGTCGTTTGGCGACCGGCCTCCAGCACCACGCGGCGTGCCAAGCGCCTGGAATCATCACAAAGTTCTTCCCCATCAGCTCCTCCTTGATCTCCCAGCCAATATCTGCGCCGCCCTGGCGCTTCGGTCACGCTCCCGGGCGCTTGCTGGCCGCCGACGTCTGCGTCGTCTTCGGTAGGGATCAACTCCCCCGCCGGATCTCAGTCTGCGGCCGAACGGAGTATTCGGCTCGTCGAGACGCTCGCCGGGGTGCCGAGGGGGGTTCCTGGTGTGGACTCTGCCGCGCGGTGTACGGGCCGTATGTCGAGCCGGCCGCATGCGGTGTGGTGCGGTGGCGTCGAGGTTCGGTTCAGACAAGTGACCGGCCCCATACTTTGTCGTTCGTTCCAGATAGGGTACGTTGAGGACATGGCACGCACTCGGGAGTTCGACACTGACGCCGCCGTCGAGGCGGCGATGGAGGCGTTTCGCCGTACGGGGTTCGAAGGCACCTCGATGCGGGATCTCGCCGAGGCCACCTCCTTGGGGAGCGGGTCGATCTACGCGGCTTTCGGCAGCAAGGAGGGCCTTTATCTCGCGGCGCTCGACCTGTATCGGCAGCGGTACGCTTTGCCGCTGACCGACCTGCTGCGCTCCGCCCGCGGCGACGCCCGGGAGGTCGTCCGGGCGGTCTTCGTCAGCGCTGTCGACGAGATCGCCAGGGACGGTCGGCGCCGGGCCTGTCTGATCGTGGCGGCCGCAATGGAACGGGCGAGGGATGACGACCGGGTGGCCACGCGGCTCCGATCGACCACGCAGGCGCTGGAGCTCGCACTGTTCGACGTGATAGCCGAGGGGCAGGTGCGAGGGCAGATTCCGGGCGACCGCAGCGCCTCCGACCTTTCGAAATTCCTGGTGACCAACCTCCAGGGCCTACGGGTGATGGCGGCGATCGACCCCGACCGCGCCACGCTGATGCGCTCTGCGGAGGTCGCGCTGAACTGCCTCGACTGAGAGATCGGCCGACGGCTCTCGGGGCGCGGTCTTGCGGGTGCAGTCCTGCCCAAATTGTGGATTGAACGTTCAAGATAAGAGGGTGAAAGGATCACTATGAAGACGACCGGTGTCGGTGTTATTGGCGGCAGCACGAGTGGATGGGCGTCCCTGGCGCACCTCCCGGTGCTCTCCACGTCTCCCGATTTTGAACTGCGGGCCGTGAGCACCTCTCGCCCCAGCTCGGCAGAGGCCGCCGCCGTGCAGCACGGCGTGCCAGCGTACGACAATCATGAGGAACTCATCGCGCACCCCGGCGTCGATGTGGTCGTGGTGGCGGTGAAGGTGACCGAACACCTGGGCATCGTCGCGGCGGCGCTCGCGGCGGGGAAGACCGTCTACAGCGAGTGGCCGCTGGCGAACGGTCTGACCGAGGCGGAGAAGCTCGCCGAGCTGGCCAGGGCCGCCGGCGTCCGTACGGTGGCCGGGTTGCAGGGACGGTACGCCCCCGAGGTGCGGTTGGCCCGCGACCTGGTGCGCGACGGCTACGTGGGCGAGGTCCTCGGAACCACGATGACCGGCTCCGGCATGGCCTGGGGAGCGGAGGCCGAGGAGAGCCAGGTCTACTGGTACGACAACGCCAACGGCGCCAGCCCGCTGACCTCACCGACGCTCCACGCCCTGGACCCGCTGCACTTCGTCCTGGGCGAGTTCGACACGGTGGCGGGCAACCTGGTTGTCGGCCGCAAGGAGGCCGCGGTCGCCGGAAGCGGGCGCACCGTCCCGGTCACGGTCGCCGACCAGGTCGCCGTCATCGGCACTCTCAGGGGCGGGGCTGCCGCTTCTGTCTTCTACCGCGGCGGCGCGTCGCGCGGTGACAACTTCCGCTGGGAGATCAACGGTTCGGAAGGCGACCTGGTACTGACCTCCGCATGGGGCAATATGCAGGTCGCTCAGCTCGAGCTCGCCGGCGGGCGGGGAACGGACAGCGCGGTGAAGCCTCTTGACCTACCCGCGTCCTACACCGAGGACATCCCGGCCGAACTGCGGGGCACCGTCGCCGCGAACGTCGCCCGGCTCTATGCCGCGCTGGCCCGGGACCTCGCCGAAGGCACGCACACCGTGCCCGACTTCGAACACGCCCTGGCGCGACACCGCCTCATCGACGCGATCGAACGCGCTGCGGAGACGGGCAGCACCCAGGCGGTGAATTGACTCTCCAGAGGCCGACCGGCCGGCCTCCGAGCCGGCCTGTCGGCGCTGCGGAGCATCGACCACCTGACCTGCAGGCGTCCCGCGACTCCCGGGCGCCTTCGAAGACTGAGAAGGAGCGCCAATGAAGACGGTAGGACTTCTGCGGTACGGCGGCCCCGAGGTGCTGCGGATCATCGACCGGCCCACACCGCACGCGGGTGAGGGCGAGGTGCGCATCCGTGTGCGGGCCGCGGCCGTCAACCCCGTGGACACTCTCATCGCCGCGGGCACCTCGCTCGTGCGGCTGACCGGGACGGAACCGGTCATCCCCGGCCTGGACATCGCAGGCACGGTCGACCAGATCGGCTCCGGCGCAAGCTCCGATCTCGCACTCGGCGATCGGGTCATGGCAATGGTCAACCCGACCCGTCCCGAAGGCGGTGGGTACGCACAGTGGGTGGTGCTCCCGGAGTCCTGGGTGGTACGCGCCCCGGTCGGCAGCACCCATGCCGAGGCCGCGACGCTCCCGATGAACGGCCTCACCGCCCTGCATGCCCTTGACCAATTGCGCCTGACGCCGGGGAGCACCCTCGCGGTGACCGGGGCGGCGGGCGCGGTGGGAGGGTACGCCGTGCAGCTCGCGAAGGCCGCCGGACACCACGTGCTGGCCGACACCGCACCGCACGACGCCGACCTTGTCGCCGCGCTCGGCGCCGACGAGGTGGTCGCCCGGGGCCCGGACATCGCCGAACTGTTCAGGGCCCTCGTGCCCGCCGGCGTCGACGCGGTCGTCGACGCCGCCGTGATCGGAGCACCCCTGACCGGCGCGATCCGCCCGGGCGGCGCCCTGGCGTACGTACGCGAACTGCCGGACCAGCGGGCGTTCGCCGAGGCCGCCAGGCGGCTGGGCATCACGCTCGTCCCGGCCTTCGTCCACGCCTACGACGGACGCCGCGACAAGCTCGACCACCTGCGCCGACTCGCCGAAACGAGCGCCCTCACCCTCCGCGTCGCCGCCCGCTTCCCACCCGAGGATGCCTCTCGGGCACACCGTCTCCTCGCGGCCGGCGGCGTCAGAGGCCGCCTCGTCATCGAGTTCTGAAAAACCACGGCCCCACCGCGCCCACCCGGTGAGCATGCCTCTCCCGGGAGGCATCCCTTCACTTGCCCGCTGACGACCTCACGTACGCACAGGGATCTTCGGAAGACCACGTGCCCTCTGCGCCGCAGTCAAGGCGCGCACCACTGAACATCGTGTATGAACATCCAGTATGCTGGTGCTCAGATGCTCAGCCGGACCGGCATCCTGTTGGTCCGGCCCGATCCGCCACCATCCTGGGAGGCGAACATGACGTCGGTGACGCGACGGCGAAGCGATGATCACCAACGCCGGTCCGCGGCGACGGAGGCCAAGCTGCTCTCCGCGGTGGAAAGACTGCTCGGTGCGGGTGAGTCCTTCACGGACCTCAGCGTGCAGCGCATCATTGAGGAGGCTGATGTGTCACGGGCAACCTTCTACGCGTACTTCCCGGGAAAGCCGGACATCCTCAAGCGGCTGGCACAACAGGTCCGGGACGCCTCGCTGGGCTTGGCCCAGCAGTGGGACCCAGGAGCGGGCGAAGACGGCGCGGAGCGGTACGCGAGGTTCTTCGAAGGCGTGCTCGCCCTGCACCGAGCGCACCATCCGGTGCTGTCCGCGGTGCGAGAGGTCGCCTCCTACGACGCGGCAGTACGGGACTTCTACGCGGCCGATCTGGAGGGGTTCGACGAGGCCGTCCTCGCGACGCTCCTGGAGCAGCAGCGGGCCGGCGCAACACCGGCCGACCTTGATGCCGTGACCGCGAGCCGGGTCATCGTCTGGGGCGGAGCTCAGGCCATCGCCCGCCACATCAGTGTGGACGACGGCAGCGGCGACGCCGCGCTGGCCCGCGAGCTCGGAAGCATCTGGTGGTACGGCGCCTACCGTCGACCGGCCGGATAACACCGGAGCTCCGAATCGCAGGCGAAAACACCGGAAAGGCGGGACGAGAGCCGATTCCCCCTTCACTATCGCGCTCACCTGACCCGGATTTGAGTAGTCATCCACAGTCTTACTGAGGGTGAACCTTCAATTAGTGAGGATCTGTAATGAGCGGGAAAGCCTCTACTTATGTTCTCATCCCAGGTGCCTGGCATGGTGGGTGGTCTTGGCGTCCGGTCGCCGAGCGGCTGCGTGCCGCCGGGCACCGCGCCTTCTGTCTCACGCTTCCTGGCACGGGCGACGGCGACGATCCCTCGGGAATCGGACTCCAGGACGCGGTGGACCACGTGGTGTCCGAGGTGGAGAGGCTGGGCCTCAGCGATGTGACTCTCGTCGCTCACAGCTGGGGCGGATATCCGGCGGCCGGAGCCGCATACCGGCTGTCGGCCAAGGTCACCAAGGTGGTCCACTACGCCGCCCAGGTCCCTGTGCGCGGCAGGTCGCTGGTCGACGACAACCCTCCGGAGGCCGCGGCGATGCTGCGAGGGCTGATCGACGCGTCTCCGACGCGCTCAATCTCACCCTCGCTGCAGTTCGTCCAGGGCATCTTCATGCAGGACGTCGAGGAGGAAACGCAGCGTCTGGTGTCGGAGCTGCTGACCCCGCTGCCCGGCAACTACTTCCTGGACGCACTCGATGTCCCCGGGGTGGCCGAGCTCGGCATTCCCTCGCTCTACATCCTTGGCGAGGACGACCATGCGCTTCCCCAGCCCGGCACCGAGTTCGCGGCGCGGCTGGGCAAGGAACCCGTCATGGTTCCTGGAACCCACGAGGGCCTGCTGACCCACCCCGACGAGGTCGCCCAGGCAATCCTGAACGGCTGATGTCGTGTGAATGAGGTCTCGGCGTATGAGTGTGCAACATTCGAGAATTTGGTCGGCTGTTTCTTTCCAGGCACATCAATGGCCGTGCTCGTAGTGGGCACCAAGGCGGCGAACGGCCTTGGACAGGCCGTCGGCCGAGGCAGGGGGACCAGGTAGTCGCGGAAACCGCGACGGGGCTGTTTTCGTTGCCGTCGATAGTTGTAATGATCTTTGGACTCGGTGGGTGCATGCAGAAATATCATTGTGGGGGCCGGATTCAACGCGAGCCCTACTGGTTCAATGATTCGACAAGCGTGCCCACTTTTCCGGCGGACCCGGCCCGAAAAGCTGTTGGACGAAGGAGTGCCGGCTGGAAAAGGACGAGCCGACGGGAGGCAGAGTGATGACCGACCCGACAGGCGGAACATCGGAACCCACTCGGATGGGTGCGGCTGTGGCGACCGTGGATGTTCGGGGAATCGTCAGGGGGTGGACGGAAGGGGCCAGGGAACTTCTGGGGTACAGGGCCGCGGAGGTGGTCGGCCGCTCCGCCGACCTCTTGCTGGCGCCGCGCTTCGCGGCTAAGGGCTTGGCGGAGTGGGCCGGACGGGCGCGGCTGAGGGAGCAGTGGTCGGGGATGACGGAACTGCGCCGTAGCAACGGCGTGGGAGTCCGGGTATCCATCAAGGCGTTCCCCCTGTTCGGCGGTGGCCCGACCGACTGGTTGGTAACTGCTACGGCTCTCACCGAAGCGCTTCCCGACACGCCATCGCAAGCGCCTCTTGGCGCCGCGCTGCTGGCTCGCTCACCGATCGCCGTGTCGATTTGTGACGGTGAAGGGAGATACGTCTGGGTGAACGAGGAAACTGCGCGCTGGGACCGGTGGGCGAACAACCAGCGGGTGGGATGCGCGCCCACGGAGCTGTGGCCCGGCAGCGAGAGTGAGACCGTTGAGGCCCTGATCCGGCAGGTGTTCGAAACAGGGGTGCCGGTGATCGAGCGCGAGCAGGGGTGGCCCGTCCCAGGCTCGGACGAGGAGCGCGTCTTCTCCTGCACGTACTTCCGCCTCGACGACGCTGACGGACGACCACTGGGTGTGTGCTGCATGGCGGCGGACGCCAGCAAGTCCCAACGCCGCAGGAACCTTCTTATGCTTAGCGAGGTAAGCACGTCCGTCGGCACGACCCTCGACGTCATGACGACCGCTCAGCAACTGGCCGATTTCGCAGTGCCACGGCTGGCCGACTACATCACGGTCGACCTCGCCGAATCAGTCCCGCTCGGAGGTGAGCCCCTTCAGCGTCTCACCTCCCCTGACCAGCGTGTTCCCGTGTTCCGCCGTGCGGGAGCGGCCTCGGTCCATCCGGGAATGCCTGAGTCCCTCTGGAACATCGGGGATGCGGTCTACGTCCCCCCGTCCTCCCCGTTCACCCGTGCCCTGTATTCCCGACAGGCCCACTACGAGCCGGTCCTCGACACCTCTCCAGGCACCTGGCTCGACCAAGACCCGGACCGCCTGGGCACCATCCGCGCGACCGGTATGCACTCCCTGATCATCGTCCCGCTCCAGGCGCGCGGCACACTCCTCGGTGAAGCGGTGTTCGTCCGCAACAACAATCCCCTTTCGTTCTCGCGGGACGAACTGCTCCTATGCCAGGAAATCGCCGGGCGGGCATCACTGAGTCTGGACAACGCCCGCAGATTCACCCGCGAGCGGGCCGCCTCACTGGCACTCCAGCGGAACTTGCTCCCCCACCATCTCGCGGGCGGCGAGGCACTCGAGGTCGCATCGCGCTATCAGCCGGCCGACACACACGAGGGCGTCGGAGGCGACTGGTTCGACGTGATTCGGCTTCCCCGCGGCCGGACCGCGCTGGTGGTCGGAGACGTCGTCGGGCACGGCATCAACGCGGCCGCGCGGATGGGACAGTTCCGTACGGTTGTCCGCACCCTTGCCGAGATGGACCTACAGCCCCACGAACTTCTTTCCAGACTCGACAGCCTCGTCGTCCGTCTCACCGAACAGGACGCCGAAGACGACGGCGGATCCGGCATGTGGTCCCAGACCATGGGCGGCACCTGCGTCTACGCGGTCTATGACCCCGTCACCCGGATCTGCACCCTGGCACGGGCGGGACACCCGCCACCCGCACTGCTCCACCCGGACGGCGGCGTCACCTTCCCCGAACTGCCCTCCGGAGCACCGATCGGCATGGGCCTCGACGCGTACGAGTCCCTGTCGATCGAACTACCCGAGGGCACCGTCATAGCCCTCTACACCGACGGGCTCATCGAGTCCCGCGGCGCCGACCTTGATGAAGGCTTGAATCGACTCGAGTTGGCCCTCGCACATCCCGGGATCCCACTGAAAGATCTCTGCACAGAAGTGATCACGGCAATGTCTCCGAAGCCACACCGCGAATCGGACTCCGTCATCCCCGATGCGGCAATGCGAGAGCTGTTGGACGACGACATCGCCCTTCTGCTGGCCCGCACTCGCAGTCCTGCCCGTTGAAGAAACTGGCGAGGCGCCGCGCCAGCTCCGCAGTACCCGGCGTCGGTCGGGTTCTCCGAGTCGTAGGGCCTCTCCGGGCACCGGGTGAGCGCGCCGTTCTGGCTGCACTCGCCCTCCTCCAGGACGAAATTGCCGTCCTGGACCGCGACGGGGTCGTTCTGCACGCGGATGACGGAGGCCGGCAAGTGGGGCGTGCGGACGTAAGGGACGGTGCCGATGCCTGCGTGGTCCGGGTCAGCGAAGTCCCAGACCGACTGAATACCGCCGCGGCGCCAGAACCCCTCCCGTGCACGCATTCGGCGGGCCGTCTGGGTGCCGTCGATGCGTACATAAACGCGCGCGTGCCCGTCGGCGGTCTGCGACTCGATGTCGGCGCTGGCGATTCCGGTGGACGGTGGGTCCCGGCGGCTGTCTTACCAGCTCTGGTCCGCAGCACGGACGAAGACCTCGTTCACGGCGACGCGTCGTGGACTGCCGACAATGTGCGCGACAGCGTCGGCGATGTCCTCCGGCTGGAGCCTCTCGATAGCCTGAGTCTGAGCCTCAACTCGGCTGCGGAGTTCTTCGCGGGTATGAGAGGCGAGTTCGGTGTCGACGGTGCCCGGTTCGATCACGCTGACCCGGACGCGAAGTGGCTGCAGTTCCTGCCGCAGCGCTTCGCTGAAGCCGTTCACTCCGAACTTCGTCAGGTTGTACACAGCCGTACCCCCGCGGGCGACCCGTCCGGCCGAGGAGCTGATGTTCACCACGTCCGCGGTGTGCCGCGGCTCCCCTTCGGCTGCCCTGACCAGATGAGGAAGCGCCGCCTTGGTGCCGCGCTGGCGGGGAGGACTTCGGCGGAACCTCGCTCCAGCCCCTTTTCCGCGGAACACCCCCGCGCTGGCGGGGAGGACGCGATCGCCGCGGTGATCATCCGGCGGACGTCCGGGACACCCCCGCGCTGGCGGGGAGGACAACCCGCATGGCCGTTCACGCCCGGCGAGATCCGGGACACCCCCGCGCTGGCGGGGAGGACTCGGCGGGACTCTCCTCGCCCCCCTGAAACTCCGGGACACCCCCGCGCTGGCGGGGAGGACGTCGTAGGCGGGGTCGGCGAGGAGAGCGGCGACGGGACACCCCCGCGCTGGCGGGGAGGACTTCCCGCCAATCTGACGGGGGGTCGCCGTCAGAGGGACACCCCCGCGCTGGCGGGGAGGACTCTTCCTGACCTGCAGCTTAGGCGGTGCTTTGCAATTCCTTGGCCTGCTGCTTCGGGTTGCTGGTCGTCATCTGCTGAGCCTAACGCCTCCGGTGGTGAGGGGAGGCAGGTGGCAACGTCGTTGCAGGTCAGGGTGATTGTCAGTGGGGGCTGTTTGGATGTTCTGGTCGGTGCCGTGTGAGGAGGGGGGGCGGGGCGCCTGCGGCAACGTCCTCGGGCGCCGCGTAAAACGGCCCTGTCATCTATGACTGGGGAGAAGCGGTCCATTACCCCCAACACGGGATGAGGATGGGGAAGACCGCCAAGAGGATCGGCGAGGCAGTGGGGATGCCGGGGGCTGGGCCGCGGTGACCACCCTGGAACGCACGCGCAGGCATCGGTCCTTCTTGCGGCCGTGACGCTCGTTTGACGCTCCGAGCACCCGCTGGCCCTCGTTCGAGACCAGAATGGCTCTCTGACCTGCAATTTTACCGCCTGTGTCCAGGGTGACATGTTTCCGATGACCCACCACGTGGAGTGCGTGGCGATCCATAAATTTGCCGTAAAGGGCCGCTGACCTGCGGCTTTGGCGGGTGTGCCCTATGTGCCCTATGTGCGTTACGGGCGATATCTTGACGCGGCACAGGGTCCTCCGAGAACTCACCGTCCTCCGCCGCTAGCTACTCATCCTCCAGGTCGCTCCCGGTGCTTACGCATGTCGATCCTTTTCGTCATGCGCACAACATCTGACAAGGGCAGGCGCTACAAGATCAACGACGATCGGTCATAGCGCTACAGCCAGCGGGAACGATGGCAAAGATCACTTGCGAGAGGCGGTTGAACTGCCTTGCCGACCAAGCGAGTTGGTGACGGATACGGCCTGAGAGGGCGGCCGGCGATCGGCGCGCTGATCACCGAACGGGCCTGCGAGTTCCCGGCCGCCAGCGCCTCGCTGCGGGAGCGGTGGGCGGCCATCGACCTCGCCGGGCACGTCACCGCCGTGTCGTAGGAACCGGACTCGTGCCGGCTCACCGTGTGCCCGGAGGCAACGGCCTGGACGACGAAGGCCCGCATGCCCGGTGCCGTATCCCCGCCCGGCCCGGCCGACGTCACCCCGGTAGCCCCGGCCCTGGCTACGCCTACCGGTCCGGCGAAGACCTCGGAGACAGCGGCTCGGCGTCGAGCACCAGGTGCAGCTCGACGCCCTCGAAGCCTCCGGCCTGCTGGCTTACGACACCCCGCGCGCCGGGTGGGAGCCCGAGCTGCTGCGGGCCCTGGACCGCCCCGGCGTACGGGTTCCGGGCACAGAGATCCTCCGGCCTGGGAGGTTGGCTCGCGAGGGTCCTCAGGAAGCCGGGAACACGTCCGATTCTCCGGCTGCTTGTGCGGCCGCACGGTCACGACGCTTCTGCCTCGTACCATGGCCCGGCTTGCCTTGAGAGGCCCAGTCCGGTTCCGGACCGGGGTCCTTGGCGGGGATTTTGGTCACTTCCCGACCCGCTGCCCGCCCCCGTGTGTGCTGCCCGGTGTCGCACGTCAGCAGCCGTACGGCGCGCGAAGCCATCGACTGGATGGCGACAGCCCGATCGATGATCTCGTCGTCGGCGATGGGGAGCCGTACGTGACCAGGCTGATCGAGGACGATTTCGACGCTCACCTGGCCTCGGATTTCCACGGTGCCGTCGTCGGAGAAGAAGGAGGTTCCGCTCCGCCAGACGCTGGAGGTGCGCCCGCCCAGGATCCCGTCCAGGAGTCCGAGGGTGTGGGACGCGCGCCAGCGGCTCCTTTCCTTGCCCGACTCCTTCAGGCCGTCGAGTTCGTCGACAACTGTGATCGGGAAGAGAAGACGGACATCGTCGTGGGACCGCAGGTCCAGGATCTGGTGCAGATCGGCGTCGGCGAGCTTGTCGGGGTTCTGGACGTAGAAGCTGGAGTCGGCGACCACGAGCGCCTCCGGTTTACTCCACCGGTCTATCTGCGCCTTCAGTGCCTCGCCGGCTGCCTGGAGAGCCTGCGTGCGCTCCTCTGGTTCAAGGGGCCACCAGACCATTGATCAGACGTTGCTGGGCGCTTCCAGCGAGGGTGCCGCAGCTGCCGAGGAGCGCCTGGTACCGGCGGGTGAGCACCAGGTGGTCGATGTCGGCGTCGCGGACCTGATGACGCAGGACCCCAGCTGCCTCGGTGGCCCATTCGAGATAGGCCAGGAGCTGGGTGTAGGCGCTGCCTCGGTGGGAGCTACGGAGGTTGTCCGCCGTCAGCTGGGCACCGCCGAGGGCCTGAAGGACGTTGCGAGGGTCGGCTCCCGGCCGGGGTGTGATGAGCATGAGCCGATCCTTCCAGCCACTGTACGGCTCTTGGGCCGTACGTCCCGGGCTGTCTCGGCCTTCACGAGGTGTTCGTTCCGAAGATCCTGATCGGCCGAGCCAGGGCCGGCCTACCCGCGCGGGCCAGGCCGGCCCCGCACCGAGCGCCGCCGCCAGGCCGACGTCTCCCACGCAGCGGCTGTGCACCGGGCCCGTACGGAGCGCGTGGCGCGTGAGGCCGGGACTGCGGCCGTGGTTCCGAATCGGGCTCTGCTCCAGGAATCCGCGTGAGTTGTCCGGCGGATCCGGGCGTCCTTTCCGGCCAATCCGGCGGACAGGCGTCCGCGAAGCGCGGACAGGGGTGATCGCGTCGGACAATCCTTGTCCGACGCGACAGAACGGGATATGACGACGGGTCACCCCGGCTGCCGGACATCAGGGAGGGACACCCCCGTATGACGCACCGCGACGATCTCCTCGCCCCCGCAGCGACCCTGGAGTTCTCCGACGACCTGCGCCTAGACGACATCGAACCGCTCGACGCCTTCCTCGCCGCACGGCTGGGCGAAATCGCCAGCGCCCAGCCGGAGGGAACCGACGGCCGGTGGGCCGCCGACCACCTCGCCGCGACCATCGCCGACAACTGCCGCACCCTCAGCGACGACCTGGTCTCCTGGGAGATCGAGCCCACCGGGGACGACACCAGGGAGCCCGCGCAGGTCCGCAGGCTCAGCCAGCGCCTGTGGACCAACTGGAACCGGCTCATGTCTACCGCCGAGCGCTTCGCGAACCACCCCGACTACCTTCCCCGCTGGCGCTCCCTGCGCTACACCTCCGTCGGGCACGCCGAGTTCGTCGAGCAAACCCAGGGCGACCAGAGCGACGGGGGCATCCTGCACTCTGCCACCGCCCGCCGCGTGGGCCGAGGCCGAGGACATCCAGTCCTCGATGGCCTGACGCTGCGCCCCCATCCGACCGGGGCCCCTCCCGTACCGTCATCGGGCCGGCCGTACTCAATCGAAGGCTGTGGCGTTCAGTTCGGCCATGTGCTGGTCGCGGGCCTTGTCGGCGGTCCGGCCCCCAACGGCCATTGCCGTAGTGGATGGCGATTCCCGTGGGCGGGTCGAGGAAGTCGACGGTGCAGCTGTCGTGCTCGTGGTCGCATCGGCAGGTGCAGCGCTTGTGAGTGACCTGCCAACCGGCCCCGGTGGGGCCGGCGCCGAGGAGGCGGATCAAGTCGGGGCACGGCGGTCCGTCGGTGGCCTCCATCCGGTAGCCGCCCTCCGAAGTCCAGGCGTTGGTGGAGTTCACCGTCCCGGGGCCGGCCGTGGCCCGGATCCGGCGCAGGAGGGGTGAGAAGACCGGGCCGGGCGGGTAGGGCCAGCGGGTGTCGTACGCGTACGCGGCCTGTTCGTCCGGTGTCCAGTCGGGATGCTGCTGGAGGAGGTGGTCGTAGTCGCGGTGCATCCGGTCGGTGATGCGATCCCGCCAATGGGCGGGGAACCCGGTGAGTGTGATCCGGGTCGGCGTGTCCGGCCGGTGGAGGTGGATGCCGCCGTGGTCGCGGCGGTAGCGAAGGCCGGGGACGCCCCTGATGCGGTCAAGGGGGTGTTCCCCGGGTTCGCCGCTGGCGCAGGGGAGGAGAAGGTCCGCCCAGCACATCACCACATACGGCGCGTCGGTCACCCGGATGGTGAGCCGGTCGCGCTCCGGGCGCAGGCGGACGATGCCGAGCGGGTGCGCGGAGAGGCCGCCGACCGCTCCGAGACCGAGGAAGACCTTCGCCTCCAGCCGCGCCTGCTCCTCATGCCGGGCCGCCGGGATGGTCAGCACGCTGTCGTCGTCGGGCAGGAGCGGGGCGAGGGCTTGGTGCAACTCGCCAGTGCTGCGGCGCCGGTCGGCGGTACGGGCCAGTGCCTTCGGTGAGCTCATGGCGATCTTTCCACGCCGGACCGGCCCCGCACGGCCGACGGCAATGGCGACGGCTCACGACAATGATGAAGCGGCTGATGAGAGTGAGCTTCTGACCGGTCCTGGGCGAAGGATCAACGGGGCTGTTTCCTTCGCGCGGCCGGGCGCTCACGGGCCCAGGGCCGACGAAACGCCTCAGCAAGGCGCTGGTCAAACCACCACGCCGCAGTATTGCCAGCGGGCCGACTGCGGCAGGGGGCAGGTGTGTCGGAGGTGCGGGCCGGGGGCTCAGGACCAGGTGACGGGCAGTTCCGTCGGTCGGGTGAACAGGTAGGTGTCCGGTTCCCAGGCGATGTCCTCGTGTTTGGCCGCCAAGGCCAGGTCCGGCAGATGTGTGAAGAGGGTTGAGAGCGCGGTCTGCAGGTACAGGCGGGCGATGTTGACGCCGAGGCAGAAGTGGGGGCCGGTACCGAAGGTGATGGCCGGGTCCTCCCGTGTGCCGCGATCGAGGCGGAATCGCTCTGGTTGTTTGTAGTGTTCCGGGTCCCAGGTCGCGGCGACCCAGGGGGTGACGACGGCGTCGCCGGCCCGGATGCGCACCCCGTGCAGTTCGGTGTCGGCCAGGGCGAGCCGGGGCATCGAGGTCATGCCGTTGTGGTGCAGTCGCAGGAGTTCGGCCACTGCGGTGGGCCACAGTCCGGGGTCGCGCAGGATGCGCGCGAGTTGGTCGCCGTGTCGCAGCAGGGTGTAGACGCCGGTGGTGACCGGGCCGGTGACGGGTTCGGCGGAGGTGACGAACAGGTACATCACCGTGGCGTGCAGATGCTCCGAGGTGATGGTCCCTTGGTGGTGGGCGCGGATCAGCGCTTCGACCGGGTCGCGCGGTTCGCGTCCGTCTTCGTAGTCGGCCCTTTTGGCTTCGATGACTTCGGCGGCGAAGTCGAGCATCCACCGGGTGGAAGTGTCGATCTTGGCGGCTGGTGTCGTGTAGTCGACCTGCGAGCGCAGCCGGGGCACGATCTTGCGGCGTTGGCGTGGTGCCACGCGCATGAGGTCGCAGGCCAGGGTCGCCGCGAGCGGGTGTGCGTAGGCGCGGTGCAGATCTGCGGGGTTGGGACCGTCGCGCAGAGCGGTCGCCAGGTCGGAGGCGGCCAGGGCGATGGCGGGTTTGAGGGCCGTCGCGGCGGCCGGGCTGAAGAACGGCTGCACTACGCGCCGTACGGTGGTGTGCTCGGGCGGGTCGAGGTTGAAGATGCCGCCGGGCACGCTGTTGAAGTCGTCTCCGGCGATGCGCTGCCCGCCGGGGCAGGTGAGGTCCCGGGAGAAGTTGCGGCTGGATCCGATCGCGGTGATGTCGGTACGGCGGGTCACCAGCCAGGCGCGGTGGCCGGAGGGGAAGGTCACCGGGGCCACCGGCCGTTCGCGGCGCAGGAGGTCGAACATCTCAGGGGGCAGGCCGTGTCCGCGGGTGGGGAAGGAGTCGGGCCAGGTCAGTTCATCGGGAATCGTCGTTGCCACGGTCGTTCCTCTCATCGGTGAGCACGGACAGGGCATGGCCGGTCCCGACGGTGAGGCCGGGGACCTGGCCGGCGGCCACCACGTCATAGAGGGGCACCCTGCGGTGGTAGACGAACAGGGCGCTGGGCCGCGCGAGCATGCCGGCCGCATCGAGCAGCAGCGGGGCCTCCGCGAAGATGTAGCGGGTGTTGCTCTCGATCTGCGCCCGTGTGGGCTCGGAGTCGAGGGAGGTGGCCAGGGCCGTCCGGGTCATCGCGTGCACCGCCTCCCGCATCGGAGTTTGCGTGCGGTACGCGGTCTCGATACGGGCCCGGCTCTTCTGGTAGCGCGGATGGGAGGCGAAACGGGTCATCACATGCACCCGGGAGTCCGTGTCGGCCATCCCGCAGTCGGCCAGGGCGCGCCGTGCGACGTTGCGCATGTTGTGAATGACACGCTTGGAGCGCTGGACCGCGTGCCGCGGCGCCTTGCCGGCGGATATGTAGCGCAGCGCCGATTCGGGGGCCCCCGGAAGGACCACGTGCACGTCGGAGAAAGACCTGGCCGCGCTTTCGCACAGGGCGGTCACGGTCTGCGTGGAGTAGAAGGAATTGAACGGTGACAGACCCAGCACCAGGGTGCCGTACCGCTCGGCCAGGCGCGGGTTGTGAAGGTCCAACCCCTCTACCCGGAACCCGCTGGGGCCTGGGGTGTCTTGTGCCGCGGTCCCCGGGGGTCCGTCTGTAGCGGTGGGGGGCGGTGAAGCTGTATGGAGTCGGCTCATGGCAGTGGCCTTACTTCTCTGATGGGTTGGGGCGGGGCGGGACGTAGAGTTTGTTCGTGGGGGAGGGGCTCAGCTCTTCGGTGTCGCTGCGGTGTCCTCAGCCGGGCGGGCACGGCGTTCGGGTACAGCCGTGGGGCCGGCGTGCGCGTCGATGATCAGCGCGTGAGGGCAGTCGAGGTAGTTTGCCCAGAACGCCTCCCCGTACCTCGCGCGACCCTCTTCGGAGACGGTCGGACGAATCCATGAGACGCGGTCGAATCCGGCCGCCTCGAGAGCTTGCTCGTGCGCTGCCGCGGACCAGCGGAAGAAGTCCAGGTCCAGCACCTCCGGCCCGACCCAGGCCCGCAGGTGCCCCGGCGTACCCTCCGCCGGTGACCGCTGCGAGCTCAGGAGCATGCCGTAGCCCCGGTACCACTGCGGGTCCGTGGAGAACTCCGGGTTGAGGACCGCGGCCACGAACCGCCCGCCCGTCGCGCGCAGCGCTCGCCGCGCCGTCGCACAGAACCCCTGCAGCGCCTCCTGGCTGGACGCGTAGGGCAGCACGTACACGGCCGTGACCACGTCGAATGAACCGGCGATGTCCGACAGGTCTCCGGCGGCGGGGTCGGCGGCGTTCGCTGCCAGGTACTCCACGCCCAGTCCCTCGCGCTCCTCGCGCCGCCGGGCGTGCTCGACCATGGCGGCCGACTCGTCCATCCCCACCGCACGGGCCGCCCCGGCACGGCGCAACCGACGGGCGTACAACCCGCTGCCACACCCGAGGTCGAGCACATTCCGCCCGACGATGTCACCGACCGCGTTCAGGAAGCTGTACGCCTCGACGTGCTCCCGGAACGGCATCTCCTTCATGCTGCTCTCGTACGCCGCCACCGCTGTGTCGAACTGGGAATCCACCGTCATCTCCTCGCTCTCGTGTGTTCGGTGTGCACGGCCGGCCCTGGAGGGTGCCCGGCGGGGCACAGGTGCGTTGTTCTTCGTGTGCTGTTCTCGTCGTGTCGCCGCGATATGGCGCGGTACGAGCCCGCAAGCGACCGGAAGCGTGAACGCGTTGAACGCTGGAGAGACGGCGAAGACCGCCAGTCCCCGAGCCGCATCGGCCGGGCCCGACATAAAGACCCACCGCAGTCGCCCCGAGTCAGCGGCCTACAGCGCTCCTCGGCGCGCCCGGCAGGGCCCGCCGCGAAGCCGGCCCGGCCGGGTCAGGGTCGACGTCATCGACCGCGTGGCGGAGCGGGTGCGAGCGGCAGCCGCAATGCTGAGGGCACAGGTGCGGCCGGCCGTCGACGTGGCCTTGACCGCCGCCAGCATGCGGTCCGGACGGCGTACCGCCCCGGCCGGGCGGGGAGAGGTGTTACGGGGCACGGGTGCAGGCGAGGATCAGGCTGCCGCAGCCGGCCGCGACCGTACGCAGGGCGTCCCGCTCGGTCTGGTCGACGGCAAGGTCCCAGCGGGGTTTCGTCGTGACCCGCTCCCGCGCTCGCCGACCGCCTCGCGGAAGTCAGCGGCAGCTTGAGGGGAACGCCAGGGCGGATCGGGGGCGCGCCCCCGATCCGCCGGTGGGCAAAGCCGAGTTGGCGGTCATCCTCGGCGGGGTGCCGCACGCGCTGGCGCAGAGCGGCGGCGACCTGTACGGCGTCATCGTGAACGTGGCGGTCAACGCCTGGATGGCCGGGCACCTTCACGGGGAGGACGGCTGCCCCGGCGAGTGCGGACCGGCGGGACACGACTGGGGGTCCGCATGCGGATCATCACCGAGCTGCAGCCGGACATCCGGAAGTGGCTCGACCGTGGCGTGTGGACCGACGCGGTCAACGAGGTTGGGTTCACCGTGCCCCGCCGCTGAGGCGGTGTGAGCCCGGGCTACCCGGTGCTGGGGAAGTGGTCGAGGTCTGTGATCGGGCCTCGGGTTTCATGAGGGGCCGGACGGTGTGGCGGATCCAGCCGTCGCCCAGGTCCAGGGCCCGGTCGTACGGGTCGTTTACGGTGAAGGGCCGGCCGCTCCGGCCGCGGCCTTCACGCCCGCCCGTACGACTTCCGGCGAGAACCGGGGCAGTCGTACGGGCGGGCGTACCGTACGACACGGGAAGGAGACCGCCTTGGATCCCCCGGCCCCGTTCGCGCTTGTCGGCGGATCAGGAGCAGCCGGAGGCGATCTCCTGGAAGTTGTCGTAGTGGTCGCCGGTGTACCAGACGGTGTGGGTGTCGGGGTCGCGGACGAGGCGTTCCGCGTCGCGGTGGGTGCCGGGTGTGCGGGGGTTGACGTCGTACTCGCGGTAGTGGCCTTCCAGGGGAAGGTCACCGGAGCGGTTGCCGTAGACGTTGCTGCCCCGGATCACGAACCGGGTGTTCACCACCGTGTAGTCCGTGGGGCGCTTGGCCTGCGGCCAAGCGAGCTCCTTCCAGATCCCGCAGGCTTCCTTCACCTGCCCCGGGAACGCCTCCACGGGCAGCGGCGGGTTGATGACGTCAGCGGCCCGGACAGTCGGAGCCTTGGCGGGTGTTCCCGCCGTCGCGGACGAGGCCGCCGGGACAACCAGGGCGGTCAACAGCAGAGCGAGGACCGCCGCACAGCGCGGCTTACGGATGAGATTCATGCCCGGTCAACCAGGTGCCGGCCCCATTGGTCACGCATCGTCACCCCAAGATGTCGGCCGGCAGCGATTACCGCCCGCGCGGCGTCAAGAAGGTGGGGGGCGAGGACGGGTGCGTCCGTGTGGCGGGGCCCGTTCACCGCAGAAACAGCCTATTTGCCCTTGGCGAGCTGGTCGACGCGCGCGACGGACGAGTCGAGTAGTGCGCCGGTCTTGGCCAGTGTGAGGCTCTGGCATAGTTCGAGCACGGCCTGTTGCCGTATGGCCTTGGTCTGGGCGAGGGGTGCTGCGATCGCCTTGGTGAGGGTGTCCTGCAGATCGCGGGCGGCTTTCTCCCGGGCAACAGGGTCGGCGATCGCCTCGATGACGGCGGCAGTGTTGATCAGATCGGTCGGCATCGCGGTCATGGTGCGATCTCTCACGGCGCGTCGGGAACAATCCAGCTCCACGTACACGCCTACACCTTTGATCTTTGCCGGATCTGCCAGATCGCGCAGCAGACCGACGAGGCAATCGATCAACCCCGTTCACGTGAGCGGCTGTCCTGTCGCTCAACACGCCAAGAGGCAAGCGCGAAGAGCCCGGTTCGATCACGACCGCGCACTCGGACTGTTCTCCGGATGACGTCCGCACCCCTTGGGTAAATCGAGGCATGCCAATCCACCACAGGGGCAGCGCCCTTGGTCCCGACCGTCCTGTCCTTCTTCCCTCTAGCGTCGTCTGGAGCGCCGACGCCCAACTGGCGGGTGAGGTCCTGGGGACCGTGGGGTCGGCTGCCGCGGCCAATCTGGATGACACCCTCTACCTGCTGCCGACCCTGACCTGGCAGATCGTCGCCGAACTGGTCACCGACTACGCCACCACCGATCACCGCCCCGAGCACCTGCGCGCACTGTCCCTGCCCGTCTACGCCCTGGACGCGGCGTGGTCCTGCCACGCCGCACTCGTCCGGGCTGCCGAGACCGACGATGAGAGCGCGCGGTTGGCGAGCCTGCTGTCGTACTACCTCGACGGCGCCCACAGCATCGATCTGCGCACTCCGATCCAGGCTCTGGAGAGAGTCCTCGCCGTGCTCAGTCTCGACCTGCCCGCCGCGCGCCGGCTGATGTCCCACCTCGTGCTGAACGGAGAAGCCGGCCCGGATCACGGGCCGCGCTCGACGAAGTCCTCAAGGCCTGGCGCGGGGCCGGAGTCGCCTGCTGACAGGCATGGCCTCCTCCCCTTTCAGGCCGGGGAGGAGGCCACTCCTGCATCACCGGGGAGGGCCGGGACGCGCACGCTACGCCCCCAACCACAACCGCGTTGGGCGACACGAAAATGTCAGTGGGGTTGGCGACACCTCGTGTCTCAGAGCTGACCTCGTCGCAGTTGTGCATACGTCCGCTCGCCGTGCGCGTCCGTTATGTCGAGGGTGATGCTCTCCCACCCCTCGACGGGTTCTTCCGGGACTACTCCCAGCTGGTACTCGGACTCCGCCAGCAGCTGCGCGGTCACCCGAACGCCGGTGAGGCGCTCCGCAAGCGCCATGACCGCCGCCTTCGTGTCGACGCTCGGATCCGTGTCCCCTGAGGGGTTGAGGCCGACCGCCCCCATCATGGCGTTCAGTTCATCGGGGGTGCTGCCAGACCGGTCGGCGGGCCATTCGAAGGTGGTCCGCAGCTCGCCATCCTCATACCAGTGGAAGAAGTCCATGGGCTTCCCCCCGTTGCTCGAATGGGAGACAGCACGCGTCCCGGCGGACAATGCCTCCATGAGGCGCGGGCGCGTGCCCAGATCGCCTCCAAACTCCAGGGCGAGCGTCCACTCGCCGCCCTCGCCCGGCACGGTGAACGCTCCCGTAAGGAAGGCATCGGGCCACTCCTCGAACTCGTCGAGAAACTCCTGCTGCTCGACGATGAGATCGCCGAGCCCCTCGCACTCCTCATCGCGCGGCTCGGCCCCCACGATCCGGAACAACTCCGAAGGCGAGATCCCACGCACCAGCGTCAGGGTGTACCCGACCTCCAGCCCGTAGGCGAACGGCGAGGCCGGAGAACGTATCCAGCCGTAATCGGCTGCGGTGGCGGAAGTCATACAGCGCATCCTGCCAGCGCCCTCTGACACCAGGGTGTCTCGGCTGACACGAGGCTTTTGTTGTCCGCTGTGGAAGTGTCGCGGGCTTCGCCATGACCAAGTGTCAGCAGTTGGCGGCGGCCAGAGGGCTGGTCGTCGTCCTCCGGATGCACCGCGTGTCCAAGGGGGAGCGGACGGACGGCCCGGCCCCGAACGATCGGCGCCGGGCGTGGTGGGGGTGGGTCAGCCGCGGTAGCCGACCGGGCCCTCGCCGGGGAACTGCGCGGTGCCCTGGAAGCTGTTTCCCTCATCGAAGAAGGTGACGCTGCCATTGCCGGCGTCGCTGTTCCAGGTGACCGTGGCGCCGTTGTTGCTGACGGCGGTCTCCCAGGCGTCGGCGGTGGCGGCTCCCGTGCCGGCGAGGGACAGGAGGGCGGCCGACGCGGCGACGGCGAGCAGGCGGGTACATGTACGCATGGGGACTCCAGGGTGTGGGGGTGGGGGGATCGTCTCGGGCCATTCGGCCGCCTGCCCGGACCGTGCCGACCCGCGACACGAGCAACGACGGGGCGAGCCATCCGATCGGACGGCCCTCGGCCCGTTCGACCCCGACCCCAGCTACCGCCCACCGATCGCGGCCGTCAGCCAAAGCACCCCCGCTGACAAACCTCGCGGAACCGCTGACACCGACTGGCAAAGCCCGCAGACACTTTCGTGGCGGACGACAACCCGCGTCAGCCCTCTTGTACGTACGGACGCAGTACTCGGCCCTCCCTGCCGCCGGCGCAGCCGTGCGCCTGTCGGTTGCCACGAGAACGTCAGTGGGTCTGCCACGGATATGTCAGTGGGCTTTCACCAACCGCGGCGGAACCGAGTGGTACGCGGACCATGCTCTCTCTTGGGGCGCCGATCTCACCGCGCCTGGTGTTGGTGATGAAGCCGAGGCGTCGGTAGAACGCGTGCAGCCGGACCAGGTCCCCGCCGAAGGTGTCGCTTGGGCTAGAGCGTCATCGGTACACCGTGTAGGTCGGCTGCGGCGGTGATGTGCTCCATGACGTGGGTGCCGAGCCCGTTCCCTCGCTCGCTCTCCGGGAGGAGGATCGAGAAGAGCACGAGATACGGGCCGTGGTCGATTCCCAGTGCAAGGCGCACGCCCGGGTAGTTGGTCCGTATCTCCTCGGCCAGGGCCTCGGCCCATGACTCCTGCGCTTGGTCCGTCACGTGGTGCTGCTTTCGCGTGGGGCGGTCGATGGGACTTGATGCGGCGGGTCAGGCGGGGCCGCCGTCCTCGGGCAGGACAATGATGCGGGGCCGTTGGGCGCGGTCAGGCCCAGCAGGCGGAGCTCGTCGGTGTTCCGAACGAAGATGACGATGCCCTTGAGCCGGCTCCAGTTGACGAACGCGGGCCGGGGGTGAAGCACCGCGTAGGGACGGTCGAGGACGTACAGGGGTGTGCCCGGAGCCCATCGGCGGTTACCGTCGGTGTGCCGCAGTTGGGCGGTCACGGCGCTTGCGCTCCAGCCAGCGCGCCTTGCTCTCTTCCCGCAGGACGTTCGCGCGGTGAAGCCAGCGGGCGAAGTCGGCTGCGGCGTCGATGTACTGCGGCGCGGTCCACGCACCGGCCCAGACGTGATCACCGTCGTGGAAGCTGTAGCCGCCGGAGTAGAGGACGGGTAATCGGAAGGGGACCGCGCGTCCGGCGAGCACCCACTGGACGAAGGACCGCAGATCGGAACCGGCCTGGCGCCAGTGGCCGTGACCGGCCGGGCACTCCCGCCGGTCGTTGCAGCTCTCGACCTCGAACCGTACGAGTCCACCGGCGACCGTCCACCTCGCCTCGTCCTCGGTCGGCGGCCGGACGTGGATGGAGGGCACGGCGCCGACCCAGGGCCGGAGCCGGGTGGCGACCCAGCACACCCGTACGCCGTCCTTCGCGAACCGTGCGGTGCGCTCCGTGATCTCCTCCGGGGGTGGATGGCCGCCCAGATCTTGCGCACCACGCGTCAGCGCAAACGGCTTACCCACCATCAGACCGAAGCACCTGACATCACCAGCCTCCCGCAGGACGTGCATAGACTCGCGCAGAACAAGCCCCATCTGCGCTACATCGTTGAGAATATCGTCACGTTGGCGCTCACCCTGGAAGCACGTCCATGGGCGCTCGGCTTCAGCGACATGTGCCTGCTAACCAGCGATACCCCGATCGCCATATGGAACCGCCCCGACGACGAAGACCAGCTGCGCGCTGCCGCACTGAGCGACATCATGCTTTCGCTGGACCCTCACCGCCTTCTGTTCCTGCCCGGCCCGGCTACCCGGGGCGCCGACCGGCTGAAGCACATGGACCACTTGATGCACGCGGAGGGCGCCATCGGCTTCGCGCTTGTGGAGGTGGCGTACGACGTGGCTGACCAGTTCGTGATCCACCACCCGGAGCACGATCCCTGGAAGCATTGGGAGCCGAACAGCCCGGGCCAGCCCAAGCCGTGGGACGGGCAGACCCACTCTGCTCCTCAGTACGCCTTGGAATACCCCGTATTTCCGCCCAGTCAGAACATCGAACGTCGCCGGACCGTGGAGCACCCACCGCCTCGCTCCCCAACCATTTTTCACCCCTGACCGGGACAAGGGCTGTCCGGCAGACCAGGGCGACTGGGCCCCGGAGGCGGGAATAGGCGTTAAGCCGTTCCGGCTCTGTCCGACGCCCCGGCTAGGCTCTCCACGTGCCTGACAGAAGACCGCCTGGAACTCTGGGAATTGACCTGCGTAGCGCAGGCAGCCGCCCGTGCGGTCTCTGTGGTGACGTTCGCAAAATGACCAAGGCACACGTGCCGCCCCAGGCCGCCGGCAACAAGGATCGGGTAGTCAGCGCGAACGTACGCTTGGCGAACCGAGCCTTGGGCCACGGGCGAGCCGCACAGGGCGGCATGTGGTTCTACAGCCTGTGCGGCGACTGCAACAGCATGGCCGGCGCCCACTACGACGCCGCCTACGCGGACTTCAGCAACGCCGTGCTGGCGCGCGTGAACCTGCGACAGCGTCTCCACCTGCCTCCTCTGCGTCTGGCGCCGGCCCGCGTGGCCCGGTCCATCCTCATCGGCATGTTCGCCACCAGTCCGCATCTGCGGGTGATGTTCCGCGGGCTTGCCGAGGACCTTCGCAGCCGACGAGACCGCATCACGATGCCAGACGGAGCCAGTCTGCGCCTGGCCATATGCCTGGACCGGCGGACCCGCTTGGCGGGAATGTACAACGCTGTCCGGGCCAGTCGGCACACGCAGCACTACGACGTTTTCTCGGAGGTCTACTTCCGCCCCCTGGCCTGGGCCCTCACGCCCGGCGGCCGGGGGCCGGGGGCCGGGGGAGCATGCCGGTCAATCGGTGGTGGAAAGGCAAGGCTGGGCTGTCGTCGACGACTGGCTGCAATACGGCGAGGACAGAACGGCAGCCCATCTCCATTCGCTGTGCCGAGCGCCGCTTCCCGCCGTGCTCCATCCGATGAACGGGTACGACCGGGATACGTGGATGGAGTTCATGAGCGACAAGGTCACCGCGATCCTCGAAGGCCGAATCCCGTCCTGACCCAACAGCCTGCCTAGCCCTGCCTCGTCAGCTGGCCCCCGCGGCCGTCATCCGGCGCCGGACGACTGCCCGCCAAGCGCCGCTACAACGGGCCGCGACCACCGCCTGGGGAAGGTCCTGCGGGTGCGGGCGATCTCCCGTCTCGGCGTCGACGTGCGTGTCGGGATCAGCACCGTCCATCACCGTCGCAGCCACCGCCTCCGCACAGATCACCGCACCCGGGGCCGGGGCCGGGGCTGTGCGCTGGAGATTGGCCTTGTTCCTCCCCTGCAAGGAGCGGCTCTTCGCCGCTCGCGCGGAGAGCACATCTGCCGGCGTTCCTGGGTGTGCCGGTTCAGCTTCGCCGTGCCGCGTCCGCTTTCCGCACCATTTTCGCCGCGTGGTCGGCCGAGTCGGCCAAGTTCCGGAGTACGCGGGAGACCCGGCTGAGGACTCCACACCGTGGTCGGCGAGGGTGTCCTGCTTGGTGCTGGTGCGGAAGGTGGTGCTCTGGGCCACGGTCGGCTCCTAGGGAAAGAGGTGCTGGGTGTGCTGCGCCCACTGTGCCGCTGGGGTCTGAGATGTCGGGCGGAAACATGAAATCCCTTACCCGAACCGGGCAGGGGCTCTGGCATCAGGTGACGCGGCGAGGGCGGTCAGCGGTGGCCAATGGATTACGCCTCATGCTTCCTGCGGCACGAGAAGTGCTCGGGCAGCCCTTCGGGTCCTGGAAGGCTTGCGGGTTGACCGCAGCCGAAGCGGCAGAGCGGGATCGCGTGACCGGACGCGTCGACCGGAACCCTGGCGGCCTCGGTTTCCCGGGAGCGGGACTCAAGGACGATTGCGCGGCTGGCTTCCCTGGAGGGGGTTCGCCTGGCGCACGGGGCAGTTCCATCGCCCGGACCTGGAGCCGATGTTGTCGACCGGGCGGCTGCACGCTTGGGTGTATCGGTATCACGGCTACCTCGTCGAGGCCCCCAGCGACGCAGCCGAGTGAGAGATCTGGGGAGGGCAGATTCAACGGCCCGCGAGGCATCTTGGGGACCAGTTGGGGACCACACGATGTGCGCAGTAACGCACGACAGAGCTTCCCAGGCACACCATGCGCCCAGATTAAGTCTGTTATCTGCGGATAATCCAGGTGACTCACACTCCTGGGGGTCAAGGGGTCGCAGGTTCAAATCCTGTCGTCCCGACCAGCGTTTACGCAGGTCGCAGGCGGTATCGGAGAAATCCGGTACCGCCTTTCCGTCGTTCTTGGGGACCAGTTGGGGACCAGTCGGCCTGGCGGTGGCGTCCATCCGAGCCTCGTAAGGCGGGTCGGCCGAGCCGAAGAGCCACGTCTGACCTGCTGTTTCGTTCACATATGGCGGAGATCGGGCGAACTCGACGGGGCGCGAGCAGTCAGCCCGCGGGGGTGTTGAAGTTGACGATGCCGTCCACCATGAGAGCGACCGCGCCGGCCAACGGGCTGGGCGTTCCTGTGGCCGCGACGTCGGGCAGCTTGTGCGCCTCACTTTCGGTGACGGCCACTATGCCCCAGAACGCATTGAAGCCCGAGGGATCCGCCGGCTTGTCGGTGGCCGCCCCCACGGTCAGGACGCCTCCCACCTCGGCCACGGCCAGCGCGCCCATCTGCCGCAGCGTGTCGTGGTCCCGTTCCTCCGCGGCCACCACACACCAGCCCGCCACCTCCACCTGGCGCAGGGCGTCAAGGAGCTTGCCCGGCGTGTCCGATCCCGTGACAACGATGTCGGGCAGCACGAGAGCCACCGGCCCCCGCGTCATCGGCAGGGCGGAACGGATCGCCCCGTCGAGACCGGGTCCGAACGACTCGTTCTGGTAGACGAAGACCATCTGGAAGGTGTCGGCATAGCGGGCGAGATAACTCACCGTCTCCAGTTTGTGTGTTCCGAACACGATGACCAGGCGCACATTGAGTCCGCTCTTGGCGAGTTCGACGACGCCTTCCAGGCTGCGGTCCAGCACGGTGACCCCAGGAGCGAGACAGTGCAACTCCTTCGGGTAGGGCGCCCCGAAACGTGTTCCGTACCCGGCACAGGGCAGGATGACCGAAACATCAGGTACGGGTGTGGACGAACTCTGCATCGCAGCACTCCGGTTGTGTGGACGATGGGGGATCTTGCACACCTCGCCGAGCACAGACTGCCCAGAGTCGACCACCGCCGAACCTCCCGGCCCCGGGCAAGCCGACGCGCGCCGTCGCCACCGGTACGGCTCTTCCGGGTAACTCCCAAAGGCGTAAATCCGCCGCAAAATAGCCGAGTTGACCGACACGACGGTTCCAGGTGACTACCGACTTCCCTGACCCGCAGGCGACTTACACTGCTGCCGATCACGGTGACGACCCACCTGTCGCCGCCGGCCACTACCCCGAGCTCGGGTGGAAACGACAGAAAAGCATGGAAGCCCCATGGAAGCCCCGAGGAAAGAGGACGCTGAATGCGGGTGCTGTTGTCTACATACGGGACACGTGGCGACGTCGAACCGCTGGTGGCACTCGCGGTGCGGCTACGGGCACGTGGCGTGGCCGTGCGGATGTGTGCCCCGCCGGACGAGGAGTTCGCCAAGCGGCTCGAAGGTATTGGAGTGCAGTTGGTAACGGTGGGGCCGCCTGTCAGGGAGGTGATGCGCGGAAAAGTCCTGCCCTCGGCGACTGAACTGGTCCGCTACAGGAACGAGTTGGTCGAGACACAGTTCGACACCTTGCCGGCGGCGGTCGACGGATGTGACGTGGTGGTGGCGGCAGGTCTGGGTCAGATCGCCGCGCGGTCCGTGGCCGAGGCCACGGGTGTCTCGTACCGGTACGTGAGCTACGCGGCGGTCCATTTGCCGTCGCCGTACCACGCGCCACCGCCCCGGCCGGGCTGGCCGGAGCCTGATGCCGCCGACAACCGGACCCTGTGGGAGCTCGACGCCCAGAACGTCAACGCGCAGTTCGGCGAGGCACTCAACAGTCACCGGGCGGTGCTCGGTCTGCCGCCGGTGAGCAACGTGCGCGATCACGTGATCACCGATCATCCCTGGTTGGCGGCGGACCCGGACCTGGGGGCGTGGCGGGAGAACCCCGGCCTCGACGTCGTACAGACAGGCGCATGGACCCTCGCGGACGAACGCCCCCTGCCGGCGGACTTGGCGAGGTTCCTGGATGCGGGCAGTCCGCCGGTCTATGTGGGCTTCGGCAGTATGTCCCCGGCCGAAGGCGTCGGCTCCATGGCCGTCGAGGCGGTCCGTGCACGGGGGCACCGTGTGCTCGTGTCCCGTGGTTGGGCGGACCTGGAGCTCGTCGACGACGGCAACGACTGCTTCGCCATCGGCGAGGTCAGCCATCAGAACCTGTTCGGCAGGGTGGCCGCTGTTGTCCACCACGGCGGCGCGGGTACGACCCTGACGGCGGCCCGGGCGGGCACGCCCCAAGTGGTGATACCTCTTCAGCTGTCGGACAATCCGTACTGGGCCGGCCGGGTGGCGGCATTGGGCCTCGGCGCGGCCATCGACGCTCCGACCACGACCGTCGAATCCCTGGGCGGCGCGCTCGAGACCGCTCTGTCACCCGGGACCCGGGCGCGTGCGAGGTCCCTGGGAGGCCGGCTCCGTACCGACGGGGCGGAGATGGCCGCTCGCCGGTTGGTCGACGAGTCCCGGTGAACGGCGCCGGCCCGTAGGGCCGATCCGGGTCCACCCCCGGCGTGGTGGACCCGTCCGGGCCCTCGGCATGCGGAACCACGACCCCGCGGTTGACGGCTGTGGCTGACACCGCGCCCTCGATTGCTAGCGTTCGGGTTCATGGATGAGGGCGTGTACGTGGGCAGTGCGGACAAGGACGCGGCGGCTCATGGGGGATGGCTGCTCGGGCACTTCAAGGAGCGGGGCGATCCCCGCCACAGTGACACCGTCGAGGTCAAGTGGGGTGTCCATCCCCGCGGTGAGCGACGGGCGCGGTGGGTGAAGGGGGAGGTGCGGACGGCTCTGCTGGTTCTCGTCACGGGACGTTTCCGCATGGAGTTTCCCGGCCGCAGCGTGCTGCTGGCGCGGCAGGGCGACTACGTCGTCTGGGGCCAGGGGGTGGATCACTCCTGGTTCGCCGAGGACGACTCCGTGGTCATGACCTTGCGATGGCCTTCTGTCTCTGGATACACCGTCCCCGACGAGGAGTGCGGTCCACGACCGGAGTGAACCACCGGCCTCACGCGGGACGGCTGGGCCGGGAGCTGCTCATCAAGGCACCGCATCTGCTCGCGGCCCGGCACGAGGCCCTGCCCACCCGGCTGGTCCCCGCGCCGCTCCCGCATCTCGTTGAGCCGGGCCGGGTCTGAGGTGCGTGACTCAGCCGCTTCTTGATGACCCAGTTGATGACGCACTGGAAGCCATGGCGGTCCCAATGGATCGGCCGATGCGTGGGGCGCATGAGGGAAAGCCCTCGCGATTGCATCCCTAGGAGACTGGTGGTACTTTATTAAGGAACCGATGGTCTGTTGATGGCGGCTCGCCGGCCTCTGAATGGTTCGAAGATTGAGCGCGCTCTGTCCTGGTGCTGCCGTGGCTTTCCGTTCTTGAAGAAAAGAAGAAGGGCGCGACATATGTCTGAATCCCACTTTGATTTCGTGCTTGAAGAGCGGACGGAATTGACCGATCCGTCAAAAGTGCTGGCCGGCCTGGGGATCAGCGCGCGGAGCACGGACTGCCAGGTGACCTCTGTCCGGGTCTCCATGCGTGACGGCGTCGAACTGGGTGCGGAGCACTACGCCCCCATGGGTGACGCACCGGCGCCTACGATTCTGGTGAGATCACCCTACGGTCGTGGATTCCCCTATGACCTACTGCTGGCGCGCGTTTTCGCCGGCGCCGGCTACCACGTCCTGCTGCAAAGCTGTCGGGGGACCGCTGACTCCGAAGGCCAGCTCAACCCCATGGTCCAGGAAGCCGCGGACGGTCTTGACACGGTCGAGTGGCTCCGGCGACAGCCATGGTTCGACGGGCGGCTCGGGCTCCTTGGGATGTCCTACTTGGCCTACTGCGTGTACGCCCTGTTGCGGGACCCGCCCGAAGAGGTCAAGGCGGCGGTGATCGTGGTCGGCCCGTACGACTTCGGCCGCCACTTTGTCGGCACCGGCGCGTTCACCGTACAAGAGAGCCTGGGCTGGAGCGATCTCGTGCGCCGCAAGACGCCCGGCCAGCCTGTCGAGTTGCCCGCTGATGCCGCCCGGCGATTGCCGCTGCTGGCCGGTGCGGAGCTGCTCGGGGCGAACGCCCCCTGGTATGCCGATTGGACTCGTCACCCTGATGCCGCCGATCCCTTCTGGCGGCCCTACGACCACAGCCAAGCCCTGCGGAGGTCCACCGCCCCCACGCTTCTGATCGGTGGCAGCTACGACGTTTTCCTACCGCAAACACTGCACGCCTTCCGGACATTGAGCGCCAGAGGCGTCGATACGGCGCTGACATTGGGACCATGGGTGCACACCGATGTCGTGGGCCCCGCAGCGGCGGTCATGGTGGACGAAGCGCAGTCCTGGTTCAACGATCATTTGCGTGACGGCGTGGCCGAGTCGGACCGTCCGAAGGTCCGGATCCACGTCGGCGGTACGGATGAATGGCGTGAACTCGCTGATCTGCCCCGCGCCACGGAGCATTGGGAGTTGCGGCCGGACGCATCCGGTTCCCTGATCCCGGACGGCGACGCGTCGATCTGGCCCTCGACCTCGACCTTTACCTATGACCCTGCCGACCCCACACCGACGGTCGGGGGCCGGCGCGTAGCACCGGACGGCGGAGCCGGCGACAACACGGCCCGCGAGCAGCGTGACGACGTCATGACCTTCAGCACCGCACCGCTCCAGCACCCGCTTGAGATCACCGGGACTCCCACACTGATCCTCGGCCTTCGTTCGGACCATGCCCACGCCGACCTGCATGCCCGCCTGTGTGTCGTGGACGAGTCGGGCGGCTCGGTCAACGTTTCCGACGGGATGCTACGTCTTCCCGTCGTCGCCGAACCCCAACGGCTTCGCGAAATCGAGCTCATCCTCGACTTCTGCGTTCACCGGATAGCGGCCGGTCAGCGGATCCGACTGCAGATCTCCGGTGGTTCGTTCCCCGAATACGACCGCAACCTCGGTACCGGAGAGGCACCGGCGACCGGCACCGGGCTTGCGACAACGACGTACACCGTCGACCACGGTACGACCCTCCTCACACTGCCCGTCAACGAGGCAAGGCAGCGCCGGTTCGGAGCTTGACAGTGCTCTCCGGGCAGATCTTTGTCGATCAGCTCCTTGAGAGGAGGCATCGCGGCCGGAATATGCCGTCGCCCGGCGGCCGGAAT
The DNA here is from genome assembly GCF_044744165.1 of Streptomyces sp. NPDC087420. NCBI lineage: Bacteria > Bacillati > Actinomycetota > Actinomycetes > Kitasatosporales > Streptomycetaceae > Streptomyces > Streptomyces sp. NPDC087420. The sequence goes on from NZ_JBIUXU010000001.1 coordinate 219,998, forward strand.
CCGGGAGGATGGCGGGACCGTGTTGTGAGACGGTTGCCGGATGAGCCGTATCGAGAGTGCCCTCTCCGCTCAGCCCCGCATCCGCCTGTTCGGCCGGATCATGGTGGAGACCGCCGACGGCGCGTACGTCTCCGCCGGTCCGGCGAAGCAGGCGTGTGTCCTGGCGGTTCTCGCGCTGCAGAGCGGCCGGCTCGTCAGCGTGGACACCTTGATCGAGCGGGTGTGGGACGACGCCCCGCCCCGAGCGGCCCGGGCCGGCCTGCACAGTTATGTCGCCCGGCTCCGCAAGTTGCTGGACCAGGGCGGTGGTTCTTCGGGTACGAGCTCTCCGCTGGCGCAGCAGTCGGGCGGCTACGTTCTGGCGCTGGACCCGGAACAGGTCGACGTCCATGTGATGCGGGCGCTGGTCCAGCGGGGCGGCAAGGCCGCGGGGCAGCAGGACCACCAGGAGGCCTGGAGGCTTTACCGCCGGGCCGCCGAAATCTGTCACGGCGAGGCGCTGGGGAGCGTGGGCGGCGACTGGGCGGCCCGGAACAGGGCGGGCCTCCACCAGGAACGACTGGGCCTGCTGGCCGAGTTGTACGAGACGGAGCTCCACCTCGGCCGCCACGAAGCGATCCTCCCGGAGCTCGCGAAGCTGGTCACCGATCATCCCCTCGACGAGTGCCTGACGGGCCACTACCTGCTCGCCCTCTACCGGTGCGGCCGCCCGGCCGAGGCGCTCACGCACTACGAGCGCACCCGCGAACGGCTCGCCGAAGAACTCGGCACCGACCCCAGTGCGCAGCTCCGGGAGCTGCACCGGAAGATACTCACCGGCGCCCCCGCGCTGTCCGCCCCGGCCGCGCCACCGTCCGCGCCACGCGGTACCACCCCGCGTCAACTCCCCTCCTCTCCGCCGGTGTTCACCGGCCGGAGACGAGAGCTTGAGCAGCTCACCGACGCCCTTGGTGCCCAACAGACCTCCCCGAGCAGCGCCGCGGTGATCTCCGCGATCGGCGGGATCGGCGGGGTCGGCAAGACGTGGCTGGCGCTGCGCTGGGCGCACGACAACGTGGCACACTTCCCTGACGGGCAGTTGTACGTGAACCTGCGCGGCTTCGAGCCGTCCTCGGCACCCTTGCCGGCGACGGTCGTCCTGCGCGGATTCCTCGGCGCTCTGGGGGTCGACCCTGACGCCGTCCCGGCGGACCCGGAAGCCCAGGCGGGCCTCTACCGCAGTCTGCTCGCGGAGCGGCGCATGGTGATCGTGCTGGACAACGCACGCGATGCCGATCAGGTCCGTCCCCTGCTGCCCGGAAGCCCGTCCTGCCGCGTACTGATCACCAGCCGTGATCGCCTCGTCTCCCTTGTCACCACTCACGGTGCGGGCCTCGTCAGCCTCGACGCCTTCCAGGCGGACCAGGCCCGCGAGCTGCTCACCCGTCATCTCGGCGCGCACAGAGCCGCGGCCGAACCCGACGCGGTCGACGCGCTGGTCGAGCACTGCGCGGGCCTCCCTCTCGCCCTCGGCATCGTGGCCGCCCGCGCCGTCACGCATCCCGGTTTCCCTCTCGCCGTACTCGCGGAGGAACTCCGCTCGGCCACCGGCCGGCTCGACGCACTGACCACGGGAGATGTGTCCGTGAACCTGCGCGCGGTGTTCTCCACCTCCCACCGCGCTCTGACCCCACCGGCCGGCCACCTGTTCGCCCTGTTGGGGCGGGCGCCGGGCCCGGACATCGGTCTGCCCGCGACCGCCTCCCTCGCGGCTCTTCCCCTGCCCCGGACCCGCCAACTCCTGGCCGAGTTGGAGGCCGCTCACCTGATCCAGCAGCACCGCCCGGGCCGGTACCGCATGCACGACCTCATCGGACTGTTCGCCGCCGAACTGAGCAACGGGGGCCAGGCCCCTGACACCCGTACTCACGTAGGCACGGACACTCACACCGACACCCATACCGACACCGACACCGCCGCTGGCACTTCCACTGCCGCTGCCTTGACCCGGCTGGTCGACTTCCATCTGCATACCGCCTTCGCCGCCAACCAGCTCCTCGACGGCCCGCACACCCCCTTCCGGCCCGAACTGGACTCTCCCGCCCCGGGCTGCGCCCCGCTCCGGCTGGCGGACACGGCAGCCGCGCTGGAGTGGTTCACCACCGAACATTCCTGCTTGCCGGCCACCCAGATTCTCGCCCTGGAGCAGGGCCGTTACGCGCAGGTGTGGCAGCTGGCCTGGACGCTGATCTCCTACCACCTGGGCGGCCACCACCTTCAGGATTACTTCGCCGTCTGGCGTGCCGCCCTCACCGCGGCCGAACGCCATGGCAACGCTCCCGTTCCCCGGGCCCTGGCCCACTGGCGGCTGGGACAGGCCCACGCGCAGACAGGAGAGCACGCCAAGGCCCTGGACCACCTGCACCTGGCCCTCACCTTGTCCGAGCAGTCCGACGACCTCGCCGGCCAGGCGCACATCTGCCGTACTCTCGGGCGGGCCTGGGAGCAACACGGGGACGACGAGAAGGCTCTCGACCACGCCGTCCGCGCTCTGCGCCTGTACCGGAGGCTCGACAATCCCGTCTGGCTGGCCAACCAGCTCAACGCGGTCGGCTGGATGCACGCCCAACTCGGGCTCCACTCCGAGGCGCAGGACCACTGCGAACAGGCCCTCGCCCTCTTCCGCGCGGACGGCCAGCGCGGTGACGAGGCGTCAACTCACGACAGTCTGGGCTACATCGCCCACCACACCGGACGGCACACCGAAGCCCTGGACCACTACCAGCAGGCGCTGTCGCTCTTCCGCCACGTCGGCAGTACTTACGACGAGGCCGACACCCTCACCAACCTCGGCGACACGTACCACGCGATGAACCTGCCGGGCCAAGCACGCGAAGCATGGGAACAGGCCCTGGCCCTGTGCGAGACACAGCGCCGCCCCGCCCAGACCGAGGAGCTGCGGAGCCGCTTGGCATAAGGCACGCCGGGGACGGTGCGGACATTCCTGGAGGGCCGCGGCAGGGTCGGCGAAGGTCGCCGACACGTGTGAGGGCCGTTGCCAGGATCAAGCAAACCGCGGCGTGTGCCCTCGTGGTGGAGTGTCATGCGTGTCGTGTACATCACGCATGACCGCCCGTCCTGCGTACCTGCCGTCTCAGCGCGCGCCTTCCCATATGTGCATAACCCCGGTGCCTTTCCGGGGTGCTGAGGTTGCGCGCTCCTCCGAGGGGGTTGTGCACGTGAGACGTGTGCATATGACGCTGGTGGCGACGGTCGCCGGGGCGACGACCGCCGCGTACAGCTGATCTGGAAGTAGGCGCGGGATGTGTATCCCGCCCCCATAGGGCAGGAGTTACCGATGCGTACAGCGGCAGTGACCGGATCAGCGATTTTGGCGCTACTTTGCGGCGTCGCTCTGATCTTTCTCGGGCTGAATGACGCAGGGGACGGAAGGACCCGGGCGGTGCTGCCGATCGTCATCGGTGCCGCTCTGACCGTTGGCGGACTCCTCTTCCTGCGCAAGGGCGTGAAGCGATGACGATGTCGCTGGTCATGCCTCATGGACTTGAGTCGCAAGCGGCTCTGATGTCTGCTCTGTCGTGACGGTGTGAGACGGGCATCTGCGGGGACGGGCGCGCGCACCGCACTCGCCGACCGTCAGCCTCTGCGGCCCTCTCGGAATTCTCCGCTTCAAGGAGTTCGAGAGGTTCGGGAGGGGGGAGAGTCTGATTCAGACCGGCCTCCACCCGGCCATGATGCTCATCACGGACGACTTCGACGCGGTCGTAAGGCCGGATGGCCGGATGGCGATGGACGTGATCAGCGGACTGGCGTCGCCCCGTTTCACTCCCCTGCCCCTGACGAGTAAGGATCTCGGATGAGTGACTCCGTACGCCCCGGCATCGACGTCGTGCCCACCGTCCCCAACTCCGCGCGGATCTGGAACTACGCCCAGGGCGGTCAGGACAACTACCAGGTCGACCGGGACCTCGCCGACGTGATGATGGGCTCCTTCCCGGAGATCAGGATGGCGGCCATGGAGTCGCGGGCCTTCCAGGAGCGGGTGTCCGCCTACGTGGTCCGGGAGGGCGGGATCCGCCAGCTCCTCGACCTGGGTGCCGGCATCCCCACGGGCATCGGCACCCACGGCGTGGCGCAGAAGGCGGCCCCGGAGTCGCGGGTCGTGTACGTCGACAACGACCCCGTCGTGCTCAACCACGCCGGTTCGCTGCGGAGTTCACCCGAGGGCAGGATCCAGTGCCTCCGGAAGGACTTCCGTGACGTGGACGCCGTCCTGGAGGAGGCGTCGGAAACCCTGGACCTGGACAAGCCGGTCGCGCTGCTCGTCCTGTCCACGCTCGGCCACTTCCCGCCGGCCGAGGCAGCCGGCCTGGTGGAGCGGTACACGAGCCGTCTGGCCTCCGGCTCCTGCCTGGCGGTGTGCGACACGATCGAGACACCCGGCGTGCTCAGGATGCAGGAGCACTACGTACAGGCTGATCCGGACGGGGCGTACCTCGCCCGCACACCCGACCAGATCGCCGACTGCGCACGCGGCCTGACCCTGCTCCCGCCGGGGCTCGGCCCGCTGCCGAAACTGGTCCTGCCGGCCGCGGTCACGGCTCCGGACGGGGCCGACGCGTGCGTGCAGTGGGGGTTCCTGGCCGTCAAGCCGTGACGGTGGCGGGTTCACCGGGCGGCAACGGGAGACGTGCCGCCGCCCGGCCCTGGCCGGCTCCGCCGAGCGCTCGCCGCCGCGGGCCCGTACACGTACGGTTGCGCCTTCCGGCACGTTGTACGACTCGACGTTCGCCGAGAACTTCATCGGGTCCACGAACCACGAGGAGATGGTCTACTTCGTCGGCATGACACGTGAAGAGATCGAGGACGCGGCAAGCAGAGCCGCGACAGCGGCACAACAGACCGCCGCGGGGACCGAGCTCCCCCTTGGCGGATCGCAGGGCGTCTCCCTGCTCCTTGGCGAACACGGCGGCTGCTCATAGCCGTCAGCCGTCAGCCGTCAGCCGTCAGCCGTCAGCCGTTAGCCGTTAGCCGTCAGCCGACCGAAGACCGTACAGATGGCCCGGCATGAACGGGCGGGGATTCGGATCGGCCGGGCCGGAATCGCCGGGGTCGGTTCTTGGGAAGGATCGTTTCCGTGTGATCGTGTGGTCCGCGTGAATACTCGCAGCAAGCTCGTTCTCGCCTGCGCCGTCGCGCTCTCCCTGGCCGGGCCCCTCGCCGCCGGTACGGCATCCGCCTCCGCTCCGGCACCGGAACCCGCACCGCTGGTGCGTGCGGCGAACCCGGTACCGGGCCAGTACATCGTCACCCTCGACAAGCTTGTCGACCCCGCCAAGGCCGCGGCCAGGCTGGGTCTGAAGCCGACCTTTCTCTACAGCAAGGTCCTCAACGGCTTCGCCGTCCCCCTCACCCCCCGGCAGCTGACGCTCGTCCGTGGCAGCCTCGGCGTGAAGGCGGTCGAGGAGGACGCGAAGATCTCCGCGCCCAGTTCCACGACCACACCCGCCGCGTTCGCACAGCGCGGCCCGGCTTCGGCCTGGGGCCTGGACCGGATCGATCAGAGGGATCTGCCGCTCGACGGGAAGTTCACCACTGCGGGCAACGGCGCCGGGGTGAGCGCCTACATCCTCGACACCGGCATCGAGTACGCCCACTCCGAGTTCGGCGGGCGTGCGACGTTCGGCTTCGACGCGGTCCAGGACGGCAGGAACGGCGCGGACTGCAACGGCCACGGCACTCACGTCGCCGGCACCGTCGGCGGCAAGACCTACGGCGTCGCGCCCAAGGCGACCCTGGTCAGCGTCCGCGTCCTGAACTGCCAGGGTGACGGCGAAGACTCCGCGGTGATCGCGGGCCTGGACTGGGTCGCCAAGAACGCCGTGCGGCCCGCGGTCCTCAACGCCTCCGTCGGCGGCGACAGATCCGCAGCCCTCAACGCCGCCACGACCGCACTCTCCGACGCGGGCGTCCTGCCGGTCCTCTCGGCGGGCAACGACGCGAAGAACGCCTGCGGCGCGTCCCCCGGCTCGGCTGACCGGGTGGTCACGGTGGCGGCGAGCAACAAGTCCGACGAGGAGAGCGGCTTCTCCAACTGGGGTACATGCGTGGATCTCTACGCCCCCGGTGAGGACATCCTCTCCGCCAAGCTCGGCGGCGGCTCCGTCTCGTTCAACGGCACCTCGATGGCAGCACCGCACGTCACCGGAGTCGCCACCCTCTACAAAGAGGCCCATCCCAAGGCCGACCCGGCGGAACTCGCCGACTTCCTGGACTCCGAGTCCACCAAGGGCGTCCTGACCAAGCTCACCAAGACCTCCCCCAATGCCGTCCTCTTCACCGACGGACTGTAAACAAGGGTTTCTCAGCGGCGCCTGCCGGGCTTCTCCTACAGTGAAGCCGATCGAGCAGTGCTCTTCTGATCCGGCCCGCGGTCCCTCGCATCGCGTGCCCCTACGGACGGAGAACGATGCGCGCGCGTTCAACCACCTGGCGGCGACTGCGCGTGAGTGTAGCGGCCGCGATTGCCCTGCCTCTCACCGTGCTGGCGGGGGGCCCGGCCTCGGCCGCTCCGCCCTACGATCCGAGCATCGGCCGCACCCCGTACCAGCCAGGACCCATGCTCGTGAACCCCGGTACGGGGGGCAACATCTCCAACTCGTACGGCTTCAACCTCGTGAGGGTCGGCGGTCTCAACAATCCCGCCTACTACGAACTGCGCGACAGCTACACCGTGAAGCTCTACTTCAACTACCGGGGCTCGACCGATGCCGCGACCAAGGCGAAGGAGAGGCACTGGGTGGAGGGTCTGGACGACGTCATGTCGACCATGGTCCTGGAGACCAACAAATGGGTGGGCGGACGGCTGCGCTACGAGCCCAACGACGGCGACACCTGGCCCGGCACCCGCCCCTCGGACGAGATCGCCCTCGTCTTCGACACCATTCCCGCGACCGGGATCGCCAGTCCGTCGACCGCTCTGGACAACCGGGGAGCGATCTACAACGGCGGTCTGATCCGGCTCACCGCCTCGGACACCTGGACCCGTCTGGTCGACGGCAGCGAGGACGGCGACCGGTGGTCCCGCTATGCGATGGCGATTCCGGTGATGCACGAGATCGGCCACACCCTCGGCCTGGCCCACTACAACACCCCCTTCCGCGACTACAACACCCTGATGTCCTCCGTACGGGTCGCGGACGACGTCTCCAGCTGGAACGACGTGTGGACCCCGGGTGACAAGGCCGGACTCATGAACATGGCCGGCTGGCGCGACCGGGCCACCACGTGCGCGCACACCGGCTCGTGCAATCAGATCTGGGAGAAGGGCGACGGCCTCGCCTGGCCTCCGCAGCCGCCGGACCACACAGACGACCGCGTACCGGCCCTCGGTGCGGCCGGCGCACGGCTCAGCGCGGGGAATCCGGGCAAGGCCCCGTACTGAATCGCGGATCAAAGAGCCGTCACTCCTCGGGCGGTTCCACGATCACCAACGTGCCCCGGCTTCCGGGGCGGACCGTGTGTGCGGTTCCCGCCGCCACCATGAACAGCTCGCCCGCCCGCACCGACACGTCCGGGCCACCCACCTCCAGTTCCAGCCGGCCGTCGAGGACCAGCAGAGCCTCGGCGGCCTCATGGCTCTCCTCCTAGACCGGCACGGACCCGGTCGGTCGTACCGAAACGGGCCCGCACCTAAAATCAGTGGATGCCGTGAAAGCCATCTGACCAGGAAGAACAAGTGGTCGACCGTCTGGCGAAGCCCGTTGCCCGGTCGGGTGGCCTTCGGCGCGCGTACGACGGTGGAGCCGACCTGCCACGAAACGATCGCGTCAGTCCCACTTGGCCAGTAGGCCGGCCAGCAGGGTTTCGAGGAGCTGGTGGAGCGGATCCGGGAAGTCCAGCCGCATCGCGGCCAGCGCCGGTTCGGCTTCGTACGCGGCGAGCATGGCGGCCGAAGGGTGCGCGTGAGCCCAGATCGTGCCGGCCATCATGACGGCGCCGGCGGCGAAACGCAGGGCGTCGGCCGCCCCCAGTTCGGGCAGTCGCCCGTCGACCAGGCCCGCGAGAGTCTCGACGTCACCGATGGCGGCGCGTTTGTACTCGGCGGCCACGCGCGCCGAGACGTTGCGTTCGAGCACCGCCGCCTGGGCGCTCAGCAGATCGCACAGGACGGGGCGTGCCGCCAGGGTCGTTGCCAGCGTGGCGGCCACCGCTCGGCTGCGCCCGACGAGATCCGCGTCCGAGTCCACCACGCGGCCCAGTGCGTCGTCCAGGTGCTCCAGCCATTCCTGTGAGGCGGTGTGGAGCAGTTCCAGCAGTACGGCCTCGCGGGACTCGAAGTAGCGCAGGACGTTGGACTTCGCGAGGCCCACGCGACGGCTCAGCTCGTTGAGGCTCACCTCCGCGACCGGCATCTCCGCCAGCATCGCCGCCGCGGTCTCCAGGATGAGCAGGCGGCGCTGGGCGCGTTGCTCCTCGTTGCGTGCGCGCTGGAAGCCCTGAAGCGGTGCCGGGGGTGGGTTCGAGGCCATGCTCACATCGTACAGACCCTCGGTCCGTTGTTATCGGACCTCCAGTCTGTTAGCGTTTCCACAAGAGACCGCCGGTCCATTATGGCGCGGTTGAGCGTGAGCACCCAGGAGCCCCCATGTACGCCGTTCCCGACCAGACCGGAAAGACCGTCGTTGTCACGGGCGCCAACAGCGGCACCGGCGAAGAGGCCGCCCGTCGGCTCGCCGACGCCGGAGCGCACGTCATCATGGCCGTACGCACCCCGGCGAAAGGCGAGCGCGCCCGCGACGAGATCCTGGCGCGCAACCCCCGCGCCGGCCTTGAGGTGCGCCGGATCGATCTCGCGGATCTGGCGTCGGTGCAGGAGTTCGCCGACGGGATCCTCGCCGGTGGGCGGCTTGACCTGCTGGTCAACAACGCCGGTGTGATGGCGCCCCCGTCCCGCATGGCCACGGCCGACGGCTTCGAGCTCCAGTTCGGCAGCAACTTCCTCGGTCCCTTCGCCCTCACCGTGCGCCTGCTCCCCGTCCTGCTGGCCGCCTCCGCGCCGCGAGTGGTGACCATGAGCAGCGGCACGGCGTCGTACGGCAGCATCAACTTCGACGACCTCCAGTGGGAGCGGCGGCGCTACAGCGCCAACCGTTCCTACGCGCAGTCCAAGCTCGCCGACCTCATGCTCGCCCGCCACCTGGCCGTCCTCTCCCGGGAGCGCGGCTGGAACCTGCTGAGCGCGGCGGCGCATCCCGGCTTCACGCGCACCAACCTCCAGAGCGCGGGGGCGAGCCTGGGCCGGGACAGGCCCAAGCGGTCGCTGCTCAACAGCCTGCCCTTCCTGCCCTCGCAGGGGGTCGAGCAGGGGGTTGAACCACTGCTGTACGCCGCGACCAGCCCCGACGCGGCAGCCGGCGCCTATTACGGTCCCGGCGGCCGGTTCGACCTGGTCGGGCCGACCGCCCCGGCCCGTATCCCGCGCCAGGCTCTCGACGACGCGACGGCCGCGCGCCTGTGGGCGGAAGCGGAACGCCTGACCGGTGCCTCTCTCCCGGCCCCGGCGGATTCTCGCGGCGCCGCCCGTCCGCCGCACGCCGACGGCGGGCTTCCGGACGGCATTGCCAATCCAGGGTTGCAAGTCTAGGCTTGCAACTATGGAGCGGACGAAGGCGTACGAAGTCGCGGCGGCGATGCTGATGAGCGTCAGCCTGCTGAAGCGGCGGATCCGGGACGGCGCGGACGACGCGGCTCTCACCAGCCCGGAGTTGCGGGTCCTCGCCAGGCTCGACCGCGCCGGCCCGGCGACGACGGCCGACCTGGCGCGGCAGGAGCAGATCACCCCGCAGGCGATGGGCACCACCGTGGCGCTGCTGGAAAGGCGGGGCTTCGTCGCCCGCTCGCCCGATCCGCGGCACGGCCGTCGCATGCTCCTGGCGCCGACGAAGGAGGGCGAGGAGATGCTGCGCTCGGGCAGCAGCGCGATCGCCGACCGGTTCACCGACGCCCTGCTCGCCGCCTTCGACGACGACGAGATCGAGGTGCTGCGGGCCGCCGCGCCACTGATCGAGCGGTGGGCCGAGCGGATGTGAGGCGCGTACCGCGCGCTCGCCGGATCGGCCGGATCGGCCGGATTGGGGAGATGTACCCATGGACATAGCAGTGATCGCCGAAGTCCCCGCGAGCGAGAAGCCGAAGGACGATCGGCCGGGGGCCCGCCCCCCTTCCGACACCGAGCACAAGTCACTCCTGGGTGACGTGGGCGCGGACGACCTGAGGTTCCGGTTCGTACGGAACCAGGAGAGCCCCGACGGCGGCACCGCCGCCCGCTACCCGCGTCACCATCACGGTTTCCAGCAGATCCGGTGGACGGAATCCGGAGCGGTCAACTACGCGCCCGGCCAGGACATCGCCGCGGGTGACATCGCCTACTTCCCGAAGGGCGCCTATTACGGGCCCCAGATGAAGGAGCACGGCGCGCAACTGCTCCTCCAGTACGGATTCGGCAACGACTACCCGGTCGGCGGCAAGGACTGGGCCCGTAAGTACAAGGAAGTCACCGAGCGGCTCCGGCTCAAGGGCGAGTTCAAGGACGGCCAGTACGTCGACACCGACCCGGAGACGGGGGAGCGGCGCGTACGGGACGGCGTGGAGGCGCTTCACGACGAGTACGCGGGAAAGCGACTGGTCATACCGCCTGAGTCCTACAGCGCCCCGATTCTGATGCACCCGGCCTCCTTCGCCTTCTACGAGGTGGAGCCCGGCGTCGAGATGAAGCGTCTCGGCCAGTACTTCGACTACGCGGGGCCCCACGCCGACGTGCGCATGTCGGTCCTCCGCCTGTCCGGCCGGGGACGTTTCGCCCTGGGACCGGACAGGGCGCAGGTCGCCTGGTCCGTGGGTCCCGGACTGACGATCGAGGGGCGCACCTATCCCGAACTGACCTGCCTGTACAGCCCCCGGGAGGAGAGCGTCCCGCTCACCTGCCGGAACGAGGACCCGGTCGACGTCTTTGTCGTGGATCTTCCCCGGCTGGACTGACGAAGGATCGAAAGCACTGGTCAGGGCCGCTCGCGCGAGAAAAGGAACCACCCCATGCCTCCTCTGGCAACCGGCGTCACCCTCATCGCCACCACCAGGCGCGACAACGCGTTTCTGGTCGACGGCGACGACGGCTTCACCCTGGTCGACGTCGGCTGGGCCAAGGCCCCCGGCGTTCTGCTCGCCGCTGTGGACGAACGGGGCCGCAAGCCCGGCGACATCAAGCGCATCGTGCTGACCCACGCACACCCCGACCACGTCAAGGGAGCGGCGGAGCTGCGCCGCCGTACCGGCGCGCGGATCCTGATCCATGAGGCCGACGCCGGCTGGCTGGAGGCAGGACGCGTTCCCAAAGGGGGGCGCTCCGGCGCGTGGGGGCACTTCCTCGACGGGATGCCGGCGCTTCAATGGAAGCCGGTCACCCCGGACGCGCTGCTGACGGACGATGAACTGATCGAGGGCTCGGACGGTCTGCGGGTCGTACACACACCCGGCCATACTCCCGGCCACATCGTGCTCGTCCACGAGCCCAGCCGGAGCGTGCTGGTCGGGGACGCGCTCTTCAACCGCGGTGGACTGGAGATCGGGCCGGCCGCGATGGCGGCCGACCCCTCCACCCGGGCCAGCAGCCTGACCCGTATCCCGCACCACGCGACAGCTGTCGGGTTCGCGCACGGCGCGCCGCTGACGGGGACCGGGGTCGAGGGCTTCCACGAGTTCGTGCGGCGGTTGTCTTCCGGGGAGTGACCTGAGGCAGAGCCGGTCAGGCGTGCTCGCTCTCGGCGGCCTGCTGGATGCCCCTCAGGATGAGTCCGAGGCCTCGGTCGAACTCCTCGTCGGCGTGGTCGGCACTGACGGCGGCGAGTCGGGAGAGGGCGGGGAGGGTGCCCTCGGTGAGGGCCCCGATGCGCCGCGCCTCGGCGGTTGCCGCGCCCTCCGGGGCCAGGGGGCCCGCGAGTTCGGCCTGCGCGAGGCCCATCACGAAGGCCATGACGGCGCGGAAGGCGGCGAGCAGATCGGCGCCGTCGAGGCCCGACCGGGTGAGGGCGGACGCCAGGGCCTCCGCCGGGGCCAGACCCGCCGGCCCGGACGTGCGGCGTGTGAGCATGAGCGGTACGGCGGCGGGGTGCGCCCGGACGGCGTGCCACAGAGCGGTCGCGGCGGCCCGCGTGTCGGCGGCCCAGTTGTCGGTGGGTTCCGGCAGGACCACCCGGGCGGCGACGGCGTCGACCACGAGTTCCTCCAGTGCCTCGCGGCCCTCGACGTAGTTGTAGAGCGTCATCGGGCCCGTCCGGAGTGCCCCCGCGAGCGAGCGCATCGACAGCCCGGCCAGGCCGTCGCGATCGACGATGGCAAGTGCCTGCTGCTGGATCTCCGCCAGTGTGAACCGGGCTCTCATCTTCACTCTCCCCTTGACACGTACAGCGTACGTATCCGAAGGTACTACACGTACACCGTACGTATCCAAGTCGGGATCCGACCGAGGATCCGAGTGAGGACGCCCACCCATGCACCCGACCCCCACCACCTCGTTCCTCTCGCAGGGGCAGCGGTGCGCCGCGTGGATCACCTGTCCGGACGGCGAAGGCCCCCACCCGGCCGTGGTCCTCGTCCACGGTTTCGGCGCCACCCACGACATGCGGCTCGAACAGTACGAGCGGGCCTTCGCCGACGCCGGCATGGTCGTCCTGTCCTTCGACTTCCGCCACCTCGGCGCCTCCGACGGAATGCCCCGCCAACTCGTCTCGATCCCGAGGCAGTTGGCCGACATCGACGCGGCGCTCGCCTTCCTCGCCGGCGACCCGCGCGTCGATCCGGCCCGAATCGCCCTGTGGGGGACCTCGATGGGAGCCACCCACGTCCTGCTCACGGCCGCGAAGCACCCCGGACTCGCCGCCGCCGTCGTGCAGTGCCCCGTCATGAACACCATGAACGCGGCCTTCAGCTCCGGCCTCGGCGCCGTCGCGAGACTCGCGGGCCCGATCGCCGTCGACCTGATCCGCGCCGTACTCCGCCTGCCGCGCCGTTACGTCCCCCTCGTCGACGACCCGGGAAGGACCGCGATCGTGACCGTGCCGGGGGCCAAGGACGGGTGGTACGGCATGCTCCCGCCCGGCGCGTCGTTCGACAACCGCGTGACGGCCTCGGTCGGCTTTGAACTCGTCCGGCTCAACGCCTCCCGCCGCGCCGCGTCGATCCAGGCCCCGCTCCTGGTCTGCGTCTCCGACCGCGAGACCCTCACGGACCCGCGGATCGCGGCGCGGACGGCGCGAAGCGCGCCCCGGGGCACCGCCCTGCACTACCCCGCCGACCACTTCGAGGTCTACCACCCCCCACTTCTGGACGACATCATCCGCGACCAGGTCGCGTTCCTGACCCGGCACTTGCGGCTGACGGCGCTCAGCGAGGCGGGCCGTGACTGACCACACCGCGCTCCTCGCCCGCCAGGACGACCACTTCGCCTCGTTCGCCCGCACCCTCACCGACGACGAGTGGCAGCGCCCCAGCCTCTGTGCCGGGTGGACCAACCGGGACGTCCTCGCCCACCTCGTCCTCGGACTGCGCCTTCCGCTGCCACGGCTGCTCGTCGCCCTGGGCAGCCACCGCGCGTCCTTCGACAGCGCCAACGAGGACCTCTCCCGTCGCCACGGCCACCGTCACACCCCGGCCGAACTCCTCGACGCCTTCGACCGGGCCCGGGCGCGACCCCGCGGCATCGGACGACTCCTGCCGACCCCGCTCATGCTCGGCGACCACACCGTCCACCACCTCGACATCGCCCTCGCCCTGGGCCGGCCGGCCGGTATCGCTCCCGAAGTCGCCCACGCGGTCCTGAAGGTCGAGACGACCGTCCCCAACCCGTTCGTCCCGGCCCGCGCCCGGGCCCGCGGCCTCACCCTCCGTACCACCGACACCGACTGGCACCACCCGGGCGACCGGAACCTCGACGTCGCCGGCACGGCCGAGCACCTCATCTCCGTCCTCGCCGGCCGACGCCACGCCCTGCCCCGGCTCACCGGCGGTGGCACCACCACCCTGCGGGGCCGCTTGTGAGCACGCTCCGTTCTCCCCGTGCGGGGAATCGTGTGGTACGGCCGCGTCAAGTCCTTGCGCTCGGGGCCCTGGTGGCCGTCCTGTTCACATGCCGGTCATGGCGCGGGCGGTGAGGCCGATCCCCACCAGGAGCACGAGGGCCGAGGTGGCGGCGGGACCGATGCGCGCGAGTCTTCTCAGTCGTGCGGAGGCACTCCGCGCGGTACGGGTGGCGATGCGGTCGCGCAGGTGTACGAGGAGGAGTCCGGCCAGGGTGAGGGTGGCGGCCATGCCGAGGCCGTAGCCGATGACGAGGAGGACGCCGAAGGCGGTCCGGCCGAGCGCTACGGCGCCGAGGAGGACGACCAGCGCCGACGGGCTGGGTACGAGACCGCCCGCGACGCCCACACCGACCAGGGTCCAGCGCCTTCCCCGGGCCGGAGCGGGGGAGTGGTGGTGATGGTCGTGCTGGGGGGCGGCGGCGGGTTTGGTCAGGACGACGGTGGTGCCGTCTGCCGATGCGGTGCCGGTGCCGGTGCCGGTGCCGGTGCCGGTGCCGGTGCTGGTGTCGGTGTCGGTGTCGGGTGCGCGGCGTGAGGGCGGCAGATGGGGCAGCGGGTTGTGGCTGTGCCCGTGTTCTCCATGGTGGTGGTGATGCCCGTGCCGGCTGTGCTCGTGGTGGTGTCCGTGGCGGTCGCCTCGGAGCGCTGAGCGCAGGAGTTGCATCCCGATGGCGATGACGAGGATGCCGCTGGCCAGGCCGAGCCAGGTGAGGACGGCTTCCCCGGCGAGGTGGGTGGCGAGCGGCAGGGCCAGGCCGAGGGCGAGGACACCGGCGGTGTGGGTGAGGGTGACCGTGGCGCCGACGGTGACGGCGTCGCGCGGAGTGCCGCGACGGCCGGCCAGGTAAGCGGCCATGATCGTCTTGCCGTGGCCGGGCATCGCCGCGTGGGAGGCCCCGAGGACCACGGCGAGGAACAGGGCGAGCAGGCCGACGGGAAGCGTCAGCTCGCGGCTGCCGACGAGGCTGTCGAAGAGGCCGGAGACCTTGTCGAGCAGGGCGGTGACCGGACCCGCTCCGGGCAGGCCCGGCGGCACGATCCGGGCCGCGGGCCCTTGCCCCGGGGCTGTCCGCAGTTCGGCACCGCGCTGGTCGAGCGGCGCGGCGAGGGGGTCCCGCGGGTAGTGGCGGAGCCGGTCGGTGGAGGAGACCGCCGGGACGGTGGAGGCGGTGAGGGTGACGCCCTCGCCGTCGGCGGTGATCTCGCGCCAGCCGATGCGCCGGGTGTCGTAGTGGGTGACGGCACGGACGTCGGCCGGCGAGGTGAGGCGCGCGTCGGCGTGGAGCCGGCAGGTGAGCCGGCTGGTCCTGAGCCCCGCCTCGCCCGTATGGAAGGTCAGTCCGGCGGCGCCCCGGTTCCACTGAACGCTCGTACCGCCGACGTCGGCGGCCAGTTGCCCGGCGAGCGTGGCGCACGCCTCGTCCGCGTACGCCCCCTGTTCGTCGGCGCCGATGGATCCGTCGTGGTTCCGGTCGATGAGCGGGCGCTCCTGCGCCGCCGCGATCTCGGCGCGGTCGACCACGATCTCCGCCTCGACCGCGTGCGGGCGGAGGGTGAGGTGGGTGGCGTAGTTGACGGTGAAGTTGCCCAGGGGGTGCGCGGCCGCGGGTGGTGCGGCGGCGATGAGGGCGAGCGGGATGAGCAGAGCGGCTGTGAGCGGGGCGGCGAACAGGCGCCGGCGGGTGCTGAGGTTCATGGGGTGTCGTCGATTCGCCGGACCGCGGTGCGCGCCGCGGGGGCGTGCAGCGGATGGAAGGAGGGATCGATGGCCAGCGCCCGGCGCAGATCGCGCCGGGCGGCGGTGGTGTCACCGAGGGCCTGGTGGATGGCGCCGCGGTGGTACAGGAAGAGCGCGCTGTGGGTGCCGAGCGCAAGAGCCTCACCGGCGTGTACGAGGGCCTGCTCGTCGCGTCCTGCGCGGTGCAGCGCCCAGGCGTACGCGTCATGTACGGCGATGAACGGCCGCTCCCGTACGGCGGTTTCGGCCATGGTCACCGCCTGCCGGGGATCACCGTGGTCGGCCTCGAAGAGGATCGCGTCGACATCTGCGGGCGCGCCGCCGGCCCGGCGGAGTGTTTCCTGGGCACGCAGGACCGCGTACTGGCCCTCGGCCTCGTCCCGGTGGCCGAGGGCCTGCTGGAGTTCGCCGAGTTCCAGGAGGTACTGCGGCAGCGGGGCCGCCGCGACGGCCGCGGTGTAGTCGGCGACCGCCTGCCGGGATTCCCCCCGGGCCGCGTGGGCCTTGGCGCGGGCCTCCAGCAGACCGGGGTCCTGGGGCGCGAGGGCCAGACCGGCGTCCGCCAGACGCAGCGCGGTCGCGGGGTCGCCGCTCTCCTGGGCGAGGGAGGAGAGGTGGGTGTGGGCGAAGGCGCGCTCGCCCGGGGTGCCCGCCGCCCGCAGCGCGCGTTCCATGAGGGCCGTGGCCCGGCCGGTGTCACCGCGCAGCTCGAACGTGTAGGAGGCGCGGGCCAGGGAGGAGCTGTCCGGGCGCAGGTCGGCCATCTTCTGTACGGCATCCTCCGCGTCCTTGTACTGGCCGAGTTGGGTGTGGGCGTCGGCCAGGACTCCGTAGGAGGCGGGGGTCGCGGGGCTGGTCGCGACCGCCTTGCGGGCCCAGGTCAGGGCGTCACGGAAGCGGTGACGGGCCGCGGCGAGGGCGCCCATGCCGATCTCGGCGTGGAGGTTCCCGGCCGGCCGGAGTGTGAGCGAGCGGCGCAGGGCCGTCTCGGCCTGGGCGTACGCGGCCTGGTCGGCGGTGGTCCTGGCCTGCTGTACGAGCGCCATGCCGAGGTCCGCCCAGCTGACCGGATCCTCCGGCAGACGCCGTACCCGCTCGCGCATCACCTCGATGCCGTGCGCCTGGCCGGCGGCGGGCGACGCGGTGGCCGAGGTGTCCGGTGCGCCGGAGCCGGCGGGGGAGAGGCCGACGGCGCCGACGGTGAACATGACCGCGCCCAGGGCGAGGGTGATCGCGGTGTTGCGCAGATGTCTGCGCCGGCGGATCGCGGGGGCGGGTGGGTCTACGGGCCGGTGCACAGGATTCTCCCCGGTGAAAGGCGACGGATGGGCCCCGGGCGGGAACCGGAGGACCGACCTCCGTGCCCGCCCGGAGCGTGGTGGGTCAGCTGGACGTGCGGCTGCTGTTGCCGTCGCGGCTGAGGCCGCGGCTGCGGCTGCGGCTGCGGCGAAGACGGAGGCCGCCCGCACCGAGAAGCAGCGCGCCCAGGCCGCCGAAGGCCGCGGCGCCCTTCATGCCGGTCCTCTCCGGTGCGTCCGGGCCGCTGTTCACGGACTTGGTGTGCGGGAGGGCCAGGTACGGGAACGACGTTCCGAAGGGCACCTCGTTGGTGTCGACCTGGTCGCCGTCCGCGAGGGCCGGAACGAGTTGGCCGGTCTGAGCGGCCCCTTCGACCGCCTGGAGGGAGATGTCGATGACGTCGTCGGTGAGGCGGCGGCCGTTGGGGAAGCCCGCCAGGTCACCGGCGAGCACGCCGTACCGCTTGGGGTCGGCGGTCGGCGGCACGGCCATGTTCAGGCGCAGTTCCTCAGCCGGGACGATCCGCTTCAGCGGCGCGTCCTTGTTCAGGCGGTGGGAGTTGAGGTCGGCCTGGATCGGCCCGCACGCCTTGCAGATGCCCGTCAGGTAGATCTCGAACAGGTCCTTGCGCGGGGTGGCCGGGGCGGGGATTCCGTACACCTGCTGGATCAGCTTGGGCAGGATCGGGTCGAGGACCTTGTCGACGACCGGCTGGACCGTACGGTCCTGGTCCGGGTTGAGCGTGTTGAAGGCGTCCTTGTACTTCAGCGGTACGACCACCTCGTTGACCAGCGGGTTGCCCAGGCGCGAGACCTGCTTCCACGGGGCGGGGCGCGGGGTGCGCGAGTCGGAGACCTGCACGCCCTGGCGGTCGGTCGTCGACCACACGCCGATGACCGGGTTGCGGCCCTGGTTCCCCTTCAGCGCGAGCTGCGCCTTGGGGATCTGGAGGGCGACGGAGTTGACGTTGTAGCCCGCGAGGGTGTCCTGGCCGCGTTCGCTGAGGTCGCCGCCGTACAGGAGGTCGAAGACCCGGAGGTCGGCGAAGAACGGGTCCTCCGCCTGGCCGGCGAAGGTCTTGCCGCCGCCGGGTACGTTGCGGATCGCCTGGTTGCGCAGGGCGGCGTAGTCCGGCATGGAGGCGGGCCCCACGCGAGAGGGAGCGGCGGGTACGTCGGAGAGCAGGACCTTGCTCTTGCTCCCGTGGGAGACCACCAGGTCGTACACCTGACGGAAGTTGAGGTCCGGGTCGTTCAGCGAGGTGACCGGGCCGGTGTTGTACAGGAACTGGCCGGCCGCGTCGCGGACCTTGTTGTGGAAGCGCCAGGTGTACGTGATGTCGGAGACGCCGTCACCGGTGTTGTCGATCTTGATGTTGTAGCGGAGGTCCTCGCCGAAGGCGTAGAAGTTCGGCCCGCCGTTGGGCTCCTCGAACGGGATCCAGTTCGCCAGGAGCGTCACCGAGTCGGGGCGGTCCAGGCTGGTGTACGCGTACACGTCGGTGTTGTCCGCACGCGGGTCGCCCGCGATCAGGGGCGCCTCGCGGTGGCTGGAGGCGGCGCTGACGCCCGGCGCCAGGGTGAGGGCGCCGAGTCCGGTCGCGAGCGCCCCGGCGCCCAGGACGAGGAGGGACTGGTCGAGCACACGCCGCGAACGGGGGCGCGTCGATCTGGAATTCAAGGCTGTTCCTCTCACATGCGAACTCCCGGCCCCTCGCACACGGCGCGCGATCGGGCAGGGGGAATTCAGGTGGGGTGGGGCACGGGGCCGGACAGCGCGCCCGGAGCCACCAGCGGTGGCCCCGGCCGTGGGGCCGGCCCACGCTTCCTCTTCGGCGGGACCCCTGGGGCGGGTTGGTCTCCACCGGCCTGTTCGCTCGAAGGGGTGGGCCTCTGTGCTGCATTCGGGCGAGTGTTCTGCGTGACACAGTCGCGCGGCCCGCACCGGGAGCTGAGTCCGGTGCGGGCCGCGGGGATGCATTCGGTCGGGAGTGCCTAGGCGCCGGCTCCGTACGTCCCGTACGTGGGACGTCCCGTCGATTCGTACACCTGAATGGCCAGTCCGCCGGGTGTTGTCGTGTTGCTCAGGAGCCGCAGGCCGGCCGGGGCGCCGCCGTCCGGGAACAGGCGGCGGCCCGCGCCCACGATCACCGGGGCGACCACGAGGCGCAGTTCGTCGATCAGGCCCGCTGCCAGGAGGGACTGGGCCAGCCGGGCACTGCCGTGGATCTGGAGCTCGCGGCCGGGTTGTTGTTTCAACTCGGCGACCTGGGAGGGGATGTCGCCGGACAGGATGGTGGTCGGGTCCCACGCTCCCTCGGCCAGGCTGTGGGAGGCGACGTACTTCGGCAGGCCGTTCAGGATCCCGGCGAACGGGTGCTCCGTCATCTGCGGCCAGTCCCGCGCGAAATTCAGGTAGGTACGGCGGCCAAAGAGGAACGCGTCCGCCGAACCGAGCCAGTCGCCGGCCTGCCGTTCGAACTCCTCGTCCATGTGCGGCACGAACCAGCCGCCCTGGGTGAATCCGTCGCTGGTGTCCTCGTCCGGGGACCCCGGACCCTGCGAGACGCCGTCCAGCGACAGGAACTCCTGGAGTACCAATCTCATCGCGCACCACTCTCTCGTCGGCAGGGGACCTGTTTCCCCCTCCCACAGACATGGTGTCGCGCGGAAACTCATCGGTCCGGCGGCCGCCGTTCCGGGAGGAGTCGGCCGGGTCAGCGGGTGAGGAATTCCAGGGTGTCGATCACGCGGTTCGAGAAGCCCCACTCGTTGTCGTACCAGGCGACGACCTTGATGTGGCGGCCTTCGACGCGGGTGAGGGCCGAGTCGAAGATCGCGGAGGCCGGGTTGCCCGTGATGTCGGACGACACCAGCGCGTCCTCCGAGTACTCCAGAAGGCCCGCGAGCGATCCCCGCGCGGCGGCGCGGTACGCCTCCAGCACCTCGTCGCGCGTCACGTCGCGGGCGACGGTCGTGTTGAGTTCGACGATCGACCCGACCGGAACCGGTACGCGGATCGCGTCGCCCGACAGCTTGCCGTCGAGGTTGGGCAGGACGTGGCCGATCGCCTTGGCGGCGCCCGTGGTGGTCGGCACGATGTTGACGGCGGCGGCGCGGGCGCGGCGGGGGTCGCGGTGCGGGCCGTCCTGGAGGTTCTGCTCCTGGGTGTACGCGTGCACGGTGGTCATGAAGCCGTGCTCGATGCCGGCGAGATCGTCCAGTACGGCGGCCAGCGGCGCGAGCGCGTTGGTCGTGCACGAGGCGTTCGAGATGATCGTGTGCGAGGCCGGGTCATACGCGTCGTTGTTGACTCCGTACGCGAGCGTGACGTCGGCGCCGTCCGACGGCGCGCTGACCAGCACCTTCTTCGCGCCCGCTTCGAGGTGCGCGCGGGCGGCCTTCGCGGAGGTGAAGCGGCCGGTCGATTCCAGCACGATCTCGACGCCCAGCTTGGCCCAGGGCAGCTGGGACGGGTCGCGCTCGGCGAGCACGGCGATGCGGTGGCTGCCGACCACCAGATTGTTCCCCTCGACGGTGACCGGGCGGCCGAGGCGGCCCGCCGTCGAGTCGAAGGCGAGCAGCCGGGCCAGGGCGGCGGGCTCCGTGAGGTCGTTGACGGCGACGACCTCGAGATCGGTGTCACGTTCGAGCAGCGCGCGTAGGGCGTTGCGTCCGATGCGGCCGAATCCGTTGATGGCGATGCGAGTCATGAGTGGTGTCCCTTCGGTTCCCCCGAAGTCTCGCGCGCGGGGTCGGCCGACGGCAGCGGCGCGAGTGCCATGGTTCAAAAGGATCACGCCACTGGGTCAGTGGCAGTGTGCTATTCGCCTTTCGTGAAGGTGCGACGGTATTCGCTCGGCGTGGTGTCGAGGATGCGCTGGAAGTGCAGCCGCAGATTCGCACCGGTCCCGAGACCGACGTCGGCGGCGATCTGCTCGACGCCCCGCTCGGAGCGTTCGAGCAGCTCACGGGCCAGGTCGACGCGGGCGCGCATGACCCACTGCATCGGTGTGTACCCCGTGTCCTCGGCGAAGCGCCGTGAGAACGTGCGCGGCGACACCGCCGCGTGCCGGGCGAGCGCGTCGAGGGTAAGCGGCTCGCCGAGGCGGTGCAGCGCCCACTCCCGGGTGGCGGCGAACCGCTCGCCGAGCGATTCGGGCACGCTGCGCCGTACGTACTGCGCCTGACCGCCGCTGCGGTACGGGGCCGCCACCAGGCGGCGGGCGGCGTGGTTCGACGCGGACACCCCGAGATCGCGGCGCAGGATGTGCAGGCACAGGTCGATGCCCGAGGCGGCGCCCGCCGACGTCAGCACACTGCCCTCGTCGACGAAGAGGACGTTCTCGTCGACCCGGACCGAGGGGTGTCTCGCCGCGAGCGCCCGCGTGTAGTGCCAGTGCGTGGTGGCGCGCCTGCCGTCGAGCAGGCCCGTGGCGGCGAGGGCGAAGGCGCCCGTGGAGATCGCGGCGAGCCGCGCGCCGCGATCGTGGGCGGCGATCAGCGCGTCGAGGACGGCCCGCGGGGGGTCGTCGCGGCCCGGGAACCGGTAGCCGGGGATGAAGACGATGTCGGCCCACGCCAGCGCCTCGGGCCCATGGTCCACCCAGTAGGACAGTCCGTCACCACCGGTCACGAGCCCGGGCGCCGCCCCGCACACCCGTACCTCGTACGGCATGCTCGCGCGGGTCGTGAACACCTGCGCGGGAATGCCGACATCGAGCGGCTTCGCCCCTTCGAGTACGAGGACGGCGACGCGTTGCGGGGAGGGAGCGGTCACGGGGGCAAGGGTACGACGGGGCCGCCGGCCGGCTCCGGGGCCGGTCCGTCGTCGGCACGGGTGCTGGTCGGTCCCCGTGTCCTCGTGGACGCGCCCTCCCGAAAGGGGGTGACTCCCCGGCGGCGCTTCGGGACGCCGGCCTGGGCCGTCTCCTTCGCATAGGAGGCGTGAGCAAGGGCAGGCGAACGCCATGACGAATGTGGACGAACTTTCCGACCGGTACGCGCCCGACGCCGCGACTTCACTCATCCATACCTTCATCGAGGCGCTCAACGCCGGCGACCTCGACCGGCTGGCAAGCTGTTTCGCCGAAAGGGCCATAGTCAACGACGCGGGGCGCGAGATACGGGGCAGGGAAGCGATCAAATCCTGGGCCGAGCGTGAGTTCCTGGCGCAGGACGGCCACATCACTCCGACGCGGATGCACCCCGTGAGCGCACTCGGCGGGGACATCGTCGTCGAGGCGGAACTGACCGGTGCCCGGCGCCACGGCCCCACCACGCTCGTCGTCACCCTCACGGGAGGCGCGATCGCTCTTCTGCGGCTGAGGGCCTGAGGGCCTGAGGGCCCGAGGGTCTGGCGGTCTGGTGGTCTGAGGGGCGGAATGGGGCGTTAACTGCTTATATTTGCCGTTGTCGCCGGACTGTGGCGCACGGGTGTCAGTTCTGGGAAACCGGGCACTCGGTTCACCTCACCCGTCGCTGCCGATACCCGCAGGAGCGTACCCATGGCCGTTCGGCACCAGCTCATCGCCCGTAGGCCCGACGCCGTCTGGGCCGTCCTGTCGGACGCCTCGCGTTACGCCGACTGGGTCGTCGGGACCGCCGAGACCGAACCGGCCGAGGGCCACTGGCCGGAGGTCGGCTCCTCGCTCGCCTACACCGTGCGGCTGGGCCCCCGGTCGTTCGAGGGACGCACGATCGTCCGGCGCGTCGAAGCGCCGCGGATCCTCGAACTCGAAGCGCACAGCGGCCCCCTCGGGACCGCGCGGATCGCGTTGGACGTACGGCCCTGGGGCGAGCAGACCCTGGTGATCGTCGACGAACACCCGCTGCGGGGCTGGGGCGCCCTGGCCCACAACGTGGTCCTCGACGCGTTGATCCAGCTCCGCCACCGCAGCATGCTCGGACGGCTCGCGAAAGTGGTCGAGGAGACCTACGGGGCGGACGGGGCGGGCGAGGAGACGTACAAAACGGCCGGGCGGCCGGCACCCGCTCGAAAGGGCTGACGATGACGGACGCCGTGGTCGTCGGCGCCGGGCCCAACGGGCTCGTCGCCGCCAACCTCCTCGCCGACGCCGGGTGGACCGTGGAGGTCCTGGAGGCCGAGGACGAGCCGGGAGGCGCGGTCAAGAGCGACCGGGGCGTCCATCCGGCCTACGTGAACGACCTGTTCAGCTCCTTCTACCCGCTCGCCGCCGCCTCCCCGGTCCTGGCCGCGCTGGAACTGGACAAGGAGGGCCTGCTGTGGACCCACGCGCCCCACGTCCTCGCCCATCCCCTCCTCGACGGGCGCTGCGCGGTGCTGGACCGCGACCGGCAGGTCACCGCGGCCTCGCTGGAGGCCTTCGCGTCCGGTGACGGCCGGGCCTGGGAGCGCCTCTGCGCGACCTTCGACCGGCTGGGGGACGACCTGCTGGGAGCCCTCTTCACGCCGTTCCCGCCGGTGCGGGCCGGGGCGCGGCTGGCGGGCCGGCTGCGCGGCGCGGGCGGCCTGCGCTTCGCCCGGAGCATGCTGCTGCCGGTGCGCAGGCTCGGTGAGGAGGAGTTCGGCGGCGAGGGCGGCCGGCTCCTGCTGGCGGGCAACGCCCTCCACGCGGACCTGCCCCCGGAGGCCGCGGTCAGCGGCGGGTTCGGCTGGATGATGTCGATGCTGGGGCAGACGTACGGCTTTCCCGTGCCGGTCGGCGGAGCCGCCTCCCTCACGACCGCGCTCATGGACCGCCTCGCGAAGCGCGGCGGCACGGTCCGCTGCGGGGAGCGGGTCGCGGAGATCGTCGTCCGCGGAGGCCGTGCGGTGGGTGTGCGTACGGCACGGGGCGAGGGCATCCCCGCACGCCGCGCGGTCCTGGCCGACGTCACGGCGCCCGCCCTGTACGGCGAGCTGGTCCCCGCCGAACATCTGCCGGCCCGGGTCTTCGAGGATCTGCGCCGGTTCCAGTGGGACTTCGCCACGTTCAAGGTCGACTGGGCGCTCGGCGGGCCCGTGCCCTGGACCGCCCCCGGAGCCGCCTCGGCGGGCACCGTCCATCTGGCGGAGGGCGTGGACGCGCTGACCCGCTTCGCCGCGCAGATCGCCATGGGGCTGGTCCCGGACCGGCCCTTCGTGCTGTTCGGCCAGATGACCACCGCCGACGCCACCCGCTCCCCGGCGGGCACGGAGTCGGCGTGGGCCTACACCCATGTGCCGCATCACGTGAAGGGTGACGCGGGACCGGACGGCCTGAGCGGTCGCTGGGACCCGGCGGAACAGGAGCGGATGGCCGACCGCATCGAGGAGGAGGTCGAGCGGTACGCCCCGGGCTTCCGCAGGCGCGTCCTGGCCCGCCGCATCCTCGCCCCGCCCACGCTCCAGGCGGCGAACAGCAGTCTGCGGGGTGGCGCGATCAACGGCGGCACCACGAGCCTGCACCAGCAGCTGGTCTTCCGCCCGCTGCCCGGGACCGGCCGCCCCGAGACGCCCGTACGCGGCCTGTTCCTCGCGTCGGCGTCCGCGCACCCGGGCGGCGGCGTGCACGGTGCCCCCGGCGCCAACGCGGCCCGTGCCGCCCTCCGGGCCCAGGGACCGGGACGCTTCCTGAGCACCGCCCAGCGGGCCCTCGCGGCGCGCGGACGCGACAGCACCCGGCACCCCTGATCCGTACGCCCGGTCAGTACGCCTGACCGGTACGGAAGGGGCCCGGGTGCTCCGTACACGGGACGGGGCCGGACGATCCGTACACCAGGACCGGCACCGGCACCGACCCTCAGCACCGGACCTGGGGCGTGTCCGCGAAGTGGCGTCTGGCCCGCGACGCCTGGCACGCGCGCTCGCCGCGTTGTCGGACCGAGCGAGTACATCCAGTACACGCTCGGTCCTCCGCCTTACGATCGCACGCACCAGACGCCGCGGGCCACGCCCTTCGGGCGAACGACGCCACTTCGCGGACACGCCCTAGGCCGGCCCATGCTCACCTGCTCCGCCCGCCGTTGCGGATCAGCAGGTAGGCGGCGAGCACCAGACCGGCGGCGATCAACGGCGCGCGGTTGTTCCGCGCGGTCGTCGCGAACTGGCCGGCCTTGTCGCTGAGCGGCTGGGGCGTCTGGTCCGCAGCGAACTGCCCGACCCGCGAGGCGGTCTCGCGCACCCGCGCCGCCGCCCCGGCCGCCGTGTCGAGAACGGGCGCCGGCGTCTTGTCCTTGATCAGCCGCGCGGCCTGATCGGTCCTGCCGCGGATCTGATCGCCGACCTGGGCGGCCTTGCCGGCCACCTGGTCCCTGACGACCGCGGCCTTGTCGGCGACCTCGTCCCTGACCACCGCGGCCTTGTCGGCGACCTGGTCCTTGACGACCGCTGCCTGCTCCTTCGCGGCGGCGGCCTGGTCCTGGACGCGGGCCTGCACGTCGGCCTTGGCCGCCAGCGCGTCGATGGTCCGGCCCACCTCGTCCCGGGTGTGCTCCACCTGGGCGCGCAACTCCTCGGGAGTGGGACCGGAATGGTTGCTGTCTCGCTGAGTCATCGGTGTGCCTTCTCCTTGATCTCGGCCACATCGGCCTTGACGCTGTCGATGGTCTGTTCCGGTGCGGGCGGGGCGGCCTTCGTGACCCGCTTCTTCCCCGCCACGGCCAGGAGCGCGGCGACCGCCGCCAGTCCGGCGGTCACGACCAGGGCCGAGGCCCACACGGGAAGCACCAGCGCCAGGGCGGCGATCACCGCCACCACCAGGGCCTGCGCGGCCAGGACGCCGACCAGGCCGGCGCCGCCGAAGAGGCCGCCACCCGCCCCGAGGCGCTTGCCCTTCTCGGTCATCTCCGCCCGGGCCAGCTGCATCTCCTCGCGTACCAGCTGCGAGAGCTGCCGCGTCGCGCGAGTGACCAGGACGGATGTCGTGTCCTCCGCGCTGCCGGCGGGTGCGTGCCGTTCCGCTGTGGTCATGTACCCCTCACCCCTCACCTCTTCTTGTCCCGCCACGGGTTGTGTGTTCTCGCGGCTACCCCGCAACCCGCCGCACAACCGGGCGGGGTCGTACGCCGTCACTTCATACGGCGGCGCTCCTCGTCGGTCCACGAGCGGGTGTCGCGCGGGGTGACGTAGGGCTCCTCGTCCGGGGGACTGCCTCCGGCGATCGCGCGCTGCCGGGCCAGTTCGGAGTCGAACTCCAAGCCGAGAAGGACCGCGAGATTGGTGATCCACAACCACACCAGGAAAATGATCACCCCGGCGAGGGTGCCGTACGTCTTGTTGTACGAGGCGAAGTTGGCGACGTAGAAGGCGAAGCCGGCCGAGGCGATCATCCAGATCAGCAGCGCGAGGAAACTCCCCGGGGTCACCCACCTGAACCCGCCGCCCTTGGCGTTGGGAGCGGCCCAGTACAGCAGCCCGATCATGATCGCGACCAGCAGGAGCAGGACCGGCCACTTGACGATCGACCACACCGTCAACGCGCCGTCGCCGATCCCCAGGGCGGTGCCCGCCTGGCGTGCCAGACCGCCGGTGAAGACCACGATCAGGGCGCTGGCACACGCCAGGACCATCAGGACGACGGTCAGGATCAGACGCAGCGGCAGCACCTTCCACACCGGCCGGCCCTCGGGCATGTCGTAGACGGCGTTGGAGGCCCGTATGAAAGCGGCGATGTAACCGGACGCCGACCACACCGCCAGTGCCAGACCCACCACCGCGAGGAGCGAGCCCACACCGCTGCCGTTGCTCCGTACCTGCTCCACCGCGTCGGTGATCACGTCCCGGGCCGAACCCGGAGTGAGCTGCCGCAGGTTGTCCAGGATCTCCCGGGTCGCCGACTCCCCGGCGATGCCCAGCAGGGACACCAGGACCAGCAGGGCCGGAAAGAGCGCGAGGACCCCGTAGTAGGTCAGCGCGGCCGCCCGGTCGGCCAGGTCGTCCTCCTGGAACTCCCGAACCGTGCCCCGCAGCGCCGCCCACCACGACCGCGCGGGCAACTCGGTCGGCCGGTCGGGCGCCTCCTCCTCCTCCTCGCCCGGACCCACGCCCGCGTCCCGGCCTGCCTCGACGCGCTCGCGCGGTCGCTCACGTTCTTGTTCCTGATCCGATTCCTGATCCGACTTCAGTGGTTCGTGACCCGACTTCGGTGAAAGGGCTGCCATACCCTGCGGCTTTCCGCCCTGGCCCCGCTCATGCCTCGTGGCGCGCGCCCGGGCCGCGGCCAGCACCGCCATCACGGAGGTGGCCGCGACGGCGACCGTGAAACCGCCGTGTGCGCCGTAGGCGTCCACCACCCTCCCGGACGCCGCGGCAGCGGCGGCCGCACCCGCGGCGCTCGCCGAACTGAGCAAGGTGAACGCCAGGGTCAGTGCGGCCCTGTCCACCGACGCGGTGGTGAGCACCGAGGAGAGCACCAGGATCGGGGGGACGGCCAGGCCGGTGACGGCGAGCGCGAGCCCCAGCCCCGGGACGGAGTCGGCGGCGAGCAGCGGCAGACAGCTCAGGGCCGACCCGGCCGTCACGACCGCCAGTTGCCGCTGTGGCGTGCCGCGCCACCGGCGCAGGCCGTAGAGCCAGCCGGCCAGCAGGCTCGCGCAGTTCGACACGGCGTAGAGAGGCGCCGCCGCGTCCGCCGTACCGTGCTCCACCGCGAAGGCCGTCACGGAGACCTGCAGGGTGCCGAAGTACAGGCCCAGGGTGAGGTTGACGCCGGCCTGCGCCACAAATTCCGGCCGCAGCAGCGAGCGGCCCGCGCGCCCGCGCTCGGCGGCGCCGGCCGTCGCGGGTGCGGTACGGCGCTGCGCGGCGAAGGCCAGTCCGCCGCCCACCACCATGGTCGTGGCCAGCGCCATGCCGTGGGCCGGGTCGCTCCGCGCGCCGACCGTGGTGACCAGGGCGGGTCCGGCCAGGTAGCACAGGCCGTTGCTGAGCGATTCGAGGGCGAAGGCGGTGGGCAGCGCCGCGGCCCGCCCGCCCGGTAGCAGCGCCGTCCAGCGGGCCGCGGACAGCGCGCCGAGCTGCGGGATCGTGGCGCCCACGAGCGCTCCGGCCGCCGTTGTCGTCCAGGGCGGACCGCCGTTCCCGACCAGGGCCAGGAGCGAGCCCACGGCGGCGGTGTGGGCGAGGAGGACGGGTGGCAGGACGCGGGTCTGGCCGAAGCGGTCGGCCAGCCGGGCGAGTGGGGGCCCGGCCAGGGCCTCGGCGACGGCGAAGGCGCCGGTCACCAGGCCGGCCACGGCGTAGGAGCCGGTCCGGCCGTGAACCAGCCAGATGATGCCGAGGCCGGTCATGGCGATGCCGACCCGGCCGAGGGTGGCGCTGAGGAAGAAGGCCGCCGCACCGGGGGTGCGGAGCAGGGTGCGATAGGTCGCCGACAACACGGCGTGTCGCTTTCGCTGCCCGGCGGGGCGGACCACACGGGGTCGTCGGCGTCCTGAGGTGCCGACCCGTGGTCATCGCCTGGAACCGTCCAGTGCTGGCGTGGAGCGGGGACGCGCGTCCCACGCCGACTCCGTCACCGGGCAGAGGTTTCTCAAGTGGTCTTGGCTGTACCAGTGGCCCCGACCCTAGGCGCTGCGGACGAGCCGCGTCCAGACGGCCCAACGGGAGGAGGGCGCGGCTTGAAACGAACCCTGACCGGGCAGGCGCAGAGAAGTCCAGGATCGCGGAGGAGTGTGTCATGCCGGCAGGATCGAGTCGTAAGCGGGAACGGCAGTACGAGCACATCAAGGAAGGCGCCGAAAAGCGCGGCACCCCGGAGAAGCGGGCCGAGGAAATCGCGGCGCGGACCGTGAACAAGGAGCGGGCCCGCTCGGGCGAAGCGAAAACCGCGAGCAAGACCTCTCTCCGGGATCCCAAATCCGCTTCCCAGCGGGGCGGCGAACGTTCCCACAGCGGATCCCAGGGGCCGACGAGGGACCAGCTGTACGAAGAGGCCAAGAAGAAGAACATCGACGGGCGCTCGTCGATGAACAAGCAGCAGCTGCGAAAAGCTCTCGGCTACTGACGGCTGCTTCGGCTACTGACAGCTGCTGATGACAGGACACAGGAGAGGGGCTACCCCTCTTGGGGACGGCCTTCCACCCGGGCCCGTACGGTCCGTTCCACGGCGGCCCGGTCGAGCGTTTCGCGCTTCGCGTACCGCGTGATCGCGTCCTTGATGTCCCGGTCGAGGTCGCGCCACGCCCGCCAGGCCGTCTCGTAGGTGGATCTCTGTCCCTCGGTCCACGGTTCGACCGCCGGTGGCCCGAACGCCGCGCGTAACTCTCCCGCGCGGTCGTGTGCGTTGTCGGCGGCGCGCTGCAATTCGACCAATTCATCCAGGGTGTCTGCCACGCACGTAGCTTAGGGACTGTTCGCCGGATCAGAGGGGGACATACGCCGGTCAGTCGTCCGGTGTGTGGTTCAGGCCTGTGAGCCCTTCGGCGTCAGCCGCCTGATACGGCTGTCGAGTTCGCTCCGGTAGAAGTCGATGAAGCCGTCCGGGTCGGGGCCCGCGTTCTGCATGACCAGCCTGTCGAAGCCCGCGTCCACGAACTTCTGGGCCATCTCGACGTACCGGGCGGGGTCGGTGCCGCAGGCGAACTTCTCCAGGATGTCGGCCTCGCGCACCGTGGTGGTCGCGGCCTCGAAATTGACCGGATTGGGCAGCTCGCTCATGACCTTCCAGCCGGTCACCGCCCAGCGGGACGTCTCCAGGGCGGCCTTCGCCCCGGTGTGCGCGTCGGGTGCCCAGGCCACCGGGACCTCCGCGTAGCACGGGCCGGTGCCGCCGGCGTCGCGGTAGTGCCGGACGATCTCGGGCCTGTCCTCCGTGGCGAACAGGCCGTCGCCCAGTTCGGCGGCGAGGAGGGCCGACTCCTGGCCGCCGGCGGCCACCGCGATCAGGGGGAGCTTCTCCGGGAGGTCGAAGACGCGGGCGTCCTCCAGCCGGAGGTGCTTGCCCTCGTAGGAACGGTAGCCGCCGCTCCACAGCAGCCGGATGATCTCCAGCGCCTCCTTGAGGGTGTCGTGCCGGGTGCTGACGCTGTCGGGGAATCCGCGGCCGACGACGTGCTCGTTGAGCCGCTCGCCCGAGCCGACGCCGAGGACGAAGCGGTCGTCCGACAGCAGGGCGAGGGTGGCGGCCGCCTGGGCGATGATCGCCGGGTGGTAGCGCACGGTGGGACAGGTCACGCCCGTCGCCAGCCCGATCCGTGAGGTCCTGGCCGCGATGCTGCCCAGGACCGTCCAGGCGAAGGGCGAATGCCCCTGGTTGTCCAGCCACGGATGGTAGTGGTCGCTGATCTCGACGAAGTCGAAACCGGCCTCTTCCGCGAGAACCGCCTGCCGAACCAATTCCGCCGGGCCGAAGCCCTCGGCGGCCAGCTTGTAACCGACCTTCACGTGTTCCTCGTTTCTCCTGCGACGTGGGGTGATCCGTCCGCAGAAACAGGTACCCGCCAATGTCGGGGCATAACGCCCACCTGAATACGGCCCGCCCCGGCGCCCCCGGTGCGGGGAGGGCAGGAGGGGGCAGGGAGGCGGACGAGAGCCTGGGAAGCCAGGGCGAGCCGTGCACCGACCCTATCGGCGGTTGGCATGTTCCGGAGGAAAATGCCAGAACTCCCAACGGGACGCGGCACGTTACGTAATCTCTCCGTCACTGCCGTACGCACGTACGGCTGCACGCAAGGCTGGGGAGGGACTCCGCGTGCCCGGAATCGACGCATGCCTCCAGGAGGCCATGAACCTGCCGGGAGCGCGCGGGGCGGCCGTGGTCGACTGGACGAGCGGACTCGCGCTCGGTACGGCGGGGGAGTCACCGAACGGCGACCACGAGGCCACGGCGGCGGAAACGGCCGAGCTGGCCAGGGCGGCGGCGGAGTATCCGGCCTTCGCACCCGACGCGCCCGGCGGCGGCGCCGCGCCCGGGGCGGACGACGGGCCCCCGGCGGACGACGGGCCCCCGGCGGACGACAGGACCGGACCGCCCGCACCCGCCGCCCCCGCCGGGCCGCCGGTCGAGGACCTCATCCTCACCACCCGTACCGGCTACCACATCCTGTGTTTTGTCGAGACGGCCTTCGACAGCAGTGTGTTCCTGCACCTGTGGCTCGACCGCGACACCGGCAACCTCGCGCTCGCCCGATTACGGCTCCAGCAGCTCGCCGCCCGGCTGGTGCTGGCATGACCGCCGCCGTGTCGCCCATGCTCGTCCGGCTCGCGGGGGAGCGGGCCACCGGCGCCCTCCTGCGCGACCAGGGCACGCTCTACCTCGCCGACGGCCGCATCGTGCACGCGGAGAGCCCCGCCGCCCCCGGGGTCGAGGTCATGCTCACCGCCGGCGGCCGACTGCCGTACGAGGCGTGGGAGAAGGCCATCGAACAGGCGGGAAGCCGGGGCGCCGTGGGCCGGTTCCTCGTGGAGAGCGGGTACCTGGGCGACGGTGAGCTGGAGATATGCCACCTCGGGGCGCTGTTCGATGCGGCGTTCTTCGCGCTGGCTCCCGGCAGTGGTCCGACCCGCTTCCGCTACGGAGTCGCGCACTGGTTCGGTCCCGTACGGCCGGTCTCCGCCGACGCCGTCCAGCGCGAGACCCTCCGCCGCCGGCGGCTGCTGGACCACGTCTGGCCGTACGCGGGCGTCGACACCGCGCCGGTCGTCGCGCGCGCCCCGGCGGCCGGGCAGGCCGTCACCCGCAGACAGCGCGCGCTCCTGGAGCTGGCAGACGGGGCCCGGACGCCGGTGAGCATCGCCTGGACCCTCGGCCGCCCGGCGTTCCACACCCTGCTCGACATCCGCAGACTGGCCGCCGCCGGTCTGGTCGAGACCCCGCCGGACGGGGCGGAGATCGCCGCACCGCCCGTGCCGTCCTGGGTCGCCACCGTCTCCGCGGTCAACACCGACCCCGACATCGCCCTGCTGCGCCGGCTCCGCGACGCCCTGGAGGCCTATCTGTGACGCCCCGATCCGGCCCGCCGCCGCCCCGTACCGCCGTGTCCGGCCCGCCGCCGCCCCGTACCGCCGTGTCCGGCCCGCCGCCGCCCCGTACCGCCGTGTCCGGCGCCCCGCCACCCCGTACCACCGTGCCCCGCATCCCGGCGGACCGCTCTTCCGACCTTCCGTCATGAGGCGCGCACTGCGCCAACGCGCCGAGAGGAGACAACTGATGACGGCGGAAGCCGAGGTGCTCGGCGAACTCAGACGGCTGCGCGCCGTCCTCCCCCAACTCACCGGCGCGCTCGCCGCCACCACCGACGGCCTGGTGCTCGCCGAGGACGCCCCGGGCGTCGAGGCGGAATCCATGGCCGCGCTCACCGCGGCCGCGCTGGGCGTCGCGCTCCGGCTGACCGAGTCCACCGAACAGGGCCCGTTCCGGGAGCAGTTGGTCCGTGGGGAGCGGGGCTACGTCGCGACGTACGCGGCCGGCTCCTCCGCGGTCCTGACCCTCCTGGCCGAGCCCAGGACGAACGTCGGCCGGCTTCATCTCGAAGCACGCCGCTCCAGCGCCCGTATCGGCGAGCTGGTCGACGACGCGCTCGACCGGCGATCGAGGAGCTGAGCGTCACCCATGACACCCCCGGTCCCCACCACAGAACCGACCACCCCGGGCGAACGCCCAAGAAGACGACGAAAAGGAAGTGCACTCACCATGGTCACCACCGAAGCCGCTCTCAAGGAAGCCACCACCTCCATAGAAGGCGCCCTGGGCGCCGCCCTGGTCGACTACTCCAGCGGCATGGCCCTGGGAACGCTTGGCGGTGGCAAGGACCTCGACCTGACCGTCGCCGCCGCGGGCAACACCGATGTGGTCCGCGCCAAGGTCCGCACGATGGAGATGCTGGGCATCAAGGACGAGATCGAGGACATCCTCATCACGCTCGGCACCCAGTACCACCTGATCCGCCTGCTCAAAGGACGCGGCAAGACCGGCCTCTTCCTCTACCTGGCGCTGGACAAGGGCCGGGCGAATCTGGCGATGGCCCGCCACCAGCTGATGAGGATCGAGGCCGATCTGGAGGTCTGACGAGGTTCGGCCGCCGTCCGGTCCGCACCCTCCGGGCGGTTCCTGTGGAGTCACGGGGACCGCCCGGAGCGAACCGCGCCCCGGCGGCCGGTGCCGCGCGCCCTGGCTGAGCCTTCCGGGCGGTGGGCACCTACGCTGCACAGGGAACAGGCCGGACGAAGGAAGGGGAGCAGCTGTGGGAAGCGACCGCCCCGGTACGCGGGACAGCGCGGCCGGCGCACCCCACCGCGTTCCCCCGGGCCAGCACCATGTGCACGGCTGGCCCGTCTCGCACTACGGCCCCGTCCCCCGTTTCCGCCCCGAGCGCTGGAACCTGCGCGTCTTCGGGGCGACCGCCGGCGGGTACGAGCGCACCTGGACCCTCGACGAGGTCACCGTCCTCCCGCGCGTCACGGTGGTGGCCGACCTGCACTGCGCGAACGGCCCCACCTCGACGGACCACGAGTGGTTCGGGGTCGCGGGCACCACGTTCCTGGACCTGGCGCCGCCCGCCCCGGAGGTCACGCACGTCATGGCGTGGGCGGAGTACGGCTACACCGCCAACCTCCGGCTCAGCGACTTCACGGCTCCCGAGACCCTCCTGGCCACCCACCACAACGGCGAACTCCTCACCGCCGAGCACGGTTTCCCGCTGCGCCTCGTCGTCCCGCACCTCTACGGCTACAAGGGCCCGAAGTGGCTGCGCGCCATCGAGTACCTGACCGAGGACCGGCGCGGCTTCTGGGAGGAACGCGGCTACCACAACATCGGCGACCCCTGGACGGGGCAGCGCTACGCCCACTCGGAGCGGGAGAGCGTCACGCCAGGTCCAGCAACTGCTCGTAGAAGCCGCCGAATCCGTGCCGCTCGTCCACGAGGTGGAGTTCCAGGATCCAGTGGCACACGCGTCCCGCACGGTCGGTGCGGCGCAGCGGGTGGTGGTTCTCCGGGGTGATGTACGACTCGGCCCGCGCCCCGTCGTTCGTCTCGTGCGGGAACTCGCCGACGAGGTGACCGGCGTGCCAGATGCCGACGCTCCAGCCCGCCCCGGCGGCCAGGCGCTCGACCTCGGCGTGCATCTGGGCGCCGGTGATCTGCGGATCGGCCGCGAACGCCGCGCGCCCGGCGTCGAAGATCCTCGGCAGGTCGTGCAGGAGGCGGTGCTTGATCGGGTCGCCGCCGAACACGTACGTGCGGCCGAAGTCCGCCTCGTACTCCTCGAAGATCGGGCCGAAGCCGGCGAAGGCGATGTCGTCCTCTGAGAAGGCGGACCGGGCCTTTGATCGGCGGCGTCGATGACGTGATCGACAAGAGGTCTTGGACGGGCGGTGCTTTCGGACGGCACGATTCCGGGGCGTTCTCCGACGTCGCGGGTGACGAGCCGCCGTGGGCCGCGGGGGAAGGCGCTTCTGAGGAGTACTGTGTCGATTTTCCGCGTCCCGAAGGCGTATGTCCCCGTCGACGGCCGTCCGGCGGAGGAGCCCAGGGCCCGGTGGTGGAGAGTCGCCGAGCCCCGGCCGTCCCGGCGTACGACCGCGTCCGCGGCCGTCACCACCTCGGTCGCGCTCGCTGTCCTGGTCGCCGTCGGGACGGCCCTGCACCAGACGGTGCTGATACCGCCCCTCGCGGCCACCACGGCGATCGTCACCGCGACTCCCGCCTCACCCCTCGCGCAACCCCGTCATGTCCTCGGCGCGCACATGCTGGCCTGTCTGGTCTGTTTCACGGTCCTCGCCCTCGGCTGGCACGGTCCCTGGGCCGCCGCCGTGGCCTGCGGGGTGGCCTGTGGTGTGGTGCTCGTCCTCAAGGTGGCCCACCCGCCGGCCATGGCGACCGCGGTCATGATCATGCTCACCGAACCGCGCGCCACCCATTTTGTGCCCCTGCTGGCGGCGGGCGCGTCGCTGCTCGTCCTGGTGCAGCTGGTCTCCTCCCGGGTGCAGCGCGAGGTGTATCCCACGTCCTGGTGGTGAGCGGGGCACCGCCACGGGGTACGCGGCCCGGGCTCCGTACCACGGGGCCGTGGCCCGGACTCCGTACAGCCGAACCGTCCGGCCACGACCCGTCAGCCGCCGTCCCGCCCGGCGTTGAGGCGGGCGGCCTGGCGGGTCAGGTGGTCGCGTTCGGCCAGGTTGGGGGCCTTCCGGGCCGCCTCGGCGTACAGCCGGGCCGCCGTCACCGGGTCGCCGTCCCGCTCGTGCAGGTACGCGGCCACCGCAGCGCGGCGGGGGAGTGCCGCGTCCAGCTCCGCGAGCGCGGCGAGGCCGGCGCGCGGGCCGTCGGCCTCGCCGACGGCGACCGCGCGGTTGAGCCGGACGACCGGGTTGTCGGTCAGGCGCGCGAGCTCGTCGTACCACTCCACGATCTGCACCCAGTCGGTCTCCCCGGCGGTGGGCGCGTCGGCGTGGAGCGCCGCGATCGCGGCCTGCGCCTGGAACTCGCCCAGCCGGTCGCGGGCGAGCGCCGCCTGGAGGATCCCGACGCCCTCGGCGATCGCCACGGTGTCCCACCGGCCCCGGTCCTGCTCGGCGAGCGGCACCAGGCTGCCGTCCGGCGCGGTCCTGGCGGCGCGGCGGGCGTGGTGCAGCAGCATCAGGGCGAGCAGCCCCGCCACCTCCGGGTGGTCGATCGCGGCCGCGAGCCGCCGGGTGAGCCGGATGGCCTCGGCGGCGAGGTCGACGTCGCCGGAGTAGCCCTCGTTGAAGACCAGGTAGAGGACACGCAGCACGGTCGCGACGTCCCCGGGCCGGTCGAACCGCACGCCGGAGACGGTCCGCTTGGCCCGGCTGACGCGCTGCGCCATGGTCGCCTCGGGGACGAGGTAGGCCTGGGCGATCTGCCGGGTGGTCAGCCCGCCGACGGCGCGCAGCGTGAGCGCGACCGCGGACGACGGGGTCAGCGACGGGTGCGCGCACAGGAAGTAGAGCTGGAGTGTGTCGTCCGCCGCGGGCGCCGGCCCCGGTACGGGCTCCTCGTCCACGAGGTCCTCACGCCGGCGGCGGGCCGCGTCCGACCGGGTCGCGTCGAGGAACCGGCGCCAGGCCACGGTGACCAGCCAGCCCTTCGGGTCGCGCGGGGGGTCGGCGGGCCAGACGCGGACGGCGTCGACCAGCGCGTCCTGTACGGCGTCCTCGGCCGCCGCGAAGTCGGCTCCGCGGCGGACGAGGACCCCGAGCACGCTCGGGGTGAGGCTCCGGAGCAGTGCCTCGTCCACTTCGGTGCTCACTCCGTGACGGTGGGGTGCGCGCCCAGGAACGGACGCAGCTCCAGCCACTCGTGGATCGGTTTGCCACCCGCTCCGGGGGCGGCCGACAGCTCACCGGCCAGCTCGACGGCCCGCTCGTAACTGTCCACGTCGATCACCATCCACCCGGCGATGACGTCCTTGGTCTCGGCGAACGGGCCGTCGGTGACCGGCGGGCGCCCCTCGCCGTCGTAGCGGACGAACGTCCCCTCGGGAGAGAGTGCCTGGCCGTCGACGAACTCGCCGGTCGTCTCCAGCCGGGCCGCGAAGTCGTTCATGTACTGGACGTGGGCGGAGATCTCCTCCGGCGTCCACTGCGCCATCGGTACGTCGTTGACCGGTGCCGGGGCGCCTCGGTAGTGCTTGAGCAGCAGGTACTTGGCCATGGTGGTTCTCCTTGGTACTGGTGCGACCCATTGTGGCCGCGTTCACCCCGGGGACGGAGCGGGCCAGTGGTTCTCGACATCGCACGCCGAAATTTTTTCGCGAGGTGCGGAGTGAGGTCGCCGCGCAGGATCGTTTCTGGGGTCCTGTCAAGCGAAGGCCGCGTGTCGGGAGGTGGATTCCGTCGTTGATGCGAGGGAGAGCCGGTCATGTCCGGCTCGGGTGCGAGCGGTCACCGGCCGGGACGAGAACCGGGACGTGGTCCCGGGCGAAGGAGAAGCGCGATGGGTGTGGAGACGCGGAGTTCGGGCCATGCGGTCGCGCGGGCCGCGGTGCTGGGTGCGGTCGCCGGGGTGGCGTTGCTTCCGGCCGGCGCCGCGCAGGCGAACGTGGTCGGGATCGGGAACGCGGCGTTCGGCAACACCTGCGCCAACCAGGGCGACGCGCGTGCGGCGGGTGCGACGGTGGGCGGGGCCGGGCTGGGCAGCGGAAACCATGTCGGTCTGCCGCTGAGTCTGCCGCGCAACCACTGCGGCAACAGCGGCATCGTCTGCACCGCGGTTTTCATGTCCTCGGTGTGATGGGGACGGCGAGGTGATGGGGACGGCGAGCGGCGGGGTGCCGGCTGTGTGGTGAGGACGGTGACGGCGGTGGGTGCGGCGATCACGGGGACGACCAGGGGGACGGCCACGGGGTTGACGGTCGGGGACCGGGCGGCGGTGGCGCTCCTGGCCCTGAGCGGGCGGGCCCTGCCCCTCCTGCGGGAGTGGGTGGGCGGGGACCCTGGCTGTGGTGTGGCGCGGGGGCTGCTGACCCTGGCGACGGGCGACCGCCTGGACGACACCGTACTCAAGGAACAGCTGGCCCTCGCCCACCGGGACGCGCGGATGGCGGGTGAGCGGGAGGCCAGCCTCGTGTACGGGGTGTTCCTCCACACGCACCGGCAGTACCGGCTGACAGCCGATCACCTGGTGACCCACTTCGAGCGGTGGCCGGCCGACGAACTGGCCGGGCTGATGGTGGGCGCCTTCTCCGCCTGCGGGGACGCCGCCTACCGGGCCCGGGGGGACACGCTGGTGGAGCGGCAGGCCGCGCTGGCCGGTCCCGACAGCTGGCCCTGGACCAGCTGGCTGGCCTCGACCAGGGCGGAGCAGGGCCGGGTGCGCGAGGCGCACGAGCTGGCCGAGCGGGCCCTGGCCCTGTACCCCCGCTCGGGAGTGGCCGTGCACGCCCTGGCGCACGCCGAACACGAGCTGGGAACGGGCCCCGCGTCGACCGCGTTCCTGGACCGGTGGCTGACGGCGGACCCGCAGGCGGTGCAGGTGCGGCATCTGAGCTGGCACGCCGCCTTGCAGTCGATCGCGAGCGGTGACTTCGAGGACGCCCGCCGCCGCGCGGACGCGGCGCTGCCACGCCAGGACGTCGGCATGCGGGCCGCGACGAACTGGCGCCTCCTGCTGGTGGGGCAGGCGCCGGCCGGCCGCAGCGATCCGGAGCACGTACGGGAGCTGCTCGCCGCACCCGGCGGGACGGCGGAGGTCTTCCACACGTTCAACCTGGCCCTGGCCCTCGCCGTGGAGGCCGCGACCGACGACCTGGAGCACCTCGCCCGCCGGGCCGCCGCCGACCCGCGCCCCGACTACCGGGACGTCCTGGCCCCCGTGGTCCGGGCGCTGGCCGAGATCACCGCGGGCCGTCCTCGGGCGGCGGCCGACGGGCTGGAGGCGCTGGGCGGGAAGGCCGAGCGGATCGGCGGGGTACGGGTGGAGCGGGAGATCGTCCAGGACACCCTCGCCCGCGCCCTCGTCGACGCCGGGGAGCACGTCCGTGCGGCGGACCTCCTGCACCACCGGACCAGCACCCGCCGCCACCACGCCTACGAGGACCTCCTCCTCACCGCACGTACCCCGGCACCCGGGGTCGGGCCCGGCTGATCCCACCCGTACCGCCGCTCCCCGTACCGCGGTCACCCGCCCGTACCGCCGCCGTTCGCGCCGCCGTCACCCGCGCGCACCGCCGTCACCCGCGTGGGTGACAACCAGCGTGGTGACCCACCGGACCCGGACGTGGGGCGGGCCGGTGCGGCAGGATGCCCGAAACCGACGAGGCTCCTGTGCCGTGTCGGCCGAGCCGCTCATGTGCCGGAGGTAATGGCGTGTCCTTGATGAGTCCGCCCGAGTACGGGCCACCCGATCTGCCCGGTCTCGAGTTCGACCCGTTCCTGGCCCACGCGCTGGAGCAGGGACCGGCGATGAAGATCCTGCTGCCCCAGGGCGGGGAACTGACGGAGTGCTGGCTCGTCACCCGGTACGACGAGGTCCGGTTCGTGACGTCCGACCCCCGCTTCAGCCGGCGCATCACCGGCCGGCCCTTCCCCACGATGAACCGCCACCTCATCCCGTTGGGCGCCAGCGTCAGCTTCATCGACCCGCCCGACCACACGCGGATCCGCTCCGTGGTCACCCCGGCCTTCACCGAGGCCCGCATGAAGGCGCTGCGCCCCCGGGTGGAGACGCTGGTGACCGAGCTGCTGGACGGGCTGGAAGCCGCCGGGCCGCCCACGGATCTCATCGAGGCCGTCGTCGCCCCGCTGCCGCTGACCCTGATCGGGGAGATCATGGGCTTTGCCGCGGCAGATCGGCCGCGGATCCGGAGCTGGGCGGAGCGCATCCTCGTACGCCCCCGCGACGAGGCGGACGCGGCGCGGGTCCGGGCGCTGCGTGACGAGGCGGCCGACTACTTCCGCGCCGTGATCGAGGAACGCCGTACCGCGCCCGCCGAGGACCTGATGACGGACGTGGCCCGCGCCGTGGACGAGGAACGGGTCAGCGCCGACGAGGCGCTCGCGATGGCCTCCCTCACCGCGCTGAACGGCTGGCACCCGGTGCGCAACAACCTCGCCAACATGGTCTTCGCCCTGCTGCGCCGACCCCACCTGGCCGAGGCCCTGCGCGCCGGTGACCTCTCCGTACCCCTGCTGGTCGAGGAACTGCTGCGCTGGATCCCCCACAAGAACGGCATCGGGCAGCCCCGGGTGGCGGTCGAGGACGTGGTGGTCGGCGATGCCACCATCCGCGCCGGGGACTTCGTCTACGTCCAGTACTGGGCAGCCAACCGCGATCCCGACGTCTTCGCGTGCCCGGCCGAGATCGACGCCGACCGCCCCGGCCCGAACCACCTCGCCTTCGGCCACGGCCCCCACTACTGCGTGGCACCGCACCTGGCCCGCGTCCAGGCCCACGTCCTGCTGCCGGCGCTCTTCGCCCGCTTCCCCGGCCTGCGCCTGGCGGTACCGGCCGAAGAGGTCGCCTTCCAGCAGGACGCCCTGATCAGAGGCCCGGTCACGCTCCCCGTCGCCTGGTAGAAGCACCCCGGGGCCCGCACGCCACCGCCGGCGTGCGGGCCCCGGGCGTTCCCCGGTGCGCCGGTCAGCCGGACGTGGCCAGGTTCTTCTCGAACGCGGCCAGGTAGTTCGGCAGATGGTGGTCCTTGACGGCATCGGTCTCGGGGGCGAAGAGGTTGGCGCTCAACCCCTTGGCGCGGTCCAGCAGACGGGCCTTCAGGGGCATGGTGTCGCGGAGGGTGCCGTCGGCGTCGAAGTAGCGGAGTGTGTCGACGTGCGTGTACGCCGGCTCGGGCGGGAGGTGGGGGACGATGTCGTTGTTGTTGACGAAGCGGTAACAGCGGTTCGTGAACGCCTTGTTGTGCACGCCGGCGAGGAGTCGTTCGCAGGTACGGGGCTGGCCGAAGGTGTAGACACCGTCGGGCAGGAGCCGTGGCTCCTCCAAATACCAGCGGGTGCCCGCCAGCATCGCGAGGGCCCCGCCGAGGCTGTGGCCGGTGAACCAGACACTCTGCCCGCTCGTGCGCAGCTCCTGGATGGTGTCGCGGATCCGGGGATAGACGGACTGGAGCGCCTGGTGGAAGCCGTAGTGCACAAAGCCCTTGTTCCCCGGGCCGGGAACCGGCGGGGTGCTGACGTCGGTCAGCCAGTCGTAGATCTTCAGGACCTCGGTGCCGCGGAAACCGGCGACGATCATGCGGTCGCCGGCCATGACGTACGCCTGGGTGTCCTCGATCGGGAACGGCATCCGGTGCGTCGACGCGAAGTGCCGTACCTCGTCGAAGCCCCACGCGGTCGCCTGGGCTTCGACGGCGGTCGGGTCCAGCGTGGCCAGCCCGGCAGCCCGTGCCATCCAGTAGGCGTGCGCGAGGGAGTAGCGGGTGGTCGAGTGGTCCAGGGCGGGGATCGCCATCGGTGTCCTCCGGAAAGCGGCAGCTGGTCGCCCAGCACCGTAGTTCCGGCGGAGCCTGGGGGAGGGTGATCGCGCCCACGACCACCCGTACGGACGCAGCGGCGTACGCCCCGACGGCCGAATCCCCCGGCACCCGGTCGGCCCGTACCAGGTCGGTGCCTGGTCGGGGCTCCGCCGTCAACTGCCCTTCTACGGAGCGTCGTTGAACGTCCACACGGCGGTGCTGCCCGGGCCGACGGTCAGGGTCGACCTGCCGATCCGCTCCTCGTGGCGGTTCTTCACCGCCCGGTTGAGGGACAGTTCGACCTGCTGGAGGCCCGCCTCGTCGCGTGAGGTGGCGGCCAGGTGGATCGTGGTCCCGCCGCGCCGCGCGACCACTCCGCCGGCCGGCGTGGTCCTGACGTCGAAGCCGCCGGCCCGCAGCAGCGGGACGGTGTCGGCGAGGTCGCCTTCCGTGACGCCGAGGCCGATAGACGTGACGTCACGCATCAGATGGGTGCGGTAGTCGTCGGACAGGTAGCGCTCCCGGCCGACGTCTCCGGGGTGGCCGGCCGGCTCGGTGTTGCCGCGCGGATCGGCGAAGTACTCCGGCAGGTACTCCATCGCCCAGGCCCCGAAGGCGTCGTACTGGGGGCTGGTGAAGACGGCGTCGAACCACGGCACCGGGATGCCGTCGCCGAAGTCGCGCGTCTGGCGGAACTCGACGGGCTCGG
The DNA here is from genome assembly GCF_044744165.1 of Streptomyces sp. NPDC087420. Lineage (NCBI taxonomy): Bacteria > Bacillati > Actinomycetota > Actinomycetes > Kitasatosporales > Streptomycetaceae > Streptomyces > Streptomyces sp. NPDC087420. The sequence goes on from NZ_JBIUXU010000001.1 coordinate 261,695, forward strand.
CGATCCCCTGGTCCTTCAGCCGCCGGACCACCGTCGCCAGGTCGCCGGCGCGCTCGGCCGAGATCCCCATCCCGGCGGCGCCGAGGGTGCCGTCCTGGCCGGGCAGGTCGCCGACCCCGAACAGTTCGAGGTAGGTCTCCCGGCCCATCAGATAGCGGCCGGTCCAGGTCTGTCCGTCGGCGCCGGTCGTGGTGCGGATCTGGAAGTGGGCGAAGTCCCGCAGATAGCCGGAGTGTTCGATGGCGTCGGCGGTCTCCCGGTCGAGCACTCCGTAGGCGTGGTTGAAGTAGAGCAACTGGCGGCTCGTCAGGGGCCGGCTGGTCTCCTCGGTGGCCCGCGCCGTGCCCGTACCACCCTCGGCCACCCCGGTGAGGGACAGCGTGAGGGTCGCGGCGAGGACCATGGTCATCCGTAGTGTCCGGCGAAGCAGCATGCCAGGAAGCCTAGGCGGGGCGGACGGTGTCCGCCGCTGATTTCCGGCAGCCTCCGACGGCCTGTACGTACGTGACGGAATGACACTGAAGTGCTCCGTGTGTCGGAAGGGGCTGGTAGAACCTTGGGAACAGCCGCCGCGTCCGGAGTGTCGGGAGCCACGTTTTGTCGTATGTGCACCACGTCGAGCAGTTCTACGGACTGCCCACCTACACCTTCTCGCCGTATGTGAACCCCGTGGACCTGCCCGACGCGGCGTCCGTGGCCTGGCGTTTCCAATGCGGGGAACTGCCCCGCGAGGCCGACTACCGGGGGCGCGCCGACGTCTATTGGGCGCGTTTCACCGAGTCCGTCGAGCTGGAGAAGGTACGGGCGATGGTCTTCGGTGAGCCCTGGTACGGCGACTCCGGGTATGCGGACGACAGCTGGCTGACCGACCTCGCACCCCGCCTGACCGGACTTGAGGCGCTCTTCCTCGCCGACCTGGAGGACGACGAGGCGATGATCTCCGCGCTTTACCTGGACGATGTCGCGCCCGTTCTGGCGGCGTTCCCCGGGCTGCGGGAGCTGGCCGTACGCGGCGGGGAGGGCCTGAAGTTCCCCGTGACCGGCCACGAGGCGCTGCGGGTGCTGCGCGTCCAGTCCGGTGGGCTGCCCCCGGACGCGGCGGCGCAGATCGCCGCCGCCGACCTGCCGTCCCTGGAGCGCCTGGAGTTGTGGCTGGGCCACGACAACTACGGCGGCGGGACGACGGCCGAGCACCTCGCGCCGCTCCTCACGGGACAGGGGAAACCGGCCCTGCGGCACCTGGGGTTGCAGAACAGCCCGATCGAGGACGAGTTGGCCGCGGCATTGGCCTCGGCGCCGGTCGTGGCCCGGCTGACATCGCTGAGCCTGTCGATGGGGACACTCGGCGACGAGGGCGCGGAGGCCTTGCTGATGGGCCAACCACTCACCCACCTCAGGGAGTTGGACCTCTCGCACCACTTCCTCAGTCACGCCATGATGCTGCGCGTCTGGACGGAGTTGGAGCCGCACGGGGTCCGGGTGGACCTGACGGGCAGTCAAGAGCGGGAGGAAGTCGATCCCGAATGGGACGAGGGGGACGGCCGCTATGTCGCGGTGGACGAATGACGGCTGTCGCCGTGTCCTGACCCCTGTACCTCCTCGCCCCGCCGTCGGAAGGCCTCACCGTGTACGACACCGCCCCCGAGTCCCAGGACCCGGACGACCTCAGGACCGCCAGTCGTGAACTCAACGGCCGCGGGCCCTGGTTGGACCCCGCCGAGCAGGTGCCGTACGGGCATGTGCTGCACGCCGCCGCCGTGCTGGGCCACGCCCCCGCCGACGTCGTCGCACGGCTGACCGCCCTGGGCCACGCCGACGTCCAGCTCACCGAAGGGCCCCTGCCCGACCGCGTCGAGCCCGGTGATATCACCCTGCTCCGGGACATCACCGCGGAGTACCGCCGCACCTGGCTCGATGTCGGTGAGCCCGTGCCCCTGCGGCAGATACTCGAAAGGGGCAGCCTGACCGACTGGAGTCCCGCCGACGTCGCACGGCGGCTGACCGCGCTCGGCTACCGGCTCGGTGGCAGTGGCCGGCCCCTGCCCGAGACCCCGGATCGCGGTGACGCCCTGCTGATCACCAGAAACAGCGGCCGCTACCGCCAGTGGGCCGACTGGGGCGAGGAGGTGCCCGCGTACCGCGTGATGGAGGCCGCCTGGGAGACGCGACGCAGCCCGTACGCCGCCGCCACGCGGGTGCTCGCACTCGGCCTCCGGCTGCCGTACACCCCCGACCCCTCCGACGAACCGCTCCTCGCGTCCCCGGGGGGCGGCTGGTACTACTGGACGCCGCCCGTCGGGCACATCCTGGAGGTCGCGCGGCGGACGGGACGCACTCCGGCGGACGTCGCCGCCCGGCTGACGGAGTTGGGCTACTCCACACCGCCCGTGCCCGACACTCCGGAGGCCGACGACTTCGTCCTCCTCAGTGAGGAACTCGACGGCCGCGGGCCCTGGTTGGCGCAGAACGCGGTGGTCGGGCTGGCGATGCGGCACGTCCTGCGCGGTGCTCTCATCACGGGACGCGGCCCCGCCGACGTCGCCGAGCGGCTGGCCACGATGGGGCACTGGCTGCACGGGAACGCGATCCTGCCCGAGGTCGCCGACGAGGCGGACGTCCGGCTGCTGGCGACCGTCGACCGCTCGTACCTGGACAACGTCCACCTGGAGCACGTCCTGCGCAGCGCGAGCCTGACCGGGAGGAGCCCGGCGGACGTCGCGGCGCGGCTGACCGCCCTCGGGTACCAGCTGCCCGACAAGGTCGACTACCCGGAGATACGCGGTTCCCTGGCCACCGCGTGAGCGTCGGGGACCCGGTACGCGGGGCGGCAAGTCGCCCGTACCGCACCGGAGTTGCTCCCCACGCGCGACGGGAGTGTCCGGGGCGGGGAATCACCCGTGACCCGAGCCCTTAAGGTGACCCCCATGTCTGCCACGTTGAGTTCCACAAAAACCGCCGCGGCGCTCCGGAGATCGGCGCGTGTCTCCGTCGAGCTGCTGGCGGTCCTCGTCATGGTCGCGGTGGCCCTGTGGCTCCTGGGCAAGATGTGGCCGGTCGTCTGGCCGCTGGTGGTGGGCCTGTTCCTCACCACGATGACCTGGCCCCTGACCAGTTTCCTGCGCCGGCGCGGGTGGGCCCCCGCGCTGGCCGCGTCGGCGGTGACCGTCCTCTTCCTGCTGGTCTCGCTGGGCATCGTGGCGCTGATCGCGGTGCCGGTGGCGTCCCAGTCCGGCGAGTTGACCGACGGGGTGGTCGACGGCATCCAGAAGTTGCGCGAGTGGGCGTCCGGGCCGCCGCTGAACATCGGCGACGACCAGATCGCGGGAGCCTTCGACGCGGCGGTCGCCCGGATCCAGGGCAGTGTGGGCAGCATGGTGGGCGCCGTCGTCACCGGCGTGGGCACTGTGTTCAACGGTGTGGTCACCGCCGTCCTGGCGCTCTTCCTGATGTTCTTCTTCCTCAAGGACGGCCCGCGGTTCCTGCCGTGGCTCGCCCGTCAGCTCCCCGGCCGGCTCGCCACCGACGTCCCGATCGTGGCCGCGCGCGGATGGGACACCCTGGGCGCGTTCGTACGGTCCCAGGCCCTCATCGGCCTCCTCGACGCCGTGTTCATCGGGCTCGGCCTGTGGGTTCTTGACGTGCCCCTGGTGCTCCCGCTGGCGGTGCTGACCTTCGTCTCCGCGTTTGTGCCGATCGTGGGCGCCCTGTTCGCCGGTCTGGTCGCGGTGCTCATCGCGCTGGTGTCGAACGGCCTGATGGACGCGCTGATCGTGCTGGCGATCATCGTCGTGGTCCAGCAGTTGGAGGGCAACGTGCTCCAGCCCATGATCCAGAGTCGCGGGCTCGGCCTGCACGCGGCGGTGGTCCTGCTGGCGGTGACCCTGGGCGGCAGCCTCGCCGGGGTGGTGGGCAGCCTCCTCGCGGTGCCGGCGGCCGCGCTGGTGGCGGTGGTCTGGAACTACCTGCGGGAGCAACTCGCCGACCCGCCCGAGGAGCCGGAGGCCGACGACGCGGAAAACGGCGCCGCTGTGATGACTTAGGCATTCCGGTGGCCGCACGGACAGCGGACAATCGTGCGCATGACGATCACGGAGACCGTACGGCCCACCCACCACCGTCCGGTGGCCCTCGCGCGGGGGTTCCTGACCGGGGGAGTGGGCGGAGCGTCACTGGCCGCGCTGGTCGTCGGCGGCGTCATCGAGAACGTACCGCTGTTCGCCGGGGGCCTGGGCCTGCCGGTCGTGTACGCCCTGCTGCTCTTCGTCGCGGGGCTGCCGCGGCGCGTCCGCGAGGCGGCCGGGGGGTCCCGTACGGCTCTCGCGATGATCGAGAGTTCGCACGCCGTCGGAGGCGAGACGGGCGACATACCGGTCCAGTTCGAGCTGTCGGTCGCGCCGGACGACGCGCCCGCGTTCCGCGTCGCGATGACCGCGAACATCAACCTGGTCGAGCTCCCCGACTACCGGCCGCGCGGCATCGTGGTGGTCACGTACCGGCCGGACCGGCCCTGGAAGGTACGGCTGGTCGAGCGGCCCACCCCGGAATGGAAGCAGCGCGCCGCCGAGGCCCGTATCGACTCCGCGCCCGGGTCCACCCTGGTGAAAGAACCGCCGGAGGGCTGCGCGTTCGGTTTTCTCGTCCTTGTCGGCCTGCTGCTCGGCGCCGCCGCCGTGGTCCTGTCGTTCCGCACGGACCTCTTCGGGGACGAAGCGTCCGCGCGGACGCCGTCCTCCTCGAAGCCCTCCGTCTCCACGTCGTCCTCGACCACGGTCACGTCGTCGGCGGGGCTGGGCACGGTCTCCGTCGGCCCCGGCCAGTCGCTGCTCGACCGGGGCGAACTATGCCGGGCCGTCGACGTGTTGACCAAGGGTAAGGAGAAGGACGCGCGCCAGGCGCTCACCGTCAGCATCCAGGAGCAACTGCTGTCCGTGGTGTTCGCCCCCATGGACACCCCGGTCGTCCAGTTCGACGTGCGTTCCCTGCCGTGCGCACGCATCCCCGCCCTGGTCGAGGAGGCCAGGACCACCCTCGGCGTCCGCGCCCCGCGCGGCTGGCAGGTCACCGTCGACCACCTCACCGGCGCCCTCGCCGTCCGGATCGCCGTGACGGGGCCCAACGGCACGGCCTCGCTCGACGCGGACGCGAAGGGGAAGGTCGTACGGCGCAGCCCGGTGCGCTGACCGTCACGGCGCCCGGCCGTCGCCGTGCCCGACTCTCGCCGTGCCTGACCCTCGCCGTGCCTGACCGTTGCCTGCCCGGCCATCGTGGCGCCTGGCCAGGGGGTCGCCGGTGAAGCTAAGGTGATCCGCGCCTGTTCACCGTACACATCACCATGGGAGCCTCACTGTATGAACGACTCGCCTGAGGTCTCCGGCGCCGCACTGCCCGGATATCCCGAGCCGTTGTGGATCCAGGCGGTCCAGGTGATCCAGGGTGAGATCGACCGGGGTGTGCTCCAGCCGGGCGGGCGGCTGCCTCCCGAACGCCAGCTGTGCCTGCAACTGGGCATCAGCCGGGTGACGTTGCGCAAGGCGCTGAACAGCCTGGTCGAGGCCGGTGTGCTGAACCCTTCCCACGGGCGCGGCTGGTACGTCGCCCGGAGCGCGCGGAAGAAGGAGTGGCCCAACACACTGGAGTCGTTCAGCGAGACGGCGGCGCGGATGGGGCTCACCCCCCACTCCAAGGTGCTGCGGGCCGAGACCAGCCCGGCCACCATCGACGAGGCCGAGCAGCTGGCCATCGCCCCCGGGACGCCGCTCTTCCGCCTGGAGCGGGTGCGGTTGCTGGAGGGCGTCGCGATAGCGCTGGACCTGACACGCCTGCGGCAGGCACTGGTCCCGGACATCGAGCGGCTCGACTTCCAGGAGCGGTCGCTGTACGCCACACTCTCGGCGGCCGGGGTGGAACCGGTACGGGCCGACAGCACCATCGAGGCGACGAAGGCCGGCGAACGGGCGGCCGAACACCTCGATCTGGCACCCGGCGACCCGGTCCTCGTCATGCGGCAAGTCGCCCTGGGCGCACAGCAGGAGCCCCTGTTCGTGTCGACCATCCAGTACGCGGGCGACCGCTACCGGCTGCGTACGTCGTTCGCGCGGTCGTAGGGCGCGTCCGCAACGTGGCGTCCGGCCCGCTGCGGTCCCGCCCCGACGGTCAGAACAGCACCACACCCTTGACGAAGTCCGGTCCCGCCTCCTCCAGCGTACGGAACGCCTCGTCGATGTCCTCCAGACCGAACCGGTGCGTGATCAGCGGCTCGTAGCTGAACCGCCGCTCGGCGATCAGGCCGAGGCTCTCCCGCATCGCGGCGACCAGCCGGGTGCGGTCGGGACAGAAGCCGTTGACGATGGTGACGGCCTTGTACCAGAGGTCCATGTCCATCATCGCGTCGCCGGTGTGGTGGTAGCCCACCACGCACAGGGTGCCGAACGGCCGGACCATGCCGCCCGCCGTCCGCAGCCCGCCGGTGGCCCCGGTCGCCTCCAGCACGATCGCCGGACGGGCGTCCGTGGCCCGGCCGGTGTCGGCGCGGTACTCCTCCGGCAGTGTGTCGGGGGCGAACACCAGGTCGGCGCCGAGCGTGAGGGCCCGCCGGCGCCGGGCGGGGTCGGGGTCGACGCCGATGAGCAGACCGGGCGCGTGCCGCCTGGCGAGCTGGACGAGCCCGAGCCCCATGAAGCCGAGTCCCACCACGGCCACCCGGTCACCGGGGCCGATGCCGGTACGGGACAGCGCCTCCTCCAGGTCGGCGACGGGTTCGCCGAGGGCGTGCGCCGGTTCGATGCCCGCCGGTACCGGCAGCACCGCGTTCGCGTCCATCACCGCCAGGGTCGCGAACCCGTCACCGCCGAGTCCCGTCACCACGTCGCCGGGACGCCACCGCTTCGCGTCGCGCCCGGCGGCGGCGACCCGGCCGACCATCTCGTGACCGAGCCGCACCGGGGAGCCGGCCCCGTCGTGGGTGAGCCACGGCCCGAGGTCCGACGTGCACACCCCGCAGGCCAGTACCTCCACCAGCACCTGGTGGTCGGCGGGGACGAGGTCGTCCGCCGTGACGACCTCGGAGGTGCGCCGGCCGACAAGTTGACTGATCTTCATACGGGTCTCCTGTCCGAGTGGTTCGGATCAGTGTAGCGATGTGGTTCTAAGTGGTAAGCACTGATTCGAAACGCGATGGCCAAATCCGATCGTCCTGTATGTCCTTGTTTGTGGCTAAAGTAGCCAACTAGGCGGCGAATTTACGCCGCGTTCTCTGCTGTTCCACCTCTAGACAGGATCGCCGTTCGTATTAAGATGTCGGCAAGTGGTATGCGTTTGGCACACCACTAAATCAGCCGAAAGAGAGCGAGTCGGCGATGGAAGATGCCGCGGAAGTCGCCGGTGAGGTTCTCTCGGCGGTGGTGGTCGGGGCGGGTTCGCAGGGCAGGGTCCACGGTCGCGGCCATCTCGCCGCCCCCGGCGTGACACTGGTCGGCCTCGCGGACACGGATCCGGCGGCCGCCGAGGCGCTCGCCGCCGAACTGGACGTCCCGGAGGTCCACTCCACCTTCCAGGACCTGTTCGCGGCGGTACGGCCGGACATCGTCAGCGTCTGCACCCCGCCCGCCTCCCACCCCGAGGTGGTACGGGCGGCCGTCGCGGCGGGCGCCCGGGCGATCCACTGCGAGAAGCCGGTCGCGCTCACCTACGGCGAAGCCCTGGAGATGGCCGCCACCGCGGCCGGCGCCGGGGTCCAGCTGACCTTCAACCTCCAGCGCCGCTTCGACCCCGTACAACGGCAGGTCCGGGAGTGGATCGCGCAGGGTGAGATCGGCGAGGTGGTGACCGTCGAGGGGTACTGCCCCAACCTCTTCGACTGGGGCACCCACATCCTCGACCTGATCCTGTTCCACCGTCAGGACGTCGCGCCCGACTGGGTGTTGGGACAGATCGACGTCTCCGTCAACCGTTACGTGTACGGCGTGTTCACCGAAACCGCCTCGCTGACCCAGTTCGGCTGGGCGGACGGGGTACGCGCGGTCGTCTCCACCGGGCGCGCACCGCACACTCCCGTACTCCACCCGGAGAACAACCTCGGACTGATCGTCCAGGGCACCCGGGGACGGGCCGACATCCGGGGCGCCCGCGGCGTGCTGCGGCGCTTCGGCAAGGACGACCTGGTGCGGGAGTCGCCGTTCGACACCGACTCCCGGAAGTGGGAGCACGCGGTGGACCCGGCGATCGTCGCCGGCACCGCCGACGCGATCCGCGACCTGGTGGTGTCCCTGCGGACCGGCCGGCGACCGGAGCTGCACGCGGAGCACGGACTGCGCGGCGCCGAACTGATCTTCGCCACCTATGAGAGCAGCAGATCCCGGCGACGGGTGCCCCTGCCGCTGGACCGCATGGACAACGCCCTGATCAGCGGGCGGGCGGAGGGCTTCTGGAGCCCGACCGGTGAATTGCGCTCCACCTACTGAAAGGGGATGGTCCGTGCGCACACTCCTCAGGAAGATCGCCTTCTACCTGCTCACCGCCTGGGCGGCGATCAGCCTCAACTTCCTCATCCCGCGCATCATGCCGGGCAATCCGGCGGACAATCTGATCAACCAGTTCCGCGGGAAGCTCAGCCCGTCCGCGGTGCACGCCCTGCGGGTTCTCTTCGGCCAGCCGAACCAGAACCTCTGGGAGCAGTACGTCAGTTACTGGCACAGCGTCTTCACCGGCAACTTCGGCATCTCGTACGCGTACTACCCCTCCAAGGTCAGCACGGTCCTCGGCCAGAGCATGTACTGGACGCTGATCCTCGTCACGATCTGCACCGTGCTCGGCTTTGTCCTCGGCACCTCGCTGGGCATGCTGGCCGGCTGGAAACGCGGCAGCTGGCTCGACTCGCTGGTGCCCCTGACGACGTTCCTGTCGTCCATTCCCTACTTCTGGTTCGCGATCATCATGGTCTACGTCTTCGCGATCTCCCTCAACTGGTTCCCGCTGTCCGGCGGTTACGCGCTCGACCAGAGCGTCGGACTGAACAGCGGCTTCATCGGCAGCGCCCTCAACTACGCAGTCCTGCCCGCCGCCACCATCACCGTCGCCTCGATCGGCGGCTGGCTGATCAGCATGCGCAACATGATGCTCACCACGCTCGGCGAGGACTACGTCCGGCTCGCCGAGGCCAAGGGCCTCTCCAAGCGCCGGGTGATGTACACCTACGCGGCCCGCAACGCGATGCTCCCCTCGTTCTCCGGCTTCGCGATGTCGCTCGGCTTTGTCATCGGCGGCTCCATCGTCACCGAGGTCGTCTTCAACTACCCCGGCATCGGGTCGGTGCTCTTCAAGGCCGCCCAGGCGGCCGACTACCCCCTGATGTCCGCGATTTTCCTGCTCATCACCGTGCTGGTACTCGTCGCGAACCTGCTCGCGGACATCGCGTACGTGTTCCTCGACCCGCGGACAAGGGAGAGCTGACCCATGGCCCTGCAACCCGCCGCCCTGGCCGAGGCGGACACCGGTGCGGAGTCCTCCGGGAGCCTCGCCCGACTCTGGGTGCGCCTGCTGCGTTCACCGCTGACCCTCACCGGTCTGGTGATCCTGCTGGTCTTCGTGATCCTGGCCGTGATCGCGCCGTGGATCTCGCCGTACGACCCCTCCGCCGTCAGCGACGCCGCCCTGGCCGGCCCGTCCGGGTCCCACTGGCTGGGCACCACGCAGAACGGACAGGACGTCCTGTCCCAGATGCTGTACGGCGCCCGCGCCTCGATGGTGGTCGGCCTCGGCGCCGCCGTGATCACCACCGCCCTGTCGGTGGGGGTCGGCATCACCGCCGGGTACGTGGGCGGAGTCGGCGACGAACTGCTGTCGCTCCTCGCGAACGTGTTCCTCGTCCTGCCGGGCCTGCCGCTGACCATCATCCTCGCCGCGTACCTGCCGCACAGCGGCTCCCTCGGGATCATCCTGGTCATCACCGTCACCGGCTGGGCCTGGGGCGCCCGGGTCCTGCGCGCCCAGACCCTCTCCCTGCGCAAACGGGACTTCGTGGAGGCCGCCCGCGCCACCGGCGAGAACACCTGGCGGATCATCCTCAAGGACATCCTGCCCAACCAGATGGCGGTGATCGCCGCCTCGTTCCTCGGCACCGTCATCTTCGCGATCCTCACCCAGGCCAGCCTGGCGTTCCTCGGCCTCGCCGACGTCACCCAGTGGTCCTGGGGAACGATCCTGTACTGGGCGCAGACCGGCAGCGCCCTCCTGACCGGCGCCTGGTGGTGGTTCGTCCCCGCCGGGCTGGCCATCGCGGTGCTCGGCACCGCGCTCTCCCTGGTCAACTTCGGCATCGACGAGTTCATCAACCCCCGGCTGCGGCAGGTCGGCCTCGGCACCAAGAAGGCCCAGCGCGGCCAGGTGTCGGCGAAGCGCCCGCGCCGCGTCAAACACCAGGGCCCGGTGGTACGGCGGCCCGCCGCGACGCCCTTCACCCAGGACAGCACCGACATCGTGCTCGACGTCCGCGACCTGCGGGTGGAGTACGTCGGCGAAGGCGGCCGCACCCCGGCGGTCAGCGACGTGTCGTTCACCCTGCGGCGCGGCGAAGTCCTGGGCATCGCGGGCGAGTCCGGCTCCGGCAAGTCCACCCTCGCCTACGCCATCACCCGGCTGCACAAGCCGCCGGCCGAGATATCCCAGGGCGAGATCCACTACACCAAGCCCGACGGCACCACCGTCGACGTGCTGGCCATGGACGACACCGAACTGCGCGGCTTCCGCTGGGAGGAACTGTCCATCGTCTTCCAGTCGGCGATGAACGCGCTCAACCCGATCCTGCGGATCGGCGCCCAGATCGAGGACGTCATCGTCGCCCACCGGCCGAAGATGGACGCCCAGGAACGCGCCGCCCGGGTGGTCGAACTGCTCGGCATCGTCGGCATCCCCGCCGACCGCGCGAACTCCTACCCGCACGAACTCTCCGGCGGAATGCGGCAGCGCGCGATGATCGCCGTCGGGCTCGCCCTCGACCCCGAGATCATCGTGATGGACGAGCCGACCACCGCGCTCGACGTGGTGATCCAGCGTCAGATCATCGAGAAGATCATGGAGTTGAAGGACCGGCTCGGCTTCTCGGTCGTCTTCATCACCCACGACCTGTCGTTGCTGATCGAACTCTCCGACACCATCGCGGTGATGTACGGCGGCAAGGTCGTGGAGACGGCCCCGGCCGACGACTTCTACCGCCGCCCCCAACACCCTTACAGCCGCGGGCTGCTGGCCTCCTTCCCCACCCTCGGCGGCCCCAAGCGGGAGCTGACCGGCATCGCCGGCTCCCCGCCCGACCTGCGCAGGCTGCCCAGCGGCTGCGCGTTCAGGCCCCGCTGCCCGCAGGCCTTCGACGCCTGCGCCACGCAGGTGCCGCGGCTCTACCAGGTTGGCGGGCCCGGTGACAGCACCTCGCTGGCGGCCTGCCTGCTGCACGCGGACGCGCGGGAGAAGGCAACCGCGCACCCCGGCGGCCCGCACTCCGAGACCACCCCCAACGAACTGGCGACAGGTGAGACACGATGAGCGGTGACACGCAGGCCGGGACGGCGACCACCACCGGCGCCACGGCCGGGCAGCGGCCCGTACTCGAAGCCGTCCACGTGACCAAGCACTTCCCCGTACGGAGCGGACTGCCCCGGCGCGGCGCCACCCGCAAGGTCGTGCACGCCGTGGACGACGTGTCGCTGAGCCTGTACGCGGGACGGATCACCGCGCTCGTCGGCGAGTCCGGCTCCGGCAAGTCGACCCTGGCCCGGCTGCTCGCCCAGCTCCACCCGCTCACCGGCGGCGAGGTACGGCTGCACGGCGAGCCCGTCCGGGCGATGCGCGGCAAGGCCTTCCGCGACCACGTCCGCAAGGTCCAGCTGATCCTCCAGGATCCGTTCGGGTCCTTCAACCCCGTCGCCACGATCGCCGGCACCCTCAAGCGGGCCGTCGCGCTGCACCACCCCGGCAAGCGCGGCAAGGAACAGGCCGCCGTCATCGACGACCTGCTGACCCGGATCAACCTCGTGCCGCCCCGGCAGTTCACCGCGAAATACCCGCACGAACTGTCCGGCGGACAGCTCCAGCGCATCTCCATCGCCCGCGCGCTGGCCGCCGATCCCGAGGTGTTCCTCGCCGACGAACCGGTCTCCAGCCTCGACGTCTCCATCCGCCTCGGCATCCTCAACCTGCTGCGACGCCTGACCGAGGAACGCAACGCGGCGATGCTCTACGTCACCCATGACATCGCCTCCGCCCGCTACTTCGCCACCGACACCGCGGTGATGTACGCCGGGCAGTTGGTCGAGAGCGGCCTCTCGGAGGAGGTGACCCAGCGGGCGGCCCATCCCTACACCCAACTGCTGATCGCCTCCGCACCCGACCCGTCGAGGTCCGGCGCCGACCGCGTCCGGGACATCGGGCAGCCGCCCAACCTCATCGACCCGCCGGCCGGCTGCCGGTTCCACCCGCGCTGCCCGTACGCGATGGAGCGCTGCGCCACCACCGCCCCCGAGCCGTTCGATCTCACCGCCGGACACACCGTCCGGTGCTGGCTCTACGCCGACGACGCCGAGGCCCGCGCCAAGCGGGCCGAGAACACCGAAGCCGTCGCGCGCCCGGCCGCCCCCACCGCCTGATCCACGACCGGACCTCCCGTACACCCCCACGTATCTCTCCCGCTGTCCCACCTCTCAAGGAGCAGACGCACGTGACTACTTCGAAGTCGCTCATCGCGACAGGCGTGTCAAGACGAGGCGTTCTCACCGGCGCCCTCGCCGTCGCGGGCTCGCTCGCCCTCGCCAGTTGCCAGTCGTCCTCGGGCGGCGGCTCGGGCGGCGGCAGCGGCACACTCACCGTGGCCGGCCAGTCCGACAACCTCACCAAGGTCTTCAACCCGTTCCTGGCCAACACCGCGCAGGGGCTGACCTACACCTCGCAGGGTTCCGGCGGCTTCATCTACGAGCCGCTGGTGCAGATCAACACCGTCAACATCGGCCACGACCTGCCCTGGCTGGCGAAGGCCTGGCGCTGGTCGGACAGCAACAAGACCCTCACCCTGGACATCCAGTCCGGTGTGAAGTGGACCGACGGCACCCCGTTCTCCGCCGACGACGTGGTGTTCACGTACACCATGCTGAAGGAGAACCCCGGGCTGAACCTGCTCGGCGTCGAGATCACGTCGGTCACCGCGCCCAGCGCCACCCAGGTCGTCTTCACCTTCCCGGTGCCGTCCGAGCAGTTCTTCACCAACGTCGTGTCGGCGCCGATCGTCTCCCGGCACATCTGGTCCAAGGTCAAGGACCCGAGCAAGTACACCGACGAGAACCCGGTCGGCACCGGCCCGTTCAAGCTCGGCCAATTCTCGGCGCAGAGCTTCACACTGGTACGCAACGAGGAGTACTGGCAGCCGAAGGCACAGATCAAGGCGCTCAGGTTCGTCGCGTACAAGGACAACGTGAGCATGACCAACGCGCTGGTCCAGGGCCAGGCGGACTGGGGCGGCACGTACATCGCCAACGCCGACAAGACGTACCTGAGCCGCAGCAAGCACAATAACTACTGGGCGCCGCTGGCCGGGACCGACGGTCTGATCCCCAACCTGGAGCGCTGGCCGCTCAGCGACCTCGCGGTGCGGCAGGCCATCAGCCTCGGTGTGGACCGCAAGCAGGTCGGCGCGGCCAGCGGCGCCCCGCCGGCCACCAGCGTCACCGGACTGCCGATGCCCGCCTACACCTCGTCCGTGTCACCCGAGTTGAAGGGTGTCGACTTCACCCAGGACGTCGCCAAGGCCCATCAGACGCTGACCGACGCGGGCTACAGCAAGGGCGGTGACGGCTACTACCGGAAGGGCGGCAAGCGGGTCGAGTTCTCGGTCAGCTTCCCGTCGTCGTACACCGACATCGCCTCCCGGGTGCAGGTGCTGGTCTCCCAGCTCAAGGACATCGGGATCAAGCTCAACATCGACACCACGACGGTGAACGAGATCAACACCCTCACCGGCAAGGGCGACTTCGACTCCACGATGGGCTACCCGGTCAACTCCGCACCGCGCGCCTTCTCCTACTACAACGACACGATCAATCCCAATCTCTACTACCCGATCGGGAAGGCGACGCCGACCTTCCAGAACATCGAGCGGTTCCGGAACGCCGAGGCCGCGGAGCTGTTCAAGGAGTACCCGAAGGCCACCACGGACGCCCAGCGGCAGCAGATCCTCAACGGGATAGAGAAGATCTTCGTCGAGAACCTGCCGTGGATCCCGATGTTCTACTGGGGCAGCTACGGCAACTGGAGCACCGCGAAGGCGACCGGGTTCCCCACTCCGCAGGACCCCTACTTCAGCCCCGTGCCCAACCCGGTCGTCGCTCTGCGGCTGAAGCCGGTCTGAGCCGTCGCGCGCCGAACGCCTCCGCACCACCATCCCCCTGCCGCAACCCGCGAGGAGAGCCATGCCACACCTCTCGACGCCCACCGCCCTGGTGGTCGTCAACGGCGACGACATCCACCACGACCTGCTCAGCGCCGCCGGAGTGTTCCAGCAGCTGGGCGTGGAGGCCGGGTTCACCACCCGCAAGGCCATGGGCACCAGCCGCTTCGTGGATCCACGGCCCGAGACGGCCGAGGCGGACGTCTACCTCCTCTACACCGCGGGCGGGCAGTTCACGACGGACCAGCAGCGGGCGCTGGCCGACGCGGTACGGGGAGGCAAGGGGCTGGTGGGGGTGCACGGCGCCAACATCATGGGCGTACGGGGGGACGGCGTCGACCCGGCGGACCGGCCGCTCTTCGAGCTGCTCGGCAACCGCTACCTCTCGCACGGTCCCGGCCACCACGAGGGCCGGCACACCGTCGAGATCGTCGCCGACCACCCGATCACCCGCGGGCTCACCGACTTCGAACTCTTCGACGAGTACTACGAGTTCGAGACGGCGGACCAGGACATCACCGTGCTCGCGCAACGGCACCGGGCGGACGGGGTGGTCGTCCCGGTGCTCTACGCCCGCGAGGCCGGGGCGGGCCGGGTCGTCTATCTGGCGCTCGGCCACGACATGCGCTCCTGGGGCGAACCGCCGGTCCGCACCCTGGTCAGGCAGGCCCTGCGATGGGCGGCCGGCCGTGACTGAGTCCACACGCACCGGCCCCGCGGGGCCGGCCGGAGGAGGAGACGTGACAGCCGGAATCGGCGTCATGATGTACACCGTGCTCGACCAGGCACGGTCCGACCTGGAGGGCACCCTGGCCCGGCTGGCCGGCCTCGGCTACCTGGGCATCGAGACCTACGGGCTCGTGGAGCACTTCGGGCCCGCCCGGGTCAGGGACGCCATCGCCGCCGCCGGGCTCACCCTGACCGGTGCGCACACCCCGTTCCCCGCCGGGCCCGGCGCCGAGGCGCTGCTCGACACGAACGAGGAACTGGGTGCCGACGTCCTCGTATGGAGCATGGAGCGCGAGGAGTTCGACTCGCCGGACGCCGTCCGGCGTGGAGTGGAGCGGGTCAACGAGGCCGCCGAACGCGCGGCCGGCCGGGGGATGCGGATCGCCTACCACAACCATTTCGCCGAGTTCTCCCAGGAGTTCGCGGGCCGGCCGGCGTACGACCTGCTGCTGGAGCTGCTGGACGATCGCGTCCTGGTCGAACTCGACGCGTACTGGGCGCAGATGGGCGGCGCCGACCCGGCCGACGTGCTGGCCGGGCTCGGCGACCGGGTGCGCTTCGTGCACGTCAAGGACGGCCCGGCCGTCAGCTACGAGCACGACGTGATGGTGCCCATCGGGGAGGGCGGGATCGACTGGGCCCGCACCCTGAACACACCGTCCGGTCTGCGGTGGCACATCGTCGAGCTGGAGCGGCTGCACATCGACACGTTCGAGGCGCTGCGGCGCTCGTACGACCACTTGGTGGGCCACGGGCTGTCCCGTGGCGCACGCGTCCCCGAACCGACCGAGGAGCGGGCATGAACGTACTGTTCCTGGGCGGCGCGGGGATGATCGGTTCGGCGGTCGCGGCCCGGGCGGTCACCGCCGGAATCGACGTGACCGTCGTGACCCGCTCCGAGCCCGTCCGGCCGGTCGCCGACGGCGTACGGCAGCTGCGCGCGGACGTCCGCGATCCGGCGGCGCTCAAGGCGGCGCTGGGCGGCGACGAGTTCGACGCGGTGGTCAACTGGGTCGGCTTCACCCCCGACGACATACGCGCCCACCCGGACCTGTTCACCGGCCGGACCGGGCAGTACGTCTTCATCAGCACCTGCTCGGTCTTCGGCCGGCCGGTGCCGAACCTGCCGATCACCGAGTCCAGCCCCCGCCGCCAGCCCGTCTTCGGCTACGCCCGCGACAAGATCGCTTGCGAACTGCTGCTGGAGGACGCCCACCGGTCGGCCGGCTTCCCGCTGACGATCGTGCGGCCCTTCCACTCGTACGACCGTACGGTGATCCCGGTCCTCGCCGGCTGGACGGCGATCGAGCGGATGCGCGCGGGCCGGCCCGTCGTGGTGCACGGAGACGGCACGTCGCTGTGGTCCCTGACCCACACACGGGACGTCGCCCGTGCCGTCGTCCCCCTGCTCGGCCTGGACCACGCGGTGGGCGAGAGCGTCAACGTGGTCGGCGGTGACATCCTCACCTGGGACCAGATCCATCTGACCCTGGCCGCGGCGGCCGGGGTGCGCGCGCCCGTGCTGCGCCACCGTGCCAGCGAGTCGATCGCCGAGCACGTACCCGGCTGGGGCGAGGTACTGGAGCATGACTTCCGGCACTCGATGCTCTTCGACACGTCCAAACTCCGGTCGCTGGTACCGGGTTTCGCACCCCGCGTGTCCTTCGCGGAGGGGGCCAGGGAAGCACTGGCCCACCACGACGCCCACCCGGAGCTGAAGTTGGCCGACCAGGAGTTGTCCCGGGCCTTCGACGCGCTCCTGGAGACCACCGCAGGACGGAGGAACACGTGATCGGCGTCGGACTCATCGGCTCGGGATTCATCGGCGACACCTACGCGGACGCCCTCCAGGACGTACGGAACGCCGCCCTGGTCGCCACCTGCTCCCGCGACCTGGCACGCGCCTCCGCGCTGGCAGCCAAGTGGGCACCGGACGCCCGTGCCCACGACACCATGGCGGCCCTGTGCGCCGACCCGGCCGTCGACCTGGTGGTCGTCGCGGTGCCCAACGAGGCACACCTGGAAGCGGTACGGACCGTCGCGGCGGCCGGCAAGGGCGTGGTGTGCACCAAACCACTGGCCCGTACCGGCGCCGAGGCGCGGCAGATCCTCGACGTCGTGCGCGAGGCCGGCGTCTGGCACGGCTACGCGGAGAGTTCGGTCTTCTCGCCCAACCTCGCCAAGGCGTACGAGATGGTCACCGCCGGCGCGATCGGCGACCTGCTCACCATGCGGGCCCGCGAGGCGCACTCCGGTCCGCACGCCCCGCACTTCTGGGACGCGGAGACCGCGGGCGGCGGCGCGCTGCTCGACATGGGCTGCCACACCGTCGAGTCCGCCCGCCACTTCTTCGGCAAGGACAACCCCATCACCGAGGTCTTCGCGTGGGGCGCCACACTCGCCCACGCCGACCGGACCACCGGCGAGGACACGGCGATCGCCCTGCTGAAGTTCGCCGGCGGCCAGCTCGCCACCGTGGAGTCGTCCTGGATCGAGAAGGGCGGGATGCAACTGCGGCACGAACTCGTCGGCAGCGCGGGCCGCCTGGTCACCGACACCTCCGCGACCCCGGTGTGGGGCTTCATCGAGCACCCCGTCGGCTACCTGGTCGAGAAGGCCGACGCCGACACCGGCTGGGTCTACCCGGTCCCCGAGGAGGCCCGCGCCTACGGCTTCAGCCAGCAGATGCGGCACTTCGCCGACTGCTTCGCCCGGGGCGTTACACCACGCGAGACCTTCGAGGACGGCGTTGCCGTCAATCACGTACTGGACGCCTGCTACGCCTCGATGCGCTCAGGCACATGGGAAAGGGTCCAGGTCCCGGCATGATCACGGATCAGAGCGGCCCGCGGCTGCCGGGCCGGGCGGCGGCGCCGCGGGAACTCACCGGCGCGTACCCGGAGCCCCTGTGGATCCAGGCGAAGTCCGCGCTGGAGAACCGCATCGCCCTCGGCGAGGTCGCGCCCGGCTCCCGCCTGCCGCCCGAACGTGAGCTGTGCCGGATGCTCGGCATCTCGCGGGTCACCCTGCGCAAGGCACTGACCGCCCTGGTGGAGGAGGGCGCGCTGCGCGCCGCCCAGGGCCGTGGCTGGTACGTCACCGCCCCGGAGCGCAAGGAGTGGCCCAACACCCTGGAGTCGTTCTCCGAGACCGCCCGCCGGATGGGGCTCGTACCGACGTCCCGGGTGCTGCGCCGCGAGCCGGGACCGGCCACCTTCGACGAGGCGGAGGCGTTCCAGATCGTCCCCGGCACCGCGCTGTACCGGCTGGAGCGCGTCCGCCTGCTCGACCGGGTGCCGATCGCCGTCGACCACTCGCTCGTCCCCGCCGACCTCGCCACCGGCTTCGACGAGGTCGACTTCACCACCCGTTCGCTGTACGACACCATGGCCCGCCTGGGCTTCGAGCTCGCGCAGGCCGACACCACCATCGAGGCGCGCTCCGCCGACGCGGCGCTCGCCGGGCACCTCGCCATCGCGCCGGGCACCCCCGTCCTCGACATGCGGCAGATCGTCCGTGACCGGAGCGGACGCCCGCTGCTCTCCTCCTCGATCCGCTACGCGGGCGACCGCTACCGCCTGCGCACCTCCTTCACGCGGAACGCGGGCGCGTGAACCGCCGTCCCCCTCACCTCCTTCGCAGAAGCGGACCCCCTGTGACCACAACAACGCGACCCCCTTCCGATGACGGCGCCGTCGGCGCCGGTGGCACCCACGGCGCCGGCGGCACACCGGCGCTGGCCCGTGCCCTTGCCTCGCCCCGCCCCGACGAGATCACGGCGTGCCAAAGCCTCCTGCGGCGGGAGGGCCTGCTCGGCCCCGACACCCACGTCTCGTACTTCGGCCTGGCCGAGCAGGACAAGCGCGAACTCCTCGTCGGTACGATCGCCCCCCGCCGCTTCCGCGTCATGCTGGTCGACCTGCGCACCGGCCTCTCGCACGACGTCGTCGCCTGCCCCGGCGAGGACCGCCTCGTCTCCACCCGGGTCCTGGACGTCGCCACCGACGGCCATGTCCCTGTGGTGCTGGCCGAGTTCGGGCTGGTCGAGGAGATCGTGCACGCCGACGAGCGCTGGCTGGCGGCGATGCGCAAGCGGGGCCTGACGGACCTCAGCCGGCTGCGCGTCAACCCGCTGTCGGCCGGTGTGGCGGGGGAGGGGGAGGACGGCCGCCGCCTCCAGCGCTGCTTCACCTTCGTACAGAAGACACCGGACGACCTCGGCTGGGCCCACCCCGTGGACGGCGTCACCGTCGTCGTGGACGTGATCAGCCGTGAAGTCCTCGACGTGGTCGACCACATGGACCTGCCGGTGCCCGAGGAGGACGGGAACTTCCACGATCCCCGCTGGGTGGACCGGCCGCCACGGGCCGGGCTGAAACCGATCGAGATCACCCAGCCCGAGGGCCCCAGCTTCACCGTGGACGAGAACGGTGTCATCAACTGGCTCGGCTGGTCGCTCCAGGTCGGCTTCGACCAGCGGGAGGGCCTGGTGCTGCACAACGTCAGCATCGACGACGCCGGCCGGCAGCGCCCGGTGCTCTACCGCGCCTCCGTCGCCGAGATGATGGTCCCGTACGGCGACCCCAGCCCGCAGCGCTGGTTCCAGAACTTCTTCGACTGCGGCGAGTACGTGCTCGGCGGCTTCGCCAACTCCCTGGAACTGGGCTGCGACTGCGTCGGCGACATCACGTACCTCGACGCGGTCCTCGCCGACAGCGCGGGCGGCGTCCGTGTCATCCCGCAGGCCGTCTGCGTCCATGAGGAGGACACCGGGATCCTCTGGAAGCACTCCGACAACTGGAACGGCTCCTCGGAGTCGCGCCGCAACAGGCGCCTGGTGGTCTCCTTCTTCGTCACGGTCGGCAACTACGACTACGGCTTCTACTGGTACTTCTCGCTCGACGGGGCCATCGAGCTGGAGGTCAAGGCGACCGGCGTCGTCTTCACCTCGGCCTATCCCGGGCCCGGCTACGAGTTCGCCTCCGAACTCGCGCCGGGTCTCGGCGCCCCGTACCACCAACACCTGTTCAGCGCCCGGCTGGACATGGCCGTGGACGGTACGGACAACGCGGTCGACGAGGTGGAGTCCGTGCTCGTGCCCCGGGGACCGCGCAACCCCACCGGCACCGGCTTCACCCAGACCGTCACCCGGCTGCGCACGGAGTCGGGGGCCCAGCGGGTCGCCGACAACACCCGTAACCGGGCCTGGCTGGTCACCAACCCCTCGGTCACCAACCGGCTGGGCAACCCGGTGGGTTACCTGCTGCACCCCGAGGGCCGGCCGCTGCTGCTGGCCGACGAGGCCTCCGACATCCACCGGCGGGCCACCTTCGCCACCCGGCACCTGTGGGTGACGCCCTACGCGCCGGACGAGAACCACCCGGCGGGCGACCTGGTCAACATGCACCGGGGCGGCGCGGGGCTGCCCGAGTGGACCGCCGCCGACCGGGACGTCGACAACACCGACATCGTGCTGTGGCACACCTTCGGGCTGACCCACTTCCCCCGGCCCGAGGACTGGCCGGTCATGCCGGTCGACTCCACCGGCTTCGCACTCAAGCCGTACGGCTTCTTCGACCGCAACCCGACGCTGGACATCCCGGCGTCCACCGCCGGCCACTGCCACCCCGGCGGACACCCCGATCACGATCACGACCACCACGACCACGGAAAGGCCGGCGCATGACGACCGGACACCTGCTGGGGATCCAGCTCTACAGCGTGCGTGACGACATCGGCCCCGCCGACCTCGACGCCACCCTCGCCCGGCTGGCGGGCCTCGGCTTCACCCACGCGGAGCCGTACGACATCCTCACGGACCCGGACCGGCTCGGTACGGCCCTGCGGGACGCCGGGCTGCGCGCCACCACCGCCCACGCGTCGGTGGTACGGCACGACGTGACGCACGTCCTCGACGCGGCGGAAGCCCTGGGCATCGGCACGGTCGTCACCCCGTACGCCGACCCGGGCAGCATCGCGGACCGGGCCGGGGTGGAGCAGCTCGCCGCGACCCTCAACGACGCCGCCGGCCGCGCCGCCGCCCGGGGCATCCGCATCGGGTACCACAACCACGACTTCGAGTTCGCGCAGACCGTGGACGGCGTCCCGGCGTACGACCTGCTCACCGGACTCCTCGACCCGGCCGTCGTACTGGAGGTCGACGTCTACTGGGCCGGGGTCGGCGGCGCCGACGTGTTCGAGCTGCTGCCACGCCTCGGCGACCGTGTACGGCTCCTGCACGTGGTGCACGAGCGCGAGCCCGGAAACGACCGCCCCGTCCTCGGCGTCGACACGGCCGGGCGGATGGACGAGGTGCTCGCCCTGACCGCCGGCACGGTGGAACTGCCCGTGGTCGAGGTGGTCGCCCACCACAGCGACGTATGGCCGCTCGTCGCGCGCAACGCCGCCTACTTCCTCGCCGGAGCGCACGCGTGAGCGCGCCCGTCCGCGTCGCCGTCATCGGCGCAGGGGACATCTCCGGCCCGTACCTGACGGCCCTGACCGGCTACCCGGACCTCGTGGTCACCGCCGTGGCCGACCTCGTGCCCGCCCGTGCCCGGGCCCGCGCCGAGGCCCACGGCGTGCCGGCCTGGGGCACCACCGCCGAGGTGCTGGAACGCGACGACGTCGACCTGGTGGTGAACCTGACCGTCCCCGCCGCCCACGCCGAGGTCGCGCTCGCCGCCGTCGCCGCCGGGAAACACGTCTGGGGCGAGAAGCCGCTGGCCCTGGACCGGGCCTCCGCCCGCGCCGTCCTCGACGCCGCCGACGCCGCGGGTGTGGTGGTCGGCAACGCGCCGGACACCGTGCTCGGCCCGGGGATACAGACCGCGCACCGGCTGCTCGCCGAGGGCGCGATCGGCGAGCCCAGGACCGTACTCACCCTGATGCAGGGCCCGGGCCCCGACCTGTGGCACCCGCGACCGCAGTTCCTCTTCGCCAAGGGGGCGGGGCCGCTCTTCGACATCGGCCCCTACTACCTGACCGCCCTGGTCCAACTCCTGGGCCCGGTCGTCTCCGTGAGCGCGAGCGGGCAGAGCCCGCGCGCCGAGCGGGTCATCGGATCGGGACCGGACGCCGGCACGGCCTTCCCCGTCGAGGTGCCGACCCACCTCAGCGTGGTGACCACCTTCGCCTCCGGGACGGTCGGCACCTCGGTCTACAGCTTCGACTCCCCGCTGCGCCGCCAGCTGTTCGAGATCACCGGTACCGACGGCGTCATGGAGGTCCCGGTCAGCGGGTTCGACGGGCCGACCCGGCTGCTGACCGGGACCGCGCCCGGCGCGGCCTGGACCACCGTGCCCGCCGACGGCGTCCCGAGCGACCGGGGTGTCGGCGTCCTCGAACTGGCCCGCGCCCTGCGGGCGGGACAACGGCCCCGCGCCAGCGGTGAGTTGGCGTACCACGTGCTCGACATCATGCTCGCGGTCGAGGAGTCCGCCGGCCTCGGATCGCCGGTCCGGGTGGCGAGCGGCGCACCCGAGGTGCCCCGGATCCCACCCGGATGGGATCCGGCCGCACCGACCTTCGACGGACACGACAGAACGGAACAGACATGACCGACGGCTACCTCGCCTACGCGGCGGCCCGCGCGACCCAGGCCGAAGAACTGGAGGCCGCGATCGCCCGCCTGACCGGATCCGTGACCTCGCTCGCCGCGAGAGGCCAACTCACCGGCCCGGGGCCGGTGTTCGTCGGCATCGGCGCCAGCCTGGCGGCGGCCTGCGCCCCGGTGTGGGCGCTGCGCAGCCGGGGTGTGCACTCCTGGCGGCTCGGCGCGGGCGACCATCCGCTCCCGTTCCCCGCCAGCAGGCACCCCGTCTTCGGCGTCTCCCAGAGCGGCCGCAGCGCGGAGACACTGGCCGTCCTGGAATCCGTCGCCCCCGCCCTGCGGCACGCCGTGGTCAACATGACACCGTCCCCGATCGCGGACCTCGCCACCGGCCTGGTCGGCATCGGCGGTGTCCCGGACAGTTACGCGTCCACGATCGGCTACACCGCGACCGTCGCCGCGCTCGGTCTGCTCGCCGACGTGTGGGACGGCGGCGCGCCCGACGAGGGCTGGGCCGGGCTCGGCACCCTCTTCGCCGCGACGGAGAAGGAACTGACCGGTCCGGTACGGGCTTTGGCGCCGCTCTTCGCGACCGCCACGTCCGCCGACTTCGTGGGGGCCGGGCCCGCCGTGGGCTCGGCTGAGGCCGGGGCCCTGCTCTTCCGTGAGGTCGCCCGGATCCCGTCGACCGGCATGAGCACCCGCCAGTACCTCCACGGGGCCATGGAGTCGGCGGGCGGCGGGGTCCACGTCATCTTCGGCGACGCACGCGAGCACGCCGCCGCCCGCACCCTGGCGGACGTGGGGCACCCAGTGGTGCTCGTCACCGCGGAACCGCCCGCCGAACGCCCCCTGTTGCACGTGGTACGGGTGCCCCGGCTGCCCGCCGCCCAGCGCGCCGTCATCGAGATCCTGGTCGTGCAGATCCTGGTCGAGGCGGTGGCCGAGGTCCGTGGAGTGGACATCGAGGAGTTCGTGTTCCACAACGCCGACATCAAGGTGGCCGAGGGGCGGCCCGCCGTATGAAAGTCCTCGTCGGGGCCGACATCGGCGGCACCAAACTCGCGCTCCGGGTGGAGACACCGGACGGAGCGGTACGGGTCGACACGGAAATCCCGGCCACGGGCTGGGAGGCCACTCCGGTCGACCGGGCCGCTCGCTGGCTCCTCGGCCGCGTGGCACCCGTGCTGTCCGCCGGGGACGAGATCGCCGCCCTCGGCGTGGGCGCCCAGGGCTGCGACACGCAGGAGCACTGCGCCCGCCTCGCCGCCGCCTTCGGGCGGCTCGGGGTGCCGACGACGGTGGCCAACGACGCCGCGCTGCTCGTCCCGGCCGCCGGCCTGGACCGGGGGATCGGTGTCATCGCGGGCACCGGCTCCATCGCCGTGGGCACCGGCGCCGACGGCACCGTGCTCTTCGCCGGCGGCTGGGGCTGGGTGCTCGGCGACGAGGGCAGCGCGCCCGCGATCGTACGGGACGCGACCAGGGCCGCCCTGGCCGCGTACGACACGGACCGCCACGACGACGGGCTGCTGTCCGCGCTGCTCGCCCACTACCGGGTCACCGACGCCCCGGCTCTCGCCCGAGCGGTCAACGACCTTCCCACCACGGGGAATTGGGGACCGGGTGCCCCCGCCGTCTTCCGGGCCGCCACCGCGGGCTCCCCGCTCGCCCTGGCCGTCGTGGACGAGGCCGCGGCCCAGCTGTGCGCCCTCGTCACCCGGCTGCGGGCCCGCGGCGCCGTCGGCCGCACGGTCGTGGCGGCGGGTGGGGTGGTGCTGGGCCAGCCCCTGCTCGCCGACCGGCTGCGGGCCCACCTCGCTTCCGTACAGCCTGATCTGACGCTGCGTCTGCTGGACGTGCCGCCGGTCGCGGGCGCGGTGGCGCTGGCGAGGGCCCGACACCGGGCGGCGGCGGGGGCCGCCGAGGTCTGACCCGTACGACACGATCCGCGGGCGGCCGCGCGGGACGGACGATCCCGCGCGGACCCCGTCCTCCCCTCCGTCCGGACGCCGACCCACCCCTCCGCCCGGCCGTTTCTCCCCCGGGCAGGGACCCACACTCAAGGAGCTGACCATGGCAGAGCAGAATCCCCCCTGGTCGGGGGCCCTCTACATCGACGGCCGGTTCCGGCCGCCCGCCGCGGGGGGAACCCTTCCCGTCCGTGACAAGTCCTCGGACGAGGTGTTCGGCGTCGCGGGCAGCGCGGACGCCTCGGACGTCGACGCGGCCGTCGCTTCCGCCCTCACCGCCCAGCGCGACTGGGCGGCCCGCCCCTACTCGGAACGGGCCGCGGTCCTGCGTGAGGTCGCGACCTCCCTCCAACACGCCGACGGCTTCCGTGAGTTGATCATGCGGGAGACCGGCAGCATCGCGGGCAAGGCCGACTACGAGATCGCCTCGGCGGTCGGTGAGCTCACCGAAGCGGCGGCGCTGGCCTCCCGGCCGGTCGGAGAGGTGTTGCGGACCGGCCACGAAGGCCGCTTCTCGGTGTCCGAGCGGGTGCCGGTCGGTCTGGTCGCGGCGATCACACCGTGGAACTTCCCCCTCGTCCTGGGGATGCGGGTGATCGCCCCCGCCCTCGCGCTCGGCAACGCCGTCCTGCTCAAGCCCTCCCCGGAGACCCCCGTCTCCGGCGGCCTGGCGATCGCCGAACTCTTCGAGCGGGCGGGAGCGCCGCACGGCATATTCCAGGTCCTGCCCGGCGCCGAGGAGGCCGGCCGCCGGCTGGTCGAGCACCCGGACGTGGCGATGATCCACTTCACCGGCTCGACCGCCGTCGGGCGCGACATCGCCCGTACCGCCGGATCCCTGCTGAAGAAGACCTCCCTGGAACTGGGCGGCAACAACGCCCTGGTTGTCCTGGACGACGCGGAGACCGGGCAGGCCGCCATGATCGGCGCCTGGTCGAGCTTCCACTACCAGGGACAGACCTGCATCAGCGCCGGACGGCACATCGTCGACCGCGCGGTCGCCGACGCCTACCTCCGCGACCTGACCGCCCGCGCGGCGGCCATCACCGTCGGGGATCCGCTGCGGGACGGGACCGGGCTGGGCCCGATCATCAACGACGCCCAACTGGCCCGGGCCAGGCACCTGTTGGACGAGGCGGTCGCGGGCGGCGCCCGGATCCTGACCGGGGGGACGAACGACGGCCGGTTCTTCCGCCCCACCGTCGTCGTGGACGTCGACCCCGCCGCCGCGCTGTGGACCGAGGAGATCTTCGCCCCCATCGCGCCGGTCGCGGTGGTCGACGGTGTCGAGGAGGCCGTGGCACTGGCCAACGACACACCGTACGGGCTGGTCTCCTCGGTCGTGGGCGCCGACGTGCACCGCGCCACCGAAGTGGCCCGCCGCCTGAACAGCGCCATGGCGCACGTCAACGACGCGACGCCGCAGGACGAGCCGCTCGCCCCGTTCGGCGGGGTCGGCCAGTCCGGTCTGGGCGGGCGGGCCGGCGGTGACGCGAACCTGGAGGAGTTCACCGAACGGCGGTGGCGCACGGTCGCGGGCACCCCCGCGCACTACCCGTACTAGACACCACGATGCACGAACTGACCGCGCTGGCCGGGTTGTTGGGGGCCGTTCTGTGCCTGGCGGAGCGGCTCGCCGGGCCCGCCCGCTGCTGGGGCCCGTCCGCCGTCGTCCTGGGGGTCATGGCGCTGATGGCGTACGGAGTGGGCGGTACGGCCCTGACGGCGGCAGCGGTCGCTGTCGCCGGCGCCTGCCTGTGGGCCGCGCGCGCAGGACCGGCCCACCGCCGGGCCCCGGCCGCCGTGGACCTCGCCACGATGGCGCTGCTGACCGCCGCTGCCGCCAGGACCGGTCACGCCGGTGGCCCCGCCCACCCGGCCGGGATGCACATGGGCGGCGCTTCAGGAGCGTACGACCCGAGGTTCTTCCTCTTCCTCGTCGCCTGCTGGGTGCTGGCCCGCGCCTGCGTCCCCCTCACCCGGCTCCTCAGGTCCCGCTCCCCCTCGGCGGCCGCCCCGGGACGGCCGTGGCGGCGGGCGGTGGTGGCGGAGCTGGGCGGCGCCGCGATGGTCATGGGGATGGCGGCGATGCTCGCCTGACAGGGCCGTCGACCGTGGCGTCGGCGCCGACACCTCGTCCGGCCGGGCCGCCCGCCCCTTCTGTGTGCTGAAATCCGGCTATGGCAGGATTGGCGTGCTTGCGGTTCCAGCAGCACGGAAGAGGGAAGTTGCGGCATGAGGGTGAATCAGCTCGGGCACAGCGCGGTCCGGGTCACGGAGTTGGGCTTCGGCGGGGGCCCGCTGGGCGGACTCTTCGCACCGGTGGACGACGCGACCGCCGCGGGAGCGCTGGAGGCGGCCTGGGAGGGCGGCATCCGCTACTTCGACACGTCGCCGCACTACGGCATCGGGCAGTCCGAGCGCCTGGTCGGGGAGGCCCTCCGGCCCAGGCTCCGGGGGGAGTTCACGCTGTCGACCAAGGTCGGCAGAGTGCTGGTGCCCCAGGACGCGGCGGGGCGTACGGACGAGTCGTTCATGGTACCGGCGACCCACCGCCGGGTCTGGGACTTCTCCCGCGACGGGATCCTGCGCAGTGTCGAGGACTCCCTCGCCCGCCTGGGTACCGACCGCGTCGACACGCTGTTCCTGCACGACGCGGAGCGGCACTTCGACGCCGCGCTGCGCGACGGCTGGCCCGCGCTGGCCGAGCTGCGCGCCCAGGGAGTGGTGGGCGCCGTCGGCGCGGGGATGTACGACACCTCCCTGTTGACCCGGCTGGTCCAGGAGGCGGACGTGGACGTCGTGATGCTGTCCGGCCACTACACCCTGCTGGCGCACGGCGCGCTGGACGACCTGCTCCCGGCGTGCGCCGACCGTGGTGTGTCCGTCCTCGCGGCCTCCGTCTTCAACTCCGGTCTCCTGGCGACGGACCGGCCGGCCGAGGGAGCACGCTTCGACTACGCGCCCGCCTCACCGCAGCTGCTGCGCCGCACCCATCGGATCGCCGACGTCTGCGAGGCGAACGGAGTGACGCTCCCTCAGGTCGCGATGGCGTTTCCGCTGCGGCATCCGGTGGTCGCGGGCATCGTGGTCGGGATGCGCTCCGCCGACGAGGTACGGAGCAACCTCGCGGCGTTCGGCGCGGAGATCCCCGAACAGGTGTGGTCCGACCTGCGCGCCGAGGGGCTGCTCGACGAACGCGCGCCGGTCATGGCCTGAACCGCCCCGCGAGCACCGGGCGTTGGACAAGTCCGGGCCATTGACCGTCGTCCGCCGAGCGGCCATGCTCGATGGCGCATGCGACTGAACGCGATTCACCCACATGAATGCGCGTCCGGTGAGAGCGGTTCCCAGCCCCACCGTTCACTCCTGAACCCCCACATCAGGAAAGCAGGTACGGCTCATGAGGTCCAGAAAACCCCGCAGGAAACAGATCGCGCGCGCGGCCATCGCCGCCCTCGCGACCACAATGCTGTTCGGCCTGCCCGCCCTGTCCGGTCCGGCGGGCGCCGCCACCGTCCGCCCGGAGGCCGGGACCAATCACCCGGCGGCGCCCGCCGAACTGCCACCCACGGCCCCCGGCACCCCGGCCGTCAGCGGCATCACCTCCACCGGCGCGAACCTGCGCTGGGGCCCGTCCACGGACGACACCGGCGTGGTGGCGTACGAGATCCGTGGCGGCGGCACCGTACTCAAAACCCTGACGGGCACCCCGCCCGCCACCTCGACCACGCTGACCGGACTCGCCTGCAACGCGCCCTTCACCCTGTCCGTCGTCGCGAAGGACGCGGCCGGCAACGCGTCGCCCGCCGGCGGATCCGTGTCCTTCTCGACCACCGCCTGCCAGGCGGACGGCGGTGTCCCCGGCACCCCCACCGCCCTCTCCAGCGGCTGGTCCGTCCCGTGGGGCACGGACTGGCTGCCGGACGGCACCTCCGCGCTGGTCACCGAGCGGGACACCTTCAAGGTCTTCAAGGTCACCCCCACCGGCACCAGGACCGAGGTCGGCACCGTGCCCAACACGGTGACCACCGGCGGCGAAGGCGGACTGCTCGGCGTCGCCGTCGACCCGAACTGGGCCACCAACCGGTACGTGTACTTCATGCACACCGCCTCCGAGGGCAACCGCGTCGCCCGCATGACGTACAACGGCACCACCCTCAGCGGCTACACCGTCCTGCTCCGGGGCATCCAGAAGAACCGCTACCACAACGGCGGACGGCTGCTCTTCGGCCCCGACGGCTTCCTCTACGCGTCCACCGGCGACGCCCAGCAGCCCGCCCTCGCGCAGGACAGGAACTCCCTCAACGGCAAGATCCTGCGCCTCACCACCACCGGCGCGGCGGCTCCCGGCAACCCGTTCGGCTCGTACGTCTACAGCTACGGCCACCGCAACCCGCAGGGGATGGCCTTCGACCGCAACGGCCGCCTCTGGGCCTCCGAGTTCGGCGAGTCCACCACCGACGAACTCAACCTGATCAAGTCCGGGAACAATTACGGGTGGCCGACCTGCGAGGGCACCTGCAACGTCGCCGGCACGACCAATCCGAAGAAGACCTGGAGCACCGCCGAGGCCTCGCCCAGCGGCATCACGATCGTCCGCAACGTCCTCTACATGGCCTCGCTGCGCGGCGAACGGCTGTGGCGGATCCCGATCACGGGTGACACGGAGAACGTCGGCACCGCCACGGCGTACTACATCGGCACGTACGGGCGGCTGCGAACCGTCCTGAAGGCCCCGGGCGTCGACCAGTTGTGGCTCGCCACCACCAACGCCGACGCGAACGGGGGACAGGGACCGGGCTCGGACCGGATCTTCCGCGTCACGATCGGCTGACCGGCCACCCCCACAGCCGGCCACCCCAGCACGAAGGCGGTACCGGAGGAATTCCGGTACCGCCTTCTGGTGTGATGTCCAGTCAGTCAGGCCGCTGTGATGTTCAGCCAGGACGACGGGGTTCGCGTCAGGCGACGACCTTGCCCTCGCGCAGCTTCGCGATGGCGTCCTCGTCGTACCCGAGGCTCGCGAGCACCTCGTCCGTGTGCTCACCGAGCAGCGGCGCGCCCTGGATGTCGGGCTTGAAACCGGAGAACTTGACCGGGCTGCCGACGGTCAGGTACTTGCCGCGGAGCTTCTGGTCGACCTCGACGATGGTGCCGCTCTTGCGCATGTCGGGGTCCTCCGCCAGCTCCTTCATGCTGAGCACGGGAGCGGTGGGCACCTCCCACTTGCGCAGGATGTCGACGGCCTCGTACTTGGTCTTGTCGGCCAGCCACTTCTCGATCTCCTCGAAGATCTCGAAGATGTGCGGCTGACGCGCCTTGGGCGTGCTGTACTCCGCGTCGTCCACCCACTCGGGCCGGCCGATGGCCTCGGCGGTCCGCTTCCAGTTCTGCTCCTGGATCGTGAAGTAGATGTAGGCGTTGGGGTCGGTCTCCCAGCCCTTGCACTTCAGGATCCAGCCCGGCTGGCCACCGCCGCCCGCGTTGCCGCCGCGCGGCACCGTGTCGCCGAACTCCGTCGCCGGGTACTGGGGGTACTCCTCCAGGTAGCCGACCTTCTCCAGGCGCTGCTGGTCACGGAGCTTGACACGGGTCAGGTTGAGTACGGCGTCCTGCATGGACACCGAGACCTTCTGGCCGAGACCGGTCTTGTCGCGCTGGATGATCGCGGTGAGCAGACCGATCAGCAGGTGCATACCGGTGTTGCTGTCACCGAGCGCCGAACCGCTGATGGTCGGCGGGCCGTCCCAGAAACCGGTCGTGGAGGCGGCGCCACCGGCGGCCTGCGCGACGTTCTCGTACACCTTCAGGTCGGACCACGACGAGTCGTCGTTGAAGCCCTTGACCGAACCGAAGATCAGGCGGGGGTTGAGCTCGTGGATGTGGTCCCAGCCGAGACCCATGCGGTCCAGGGCGCCCGGGGCGAAGTTCTCGACGAGGATGTCCGACTCGCGGATCATCCTCTCCATGACCTCCTTGCCCTCGGCGGTCTTGGTGTTGATCGCCAGCGAACGCTTGTTGCTGTTCAGCATGGTGAAGTAGAGCGCGTCGAGTTCCGGGATGTCACGCAGCTGACCGCGGGTCACGTCGCCGCCCTGGGGGCGCTCGACCTTGATGACGTCAGCTCCGAACCAGGCGAGCATCTGTGTACACGCGGGCCCGGCCTGGACCCCGGTGAAGTCGATCACCTTGATTCCGGCGAGCGGCTTGTCACTCATGTTTGCTTCCTTCTGTGTCATGAACTCGGTGCGGTGGGCAGTGCGGTGCGGTGGCAGTTACTTCTTCGCCGGCGTGATGTTGCCGACGGTGATGCCCTTGGGGTTGAGGTGCGCGATGTGGCCGCTCTCCGTGCCGGCCGAGGGGTCGATCTCGCAGTCGATGAGCGCCGGGCCGCCCGAGGCGAGCGCCTCGTTGAGCGCGGCGGTGACCTCGGCGGGCGTGGTGGCGCGGTAGCCCTTGCCGCCGAACGCCTCGATCATCTTGTCGTGGCGCGCCGCGAGCATCAGGGTCGTCGGCGAGGGGTCGGTCTCCAGCGGGTTGACGTCGTCACCGCGGTAGACACCACCGTTGTTCATGATGACGGTGACGATCGGGAGGTTGTACCGGCAGATGGTCTCCAGCTCCATCCCGCTGAAGCCGAAGGCGCTGTCGCCCTCCACCGCGATGACCGGCTTGCCGCTCTCGACGGCCGCGGCGATCGCGTAACCCATGCCGATGCCCATGACGCCCCAGGTACCGCTGTCGAGGCGGTGGCGCGGCACGTGCATGTCGATGACGTTGCGCGCGATGTCCAGCGCGTTGGCACCCTCGTTGACGAGGTACGCCTCCGGGTTGGCGTGCAGGACGTCCCGTACGGCCTTGAGGGCGCCCATGAACTGCATCGGCGACGGGTCGGCCTTGAGGCGCTCCGCCATCTTCGCGACGTTCGTCGCCGAGCGGGCCGCCAGCTCTTCGCGCCAGGCGGCGGGAGCCGTGATCTGGCCGGGCTTGGTGCGCTCGGCGATCGCCTCCAGGACCGAACCGATGTCTCCGACGAGCGGGGCGGCGATGGGCTGGTTGCTGTCCAGCTCCTTGGCCTCGATGTCGATCTGGATGAACTTCGCGTCCGGGTTCCACGACGGCGCCTCACCGTGGTTCAGCAGCCAGTTCAGGCGCGCTCCGACGAGCACCACGACGTCGGCCTTCTTCAGCGCCAGCGAACGGGCGGTCGCGGCCGACTGGACGTGGTTGTCGGGCAGCAGGCCCTTGGCCATCGACATCGGTACGTACGGGATGCCCGTCGACTCGATGAACTCGCGTACCTGGTCGTCGGCCTGCGCGTACGCGGCGCCCTTGCCGAGGAGGACCAGGGGGCGCTCGGCGCCCGCGAGCAGTTCGATCGCACGGTCCACGGCCTCGGGCGCGGGCAGCTGGCGCGGCGCGGGGTCGACGAGACGGCTCAGCGTCTTGTCGCCCGTCTCCTTGTCCATGATGGACCCGAGCACCGCGGCGGGGATGTCGAGGTAAACACCGCCGGGGCGCCCGGAGATCGCGGTGCGCAGGGCGCGGGCGATACCGCGCCCGATGTCCTCCACGCGGCTCACGCGGTACGCGGCCTTGACGAACGGCTGCGCGGCGGCCAGCTGGTCCATCTCCTCGTAGTCGCCCTGTTTGAGGTCGACGAGGTGGCGCTCGCTGGAACCCGATATCTGCACCATCGGGAAACAGTTGGTGGTGGCGTTCGCCAGCGCGACGAGCCCGTTGAGGAAGCCCGGCGCGGATACCGTGAGGGCCACACCGGGCTTCTTCGTGAGGTAACCGGCCGCGGCCGCCGCGTGTCCGGCGTTGCTCTCGTGGCGGAAGCCGATGTAGCGGATGCCGCGCGCCTGCGCGAGCCGGGCCAAGTCGGTGATCGGGATGCCGACGACCCCGTAGATCGTGTCGATGTCGTTCAGCTTGAGCGCGTCGACGACCAAGTGGTACCCGTCGGTGAGCTCGTCCCGAGCGTCGGCGGTCGCCGCTGTCTCCGGTGCGGAAGGGGCGGTCATGGTCCGGGGTCCTCCTTGGGCAGGCATGCCTGTTCGGCTTCTCATCACACCTTCGGCAGCGGGGGACGTCCCGTCCAACACCTATCGGCGACCAGCCGATAAACAGCATTTATCGATGGCCTCTACAGGCGGGGCGGGCGGCCCTCGGCCTGGGTTGATAGACCTGCGCTATCGGCTGTTCGCCATCGCGTATTGGACGGGCACCCCGCGCCCGCGCAGGCTCGCTACCTGACGTCTTCACACAGGCCTGGTCGAGGAGGGGGTGGTCATGGCGGTTCCGACCGCAGCATCCGTGCGCGACGAGAACCGGTATCGGCCCCCAACGATCACAGGACTCACAGATCTCCTCGACCGGCAGGTACGTGACCGTCCCCGGGCCCGGGCGCTCGTCGCCGGCGCGGACCGGGTGCCCCTGTCGTACGGCGCCCTCGCGAGCCTGGCCGACGACGTCGCCGGAGGCCTGGGGGCCACCGGGCTGCGCCGGGGGGACGCGGTCGCCGTCGTCTGCGCCAACACCGCCGAGTTCGTCGTCGCGCTGCTCGGCGCCGCGCGGGCCGGCCTGGTGGCCGCCCCGGTCGACCCGGCCCTGCCCGGGCCCGACATGTCCGCGCGGCTCGACGCGCTGGGCGCGCAGGCGATCCTGGCGGGGCCGCCCGCCGCCGACGCCGCACCGGTCGCGGCGGCCGGCGTACCGGCGTGGACCCTGCGTGTGGACGTCCCCCGCGCCGGGACGGCGTCCGCCGGCCTCGACACCGGCGCACCTCTGGTACGGCGGGTGCGGGGCGCGGCCGGGGAGCTGACCGACCACGACAGCCTCGTCCTGTTCACCGCGGGCACGACCGACCAGGCCAAGATGGTCCCGCTGACCCACGCCAACGTGGCCGCGTCCGTGCGGGACATCTGCGCCACCTACGAGCTGGGTCCCGGGGACGCGACCGTGGCGGTGATGCCGTTCTTCCACGGACACGGCCTCTTCGCGGGGCTCCTGGCCACGCTGGCCAGCGGCGGGTGTGTCCTGCTGCCCGAGCGCGGCGGCTTTTCGGCGCCGACCTTCTGGGACGACGTACGGGCCGTGTCCGCCTCCTGGTTCACCGCGGCGCCCACCGTCCACGAGATTCTCCTGGAGCGGTCGGCGACGGAGTACCCGGGCCCGAGCCTCGCGCCGCTCAAGTTCGTCCGCAGTTGCAGCGCGCCGCTCAACACCGCCACCCAGCGGGCGCTGGAGCGCACGCTCGGCGCACCGCTGCTCTCCGCGTACGGCATGACCGAGTCCACGCACCAGGCGACCAGCGAACCGCTGCCGCAGCAGGGGTTCCTCAAGCACGGCTCCGTCGGCCGGTCGACCGGGGTGGACCTGCGGATCTTTGACCGGAACGGGCGGCCCTGCCCCGTCGGCACCCAGGGCGAGGTGTGGGTGCACGGCCCGACCGTCGCGCGCGGCTACCTGGGCGACCCGGCGGAGACGGCGCGCGGCTTCACCGACGGCTGGTTCCGCACCGGCGACCTGGGCTCGCTGGACGAGGACGGATACCTGTTCCTCACCGGGCACATCAAGAACCTCATCAGCCGGGGTGGTACGACGATCTCGCCCGAGCACGTCGAGGACATCCTCGCGGGGTGCCCCGGGGTCACCGAGGCGGCCGTCTTCGCCCTGCCCGACGAGGGGAACGGGCCGCGGATGGGCGCCGTCGTGGTCGTGAGCGACGGCGAGTCCACCGGGCCCGAGATCCTCCAGTACTGCCGCAACCGGCTGCCCGCCTCCGAGGTGCCCGACCGGCTCGACGTCGTCGGCTCGCTGCCGCACACGGCCAAGGGCGGCCTGGACCGGCCGGCGGTGGAGAGCCTGTACGGCCACTGACAGCTGTACGGCCACTGGCAGCCTGTACGGGCACTGACGACCTGTACGGGCGGCACTGACGGCCTGTACGGGCGCTGCCCCGAGGCTCCGGCCGACCCGGCCTCACCGCATGCGGTGCTCGCCCGGCAGCGACTGGTCGAAGAACGCGTCCAGCGACAGCTCCGTGGCCGCGTTCACGAACGCCCGCGCGGCGATCGAGCCCGGCGTCGCCGCGTGGATCGCCACCGAGATCTGCGCCCGCGCGTCCGGGGCCACCAGCCGGACGGCCCGCGGCCTGCCGATCACCGGCATGGCACGCAGCCAGGTGTGCGGCACGATGCTCGCCCACTCGCCGACGCCCACGTGCGCGTAGAGGGACGCGACCGAGTCCGTCTCCACCTGCGGGGTCACCACGACCCCGTTCTCGGCGAAGACCCGGTCGATCAGCTGGCGGATGCGCATGTCCGGCGTCAGCAGCGCGAGCGGCAGCTGCGCCGCGTCCGCCCACGTCATGGTGTCGCTCTGGGGCATCAGCTGGTCGCCGGACGCGAGCAGGACGTACCGCTCCTGGTACAGCGGCACCACCTGGAGGCTCTCCCGGTCGTCGGGCGCGAAGTGCGCGATCGCCGCGTCCAGCTCGAACTCGCGGAGCTGGCGGTGCAGCTCCTTGGCCGACTGCCGGGACTGGACCTGCACCTTCGCCAGGGGATGCGCCCCGCAGAACGCCGCCACCGGCAGCGCCAGGGTGGTCGACGCCGTCGGTTCCGTCCCCAGCCGCAGCGTCCCGGTGATGCCCGACTGGACGGCCGCCACCTCGGCCTTGAACGCGTCCTGCTCGGCGAGGATCCGCTTGGCCCAGACGACGAGCCGCTCGCCCTCCGGGGTGAGGCCTTCGTAGTTGTGCCCCCGGTTGATGAGCGTGACGTTCAGTTCCCGTTCCAGCTTGGCGATCGCCGCGGAGAGGGCGGGCTGCGAGACGTAGCAGGATTCCGCCGCCCGGGCGAAGTGCTTCTCCCTGGCCACCGCCACGAAATACTCCAGCTGACGGAACAGCATCAGCGACTCCTCCCTGCCTGGCCCGCTGACCAGCGGTCACGAACTCTACCCGGCCCCGAACGGACGTCACCCTTCCGCGTCCGCCCGGGCAGAGTCCGTGGCCGGTATCAGCGCTGTGGTACGGGGAAGGTCACCGGGCCGCGCCGGCCCGCCCGGTTCACCGCCCGGACGCCGAAGAAGACGTTGTCCTTCGACAGGTCCACGGTATGACTCGTCGCCGTACCCACCGTGATCACGGCGGTCCACTCCGGCGCGGTCGTCTCGCGCCACACCACCTCGTACCCCGCCAGGTCCGGCTCCGTGCCCGGGTCCCAGACCAGCTGGGTGTCGTTGGTGAGCGCGCTGGTGACGATCTTGACCCCGCGCGGGGCCGCGGGGGCCTGCGCGAGGGTCCACAGCACCGCGCCGTTGACCCGGGCGACCCGGGCGATGTACCCGAAGTCGCAGAACTCGGGCAGGTCGCCGTACTGCTTGCCGTCCACGACCCGCACGTCCTGGTGCTGGTGCGCGAAGTCCTCCGCCGGCTCGGTGAAGCGCGCCGCCGCGTAGCCGCGTTCCAGGAACGGGATGTGGTCACCGCCCCGCAGGTAGCGGTCGCGGCGGTAGACCACGCGGACGTTCATGCCCGTCGCGTCGTTGTCCGCGACGTCGCGGACGAACCGGGCGAGCTGGCGGCTCGGCGAGTCGTTCTCGCCGCCGACCGAGCGGCGGGTGTCGGCCTGCTGCGGGGTCTCGGACGTGGGCACGCCCTCCGCGAAGAGCCGCACGGTGTACGGGTCGCGGGTGCCGTCGTCCGCCCGGGAACTGCCGACGATGTCGTTGGTGAACATGGCCTGGACGTTCGCACCGGCGGCCTTGAAACTCTCGGCCAGGTACGTCGATCCGTACAGGCCCTGCTCCTCGCCCGCGACGGCCGCGAAGACGATCGTGGCGGCGGGACGGCGCTTCGCCATCACCCGCGCCAGCTCCATGGCCACCGCGACCCCGGAGGCGTCGTCGTCGGCGCCCGGCGCGTCGCCGGTCGCGTCCATGACGTCGGTGGCGCGGGAGTCGTAGTGCCCGGAGACGACGTGCACCCGCCCGGGGTCGACCGCGCCGCGCAGCGTCGCGACCACGTTGGTGATGCGGGTGGCCACCGGGATCCGGGAGGCGGGTTCCTGGACGTACGACTGGAGCTCCACGGTCATCCGGCCGCCGGAGGCCGCGGCGTACCGCTTCAGCTCGGCGTGGATCCAGTCCCGGGCGGCGCCGATGCCCCGCTCGGGGTCGTCCTGGGTGGACAGGGTGTGGCGGGTCCCGAAGGCGGCGAGGCGTCTCACGGTCGCCTCGATCCGGTCGCGGTCGACCTCCTTGAGCAGCTCCCGCAGCTCCCGGTCGGGGTGCTGGACGGTCGCGGCGGGCCGGCCGCCCGCCTCCCGCCCGCCGGATCCGGCCGCGCTCGCCGACGGGGCCGAGGCGGCGACGGCCGCTCCGGCCGCGACGGCGGCGGCGGACGACAGTACGGTCCTGCGGGGCGTCCCTGTGGGGTGCTGGGGCATGACGGTCCCTTCCACGGATGCGGGTGGGTCTGCCGGTACGCGAGGGGCGTAGGGCAGGACCTGGCGCTCCATGGTCATGGACAGAACAACGGATCACAAGGCCGCCCCGGAGGGGGCCGGGCGGTCCCTCCACGGACCCGCCCCGGCCCCCCGCCGCGTGTCGTCACGCGCGTGTCGTCCCGCGCACGGGATCCCCCGGATGTCGTCACGCGCGTGTCGTCCCCCGCGTGTCAGGCCTTCGTCACCCCCGGCCGCCCCGACTCCACCCGCAGCCGGGCCAGCGCCACCGACGGCGACTGCGGGCGCAGGACCGTGCCGACCGTCCGCACCTGCGCGTCGATGCCCTTCGTCCCGATGTCGAAGAGGTGGTAGCCGCGGTGGCAGTCGATGAACTTCCAGTGCGGATTGTCGGCGCGCAGCGGATCCCACTGCGCGTCGAACGCCGCCACGCTCTGGTCGCCGTTGGAGCTGATGGACGTCCCCACGAACTCGGCCCCGACCACGGCCGACTTCGGATCGGCGTAGTCCCGCTTCAGGTCGCTGATCATCGTCAGGTGGCGGTCGCCGCTGAGCACCACCGGGTTCTGCACGTTCCGGAAGCGGGCCAGCAGATCGTTGCGCTCTACCTGGTAGCCGTCCCAGGCGTCGTAGTACCACTCCTTGCCGGGGCCCGCGAGGATGTCGGTCTCCGCCATCATGATCTGCGAGGCGAGCACGTTCCAGCGGGCCCGCGAGGTGCTGAGCCCGGACCGCAGCCAGCGCTTCTGCTCCGCGCCCAGCATGGTCAGCGACGGGTCCTGGGCGCCCGCGTGCGTGACGGCCTGGTCGCTGCGGAACTGCCGGGTGTCCAGCACGTTGAGCCGGACCAGCTGTCCGAAGTCGAAGCGCCGGTACATCTGGATGTGCGGGCCGTTCGGCACGGCCGACGCCCTGACCGGCATATGCTCGTAGAACGCCTGGTAGGCGGCGGTCAGCCGGGCCACGAAGGCGTCGTGCGGCTGCTTGCCCGGGTCCTGCGGGATCTCCCCGGCGAAGTCGTTGTCGACCTCGTGGTCGTCGAAGGTCACGATCCACGGGGCGGCCGCGTGCATGGCCCGCAGGTCGGGGTCCGTCTTGTACTGCGCGTAGCGGTTGCGGTACCCCACCAGGTCCACCGGCTCCCCGGTGCCTTCGTGGCGGCGTACGGCCGAGGCGGCGGGGGCGCTTTCGTAGATGTAGTCGCCGACGAAGACCACGACGTCCGGGTCCTGCCGTCGCATGTCCGCGTACGGCGTGAAGTAACCGTTCTGCCAGTTCTGGCAGGAGGCCAGGGCGACGCGCAGCGTGGAGGGGTTCGCGGCGGCCGTGCGGGTGCGCCCCACGGGGGAGAGCTGCGAGCCTGCCCGGAAGCGGTACCAGTACTGCCGGCCGGCGCTCAGGCCTGGCACGTCCACGTGGACGCTGTGCCCCAGCGACGGCGAGGCGACGGCGGTGCCCTGCCGGACGACGGTACGGAACCGTTCGTCCAGGGCCACCTGCCAGCGGACCGGCACCGTTCTGTCCGGCATGCCACCGCCGTTGAGCGGGTCCGGGGCGAGCCGGGTCCACAGGACGACGGAGGTCGTCAGCGGGTCTCCGGAGGCGACACCGAGCGTGAACAGGCCGTCCGGCAGGGGGGCGTAGGCGGGACGGGAGACTCCGGTCGCGCGGGCGGCGGGAGCGGTCAGCAACTGTCCGGTGGCGACGGCGCCGGCGGTGGCGGCACCGGCCATCAGCAGGCGGCGGCGGGCGAGTTCGGGCATGGGGGTTCCCTTCTCATTGCGGCATAGCCGCGGAGAAGGTGTCAGGTCCACAGACACAGGCACCCAATTTCACCCGGCCGGACCGTGACACAAGAGTGTCCACTGACGTCGTATCAGCTCAATTCGGACGGAATGAATACCCCAGGAGTACCAACGGATTCACCTGAGTGCCACGGATCGGGCCGCCGGGCGCCTCGGGAGGGTCGGCGCTCGGGCGCGTCCCGGCGACGGCCGGATCCGGCCACGGTTGCCGCCCGAGGGGTGTCGATCCGCCCTGTTCGAGCTGCTCTGAGCGAAATCACTCCCGCCGGGGGCTCCGGCTCCCTACGCTCGGAGTCAGCCGACCTCAGGGAGCCCGTGATGGAGATGCCAGGCACGCCGCCCCCGTACGCCGATGTCGCCCAACTCGCCTGGGCGGTTCTCCTGCTCGAACAGGCGCGCCATCTGTTCAAGGAGGCCGAGACCTCCTGCCGTACGCTCACCGCCCCCGGGACGGCCGTCGAGCACGAGGCCGGGCTCGCCCTTCTCACGGCGGGCGCCTCGGAGGCGGCCGTCACGATGGCCTCCGCTCTCGGCTTCGCCACCGCGGGCCTCGACGCGAAGGCCGGCTGGAAGCTCCGCAGCGCCCGTAACCTCGGCAACCTCCCCGCCGGGATCAGCCGCACGGACCGCCCGCTCGAACCGGCCGTGACCGAGGCCCTGCTGCTGGTACGTCAGGTGGCGGAGGTCTACAACCACGACACGGTCCGGGAGATAGACGACGCGCTCGCCGCGGGCGCCCCCACCTGGCCGCCGCCCGAGCGGGACACGTACGGGCGGGAGCACGGGCACCGGATCTGAGCGGGGTCCGGACGGCGGCTCCACTGTGTGGACACGCCCTAGGTGTATTGATCACCTAGGGCGTGTCCGCGAAGTAGTGGGCGGTCGCGGCGGCCACCGACTCCAGCACCGGCCGCCAGTCCTCCATCACCCCCGCGTCCACGCCGACGGCCCTGCCCTCGTCGTCGGCCTGACGCAGCGTCACGGCGTCCTCCGCCAAGGGGTCCCGCGCGAACGCGGCCGCCTCCGCCGGGGTCATCGGGCCGCCCTGGAGCCGCAGCGTGGCCGCACTGTGCCCGGACAGGGGACGGCCGGGCTCGACCGCCGCCAGGTAGCGCTTGGCGGGTACGTGCAGCTGGACGAGCCGGGCGACCCGGACGCCCAGCAGGGGGCGTACCGCGTCCGCCGCGAGATCCGCGTGGCCCGTCTCGTCGCCGGGAACCAGCAGCCGGCCCAGGTCGTGCACGAGGCCGGCGATCTGGAGCTCCTTGTCGGCGGGACGGCGCCGGCGCAGCAGCGCGGCCGTCTGCAAGGCGTGGTCGTGGAGGTCGACGGGATCGCCGGTGCGGTCCGGGGTGTCCCAGGCGCCCCGGCTCGCGTGGAGGAGATCCATCAGCTCGTCGACCGAGTTCGCAGCCATGGGTGGCCCTTTCCCGTGCTGTTCCCGTCCTGGAATGCCTGCCGTCGCGCTGCCGAGCAGATCACGAAGTGGTGAACGGGTCGACGCCCGGCCCTCTGAACAGCCGACGAACAAAAACAGACCGTATTTTGTTCGCCATTTCCCCTGTTGTGCGCGCCCGCCGTACGGCACGCTGGACGCATGAACGCTGCCAGACATGCCGGCGAACGTCTGATGACCTGGCCGGGTCTCAGCCGGGGCCGGGCCTACTGCGGCACAGACCTGTGCGTGCGCACCGAGTCCCAGGAGATCGTGCACTTCCACGGCGAGAACGAGGCCGACGTGCACCTCACCAACTCCATGATCGCCAAGTTGCGGCCCGCGCTCAAGCGGTCCACCGCGCTGCGGCTGCGGGCCGGCTCCGGCTGGGTCACGGTCCGGCTCGACACCGGCGCGGACATCGATCTCCTCGCCACGCTGGTCAGCGCGGCCCTCCAGGCCGTCGCCGGGCTGCCCGAGGAGGGCGGCACGGGGGTCGTGACCGATCCCTGCACGCGGCACAACAGGGCGTACTCCCGCTGAGACCCACGCCGAGACCCACGTTGCGGATGCGGGATCGCCGGGCAACGGGGATGGTGGGGTGTGAGTACGTTCCGAGTGAGGAGCAAGCAATGTCGATGATGGACAAGCTCAAGAACCTCATGAAGGGCCATGACGACGCGAGCCGCCAGGGCGTGGACAAGGGGGGCGACGCGTTCGACGCCAAGACCGACAACAAGTACAGCGGCCAGACCGACAGTGCCCAGAAGCGGATGAACGAGCAGATGGGGACGCAGGACCCGCCGTCGGACGACCGCCCCCCGCAGCCCTGACCGCACCCCATGAGACTTGTGCCTGCCACCGGACCTGATCGGGTCCGGTGGCAGGTGTGTTCTCAGGTGTGATCGTG
Source organism: Streptomyces sp. NPDC087420 (assembly GCF_044744165.1). Taxonomy (NCBI): domain Bacteria; kingdom Bacillati; phylum Actinomycetota; class Actinomycetes; order Kitasatosporales; family Streptomycetaceae; genus Streptomyces; species Streptomyces sp. NPDC087420. Next base: position 303,003 of record NZ_JBIUXU010000001.1, read on the forward strand.
TTCTCAGGTGTGGTCGTCAGGGTTGTTGTTTGGGCCGTCGGGGTCGAGCGCCCCGGTCCGGTCCAGCGCGGCCCTCACCAGCGCCGACGCGAAGACCGCCGGATCGGTGTCGCCCGCCAGCCGCGCCAGTGCCGCCGGATCGTCCGGCAGACCCAGGCGGTGTGCTCCCTGGAGCGCCTTGTCGTCCAGGTACGGCGCGACCTCCGGCCAGATCCCCTGGACCTCGCGCAGGAAGATGTCCGCGCCGACCGGACCGATGCCCGGGGTCTTCTGGATCCCGGCGGCCAGGGCGCCGGTGTCGCGGCCCGCCGCCTCGCGCAGCCGGCGCAGGTCACCGCCGTACTCGTGGAGGAGCAGGCGGGCGCCGTCACCGAGCTGGGTGGCCGTGCGCTCGTCGTAGCGGCGGTAGCCACCGCGCCCCAGCGCGTCCACCCGCTCCTGCCAGGTGGCGTCGGCCATGCGCCGGGGTGTGCGCAGCCCCGCGTCGCCGAGGGCCCGGCAGGCCGCGACCGCGGTCTCACCGCGGATCCGCGCGCTCAGCAGCAGCGCCAGTACCAGGGTGCGGTAGAGCGGCTGCGGTGTGTCACGCAGGCGGATACCGGCCTCCTGCGCGTAGGTGCGGCCGTGGGTGTCGAGCAGCTTCCGCACGGTCTCGTTGTCACTGGATCGCGGCACAACGCACCTCCTCCGACGGACAGTTGCCGGTGCGGCGCGGGGCAGAACCTCTCTCCCCGCGCCTCCACCATTGTCGCGCCACCCGGCGCCGGCCGCACACGCTGCCGCGGGCGGGGTCAGGCCCGGGAGAACCAGCGTGTGATCTCCGTGTCCGTGATCTCCTCTCCCAGCTCCTCCGGCAGGGCGTCGAGTTCGAGCTGGGCGACCTGGGCGTAGTGCTTCGCCACCCCGGGTGCGAGGATCTTGTCCGGCAGTGGGCAGGACCGGAACGCCTCGAGAGCGGCGCTCAGTGTGGTGTGGACCGGCGGTGCGGTGTGATCCGCGTACGCGTTGCCCGTGACCGGCTCCGGTGGGGTGAGCGCGTTCTCGATGCCGTGCTCGACCGCGGCCAGGGCGGCCGTCAGGGCGAGGTAGGGGTTCGCGTCCGCCCCCGGCAGCCGTACCTCCAGGTGCGGGGTGGCCCGCCCCACCACCCGTACCGCGCAGGTCCGGTTGTCGTAGCCCCAGGTGAAGCTGGTGGGGGCGCCGGTGTCCGGCTGGTAGCGGCGGTAGGAGTTGGTGTTCGGCGCCCACAGCGGGGTGAGGTCGGGCAGGACCGCGAGCAGCCCGGCGACGGCCTGCCCGCCGGTGGTGGACAGGCCCCCCGAGGGGGCGACGAACACCGGCTCGCCGTCGCGCCACAGGGACAGGTGGAGGTGCAGTCCGCTGGCCGTGCCGGGCTGCGGGGTGGGCATGAACGTCGGAGCCAGCCCCGTCCGGTCGCCGGTGTGCCGGGCGATGCGCTTGAACAGGACGTGCCCGTCGCACGCCTCCAGCGCGTCGCCGTACGGGAAGGTGATCTCCACCTGCCCCGGCGCGGCCTCGGACTTGGCCGCCTCGATGGGCCGCCCCGCGTGTTCCAGGTGTTCCTGGAGGAGCCGCAGGTAGCGGCCGGTCCGCGGGTCGACCTCCAGGGCGAAGTCGCGGTTCTTCGCCGACACGGGACGCAGCGCGCGGTGGAGGGTGTCCTCCAGGCGCTGGTGGGTGCCGCGGTAGAGGGCGAACTCCGTCTCGATGCCCACCTTCACCCGCAGACCGCGTTCGGCGAGCAGGTCGAGCTGCCGGCGCAGGATCCGGCGCGGCGACACCTCCACGGGCCGGTCGTCGAGGAAGGCGTCCGCCTGGACGACCACCGTCGCCGGATCCCAGGGCGCCGTCCGGATCGTCGTCAGGTCGGGCCGTACCTGGAAGTCGCCGATGCCACTGTCCCAGGAGACCAGCTCGAAGTCGGACGGCGGCAGCATGTCGACGTCCGTGGCCAGTACGTACGCGCACACGTCCGCCCCGTCGCCGGCCACCCGGTCCAGGAAGTAACGCGCGTGGTACCGCTTGCCCTGCTGCCGGCCCTGTACGTCGGCGAGCGCCAACTCCACGGTCCTGACGCGGCCTTCGTCCACCTCGGTCCGCAGCTGGTCGAGGGTGAGGCGCCCGGTGGCCCGGCCCGGCCGGTCCTGGTCGGCGGTCATCAGATGAACTCCTCGACGTGCGCGCGGTCCTGGGCGGCCGGGGTGGGCGTGGGCGGGTTGTAGGCGCGGCGCGCGAACGGCCAGCGCAGCTCGGCCAGCAGCAGGACGACGACGAGCGCCACCGGCGCGTAGTTGAACGTCTCGACGGTGACGGGGTTGCGCTGCGGCAGGCAGAAGAGAATGGTCACGAAGGCGACCCAGATCACCGCCACCCATCCCACCGGCTTGCTCCAACGCCCCAGGTGCCAGGGGCCCTTGCGGAAACGGTTCCCGTGGCGGAGGCGCAGGAAGATCGGGATCGCGTACGCGGGCGTCATCCCGATGATGTTGATCGCGGAGACGGCGGTGAACGCGGTGGGGGAGTACAGGCTCGGCAGGGTGATCAGGCACGCGGCGGCGACCACCAGCCACACGGCCAGGTGCGGGGTCTGGCTGCGGCTCAGCCGCCGCCACAGGCCGGAGCCGGGCAGCGCCCCGTCGCGGGAGAACGCGAACACCATCCGGCTGCCGGCCGCGACCTCGGCGTTGCCGCCGCACAGCAGCACCACGATGACCACGGCGAGCAGCAGGGTGGCCCCGTCCGTGCCCACCGCGTCGACGAAGATCTGCGCCGGGGGTACGGGGGAGGCGGCGGTGGCCGTGTAGTCCTGGATCGCGGACGCCATGGAGGCCAGCAGGACGAAGCCCACCGCCCAGGAGACCCAGATCGAGCGCACGATGCCGCGCGGGGCCGACACCGCCGCGCGGCTCGTCTCCTCCGACATGTGGGCCGAGGCGTCGTAGCCCACCAGCGTGCCCTGGGCGATCGCGAGGCCGATGCCGGTGACGTACAGCGGATTCGCCCAGCCGGTGCCGTTGCTGAACTCACCGAGGACGAACGACGCGGACTGGTGGCTGTCCGGGGCGATCCACAGCACACCGAGGATGACGGCCACACCGGCGAGGTGCCACCACACACTGATCGAGTTCAGCACACTGACCAGCCGTACGCCGGCCAGGTTCAGGGCGGCGTGGAACAGGAGGATGGCGACGAAGATGACCATCGTCTCCCCCGGTGTGACGGCGATGCCCCACTGGAGGTCGAGAACGGCTCCGGTGAACAGGGCGGCGCCGTAGTCGATCACGGCGATGCCGCCGATCAGACCTAACAGGTTCAGCCATCCCGTGTAGAACCCCCAGCGCCGGCCGCCGAGTTGGTCGGCCATGTAGAACATCGCGCCCGAGGTGGGGTACGCGCTCGTCACCTCGGCCAGCGCCATCCCGACGAAGAGCACGAAGAAGCCCACCACCGCCCAGCCCCACAGCATGACCGCGGGACCGCCCGCGATCAGCCCGGGCCCGTACAGCGCCATGCAGCCGCCCAGCACCGAGATGACACTGAAACTCACGGCGAAGTTGCCGAAACCGCCCATCCGCCGGGCCAGCACGGGTTCGTAGCCGAGATCGGCCAGCTGCCGGTTGTCGTCGGACACCTGCTCGGGTCCGGAGACGGGTTGTGGTCGGGTCGCACCAAACACTGAGGTCCTCCTCATGGGACACACTCATCGGGGAAGGGATCACCGGGAACGCACGACGGCTCAGGGAGAGCCGTTCGCCAGGGACGCCTCGTGGGCGTCGAGGAACAGGCGCTCCCACCGGGCGCCGTCGGCGACGAGGTACAGCCACGGGCGGGGCGAGGCGTGGGGTCCCAGCGCGCGGAACACCTCCGCCGCCGGGCCGTACTGCTGACTCGACCACAGCGCGTGCGCCAGGTAGTTCATGTCCTGGGTCAGACGGCGCGAGGGGGTGACGGCGAACCACTCCCGGTACGCCACCCGCGCCCGCTCCAGCGCCCGGTCGGTCACCCAGTAGAGGCTGGCGTCCAGCGACTCGCGGCCGGTGTGGGTCGCCCGCCACCGCTCCACGGCGACATACAGCGGAAGGGCCAGCAGGGCCGAGCCCGCGGGCGCCCCGTCCGCCACCCACCGGGCGAAGAAGTCCTGGTGGGCGACCGAGCCGCCCTTGCGGACCAGGAAGTAGCGCGCCATCCGGTGGTACGCCTCACGGTTGCCCGGGTCCCGCCGGTCGACCTCCGCCAACAGCCCCCAGGGGCCGGGGAACAGCTGCGGGTCGGGGGCGTGGCGCCGGTGCTCCGGGTCCACCTGGCCCGGGTCCAGCTCCGCGAGGGCCAGCCGGCAGAGGAACGGCACCGGATCGTGCGGCGCCGCCTCCGCCGCGGCCGCACAGGCCGCGCTCGCGGTCCACCACAGGCTCTGGAGGTGCTGGACATCGCCGATACGGTTCGCCCGCAGCGCCCGTTCCACCGCGACCCGGGCGCGCATCACCGACGCCGGCCGGCTGTCCGGGACCTCGCGCTGCCACGTCTGCACCACCGTGGTCCCGGCCGACGCCGCGCCCAGTACCTGTGTACGGAAGGTCCACTGCGCCCAGTCGGCGCCGGCCTCGGTGCGTAAGACGCCCGCCTCGGTGCGTAAGAGCAGGTCCTGCATGGACATCCAGTAGCCCGAGGCCACGTCCTGGAGCACCGCGCGTAACTCGTGGTCGTCCCCGGCGGGCCCGGAGGACAACCGCATCCCCCGCCCGGACCGGTCGCCCGTCCCCATGGCGTTCACCGGCACCGGCCCCCGGGGCCGCCGGGGGCGGAGGACCGGGGTAACGGCCGCACAGGAGACATCGTCATTCCTTGTCACAGGTCAGGGGGGTCCGCTCAGGACGCCGTCCATCACCGAGGGTTTGCGCTCGGTGGCCCTGCGTCCCGGCGCACCAGCATGGCACTTGGGCTTTCGTAAAGAAAGCTCGACCGGAACTTTGATCCCCCCAATTGCACGTCCCGGTGCGCCGATTGACCGTTTTCGACCGGGCGACCTCCACCTGGCGGAATGTGCTTTCCACAACGGAGGGATCAGATGGGAACGGGGCGTCAGGCGAGCAGGCGCAGCGCCCCGTCCGCCAGGCCCACCCGGACCGTCTGGCCCCACGTCAGTTCCAGCGCGTCGCTCTCCATGCCGTCGCCGAACGCGACCAGCCGCTCCGACTCCACCGTCAGGCGCAACCGGTGCGTTCCGGTCAGGACGCCCGTCAGCCGCGATGTGCCGGTCGTGGGGGAGGGCCAGGCCTCCCGTACGCACCAGACCAGGACGGGATCGGTCGGCGACGGCGCCGGCAGGGCGCCGCCGCCCAGCGAGCGCAGCCAGCCCGTCGCGCCCGTGCCCGTGCCGATCAGCACGCCCGAGGACGCCTGGGCCTCGGCGGGACCCGTCCCGTCGTCCCCGTCGTCCGGGCCCAGCCGGTAGCGCGAGGTCTGGTGGTCGGGGCGGCCGAGGTAGATCTCGTTGAGGGCGAGCAGCCGCTGTGTGTCGTCGGCGACCGCCTCGACCATCGTCAGTTCGTCGACCCGGGCCGCGCGCCCGTGCCCGGCCGCCCGGAGCAACGCGCCCGCGTCGCCCGGCCGGTGGCGTACCAGCACCCCGAGCCCCCGCCCCGGATCCGTGTCGATCCCCACCACCACCTGCCCCGTCAGGTACTTCGCGGTGTTGGCGACCAGCCCGTCCGCGCCCACCACGACCACCACGTCCTCGGGGCCGAACAGGAACCGGTCCAGGTCCGCCCGTTCCACCCGGGCCTGCCGCCACGACAACGGCACCGCCGCCGCCACCTCCGTCAGCGCGCGGAGCGCCCGGTGGTGGCGCGCGGCCACCTCGTCCAGGGACCGGCCGCGCGAGGAGAGGTAGAAGGCGGCCTGGCCGTGTGTGCCGTGCCGGGCGAGCAACTCCTCGTACTCACTGGTGCGGTGGACCAGCACCGCGCGCGGCGCCAGACTCACGCGGACCCGTCCCCGGGACGGCCCAGCTTGGCGAGCAGCCCGGTGAGCACGTCGGGGGAGAGGGTGAGGCTGTCGACGCGCGGCAGGTTCTCCGCGAGGCGCGTCGCGGCCAGCGCGTGCAGCGTCGCCGCGTCCACCTCGCCGTGCACCCGCAGCCAGGCGGACTGGGCCGCGGCCCGCGCGTCACCGGTCTGCCGCGCCGCCTCGGCCTGCGCGGTGGCGAGCTTCACGATCCGCCGCGCCTCGGCCTCGGCCCGTACGGCGTCGGCCGCCGCGCTCTCCTCGGCCTCGCGACGGGCGTTGGTGCCGTGCTGCTCGACCAGCCGCTCCTCGCGCCGGGCCAGTTCGATCTTGCTGGCGAGTTCGTTCTCGGCGATGGTCCGCTCGCGCTCGACCGCCACGGCCCGCCGCTCGTAGGTGGCCCGGTCCGCCTCCTGCTGGATCAGCTCACGGGCGGGCGTGCGCAGGGCGCGCTCCACCTCCGCCTCCGGGCGGATGGCGACCACCCGCGCGGCCACCACCTCGATGCCGGTCGCCGGCAGCCGGGGCTCGGCCGCGAGGCCGTCGGAGATCCGCTGCCGCACGGACGCGACTCCGTCGGCCAGCGCCGCCGCAAGCGGGGTACGGGCCAGCACGTCGAGCGCGTGCTGCTGGGCCGTCTCGGTGAGCAGGGTGGCGATCTGCTCCAGCGGCGCGCTCCGCCAGGCGCCGGTGTCCGGATCGACGGAGAAGTCGATCCGGCCGGCCGCCGTGCCCGGGTCGCTGATCCGGTAGGTGACGGTCGCCTGCACGGTGACGTCCTGGAAGTCGGCCGTACGGGCGTGGAAGGCCATGGCCAGCTCCCGGTCGTCGACCGGCACTTCGGAGAGGGCCGCGCTCAGCGCCCGGAACCAGAAGCTCAGCCCGGTGCCGTCGTGGGCGAGCTGTCCGCGCCGGTCGTGCCGTACGTACGCGGTGGGCGCGGAGCGCAGATGGCGCCAGCCGAGGCGCCGGGTGATGTCGGCCATGGAGGCCCCCCTTGTTGTCGTCATGGCGACGATATCGAAGGCGGCTCCTTGTCGTCAAGCTGACGATATGAAGGGGGAGGGGGTGTCGTCAGGCGATGGACGCCGAGATGATCGCGGCCACCGCGAGGTTGCAGGACGCGGTCACCCACACCGCCGGATGCGGCTCCGCCTCGACCAGCGTGGCGCCCAGCTTCCCCGGCGTGACCAGGTCCACCACCAGGAAGGCCACGGCCATCATCACCAGCCCCAGCACCCCGAACGCGGCGGTCGACGCGAGTCCCTTGCCGAAGTCGTCGTACGTCGTCCAGATCGAGGTGAACACGATGCCCCCGATGCCCAGCAGGGCCGAGCTGAGGAGGACCGCCGCGTTGCGGTTGCGCTCCTCCCATATCTGCTTCCCGAGCTTGCCCGGGGTCAGCAGGTCCACCAGGACGATGCCGAGGATCAGCAGGACCACACCGAGCGCCCCGTAGACGCCGGCCCGGCCAAGTCCGTTGAGAATGTCGCTCATTGAGAAGCTCGTCTCCGCCGCAGAAGTGGATCGTGGTAAAAGCGACGCAAAATGTATCGCACGGCCGTACGAGATCTCCGGTCGCGGCGGCCCAAACCGGCTGCGCCGCAGGCGGGTTGCGTAGGCTGAAACGGTCACGTGAGTGTGGCTCTCCATCCCACCGACCACCACCGAGACCGCCCCACCGAACCACAGGGAGTCCGTCACCATGGCCGACATCGAGATCCGCGACAACCGCGCGCTGGGCCGTCTGGAGGCGTACGAGGACGGCCAGGCCGTCGGCGTCGTCGCCTACTTCACCCTCGACGCCACCCCCGCCGCGCTGGTCGCGGTGCACACCGTGGTGGAGCAGGGCCACGAGGGCAAGGGCATCGCGGGCAAGCTCGTCCGTGAGTTCTACGCGACGGCGGCGCGCGAGGGCGTCCCCGTCGTCCCCCTCTGCCCGTACGCGGCCACCTGGGCCGAGCGGCACCCCGACGAGGCGCCCCCGGCGCCGGTGGACGTGGTGGCGGCCGCCGAGGAGCAGCTGAAGGCGAGCACCAAGGTCTGGTGACCCGGGGTCCGGCGACCGGCGCGGGGGTCCGGCGACCGGCGCGACGCCCGCGCCGGCCCGGTCTAGCATCGTGATCATGCTCGCGCTGCTGCACACCTCTCCCGCCCACGTCCCGGTCTTCGACGCCCTGCGCGACTCCGACCACCCGGGCCTCGTCCTGCGGCACGTGGTGGCCGGGGAGCTGCTCGACCGGGCCAGGATCGAGGGGCCCGAGGCCGTGTCGGACGCGGTGGAGGCGGCGCTGGAGGACGTGGTCGCCGAGGGCGCGGCCGCCGTGCTCTGCACCTGCTCGACGCTCGGGGAGGTCGCGGAGAAGGCGGGCCGCGTCCTCGGCGTACCGGTGCTCAGGGTCGACCGGCCGATGGCGGCCACGGCGGCCGAGGCGGGCCGGGTGGTGGTGGTCGCCACGGTGGAGAGCACGCTGGAGCCGACGCTCACGCTGATCCGCGAGGAGGCGGCGGGCCGGCCCGTCGACCTGCGGACCGTGCTGGTCGACGGCGCCTGGGAGCGGTTCGAGGCGGGCGACCTCGACGGCTATCTGGACGCGGTGGCGGCGGTCGTCGACGGTGTCGCGGCGGCGGACGTGATCGTACTGGCCCAGGCGTCGATGGCCGGCGCGGCGGACCGGGCCACGACCACCGTCCCGGTGCTCTCCAGCCCCCGCCCCGGCCTGAACGCCGCCGCGGTGGCCGCGGCCGCGCTCTCCTGACACGTGGACCCGGCGCATCCTGACGCGTGGACCCGGCGCGCGCGGGCACGCGCACCGGGAGACATTGGGAACGTACGACCACGCACCACAGGAGGTCAGTCATGACCAGCCCGTATCCCGATCCGGTACCGCCGTCGCCCGTCCCCACGCCAGGACCGCCGGCACCAGGACCGCTGCCGGGCCCGGGCCCCGCGCCCGTTCCCTCGCCGCCCCCGGCCCCCTCGCCCCCGCCGCGCCCGTCCCCGCCCCCGCAGCCCGATCCGGTGCCGAGCCCGCCGGGCCCGGACCCCGTACCGGAACCGGAGCCCGCACCGGGGCCCCTGCGCGACACCCCTTGACGCCCGCCCTCCACGCCGACCGGCCGACCGCGAGAACGCGGCCGGCCGGTCGGCGTAGGGGGCAGTGGCCGGTCAGTCGCTGCTGACCTCCGAGCGGTCGCCGCCCCAGAGGGTGTGGAACGACCCCTCGCGGTCCGTACGCCGGTAGGTGTGCGCCCCGAAGAAGTCACGCTGGCCCTGCGTCAGGGCGGCGGGCAGCCGCTCCGCGCGCAGCGCGTCGTAGTACGAGAGCGCCGCCGAGAAGCCCGGAGTCGGGACGCCCTGCACCGCCGCCGTGGCCACCACGGCCCGCCAGTCGTCCTGCGCCGTGCCGATCTCCTCGGCGAACTGCTTGTCCGACAGCAGGCTCGGCAGGTCGTGCCGCGTGTCGAACGCCGCCCGGATCCGGTCCAGGAACGCGGCGCGGATGATGCACCCCGCCCGCCAGATCGCCGCGACCGAACCGAGGTCGATGTCCCAGTCGTACTCGTCGCTGCCCGCCCGGATCTGGTGGAAGCCCTGCGTGTACGACACGATCTTCGACGCGTACAGCGCCTGCTCCACCTGGTCGGCGAAGCGCGCCGCCTCCGTGTCGTCCAGCGGGCGCGCGGTCGGCCCCGGCAGCCCGCGCGACGCCTCGCGCAGCGCCGCGTGGCCCGAGACGGCACGCGCGAAGACCGCCTCGGCGATCCCGGAGACCGGCACACCCAGGTCGAGGGCGATCTGGACCGTCCAGCGGCCGGTGCCCTTCTGCTCGGCCTGGTCGAGCACGACGTCCACGAACGGCTTGCCGGTCGCCTCATCCGTATGGGCGAGTACCTCGGCGGTGATCTCGATCAGGTACGAGTCGAGCCGGCCGGTGTTCCACGTACGGAACGTCTCGGCGATCTTCGCGGGGGAGTAGCCCGCGACGGACCGCAGCAGGTGGTACGCCTCCGCGATGAGCTGCATGTCGGCGTACTCGATGCCGTTGTGCACCATCTTCACGAAGTGGCCCGCGCCGTCAGGACCGATGTGCGCGACCGTCCGCGCCCCGTCCGGTGCCTTCGCCGCGATCTTCTCCAGCAGCGGGCCGAGGGACTCGTACGACTTGGCGGAGCCGCCCGGCATGATGCTCGGGCCGTGCAGCGCGCCCTCCTCGCCGCCCGAGACCCCCACCCCGACGAAGTGGATGCCGCGCTCGCGCAGCTCCTTCTCCCGGCGGCGGGTGTCGGCGAAGTGGGCGTTGCCGCCGTCGATGATGACGTCCCCCTCCTCCAGCAGGGGGGCGAACTCCTGGATCACGGCGTCCGTCGGGTCCCCGGCCTTCACCATGATCATCAGGCGGCGGGGGCGCTCCAGGGCCGCGACGAACTCCTCCGCGGTCTCCGCGGGCACGAACGTGCCCTCGTCGCCGAACTCCTCGACCAGGGCCCGGGTCTTCGCGGCCGTGCGGTTGTGCACCGCGACCGTGAGACCGTTGCGCGCGAAGTTGCGGGCCAGGTTGCGGCCCATCACCGCGAGCCCCGTGACGCCGATCTGGGCGGTACCACTCATGGAAGCGCTCCTGAAAGTAGTGAGCTTGTTACGTCAATCCTCAAGGTGCCCGGAGTCATCCGCATTCCGGGCCTGTCGCATCGTGTCGTGTTCCCGCCGTACGCGCGACGTGATCGCCCGATCGTGTCCGAACGGGCAGGGTCAGATGTGAGCGGCTTCTCGTGTAACCACGCCGGTTGTGGGGAAAGGGGATTCCGGTTCGGGCTCCGTTCGGGCACGAAGCGGTACCGAAGCGGGCGGTGATCTGCGCGACAACAGCCGTCACCACTGGTGTGACCTGCGCCGACGCTCCGGGCGAAGCGGGCATGAACGGGCACAGTCGGATGAGTGAAGAACCTGGTCGCGACGGGGCCTTTGCTTGTACAAACGACGCATGAGCCCGAACGGGTGCTGAGCCCGAGCCGCAGCGGAGCAGGGAAGTGTGTGTCGTGGACACCGACGAACGCCGACGAGAAATCCTGGAGATCGCCCGCCGTGCCGGGGCGGTCGACGTCACCGCGCTCGCCTCGAAGCTCTCGGTGGCCAAGGAGACCGTCCGGCGCGACCTGCACGCCCTGGAGGAACACGGCCTGGTACGGCGCACCCACGGCGGCGCCTACCCGGTGGAGTCCGCCGGCTTCGAGACGACCCTCGCGGTACGGACCACCCGTCTCGTCCCGCAGAAGTCCCGGATCGCGGCTGCCGCCGCCGATCTCCTCGGCGACGCGGAGACCGTCTTCGTCGACGAGGGCTTCACCCCGCAGCTCGTCGCCGAGGCGCTGCCCCGCGACCGGACCCTGACCGTCGTCACCGCCTCCCTCGCGGTGGCGACCGCGCTCGCCGACGCGGAGAAGATCGCGGTGCTGCTCCTCGGCGGCCGGGTCAGAGGATCCACCATGGCCACGGTGGACCACTGGACCACGCGTATGCTCTCCGAGTTCGTCATCGACCTGGCCTACGTCGGAGCCAACGGGATCTCCCGCGAGTACGGCCTCACCACCCCGGATCCGGCCGTCAGCGAGGTCAAGGCGCAGGCCATGCGCAGCTCCCGGCGCCGGGTCTTCGCCGGGATCCACACCAAGTTCGGCGCGGTGAGCTTCTGCCGGTTCGCCGAGGTCGCCGACTTTGAATCCATCGTCACGGACGCGGGCCTCCCCTCGGCGGAGGCCCAGCGGTACTCACTGCTCGGACCACAGGTCATCCGCGTCTGACACCCGCGGTCCGACACCCACCGGCCCTCTCCGTTCCGTACCCGCCGCGCCTCCTCGGCACGGCCGGGACGCGGGTCCGCACACCCCCGGAACCCCCTCACAACGAAGTGATCAGGAGACAACTCATGCCCGTCCAGCAAAGACGACGTGGAATCAGCGTCCGTGTGGGAGCCGGTGCCGCCCTGGCGGCCCTGCTCGCGGGGTGCAGCGGAGCCGGCGGCGGCAGCTCCTCCGGCGGGAGCGACTCGATCAACGTCCTCATGGTGAACAACCCGCAGATGGTCGAGTTGCAGAAACTCACCGCGGACAACTTCACCAAGGACACCGGGATCAAGGTCAACTTCACCGTCCTGCCCGAGAACGACGTCCGCGACAAGATCAGCCAGGACTTCTCCGAGCAGGCCGGCCAGTACGACGTCGCCACCATCAGCAACTTCGAGGTCCCGTTCTTCGCCAAGAACGGCTGGCTGCACCCGCTGGACGACTACGTCAAGAAGGACAAGGCCTTCGACCAGGCCGACATCCTCAAGCCCCTCCAGGACTCGCTGACCGCCGCCGACGGCAAGCTCTACGGCGAGCCCTTCTACGGCGAGTCGTCGTTCCTCATGTACCGCAAGGACATCTTCGCCGAGAAGAACCTGACCATGCCGCCCAAGCCCACCTGGCAGCAGGTCGCCGACCTCGCCGCGAAGGCGGACGGCGCGAAGAGCGGCATGAAGGGCATCTGCCTGCGCGGGCTGCCCGGCTGGGGCGAGGTCATCGCCCCGCTGACCACGGTCGTGAACACCATGGGCGGCACCTGGTTCACCAAGGACTGGGAGGCACAGCTCACGTCGCCCGAGTTCACCAAGGCCACCCAGTTCTACGTCGACCTCGTCCGCAAGCACGGTGAGGCGGGCGCGGCGCAGTCCGGCTACTCCGAGTGCCTCAACAACATGACGCAGGGCAAGTCGGCCATGTGGTACGACGCCACGGCCGGCGCCGGCTCGCTGGAGGCCGCCGACTCCCCGGTCAAGGGCAAGATCGGTTACGTACCCGCCCCGGTCGAGAAGACCGAGAGCTCCGGCTGGCTCTACACCTGGGCCTGGGGCATGCAGAAGGCGTCCACCAAGGACGAGAGCGCCTGGAAGTTCATCTCCTGGGCGTCCAGCAAGGAGTACGAGAACCTCGTCGGCGAGAAGATCGGCTGGCCCAACGTGCCCGCCGGCAAGCGCGCCTCGACCTACGCCAACCCGGCCTACCTCAAGGACGCGGCGGCCTTCGCCGACGTGACCCAGCAGGCCATCACCACGGCCAACCCGACCAACCCGGGCACCCAGCCCCGGCCCACCGTCGGCATCCAGTTCGTCGACATCCCGGAATTCACCGACCTGGGCACGAAGGTCTCGCAGGAGATCAGCGCCGCCATCGCGGGCAAGCAGTCCGTCGCGGAGGCCCTCAAGACCTCGCAGGCGCTCGCCGAGAAGGTCGGCAAGGAGCAGCAGTGAGTGTCCCCGTCAGTACCCCCTCGGCCTCCCCGGCCGGCGTGTCGCGGCCCCCGGCGCCGCGGCGCGCCGGACGGGGGCCCTCGGTCAGGGCCCGCGCCTGGGCCACCAGGGCGCCCCTGCTGCCCGCGCTGATCTTCCTGATCGCGGTCACCCAACTGCCTTTCGTGGCAACGCTGTTCATCTCGCTCTTCGACTGGAACTCACTCGCCCCCGACGAGCGCGCGTTCTCCGGACTGTCCAACTACAAGACGGTCGTCACGGACGAGTCCCTGCGCGAGTCGATCCTCACCACCATTCTGCTCACAGCGACCGTCGTGATCGTCAGCGTGGTGCTCGGCCTGCTGCTGGCGCTCCTGATCAACCGGAAGTTCATGGGGCGCGGCTTCGTCCGTACGCTCCTGATCACCCCGTTCCTGCTGGTGCCCGTCTCGGCGGCGCTGATGTGGAAACACCTGCTCTACAACCCCGAGTACGGTCTGCTGAACGGGGGCTGGGCCTGGTTCACCGGACTGTTCGGCGACTCCACGCCCGCCCAGCCCGACTGGATCACCGACATGCCGCTGCTGGCCGTCGAGGCGTCCCTCGTCTGGCAGTGGACGCCGTTCATGATGCTCATCCTGCTCGCCGGACTCCAGAGCCAGCCGCTGGACATGATGGAGGCCGCGCGCCTCGACGGCGCCGGCACCTGGCAGATGTTCCGCTTCCTGACGGTGCCCCACCTGCGCCGCTACCTGGAGCTGGGCACCCTGCTCGGCGCCATCTACGTCGTCCAGAACTTCGACGCGGTGTTCACCATCACCGCGGGCGGCCTGGGCACCGCGAACCTGCCGTACACCATCTACCAGACCTTCTACCAGGCTCACGAGTACGGACTGGCCTCCGCGGCCGGAGTGGTCGTCGTGATCGGCACGATCGTGATCGCGACCTTCGCCCTCCGCGTGGTCTCGTCCCTCTTCAGTGAGGAGGCGAGCCGCGCATGAGCACCACCACCGCCACCGCGAAGGCGGCCCCGGTCACGGCCTACGCGCCCGCCACCCGCAAGGCCAGACGGCGCTCCGCCGGCCTCGGCCTGCTCGCCTGGGTCGTGGGGCTCGGCTTCTGCCTGCCGGCCCTCTGGATGCTGCTCACGTCCTTCCACTCGGAGACGGACGCGGCGACCAATCCGCCCTCGTTCACGGCGCCCCTCACCCTCGACAGCTACAAGGTGTTCTTCGGCTCCGACGGCGGCGCGAGCCCCTGGCCGCCGCTGATCAACTCCCTGACAGCCTCGCTGTTCTCGACCCTGTTTGTCCTGCTGCTGGCCCTTCCGGCGGCGTACGCGCTCTCCATCAAGCCCGTCCGCAAGTGGACGGACGTGATGTTCTTCTTCCTCTCCACCAAGATGCTGCCGGTGGTCGCCGGCCTGCTGCCGATCTACCTCTTCGCGAAGAACATCGGCATGCTGGACAACATCTGGCTGCTCGTCATCCTCTACACCTCGATGAACCTGCCGATCGCGGTGTGGATGATGCAGTCCTTCCTCGCGGACGTCCCGGTCTCCATCATCGAGGCCGCGCAGATGGACGGCGCCAGGCTGCCGACCGTCCTCGCCCGGGTGGTGGCCCCGGTCGCCGCGCCCGGCATCGCCGCCACCGCGCTGATCTGCTTCATCTTCAGCTGGAACGAGCTTCTGTTCGCCCGGGTGCTCACCGGTGTCACCGCGCAGACGGCGCCCGTCTTCCTGACGGGCTTCGTCACCAGCCAGGGCCTCTTCCTGGCCCAGCTGTGCGCCGCCTCCGTCGTCGTGTCCCTGCCGGTGCTCGCCGCCGGTTTCGCCGCCCAGGACAAACTGGTCCAGGGCCTCTCCCTTGGAGCAGTCAAATGAGGGCCGCGATCATCGAAGCCCCTGGCAAGGTCTCCGTCACGACGGTGCCCGACCCCACCCCCGGCCCCCGGGACGTGGTCGTCGCCGTCGCGTCCTGCGGGCTCTGCGGCACCGATCTGCACATCCTCCAGGGCGAGTTCGCGCCCACCCTGCCGATCGTGCCCGGCCACGAGTTCGCCGGCGAGATCGTGGAGATCGGCTCCGACGTCACCGAACTGGCGGTCGGCGACAAGGTCGCGGTCGACCCCTCGCTCTACTGCCACGAGTGCCACTACTGCCGGATCGGGCGCGGCAACCTGTGCGAGCGGTGGAACGCGATCGGCGTCAGCAAGCCCGGCGGCGCCGCCCAGTTCGCCGTCGCGCCCGTCGCCAACTGCGTCCGCCTGCCCGACCACATCGACGTGAAGGACGCCGCGCTCATCGAGCCGCTGTCCTGCGCGGTGCGCGGCTACGACGTCCTGCGCTCCACGCTCGGCGCCGAGGTCCTGATCTACGGCTCCGGCACCATGGGCCTGATGATGCTGGAGCTCGCCAAGCGCACCGGCGCCGCCTCCGTCGACATCCTGGACATCAACCCGGAGCGGCTCGCGACCGCCACCACGCTCGGCGTCTCCCGCTCCGCCGCCTCCGCCGAGGAGCTGGACACCCCGCGCGGCTGGGACATCGTCATCGACGCCACGGGCAACGCCGGCGCCATCCAGGACGGCCTCGGACGGGTCGCCAAGGGCGGTACGTTCCTCCAGTTCGGGGTCGCCGACTACGCGACGACCGCGGTCATCGAGCCGTACCGCATCTACAACCAGGAGATCACGATCACCGGCTCGATGGCGGTGCTCCACAGCTACGAGCGGGCCGCGGCGCTCTTCGCCACCGGGGTGCTCGACCCCGCGGTGTTCATCAGCGACCGGATGCCGCTGGAGTCGTACCCCGAGGCGCTGGACCGCTTCAAGGCCGGCCAGGGACGCAAGATCGTGGTCGAGCCGTGACCGGTGGGCCCGGCGCCGTGCTGGTGATGGGGGAGGCGCTGATCGACCTCGTACCGTCCCCGGACGACCGGCTGACCCAGCACGCCCAGCCCGGTGGCGCGCCCGCCAACGTCGCCGCCGGACTGGCCGCGCTCTCCACCCCCAGCTGGTTCGCCGGCACACTCGGCGGCGACGGCTTCGCCCGGGCGATCGAGCGGCGGCTGGTCTCGGCCGGTACCGAACTCGGGCTGTGCGGACGGTCGGAGCTGCCCACCGCCCTCGCGGTCGCCGACCCGGGCCCCGACGGCACGGGCTACCACTTCCACCTCCAGGACACCGCCACCTTCCGCATCAGCGAACGCGCGGCGGAGGCGGGGGAGTTCGGGGCGGTGTACGTGGGCGGGCTCGCCGCGGTCGTGTCCCCGGCCGCCGAGGCGGTGGCGGCGACCGCCCGCGCGGCGGCGGACCGCTCGGTGCTGGTGGTCGACCCCAACGTGCGCGAGGACCGCACACTGGACGCCGGGCCGGGTGCGCGGCGGCTGCGGGAGCTGTGCGCCCTGGCGGGGATCGTCAAGGCCAGCGACGAGGACGTGCTCCGGCTCTGGCCGGACGCCGATCCGGGCGAGACGTGCCTGCGGCTGGCGCGGGAGGGGCGGCTGGTGGTGCTGACGCGCGGGGCGCGCGGCGCGACCGCCTACACCCGGACCGGGGAGCCGGTGACGGTACCGGCGGTACCGGTCGAGGTGGTCAACACCATCGGTGCGGGAGACGCGTTCATGGCGGCGGTGCTGAACTGGCTGTCCAGGGAGGGTGCGTTCGCGCGGGCGGGGGAGCTGTCGCCCGCCGGCGCGGCGGAGATGCTGGGATTCGCGTCCCGGGTCGCGGCGTCGGTGGTCGCCCAGGAGGGCACACAGCCGGTGCCGGTCCCGGCGACCTAGGAGTGCGTGGTGCGCGGCCTCCGGCCGCGGTGTGTCCTCAATCGCCGGACGGGCTGAAAGTTCAGCCCGTCCGGCGATTGAGGACAAAAGGCGTCAGGCGGCCGCGTCGCGCTTCGCGGAGGCTTCGCGGATGATCTCCGCGTAGCGGTACCCGCTGGCCTTGACCGTGCGGACCTGCGTCTCGTAGTCCACGTGGACCAGCCCGAACCGCTTGTCGTAGCCGTAAGCCCACTCGAAATTGTCCATCAGCGACCAGGCGAAGTACCCCGCGAGCGGGGCGCCCTTCTCCACCGCTCGGGCGCACGCCGCGAGGTGGTCCTCCAGGTACCGGGTCCGCTCGGGGTCGTCGACCGTACCGTCCGCGCGCACGGTGTCGGGGAAGGCCGAGCCGTTCTCCGTCACGTAGATGCGCTCGACGCCGTACTCGTCGGTGAGGCGGAGCAGCAGCTGCTCCAGGCCCTCCGCGTGCACCTCCCACCCCATGTGGGTGTGGAGCGCGTTCGGTCCCTCGACCTGCTTGGCGAAGGGCGCGATGCCGGCCGGGTCGTCCTCCACGATCTGGCGGAAGTAGTAGTTCACTCCCATCCAGTCCAGCGGCGCCGCGATGGTCTCCAGGTCGCCCGGCCGGACCGGCAGTTCCACGCCGTACAGGTCGACCATGTCCTGCGGGTAGCCGCGCCCGAGGATCGGGTCCAGCCACCAGCGATTGGTGTGCCCGTCGGCGCGGACGGCTGCCGCGCGGTCCGCGTCGCTGTCCGAGGCCGCCTCGACCGGGCTGAGGTTGTTGACGATGCCGACGCGCGCGTCCGGCGAGACCGCGCGGATCGCCCGCACCGCGAGCCCGTGGCCGAGGTGCAGGTGGTACGAGGTGCGCACCGCCGCCTCGAGGTCGGTGACGCCGGGCGCCATCTTGCCTTCGAGGTGGCCGATCCACGACGAGCACAGCGGCTCGTTGAGGGTCGCCCAGTCCTTGACGCGGTCGCCGAGGCGCTCGGCGACGACGGAGGCGTACCGGGCGAAGTGCTCGGCGGTCTCGCGGACCGGCCAGCCGCCCCGGTCCTGGAGCGCCTGCGGCAGGTCCCAGTGGTAGAGCGTGGCGAACGGCGTGACGCCGGCCTCCAGCAGCCCGTCCACCAGCCGGTCGTAGAAGTCGAGACCCGCCTTGTTGACGGGTCCGTCGCCGCCGGGGATGACCCGGGACCAGGCCAGCGAGAAGCGGTACGCGTCCACGCCGAGCCGCTTCATCAGCCCGATGTCCTCGGGCACCCGGTGGTAGTGGTCGCAGGCCACGTCACCGTTGTCGTTGTTGTCGATCGTGCCGGGGAGGTGCGAGAACGTGTCCCAGATCGACGGGGCACGGCCGTCCTCGGCCACCGCCCCCTCGATCTGGTACGCGGCGGTGGCGACGCCCCAGGTGAAATCGGGAGGAAGGGCGTTGAGGTCGTTCACGAACTGCCTTTCGGGGTGGTTCACTTCACGGCGCCCGCGGTCAGGCCGGCGACGAGGTAGCGCTGGAGGAGAAGGAACCCGACGACGACGGGCACGCTCACGACCAGCGAGGCGGCCATGATCTGGTTCCAGTACACGTCGTTCTGGGTGGCGTACCCCTGGAGACCGACCGCGAGGGTACGGGTCTGGTCGTCGGTCATGACGGAGGCGAAGAGGACCTCGCCCCAGGCCGTCATGAACGCGTACACGGCGACGGCCACGATGCCCGGGACGGCGGCCGGCACCACGACCTGGAACAGGGCGCGGATCGGTCCGCAGCCGTCCACCATGGCGGCCTCGTCCAGCTCGCGCGGGATGGAGTCGAAGTACCCGATCAGCATCCAGATGGAGAACGGCAGCGAGAACGTCAGGTAGGTGAGGATCAGCCCGGCGCGCGAGCCGTACAGCTCGATGCCGGTGCTGTTCCCGATGTTCACGAAGATGAGGAACAGCGGGAGCAGGAAGAGGATCCCCGGGAACATCTGGGTGGAGAGCACCGTGATGGTGAAGGTCCGCTTGCCGCGGAACTTGTACCGGCTCACCGCGTATGCCGCGAACACCGCGATCACCACGGAGAGCACCGTCGCGGAACCCGCCACGATCAGCGAGTTCAGGAAGTACTTGGCGAGCGGGACCGTCTTCCAGATGTCGAAGTACGGGCGGATCGTCAGGTTCGTCGGGATCCACTGGAACTTCCCCGACACGTCCTGGAGCGGCTTGAGCGAGCTGCTGACCATCACGTAGACGGGCAGCAGCGCGAAGGCCGCCAGCACCGTCAGGACGACGCGGCGCGTCCAGAGGAACGACTGCGGCGGCGCCATGGGAGACCGGGGGCTAGACATCGGTGCCCTTCCTTCCCCGTGAGGTGATGAACAGGTAGATCGCCGTGACCAGCAGCAGGAAGAGCAGCAGCAGGACGGACATCGCAGAGCCCGAACCGAAGTTCCAGGTGACGAAGGACGATTGGTAGATGTGGATCGAGATCAGGTCCGCCGCTTCCGGCGCCGACTTGCCGAACAGGACGTACGGCGTGTTGAAGTCGTTGAACGTCCACAGGAAGAGCACCAGCACCAGCACCTGGTTGACCGGGCGCAGCGACGGCAGCGTGATCTTGCGGATCTGCTGCCAGATGCCCGCCCCGTCGATGGAGGCGGCCTCGTACAGATCACGCGGGATGTTCTGGAGGGCGGCCATCAGCATCAGGAACGCGAAGGGCCAGGACTTCCAGAGCGAGACGATCACCAGCGCGATGAAG
The DNA here is from genome assembly GCF_044744165.1 of Streptomyces sp. NPDC087420. Classification (NCBI taxonomy): domain Bacteria; kingdom Bacillati; phylum Actinomycetota; class Actinomycetes; order Kitasatosporales; family Streptomycetaceae; genus Streptomyces; species Streptomyces sp. NPDC087420. The sequence continues at coordinate 322,826 of NZ_JBIUXU010000001.1, forward strand.
CTGTTGTTGCCGATGAGCCAGAACGACGGCTTGTCGGTGAGGCCGAGCTGGTCGTGAAGGATGTGATTGATCACGCCGTTGTCGTGCTGGAACATGAACGCCCACGTGATGACCGCCGCGTACACGGGCAGGGCGTACGGGACCAGGAAGATCGTCCGCAGGATGCTCCTGCCGCGGAAGTTCTCCTGGAGCATGATCGCCGCCGCCACCCCGAGCAGCCACGAGAGCCCGACGGAGAGCACGGTGAAGGCGCAGGTGACGAGGAACGAGTGGAGCAGCGCCTGACCGATCGGGGCATCGAAGTCGATGGCGACCTTGTAGTTGTCGAAACCGGCGGAGGGGGAATTGCCCCAGTTCCGGATGAAGAACTGGGTGAGCTGCCTGAAGCTCACCCAGATCCCGATCACCATCGGGATGATGTGGACGAGCAGTTCGAGCACGACGGCGGGCAGCAGCAGGAGGTAGGGCAGACCGCCCTGACGGATCCGGTCGGGGATGCGCGGGAAACGTCGTCCGCGCGCACCCCCGTTGTCCGTCTTCTCCACGTCGCCCGTTTTGTGCCCACTGCTGGGTGTGACGGTGGCGGTCATGGAGAGAGCCTCACGGAGTCATCTGCTGCTGGGCCTTGGTCAGTGCTGCCTTGACGGATTCGGTGGTCACCGGCTTCCCCGCCGCGGCGTCGGCCCACAGGCCCTTGACGGCCGTACCGACGGTCGTCTCGAACTGGGACTCGTTCGCGACCTGGGGGAGCGGGGCGGCGCTGGTGCCCAGCGTGTCCCTCAGGACCTTCACGTCCGAGGCGCCGAACGCCGGGTCCTGCTGCGCGGCCTTGACGGGCGGGACCGAGCCGTAGGTCTTGTTCAGCAGCGTCTGCTCGGCGTCGCTCGTCATGAACTTCACGAACTTCTTCGCGCCGTCGATGTTCTTGGTGTTGTTGAACACCGCGATGTTGATGCCCGCGACCATGGAGTTGGTCTGCTCGCCCGTGCCGGGAACGCCGGACTGGACGGGCACCGGGGCGACGCCCCAGTCCTCGGGCTTCATGCCCTGGGAGGCGAAGGTCGACGCGGCGGCCTGCCAGAGGACCATGGCCGTCTTGCCCTTGGCGAAGTCCTGGAGGGACTGGTTCTGGGCGTACTCCGCGTTGCCCGGAGCGACGATCTTGTCCTTGGCCATGAAGTCGACGTACTGCTTCACGGCGGCGACAGCGCCGTCCGACGTGAAGGTCGGCTTGCCGTCCTTGTCGAAGAAGTCGGCGCCGTGCTGCTTGCCGAGGGCGAAGACCTGGTGGATGTTGTTGGAGAGGTTACCGCCCTCCGCGCCCAGCGCCCACTTGCCGTCCTTGGAGATCTTCTTGCCGTCGGCGACCAGCTCGTCCCACGTGGCCGGGGGCTTCTCGATGCCCGCGTCCTTGAACATCGCCTTGTTGTAGTAAAGGGCGTACGCCAGCGAGTACAGCGGCACGGCGGAGGGGTCCTTGCCCTCCGCGCCGGCCGAGGCCACCGCCGAGTCGACGAACCGGTCCCTGCCACCGATCGCGTCGAAGTTCTTCGTGTCCCACGGCAGAAGGGCACCGGTCGCCTGGAGCGAGGCGGACCAGGTGTTGCCTATGTTCAGCACGTCGGGGCCCTTGCCCGACGACGTGGCGGCGAGGATCCGGTTGAGCAGATCCGACCACGGCACAACCTCGAGCTTGACCTTGATCCCGGTCTGCTTCTCGAACTTCGCGAGCTCGGGGGTCAGGATCTTCTTGTCCGCCTCGATGCTGGGGCCCTGGTTGGACGCCCAGTACGTGAGGGTCTTCGGTGATTCGTTGCTTCCACCTTCTGACGATCCCCCGCCGCAACCGGTGACGGCTGCCGCGAGAGCGCTGACGATGGTTACTGCTGCTGCGGCTCTGGCCTTGCGCATGTGAGGTGGCCCCTTTCCGGGGATGGCAGCGTTCGAGAGTCGAACGGCCTCCATGACTTAATTTATGACGTGATTTAAGAGGTGAGAGAAGGTCGCGTCAAGGGCTGGGGCCGGGGTATGTTGCCTGCCGGGAAGGAGCAACATGGCTGAGCGCGGCAGACGGACAGTGCGTGACCTGCGCCGGGGCAATCGTGCCAGGGTTGTACAACGGTTGTATTTCGACGGTCCGCTGAGCCGCCAGGAACTCGGATCGGCCACAGGACTCAGTTCGGGCTCCATCAGCAACGTTGTCGCGGAACTGGCCTCGGAGGGACTCCTCGAAGAGGCCGGTGTTGTCGACTCCGACGGCGGCCGTCCGCGTACCCTGCTCCGTGTCGCCGCCGACGGCGGCCTGCTCATCGGCATCGACATCGGCGAGACCCGGGTCCGGGTCGAGCTCTTCGACCTGTCGCTCACCGAACTCGCGCGGACGGAACGGCTCCTCGCCCAGCACGGGTACGACGTCGAACGCATCGTCTCCCACGTCCGCTCCGGCGTCGCCGACGTCCTGCGCGACGCGGGCGCCGACCCCGCCCGGCTCCTCGGCATCGGCATCGGCGTCCCCGGCATCATCGAACGGGGCGGCCAGGACGGCGCGGTGGTGCACGGCCAGACCATCGGCTGGAGCGCCGTCCCCTTCGAGAAACTGCTCCGCGAGGGCTTCGAAATCCCGCCCGAGGTGCCCCTGTTCATCGACAACGGCGCCAAGACGCTGGGCCAGGCCGAGATGTGGTTCGGCGGGGGCAGGGGCGCCGGTACGGCCGCGATCGCCCTCATCGGCTCCGGGGTCGGCGCCAGCGTCATCCACGGCAGCAGCCTGGTCGAGGAGAGCCGCCGCAGCAGCGCGCTGGAGTGGGGGCACACCACCGTCCAGATGCGCGGGCGCAGATGCCGCTGCGGCTCCATCGGCTGCCTGGAGGCGTACGCGGGCGCCGAGGCGATGCGTGAGCGGTGGTACGAGGCGGGCGGGCCGCTGCCCGACGACGCCGACGACGAGACGGCGCTGGCCGCGCTGCTCGAAGCGGCGTTCCCCGGCCCCGACGGGCCGCCGCCCGATCCGCTGGCCGTCTCGCTCCTGGACCACACCGCGGAGTGCCTCGGGGCGGCGGTCGCCGATCTCATCAACCTCTTCCTGCCGGAACGCATCCTGCTGGGCGGCTGGGCCGGGCTGCTCATCGGGCCGCACCTGCTGCCGGCGATCCGGCGGCACGCGGAGGCGTACTCCCTGAAGCACCCGTCGGCGCGCACCACCATCGAGCTGGGCGAACTGGGGCCCGACGCGGTCACGGTGGGGGCGGCGACGCTGCCGCTCGCGGCGTTCCTGGCGCGGGGTGGGAGCCGGCCACGGGTGCCCGCGCCCGCGGTTCCCGGCGACGCGGGTGGCCTCGCGGCCCCGCACCGCTGGCGCCGCACCCCGGCCCCGACGCCGGACCCGTCGGCCTGAACGGCCACCCGTTGTCCTCAATCGCCGGACGGGCTTGATCGTGCCGCTTCCGTCCGACGCCGGGTGCCCTCAATCGCCGGGCGGCTTGATGTGGCCGGCGATTGAGGACACCCACAGCCCGGCGACGCGCTACGCGGAGTCCCGTACCACCAGGGTCGGTTCGTAGATCACCGACGTGACCGGGAGGCTCGGCCGAGCGAGGCGGTCCAGCAGCAGGTCCACCATCGCCGCCGCCATCTCCTCCACCGGCTGCCGGATGGTCGTCAGCGGTGGCCGGCACGCCGCGGCCACCCCGTTGTCGTCGAAGCCGATCACCGCGACGTCCTCCGGCACCCGCCGCCCGTGCTCGCGCAGCACATGGCACGCGCCCGCCGCCATCAGGTCGTTGGCCGCGAACACCCCGTCCAGATCGGGGTGTTCCGCCAGCAGCCGGGCCATGGCCGCCTCGCCGCTCTCCTGGCTGAACCGCCCCTCGACCGCCGGCACCTCCGGATACCCCCGGCGCGCCAGCGTCTCGCGGAAGCCCGTCAGCCGGTCCTGCCCCACCGGGGCCTCCAGCGGCCCGGTGATCGTCACGATCCGCCGGCACCCCCGCTCCAGCAGCCGCTCCGCGGCCAGCCGCGCGCCGTCGCGCTGGGCCAGGTCCACATAGCTGATCCGTACCGGCCGGGTCGGCCTGCCGTACAGCACAGCGGACAGCCCCGCCTCGGTGAGCAGGGACGGCAGCGGGTCCTCGGCGTGGGCGGACACGACCAGCGCGCCGTCCGTGTTCCCCTGGCGGATGTACGAGACGACCTCGTCGCGGGCGCGGGCGGTCCCCGCGAACATCAGCATCGGGTACATGCCGCGCGGCCGCAGGTGGTTGACGACCCCCGTCACCACCCGGCCGAAGAACGGGTCGGCCGAGACCCGGGCGGTGAAGGAGACACTCCCGCCGTCGGTGTCCTCGTCCTCGTCCACGCCCCCGCCGGCGCTTCCCCCGTTCTCCCGCTCCCCGGAGGCCGGCCCCGGCTCCTCCATCGCGTCGTCCGCCGCCGCCCCCGAGACGACCAGGGCGATGGCGTCCGCGCGCCGGGTGACCAGCGAACGGGCCGCGCGGTTGGGCGTGTAGCCCGTGGCGGCGACGGCCTGCCGTACCGCTTCCTGGATCGCGGGATCGACATTGCGCACCCCGTTGACCACCCGGGAGACCGTGGCGCGGGAGACTCCGGCCGCTCGTGCCACGTCCTCCAGGGTGGGCGCGGCGGCCGATCGCACGTCTTCCGTCATGGCCCCATTTGTAGCACCAGAGGGAGAGCGCTCTCGTAGGGGGCGTATACGGCGGAAAGAGGGCGAGCGGAGCGTGAGCTCTTGTCACCGTCCGTGCGACTCCCTTAAGTTGGCGGCTTGCGACGTGTCCTACCTGTCAACGGGGGAGCAAGCCATGACCGCTAACGGTCGGCACCGCAGGTACCAGCCGAGCCGCATCAACCGCGTATCGCTGAGCGTGACGGCGGGTGGCGCGGGGATGGCACTGCCGCTCATCGCCGCCGGGGCCGGGCACGCCGCGTCCGTGGATGTCTGGGAGAAGGTCGCGGCCTGCGAGTCGAGCGGCGACTGGAACATCAACACGGGCAACAGCTACTACGGCGGGCTCCAGTTCACCCAGTCCACCTGGGAGGCGTACGGCGGCCGGAGCTTCGCCCCGCGCGCCGACCTGGCCACCAAGGACCAGCAGATAGCCGTGGCCGAGAAGGTCCTCAAGGGACAGGGGCCGCGCGCCTGGCCTGCCTGTTCGGTGAAGGCGGGACTGACCCGCGGCGGCGACGCCCCCGACATCACGCCCGGTGGCACGACCCGCGCCGCGCCCGCGCAGGCCAAGACCCAGGAGAAGACCCGGTCCAAAGCCACCGACAAGGCCACCTCGCCGACGTCCGTCCCCACCCAGCGCGAGGGATACACCGTCGCCCGGGGCGACTCCCTCTCCGAGATAGCCGTGGACGAGTCGGTCAAGGGCGGCTGGCAGCGGCTGTACGACGACAACCGCCGCGTCATCGGCAGCGACCCCGACCTGATCTTCCCGGGCCAGAAGCTTGTCCTCCAGGCCCCGGCCAAGAGCGCCTCCCCCGCCACCAAGCCCAAGGCGGAGCCCGCCCAGAAGGCCGCGCCGGCCGCGAAACCCAGGACGGCCGAGCGGCCCAAGACCGCCGAGAAGCCGAAGACCGCCGAACCGAAGCGGACGGCCAAGCCGAAGCCGGCGGAGAAGCGCAGGACCGAGGCGCCCACCCGTACCAGCACGCAGACCACCGGCGGAGCCACCGCCCCCGTGGCCGCGTCGACCGGCACGCCGTACCACAAGGCCGGAGCCTGGGCGAGCGGCTACCACACGGGCGTCGACTTCCCCGTCCCCACCGGCACGTCGGTGAAGGCGGCCGCCGCCGGGCACGTCGTCTCGGCCGGCTGGGCGGGGGCGTACGGCTACGAGGTCGTCATCCGGCACGCGGACGGCAAGTACAGCCAGTACGCGCACCTGTCCGCGCTGACGGTACGGGCCGGCCAGCAGGTCGGCGGCGGCCAGCGGATCGCCCGGTCAGGATCCACCGGCAACAGCACGGGACCGCACCTGCACTTCGAGGTGCGTACGGGGCCGGGCTACGGCACCGACATCGACCCCCTCGCCTGGCTGAGGGCGCGCGGCGTCCGCATCTGACGCCCCCGGCCCCCCGGGCGGCTTCCCCTCCGGCGGCTTCCCCTCCGTCCGCGTTCCGTCCGGTCGCGTCCCGTCGGACCGTGTGCCGTCGGACCGTGTGCCGTCCGCACGGGGCCTGTTCGGCCGTGCGCCGTGATGGCGGGCGCTGTCCCGCCGTGCGCTGTCGGAGGCTATGTCCTCCGGTTGTACGTCCTCCGGGCGCGCACCGCCCGGAGGACCACCGCGCCGGGGTCCGGGCCCCTCCGGCGAGGACGGCGGCGCCGCGGGCTCGTCCCGCGGCTCCCGTGACGACCCCAACCGCTCCGTGGTGAGCAGGATCAGCCCGCCCGCCGCGACCACCCCGGAGCCCAGCGCCAGCACCGTGCCCGGCACGCCGTACCGGAAGGTCTCGCCGAACAGGGTGATGCCCACCGCCGCGGCCACCACCGGGTTGACGACCGTGACCGTCGCCAGCGGAGCCGCCAGGCCCGCGCCCCGGTACGACGCCTGGGAGAGCATCAGCCCCGTGGCCGCCAGCACACCGATCACCAGCAGGCTCGGCACCTGCACGGTCGTGGAGTCCGAGGTCCAGTCCACCGCGACCGTCTTCGTGAACACCGACGCGATGCCGAACGCGACACCGCCCGCGCCGGCGAGCAGCATGCTCCGTACGATCGGCCGGCCCACGATCTGAGCCACCAGGAAGAGCAGCCCCACCGCGCCGAACGTCGACGCCCCGAGGATCAGCCGTTCCGTCGCGCCGAGGGAGTGCGAGTCGGTGCCGCCGGTCAGCGCCAGCAGCCCCGCCAGCCCCACGGCCGCCATGATCGCGCCGCGCCACGCGGTGTGCCCGGCCTTGCGTCCCACGAACAGCGCGGCCATCGGCAGCGCGAAGACGATCGTCAGCGCGCCGAGCGGCTGGACCAGGCTCAGCGGCCCGTACGCCAGCGCCACGACGTGCAGCAGCGCCCCCACCCCGTTCAGGGCCACGGCCGCCCACCACACACCGTGGTGCAGCGGGGCGTACGGACGGTCGGGGGTGTCCGCGGCGACGCGCTCCTGAAGGATCGCCCCGGCCGCGTAGGCGACCGCGGAGACCAGCGACAGCAGCACGGACAGCGCAAGTGCACTCATGCCTCCCACGATCTCTCGTCCGGGCGGATTCGGCGTCGTCCTGAAGTGGTCAATCCGTCGTACTACGGTCGCAGTACGGGGCGGTCCCGGAACTCCACCCAGAGACGGTCGTGCAGGTCAGCGGCGAGGAAACCGCCGTCGGCCGCGTCCGTTCACCCGGGCGGGACCGGTCACATCCCGTAAATGATCGGCCAAAAGGTCACCATGAGTGATCGAAGCGAGGATGGAAGAGAGGTACGGATGGGCCGGACGGATCTGGCGGAAGTCGCCTCCGTAGGAGGCTTCTTCGCGCTGCGCACCGAGCCGCCGCCCGGCGCGCACGGAGCGCTGGCCCGCGTGTACGAGGGCGGCATCGCGCCCCTGACGGCCCGCGTCGACAAAGTGGCGGCCCGGCTGCGCACGCCCGAGCGCAGGGTCGCGGCGTCCGTCGCCCAGCTCGGCCTCGCGGCCCGCCTCTGGTCCATCGCGCTCGGTTGCGCCGTTCTGGGGGACACGGTGCCCGATCTGGACCCCGAGCGGCTGCACTGGGACCCGGACCTCACCACACCCGACGACCTCTGGCTGGCCGGCACCCGTACGTTTCCGGCCACCGCCGCGACCGTCCGCGAGGTGGTGCAGTACGGCCATCTCGTCCCGCTCGCCGAGGCCCTGCGCCGCGACGGCCACGTCTCGCCCCGGCTGCTGTGGGGGAACGCGGCCTCCGCGCTCGCCGGGGCCGCACGCGAGCTGGCCGCCTGGGGGGACCGGAACGGCCGGCCCGAGATCGCGGCCCGGGCGCACGCCCTGGCCGCCGAGCTTTTCGATCACCGGGACCTGCGTGCCACGGGCGATTACGGGGCAGGGTCATTCCGACGGCGGAGCTGCTGTCTCCACTACCGGTGTCCGGGCGGTGGCCTGTGCGGGGACTGCGTCTTCGACCGGCCTCCGCAACGGTCTTCCGCCGGGGCCGATTCCGGGTGACCATGACTGGCGTCGGCACCTGACATCGCGTGTGGCAGGCTGACCGGCACTGTTTCGACCAGCGGCTACGACAGGGCCAGGACAGGGGTACGGCGTGAGGGTGGGGCTGCTGACGCGGGAGTATCCGCCGGACGTCTACGGCGGGGCCGGTGTCCATGTGGAGTTCCTGGCCCGGGAGCTACGGCCCCTGACCGATCTCGACGTGCACTGCTGGGGCGAGAGCACCGACCCCGCGGCCGACGCCCGCGACCGGGTGTTCCGCCACCGCGCCGCCGCCGGGCTCGACAGCGCCAACGACGCGCTGCGCACCTTCTCGGTGGACCTGGCGATGGCCGCCGCCCTCGAAGGCCGCGAGCTGGTCCACTCCCACACCTGGTACGCGAACCTCGCCGGCCACGTCGCCAAACTGCTCCACGGCATCCCGCACGTGATGACCGCCCACTCGCTGGAGCCCCTGCGCCCGTGGAAGGCCGAGCAGCTCGGCGGCGGGTACGCGCTCTCCGGCTGGGCCGAGCGCACGGCGATCGAGGCAGCCGACGGCGTGATCGCCGTCTCCCACGGCATGCGCGCCGACATCCTCGCCGCCTACCCCGCGCTCGACCCGGACCGGGTGCACGTCGTCCACAACGGCATCGACACCCGCCTGTACCGGCCGGATCCGGCCACGGACGTACTGGAGCGGATCGGCCTCGACCCGGACCGCCCGTTTGTCCTCTTCGTCGGCCGCATCACCCGCCAGAAGGGCGTCCCGCACCTGCTGCGCGCCGCCCGCGCCCTCGACCCGGACGCCCAGCTCGTGCTGTGCGCGGGCGCGCCGGACACCCCCGAGATCGAGCGCGAGTTCCGCGAGCTGGTCGAGGAGTTGCAGCGCACCCGCGACGGCGTGCACTGGATCCCCGAGATGCTGCCGCGCCCCGAGGTGGTCCAACTGCTCACGCACGCCGCGGTGTTCGTCTGCCCGTCGGTGTACGAGCCGCTGGGCATCGTCAACCTGGAGGCGATGGCCTGCGGGACGGCGGTGGTGGCCTCCGCGGTGGGCGGCATCCCGGAGGTCGTGGACGACGGGCGTACGGGACTGCTCGTGCCGTACGACGAGCGCCACCCGGCCGCCTTCGAGTCGGCCCTCACCGAAACGCTCAACCGGGTTCTCGACGATCCGGAGTCGGCGGCCGCGATGGGGGTAGCGGGACGGGAGCGCGCCGTACGCGAATTCGGCTGGGACCAGGTGGCCCTCCGTACGCGCGAGGTGTACCGGAAGCTGCTGAAGCCCGATCAGGGCTTCTGAGAGTACGGACGAGTAGGGAGCGGCGATGCGCGGTGGACCTTCGGTGCTCGGAATCGTTCTGGCGGGCGGGGAAGGCAAACGCCTGATGCCGCTCACCGCGGACCGGGCCAAACCGGCGGTGACGTTCGGCGGTACGTACCGCCTCGTCGATTTTGTCCTGTCCAACCTGGTGAACGCGGACATCTTGCGCATCTGCGTGCTCACGCAGTACAAGTCGCACTCACTGGACCGCCATGTGACCACCACCTGGCGGATGTCGAGCCTGCTGGGGAACTACGTCACGCCGGTCCCCGCCCAGCAGCGGCTGGGCCCGCACTGGTACCTGGGCAGCGCGGACGCGATCCTCCAGTCGCTCAACCTCGTCCACGACGAACAGCCCGACTACATCGCGGTCTTCGGCGCCGACCACGTGTACCGCATGGACCCGCGCCAGATGCTCCAGCAGCACATCGAGAACGGCGCGGGTGTCACCGTCGCCGGGATCAGAGTGCCCAAGGCCGAGGCCTCCTCGTTCGGGATCATCACCCCGGCCTCGGACGGCCTCCAGGTCGACAGCTTCCTGGAGAAGCCGGCCGATCCGCCCGGTCTGCCGGGGGACCCGGGGCACGTCTTCGCCTCGATGGGCAACTACCTCTTCACGACCAAGGTCCTCGTGGACGCCCTGCACCGGGACGCGGAGGACGAGAACTCGGTGCACGACATGGGCGGCTCCATCCTGCCGATGCTCACCGAGCGCGGCGTCTCCCAGGTGTACGACTTCAGCGAGAACCACGTCCCCGGCGAGACGCCCAGCGAGCACGGCTACTGGCGCGACGTCGGCACGCTCGACTCGTACTACGACGCGCACATGGACCTGATCTCGCACCAGCCGGCCTTCAACCTCGACAATCGCCGCTGGCCCATCTACACCCACTCCACCCAGCTGCCGCCCGCGCGCTTCGTGGCGGGCGGCATCGCCGGCGAGTCGATCGTCAGCCCCGGCTGTGTCATCCGGGGCCAGGTCACCCGCTCCGTCCTCTCGCCCGGGGTGGTCGTCTCGGAGGGTGCGGTGGTGCAGGGGTCGGTGCTCCACGACAACGTACGGATCGGGCGGGGCGCGGTGGTCAGGAACGCGATCCTCGACAAGAACGTGGACGTACCGCCCGGCGCGACGATCGGCGTCAACCCCGAGCGGGACGGGGCGCTCTACACCGTCTCCAAGAACGGCATCATCGCCCTCGGCAAGGGCCAGGTCGTGGCCTGACCCCGTTGCCCGGCACAGGGACGTGTGGCACGGCGGGCGGCCGGGGATCTCCCCGGCCGCCCGTTCCGCCGCGCCCCGGCCGGAACGGTCCCTTCTCGCGGCTCGTCGCTGCTTGTTGCGGGGGCATGAACAGCGTGTGACCCCGGGAATAGCCGCCCGGTGATCCGCTTTCCCTCCTTTGTGGGCCGCGGCCCAGCGACCGGGGGCTGCGACGCCCAGCGACACGTCGGCCGAACCGAGGAGTTCCCATGACTCAGGCGTATGTCTTCACCCGCAACGGCGGTCCCGAGACGGAAGCACTCGTGGAGCTGCCGGAGAAGCCCGAACCGGGCCCGGGACAGTTGCTCGTGGCCGTCCGCGCGGCCGGGGTGAACCCGGTCGACCACAAACTCCGTACGGGCTTCAGCAGGCCCGGCGCCCCGCCGACGCGGTTCCCCGTCGTCTTCGGCGGAGAGGTCTCCGGTGTGGTGGAGGCGACCGGACCCGACGTCACGGGGTTCGCGGCCGGCGACGCCGTCTTCGGCTCGGCCGCCACCGGTGGATACGCGGAGTACACCCTCCTCCCGGTCGGGATCGCCGCCCACAAGCCGGACGCGCTGTCGTTCACGGACGCGGCCACCCTGCCGATCGCCGCGGCCACCGCGTACGACGGCGTCAACCAGCTGGACCTCCCGCCCGGCGCCACCCTCCTGATCACCGGGGTCGGCGGCGGGGTGGGCGTCGCCGCCGCCCAGATCGCGGTCGGCCGCGGCCTGCGGGTCGTCGGCACGGCGAGCGCGGGCAAGAAGGACTTCGTGGAGTCGCTCGGCGTCGTCCACGTCACCCCGGGCCCCGGCGTCGCCGCACGCGTGCGGGCCGTGGCGCCCGACGGGATCGACGCGGTGTTCGACCTGGTCGGCGGCGCCGACCTGGAGGCCGTGGCCGTCCTCGTCGAGGACCGTACAAAACTGATCAGCGCGGGCGACCGGCAGACGATCGCGCGCCTCGGCGGGGAGCCGGTGCTGCGGTTGCGCAACGCGGAGGTCCTGGACGAGGTCGCGAAGCTCGTGGTGAGCGGGACGCTGCGGCCGTACGTGACCCGGACGTTCCCGCTGGAGCGGGCCGGCGAGGCGCTGCGCGCCGTGGAAGAGGGCCACATCAAGGGCAAGATCGTCATCGAGATCGGAGCATGAACACCGTGTCGCACCCGCTGGACAACCCCGCCCACTCCTCCCTGACCGGGCCGCACGCCCACTTCGCCGAACGGCGGGGCCGGCTGCTGCGCTACCCGCCCGAGGTGTCGCCCTGGCTGGCGCTCCCCGACCAGCCGGACGACGAGGACTGGGCGGACATCGCCGCGATCACCGGCCCCGGCAACACCGTCGCGCTCCCCGGCCTGCGGCTGCCCCCGCCGGCCGGGTGGGAGATCACCTTCAGCATCGAGGGGGTGCAGATGATCGACGACGGGGTGGCCGCCGCACCCGACGAGGAGGCGGTACGCCTCGGCGCCGGCGACGTCCCCGAGATCCTCGACCTGGTCGCGCGCACCCAGCCGGGGCCCTTCATGCCCCGCACCATCGAGATGGGCACCTACCTCGGCTTCCGCCGCGACGGGGCGCTCGTGGCCCTGGCCGGGGAGCGGATGCGGCCCGTCGGCCACACGGAGATCAGCGCGGTCTGCACCGACCCCGCCCACCGCGGCCAGGGCCTGGCGGCGCGGCTCGTCCTGGCCGTCGCCCACGGCATCCGGGAGCGCGGCGACGTCCCGTTCCTGCACACCGCCGCGAAGAACACGAACGCCATCAGGCTGTACGAGTCGCTCGGCTTCCGGCTCCGTAGGACCACCACTTTCCTGGACGCCCGCGTCCCGCTGCCGGACACCAGCCGGGTGAGTACCGGGTGACCTGAGGGATTTTGTTGACACCCGACACATCGGTATGCTCCTGACCTGCGCATGAGTGACCCGCGCACCAGCGCACGGGCGAGCGAGGAACGGCAGCGGCGATGACGGTGACAGAGGACAACCCGGCGTACGGCGAGAGCCTGACGCACGGCCCCGGCATCGACCCCGACCGGCTGGCCGTCTGTCTGAGCGTGCTGGACGAACTCGACAAGATCGACGTCGACCACCCCGACGCGGTCGCCGTGCGCCGGGCCACCGCCGGGATCTACCGGACGGTGAAGCAGCGCCGCCGCCAGGAGCGCCGCGCCTCGAAGACCGCCCACGACCGGTCGGTCACCGAGGCCACCGCCACCGGCTCCGCCGAGCGGATCGACGACGAGACACAGGGGCTGCTGCCGTCGTCGTCCGTCGCCGGGGAGATCGCGGGCATCCTCCGGCGCCCCCGCTCCTGCTACATCTGCAAGACCCGCTACGTCGAGGTCGACGCGTTCTACCACCAGCTCTGCCCGTCCTGCGCCGCCGAGAACCGCGCCCGCCGTGACGCCCGTACGGACCTCACGGGCCGCCGCGCCCTGCTCACCGGCGGCCGGGCCAAGATCGGCATGTACATCGCGCTGCGCCTGCTGCGCGACGGCGCCCACACCACCATCACCACCCGCTTCCCCACCGACGCGATCCGCCGCTTCAAGGCGATGGAGGACAGCGACGAGTGGATCCACCGGCTCAAGATCGTCGGCATCGACCTGCGGGACCCCGCGCAGGTCGTCGCGCTCGCCGACTCCGTCGCCGCCGAGGGCCCGCTGGACATCCTGATCAACAACGCGGCCCAGACGGTGCGCCGCTCCCCGCAGGCCTACAGCGAGCTGCTCGCCGCCGAGTCCGCGCCCCTGCCCGCCGGGGAACTGCCCGCCTCCCACGTCATCGGAGCCTTCGGCAGCGGCGCCCAGGCCGTCCTCCCCTCCGGGGCGGCCGAGGCGCTGTCCGCCGCGGACGTCACCGGACTCGCGCTGGTCGGCGGTTCCGCCACGCTCGCCAGGATCGAGGCGGGCACCGCCATCGACGCCGGCGGCCTGGTGCCCGACCTGCACCACACCAACAGCTGGGTGCAGACGGTCTCCGACGTCGACGCCGTCGAACTGCTCGAAGTCCAGCTGTGCAACTCCACCGCGCCGTTCATCCTGATCAGCCGGCTGCGCCGGGCGATGGCCGCCGCCGTGGCCACCCACACGTACGTGGTGAACGTCTCCGCCATGGAGGGTGTTTTCAGCCGTGGTTACAAGGGGGCGGGCCACCCGCACACGAACATGGCCAAGGCCGCGCTGAACATGCTCACCCGCACCAGCGCCCAGGAGATGTTCGAGTCCGACGGCATCCTCATGACGGCCGTCGACACCGGCTGGATCACTGACGAGCGCCCGCACCCGGACAAGATGCGCCTGGCGGACGAGGGCTTCCACGCCCCGCTGGACCTCATCGACGGCGCGGCGCGCGTGTACGACCCGATCGTGCGCGGCGAGCGCGGCGAGGCGCTGTACGGCTGCTTCCTCAAGGACTACGCGCCCGCCAACTGGTAGGGGCCGTTCGGCCGGAAACTTCACCCCCCGGTGAGCCCGGTCGAGCGGACAGCCGCTCATCTGGTTAATCTGAGGGGCACACGCGGCCAACACCGGGGATACACCATCCTCACGGCCGCGCGGGGACAGGCCCACTACCACGGCCGCGGTCCCGCCCGAGTAGACGGCGCCACCGCGACGGAACTGCCCCTGTCCCAGAGTTGCGCGACACAGAGGAGTGCGCCGTGACACCAGACATCAAGACGAGCGAGGAACGGGCCGCGGAGCCCGGGGAACCGACCCGCAGACCGGAGAAGCTCGGCAACCTCGAAGTGTGGGCCAGGTCGGCCCCGATCCGGCTGGCGGGCTACGAGGACGACCTCTCGGAGCCGCACATCCTGCGCGGGATCGACTGACGGTACCGACGTCGCAAGGCGTTCGTCCGGCCGGCGCGACGGCGCCGGCCGGACACCTTGATTTCGAGCGAACTTCACCGAGTCGTCCCCGGCCGCCAGGATGAATGCAACTAGCATCCATTTTCGTGCCGCTACGTGACCTCTTCCACCACGTCCCCCCGGGACCCCAGGCAGAGCCCCCGCCCGCCCGCCGTGTACGACGCGGACGGGTGGCGCTCGCCGCGTGTCTCGTCCTGGCGGGCACGGCAGGCGCGCTAGCCCTGGCGCACCCCGGCGGACACACCGCGCAGGCCGTGGCCCAGCGGGCCGACCCGGCCGCAGACGGGTTGCCCCACACGGCCGTCGAGGCGTCGGACGCCGCCGAGACCTGCGGCAAGGGCTGGCGGCACCCCCGGGCGGGATTCCAGGTCTTCGACGTGCGCAACGACACGACCAGCGCCGCCGAGGTGTATCTCACCGACTCCACCGGCGCGCTGCTCGGCGAGGTGGACGGGCTCGCGCCCGGCACGACCCGCCCGATCCGGGTGACGCTCGGCCGTGGCACGTACACCTTCCGCTGCCTGGTCGAGGACACCGACGCGGTCACGGGGGCGGCCGTACGGATCAGCCAAGGACCCGCCAAGGGCGGACCCGCGGTGCTGCCCGTCAACAGCCACGACCTGATCCCCGTGACCCTCGCCTACCAGAAGTGGGTGGCCGGCGGGTTCGGCGGTGTGGTGGCCCGGGTCGACACGCTGCGCGACGCGGTGGACCGGGGCGACCTGGCCGCCGCGCGGACGGCCTGGCTGCCCGCACATCTGGCGTTTGTCGGACTCGGGGGCGCGTACGGCGCGTTCGGGGACCTCGGCGCCGCCGTGGACGGCACCGACGCCGGGCTGCCCGGCGGCCCGCACGACCAGGACTTCACCGGTTTCCACCGGGTCGAGTACGGGCTGTGGCACGGCGAGGCGGCGAAGGCGCTGCGCGGTCCCGCCGACCGGCTGGCGGCGGATGTACGGACGCTCAGGACCGCGTGGACGGACACCCGCATGGACCCGCTCGACCTGGGCCTGCGTACCCACGAGATCACCGAGGACAGCATCCAGCAGGACCTCACGGGCCGCTCCGACTTCGGCAGCGGCACCTCCCTCGCGTCGGCCCGCGCCGGACTGGACGGCACCGCCGAACTCGTCACCCTGCTGCGGCCGTTGCTGACCCCCCGCGACACCGGTCTGCCCCGCGTCGACAGCGGACTGCGGACCACGGAGCGGGATCTGGACGCGCTGGCGTCCCACGGCGGCTGGCGGGCGCCGGCGGCCCTGCCCCGCGCCGACCGCGAACGGATCGACGCCGACTTCGGCGACCTGGCGGAACAACTGGCCCCGGTGGCGGTCATCTTCGACGTACGGAGGACCTCATGACCAGCGACCGTACGGAGGACTCGATGACAACCACCCCCACCCCGGCTCACGATGACACACCGTCAGGTGTGCGGCGGCGGTCCTTCCTGCACCGGGCGCTGGCGGCGGGCGCCGCCGGGGCCGCCGCGGGAGCCGGGGGAGTGGGCGCCGTCGCCCGCGCGGGCGACGAGCCGGTGCAGGAGCGGCCGGAAGGCCACACGGTCCCCTTCCACGGCGCCCACCAGGCCGGCATCCTGACGCCCGTCCAGCGCCACGCCGTCTTCACCTCCTTCGACGTCACCGCGCGCGACCGCGCCGAACTGGCCGGCCTGCTGCGCACCCTCACCGAGCGCCTGCGCTTCCTCACCGCCGGCGGGGTGCCCGAACCGCTCGGCATCTCCGCGCCGCTGCCCGACTCCGGTGTCCTCGGCCCGGTCGTCCCCGGCGACGGGCTGACCGCGACGGTCGCGGTGGGCTCCTCGCTCTTCGACGACCGCTTCGGCCTCGCGCCCCTGCGCCCGCGCGGGCTGCGGCCGATGGACGTCTTCCCCGACGACGACCCGGCGGACGCCTGGTGCCACGGCGACCTGATGCTCCAGCTCTGCGCCGACCACCCCGACACGGTGGCGCACGCCCTGCGCGACGTCGCCCGGCACACCCGGGGGCTGATGCAGATCCGCTGGCGCATGGAGGGCTTCGTGTCGCCGCCGCGCCCGTCCGGCACCCCCCGCAACCTGATGGGCTTCAAGGACGGCACGGGCAACCCCGACACCCGGGACGCGCGTCTGATGGACCGGCTGGTGTGGGTACGTCCCGGCGCCGGCGAGCCGGCCTGGGCGGCGGGCGGCAGCTACCAGGTGGTACGGCTGATCCGGATGATGGTGGAGTTCTGGGACCGGGTCTCCCTCCACGAGCAGGAGCGCATGATGGGCCGCTCCCGCGACAGCGGAGCGCCCCTGGACGGCAGCCACGAGAAGGACGCCCCGCGGTACGCCCAGGACCCGCAGGGCGACGTGATCCCGCTGGACGCGCACATCAGGCTGGCCAACCCCAGAACCGCGGCGACCGCGGACACCCGGCTGCTGCGGCGCGGCTACAACTACGACCGCGGTGTGCGGGACAACGGCGACCTCGACACCGGCCTGGTGTTCTGCTGCTTCCAGCAGGACCTGGACCGGCAGTTCGCCGCCGTGCAGAAGAAGCTCGCCGGTGAACCCCTGGTGGACTACGTCAAGCCGTACGGCGGCGGCTACTTCTTCGCCCTTCCGGGGATACGCGACCGCGCCGACTGGCTGGGCAGCGCTCTCCTGGCGTGAGGGACATGTGCATTCCCTGACCAACCATTCACCGCAGATACATGGTCAGGCCACGCAGTGGTGCGTACAGGCGTCCGAACATGCTGACGACAATCAGACGGCGCACCACCCGGGCGCCCGACGGGGGCGCCCGGGCGCGCACGCAGCGATAGGTGACAGATGTTCACAGCAAGAGTCAAGGCGCGCCAGGGCAGGCGCGGGACGGGACGGGCGGCGACGCTCGCCGCCGCCGCCGCCCTCCTCGCGCTCGGCGGCTCGGTGGCCCCGGCCGCCGCGGCGCCCGGTCACCACCCGAAGGGCGACAAGGACAACAGCGCGAAGACCACGACCCCGATCAAGCACGTCGTCGTCCTCTTCGACGAGAACGAGTCCTTCGACCACTACTTCGCGACGTACCCGAAGGCCGCGAACACCGACGGCACCCCCTTCACCGCCTCGAAGAAGACGCCCAAGGCGGTGAACAACCTGGCCACCGCGAACCTGCTGAAGAAGAACCCGAACCAGTACCTGCCCAAGCGGCTGAGCCAGGCGCAGGCGCTGACGTGTTCGCAGAACCACAACTACGGCCCCGAACAGCTCGCGTACAACAACGGCAAGGCCGACAAGTTCGTCGAGAACACCGAGACCGACACCTGCTCCGGTGGTCTGTTCGGCGAGCCCGGCCTGGTCATGGACTACTTCGACGGCAACACGGTCACGGCGCTGTGGAACTACGCGCAGCACTACACGCTCAACGACAACTCGTACAGCTCCGGGTTCGGGCCCTCGACCCCCGGCGCGCTGAACCTGGTCTCGGGACAGACGCACGGCGCGATCTCGGTCGACCCGGCCTCGGGCACCGAGAACCCGAAGCAGACGGCCACCCCCAGCTCGTCCGTGCTGGCCTCGCCGGACGCCAAGGGTGTCGGCACGGTCGTGGCCGACCCCGACCCGGCGTACGACGACTGCTCGGACAGCGACCACACGAGCACCAGCGCGCTCGCGGCCCTCAAGGGCAAGAACATCGGTGACCTGCTGAACGCCGAGGGCGACACCTGGGGCTGGTTCCAGGGCGGCTTCCGGCCCAGCACCGCGTGGGACGGTACGCCGGGCACGTACGCGAAGTGCGACACGACCCACGCCAACCAGGGCGGCGCGGCCGTGAAGGACTACAGCCCGCACCACTCGCCGTTCGAGTACTACAAGTCCACCTCGAACCCGCACCACCTCGCGCCGGCCTCCGTCGACGAGATCGGGCACCAGGGGCGGGCCAACCACAACTACGACCTCACCGACTTCGACGCGGCCCTGGCCGCCCAGAAGCTGCCCGCGGTGAGCTTCCTCAAGGCCGCCGCGTACCAGGACGGCCACCCCGGCAACTCGGACCCGCTGGACGAGCAGAACTTCCTCGTCTCGGAGATCAACAAGATCCAGAAGTCCCCGCAGTGGAAGGACACCGCGATCGTCGTCGCCTACGACGACTCGGACGGCTGGTACGACCACGTCTCCCCGCCGGTCCTCAACGGGTCCAAGGACACGACCGTGGGCTCCAACAACCAGCCCACCGACAGCAAGGCCTGCCGGCAGGGCCCGGTGCCCAAGGCCGGCTACCAGGACCGGTGCGGCCCCGGCCCGCGCCAGCCGCTGCTGGTGATCTCGCCGTACGCGAAGACGAACCACATCGACCACACGCTCACCGAGCAGGCGTCGATCACCTCGTTCATCGAGAACAACTGGAAGACCGGGCGGGTCGGTGACGGCTCGTTCGACGTCCGGGGCGGCACCCTGCTCAACGCCTTCGACTTCAAGCACCCGAACAAGGTCCAGGTGCTGCTGAGCAAGAACGGCGCGGTCTCCTCGATCACGTCGATCCCCAAGCACCCGGCGAAGCCGGTCAGGCCGAGGATCACGGGGCCGGCCGGGGGCAACCTCGACCAGGCGGGTCTGGCGGCGACGAGCGGTTCGACGTCGGTCGTGCTGCCGACGGCGATCGGCGCGGCGCTGCTCGTGGCGCTCGGCGGCGGCGCGTACCTGCGCCGTCGCGGGCGGGACCGCGCAGCGGTCTGACGGTCTGACGGTCTGACGGGCCGACGGGCCGACGGTCCGATGGGCCGACGGTCCGATGGGCCGACGGTCCGATGGGCCGACGGTCCGTACGCGCGGGCGTGCGGGAAGGGGCACTGTCCCTCCCCGTACGCCCGCGTACGTTTGTCAGGGCTCAGGCCGCGATGCGCTCCAGCGTGCGGCCCAGCCGGACGGCGTAGGCCCGTTGCAGGACGGGCACCAGCGGGCCCGCCAGTCGCGTGTACCACCGGGCCGGACGGCTGAAGGCCATCACGGTGAACCACACCGTCCCGTCCTCGTGCAGATCCACCACGAAGCACTCCTCGCCGCGCTCCGGGTGCCCGGGCAGGGTCCCGTACGCGAAGCCGGTGCGGTCCTTCTCGTACGCCGTCCACACCACCCGGCACGGCGCCCGCACCCGCAGCGGCCCCGCGCCCAGCGAGACCTCGACGGCGCCGCCCGCCACCGCGCGCGGGGACCGTGCCCGGACCCGCGTGCCCGCCCGCCGGTGCATCGCCCAGCTGGTCACGGCGGTGCCCGCGGCCTCGAAGGCGGGGCGGCCCCGCCCGATCCTGGCGGTGTGGAAGAGGTGCCCGTAGCCACGGGGGAGCGGCCCGAGCCGGGTCGCGCCGACCTCGCGATAGGTGAACGGGGCATCGGCCGGGGCGGGCTCCGTACGGGGCTCTGTCACGCGCGTTCTCCTTGAGTCGGCGCCGGGCCGGGGCCACCGGCGGCGTAGTGCGGACGGACCCGGCCCGGGCGGTGCGCCCGGGGTCTCCGGCCGCCGGGCCCCGCCGGCGCGATCACCGGCGGGCCGCGCGTCACGACAAGGCTGACCAGCACGGACGTCACACGCCACCCCCCGGACTTGAACGTGTTCAAGTCATGGACGCAGCCTATGTCGTCGGTTGAACGCGTTCAAGCGCCGGGTCCTCCCGGCCCGTCCCCGCTTGCGCGCCGGGTGAGGTTCCGTCAGACATGAGGGGACACCCTTCGGAGGAAGAGGCGGGAGACACCGGTGCGCTCACCCAACCGTCGTCGGTACGCCGCACTCGCCGCGCTGTCCGCGCTGGCCGCGGGCGCGCTGGTCCTGTCGGGCTGCGGGGGCGGCGGCAAGGGCGCGCCGCGCGCCAAGGAGCTGTTCTTCCAGTCGGCCGGGAACCCGGGCACCGACCCGTTCACCGAGTCGACCGTCACCGTCACGTCCGAGGGCCCGCCCGCCTCCCGCCGACCCGCCCGCAAGGCCACCGCGGCCCCCGTCGGCGCCGCCCGCGCCCTCCCCGGCTCGACCCCCGGCCTCTACGGCGCGGCCCGCTCCGTCTCCAGCTGTGACGTGGAACGGCAGATCCGCCTCCTCACCGAGGACCGGACACGCTCCCGCGCCTTCGCCCGGGGCGCCGGCATCGGCGGGAGCGCCGTCCCGGCCTTCCTGCGCGGCCTCACCCCGGTGGTCCTGCGGGCCGACGCCCGGGTGACCGGCCACGGCTACCGCGCCGGGACCGCCGCCCCCTACCAGTCCGTGCTCCAGGCCGGCACCGCCGTCATGGTCGACGAGCGGGGACTGCCGCGGGTGCGCTGCGCCTGCGGGAACCCGCTGCGCGCCCCCGTCCCCGTCCGGGGCGCGGTCGTGAACCGGGGCAAGCGCTGGGCGGGATACGCCCCCGGCCGCGTCGTGGTCATCAACCGCGCGGACGCGGCCGTCGAAGGACTGGTGGTCGTCGACACGGTCGACGTCGCCTGGATGCAGCGCAGGACCGGCACGGACGGGGACGAGGACGCGACCCCCGAGATCCTGCCGCCGTACGGCCCCGAGGCCGACATCACCGACCCCGACACCGTACGGCCGCCCGGCGAGGCCACCCCCTCCGCCACTCCTCAGCCGTCCGCCCCGGCGAAGCCGGACAGGACCCCGCGCGAGTCCGGCGCCCCCACCCGTACGACACTGCGGCCCGGCGACACCCTGCCCCCCGAGCCCCCGTCGGAGGAGCCGCCGGAGGAGCGGCCCATGGAGCCCGAGCCCGAGCCCGTCCCGACCGGCGACGACGACGGGATGCTCCCCGTCGAGCCCGACAAGGAACAGGTCAGTGATGTCCTGACCGGCCCCGATGCCTACCAGGAATGACCGGACCACTCGAAGAATCCGACAAATGATGACAGAGTGTCCCCATGGCTGAACGGGCAGCGGGTGCCGTGTCGCTCCCTGACGACTGGCCCGCCCCTCCGGAACTCAGCATGTCCCTCAACCGGATGGGCATCTTCGACTGGGATCTCGACACCGGGCTGCTGCACCTCGACGGCTCGTCGCTCGCCGTGCTGGACCTCACGGCCGAGGAGTACGACGGCCGGCCGAGCGGGCTCAAGGGCCGGATCCCCTACAACGAGGGCATCCGGCTGTACGCCGTCGTGGCCGAGGCCATGGAGAACGGCAGCGAGACCTACGGCGCCTACATGCGCGTGAGGCAGCGCGACGGCACGCTGCGCTGGATCCACGCCCAGGGCCGTATCCGCCGCGAGAGCGACGGCCGGCCCTACCGCGTCATCGGCGTGCTCCGCGACGCCAGCCAGGAGCTCGCCGACTCCACCGCCCGGCTGGAACTGGACGCGGTACGCCGGGTGCAGACCAGCGTCGTGGAGGGCACGACCGCCGCGCTCGCCCACGCCAGGACGGTCCAGGACGTCATCGACGTCCTGAAGGAGTCCCACGGCCTGGAGCACCTCGGCGCCACCAGCCTGGTCATGGGACTGGTCGAGTCGGGCCGCATCCACCTGGTCGCCGAGGGGCCCGAGGGGTCCTTCGTGCCCGGCACCCGCGTCACCCGGATCGACGAGCCGTACCCGATGAGCGATGTCGTACGGACACTCACCCCCCGGTTCATCGAGTCCGCGGAGGAGTTCGCCGAGACCTACCCGGACCTGTGGCCGCACATCAGCGAGCTGGGCATCACCGCCGCCGCGTACCTCCCGCTCATCGCTCAGGCCCGCCCCATCGGCGCCCTCGGCCTGCTCTACGGCGACAAGAACGGGTTCAGCGGCGAGGACCGCAACCTCCTCGTCGCCCTCGGCAGCAGCATCGCCCAGAGCCTCCAGCGCGCCGTCCTCTTCGAGCAGGACCACGATCTGGCGGAGGGCCTCCAGCAGGCCATGCTGCCGCGCCGGATCCCCGCCGTCCCGGGCGCCGAGATCGCGGTCCGCTACCGGTCCGCCCGGCTCGGCCGGGACATCGGCGGTGACTGGTACGACGTGATCCCGCTGCCCGGCGGCCGGGTGGGCGCGGTCATCGGGGACGTCCAGGGCCACGACACCCACGCCGCCGCCGTGATGGGCCAGCTGCGCATCGTGCTGCGGGCGTACGCCGCCGAGGGGCACACCCCGGCGACGGTGATGGCCCGCGCCTCCGTCTTCCTGCACGAACTGGACACCGACCGCTTCGCGACCTGCATCTACGCGGAGGCCGACCTGACGACCGGCGTGGTCCAGCTGGTCCGGGCCGGCCACGTCGATCCGATGATCAGGGGCATGGACGGCAGCTGCCGGAGATTCCCGGTGAGCGGCGGGATGCCGCTCGGCCTCTCGGCGCTCTTCGGGCAGCTCGACTACCCGGTGAAGACGCTCGAACTGGACCCCGGGCAGACCCTGTTGCTGTTCACCGACGGACTGGTCGAGCAGCCGGGCGCCGACCTGGACGACGGGATGCGACTGCTGTCCTCGCTCGTCCGTGACGGGCCGCGCGACCTCCAGATGCTCGCCGACAAGCTCTGCGAGGTCGTGGACGAACGGGGCGGCGAGGACGACGTCGCCGTCCTGCTGCTGCGCCGCAGGGGCGCCCACGCCCCGCAGACCGGCGGCCGGCTCCAGCAGCATGTCGCGCAGGGCGACCCGGAGGCGCTCAGTTCGGCACGGCACATGATCCGGGCGGCGGTGGGCGCCTGGGGCGCGGGCGACCGGTCCGACGAGATCGAGCTGTCCGCCGACGAACTGATCACCAACGCGCTCATGCACACCGACGGCGGCGCGATCGTGACCGTACGGGTCCTGGCCGGGACCGTACGGCGGCTGCGGGTGGAGGTCGAGGACCGCTCCAGCGCGCTGCCGCGGCGCAGGGACGCCGGGGAGGCGGGCGTCTCCGGGCGCGGGCTGCTGCTCGTGGACGAGCTGGCTGATGCCTGGGGGGTGGAGTCACGCGGCAGCGGCAAGTGTGTGTGGAGCGAGTTCCTTGTCCCGGACCGGCCGTCACGTTGAGTGGTAGGCATCGTTAGTTGTGCGTGAAGTGGCTGACCTTGACCGTAACTGATCGGAACGTGAGGACCCCTTGACCACCGAGCTGCTGGCACCTCTCGATCTGGCTTTCTGGCACCTCGAATCCGCCGACCACCCCATGCACCTGGGCGCGCTCGCCGTCTTCACCGCGGCCCCGGGGACGACCCCCGGCGAAGGAGTGCCCGAGCTGCTCGCCACCCGCGCCGCCGCCGTGCCCCGGCTGCGGATGCGGGTACGGGACGTCCTGCTGCCGGTCGGCGGGGCCGCCTGGGCGGTGGACAAGGACTTCGACGTCCACCGCCACGTACGCCTGCTGCCCCTCCCGGCCGGCGACTTCGCCGCCCAGGCCGAGCTGCTCGCCGGGGAGCTGATGGAACGCCCGCTGGAACGCGGGGTGCCGCCCTGGGAGATGTACGTGCTGACGCCGGGGGACCCCGGTCCTGCCGCCGCTCCGGAAAACGGCCGGCAGTTCGCCGTCCTCGTGAAGATGCACCATGCCCTCGCGGACGGCATGCGCGCCGTCGCCATCGGCGCGGGCATCTTCGACCAGATCGCCGACGTCCGGGCGGCGGGGGCCCGGCGGGCCCGCCCGGTGCCGCCGCGCTCCTGGCTGCCGGGACCCTGGCAGGCGGCGGGGCTCGCCAGGGACCGGCTCGAAGACCTCCGCAGGGCGCTCGGCATCGGCGCCTCCGTCGTACGGGCCAGCCGCTTCGACCCCCGGGGGGTCGCCGCCCTCACCGCGGGCTCCAGCGGGACCCGGCAGCTCGCCACCGCCGTCCTGGACCTCACGGACGTCCAGCTGGTCCGCAAGGCGGCGGGCGGCTCCGCCAACGACGTCCTGCTCGCCACCGTGGCCGGCGCGCTGCGCCGCTGGATGCTGGAGCGCGGCGAGCCGCTGCCCGTGGCCCCGCCGCGCGCGCTGGTGCCGGTCTCCCGGCGGCGGCCCGACAGCCCGCCCGGATCGGCCAACAAACTCTCCGCCTATCTGCTCGGCCTGCCGGTCGCCGAGGCCGACGCGCGGGCCAGGCTCGACGCGGTGCGCGGCGCCATGGACCGTAACAAGTCCGAAGGCCCCGCCCGGGGCGCGGGCGCCTTCGCCCTGCTCGCGGACGCCCTGCCGCCGCTCGCCCACCGGCTCGGGGCGCCCCTCGCGGGCAACGCGGCCCGGGTCCTCTTCGACATCCTGGTGACAAGCGTGCCGCTGCCCCGCTCCACCCTGTCGCTCGGCGGCTGCCCGCTGCGCGCGCTGTACCCGATGGCGCCGCTGGCACGCGGCCAGTCGCTGGCGATCGCCCTCTCCTCCTACGGAGGGCAGGTGTATGTGGGGCTCGTGGCCGACGGGAAGGCCGTACCGGACCTGGCCCGGCTGGCGCGCGGGATGAACGAGGAACTGGACGAGCTGCTCAGGATCGCCCCCTAGAGCCTCCTAGAGCCTCCTAGAGCGCCATGGAGCGTCATAGATCGGAGTGATCGCCACCGAACAACCACGAACTGCTGACCCCGAGGTGTTGACGCCGCCCAGTCATCCGATGAATATTCGTCGTGATCGTCGTATGCGACGAGACCGGCGGCGCGGACGCCACCGGCGGACATTTTGGGGAGGCGTCAGCGGTATGCGGCACACCACGCTCGGACACAGTGCGGTCCAGGTGACCGGACTGTCCTTCGGGGCGGCCGGGATCGGCAATCTCTACAGCCCGGTCGAACCGGACCAGGCCACCGCCGCGGTCGACGCCGCCTGGGACGCGGGCATCCGCTACTTCGACACCGCGCCCCACTACGGCCTCGGGCTCTCCGAGCGCCGGCTGGGCGAGGCGCTGCGCGGCCGGCCGCGCGACGCGTACACCCTCTCCACGAAGGTGGGACGCGTCCTCGAACCCGTACCGGACGCCGAACTCCCGGCGGGCGGCCCCGGCGACGACCTCGCCAACGGCTTCGCCGTACCGGCCACGCACCGCCGGATCTGGGACTTCAGCGCCGACGGTGTCCGGCGCAGCATCGAGGACAGCCTCGTCCGCCTTGGCACCGACCGGATCGACACCGTCTACCTCCACGACCCGGACCACCACGAGGACGAGGCCTTCGGCCAGGCCTACCCGGCCCTGGAGAAGCTGCGCGGCGAAGGGGTCATCGGCGCGATCGGCGCCGGGATGAACGCGACCGCGATGCTCACCCGCTTCCTGCGCGAGACCGACGTCGACGTGGTGCTCTGCGCGGGGCGCTTCACCCTCCTCGACGGATCCGCGCTCACCGCGCTGCTCCCCGAGGCCGCCGCGCGCGGCAAGAGCGTCGTCGTGGGCGGGGTCTTCAACTCCGGCCTGCTCGCCGACCCCCGGCCGGGCGCGACCTACGACTACGCGGCGGCGCCGCCCGCCCTGGTGGACCGGGCGCTGCGGATGGACGCCGTCACCCGCCGCCACGGACTGCCGCTGCGCGCCGCCGCCCTGCACTACCCGCTGCGGCACCCCGCCGTCGCCAGTGTCCTGGTGGGGACCCGGTCGGCCGCCGAGGTACGGGACGCCGCCGAGCAGTTCGCGCGGGACATCCCCGAGGACCTGTGGGCGGAGCTGCGGGCGGGCGGCCTGCTGGCCGAGGACGGGACCGAGGCATGAGGGTCGCCCTGCGCACGTCCGTACGCGCCGACCGCGTCGAGGCGTACGAGGCCGCCCACCGGGAGGTGCCCCCGGCGCTGACCGTCGCGATCCGGGCCGCCGGGGCCACCTCGTGGACGATCTGGCGCAGCGGTACCGACCTGTTCCACGTGGTGGAGTGCGAGGACTACGCCCGTCTCCTCGCCGCACTCGACCAGCTGCCGGTCAATGTCGCCTGGCAGGCCAGGATGGCCGAGCTGCTCGACACCGTGCACGACTACTCCGCGGCCGGCGCCGACGCCGGCCTGCCCGTCGTCTGGGAGCTCTGACGCATGATGACCCCGCCCGCGAACGTCGTCGACGCCCACCACCACTTCTGGGACCTGTCGGTACGCGACCAGGACTGGATCACCGGACCCGCCCTCGCCCCCCTGCGCCGCGACTTCACCCTCGCCGACCTGGAGCCGGAGGCCCGCGCGGCCGGGGTGAGCGCGACCGTTGTCGTCCAGACCGTCACGGTCGCCGAGGAGACCCCGGAATTCCTCGCCATCGCCGACGGCAGTGACCTCGTCGCCGGTGTGGTCGGCTGGACCGACCTCACCGCGCCCGACGTCGCGGACACCCTCGCCGCCCTGCGCGCGCTGCCCGGCGGCGACCGGCTCGTCGGCATCCGCCACCAGGTCCAGGGCGAGCCGGACCCGGAGTGGCTGCTGCGCCCCGACGTCCAGCGCGGACTGGCCGCCGTCGCGGCGGAGGGACTCGCGTACGACCTGGTGGTCCAGGCGTCCCAGCTGCCCGCCGCCGTCAAGGCGGCCGAGCTGCTGCCCGGCCTCACCTTCGTCCTCGACCACCTGGGCAAGCCGCCGATCGCCTCGGGTGCCATCCAGCCCTGGGCGGACCACGTCGAGGCGCTGGCGGCCCGGCCGAACACGGTCTGCAAGCTGTCCGGCATGGTGACCGAGGCGGCCTGGGACTCCTGGACCCCCAACGGCCTGCGCCCCTACGCCGACGTCGTCATCGCCGCGTTCGGCCCCGCCCGCCTGATGTTCGGCTCCGACTGGCCGGTGTCCCGCCTGGCGGCCTCGTACGCGGAGGTCCTGGACGCGGCCCGTACGGTGACGGACGGCCTGACCGAGGCCGAACGGACGGAGGTCTTCTCCACGACGGCGAGGCGCGTGTACGGCCTCTGAGCCGGCGTCGGCCCGTCCGCCGCTTCGGGAACGGCCCCCGGCGGCCCGTTCCCGTCGCAGGCCGCCCCGCCACCCTCATGCCGTCGACGGGCCCCCGCCGTCCAGGAGGGCGCGGCCCACCGCGTCGGGGAGGGGGCCCACCCCCAGCAGGCCCGTCACCGACGCGGTCGCCAGGGCGTGCCAGGTGGTTGCCCTGCGGAGCATCGCGTGGTCGCCGCCCGCCAGGAGCACCGCGCAGGCCCGTGCGCCCGCCTCGCGGGCGCGGGCCGCCAGGGCCACGCTGCCGCGGGGGTCCGTCACGCGGTCGCGGTCGCCGTGGAGCAGCACCACGCCCCGGCCGCCGAGCTGCGTCACCGGCTCGTCCGCCGGGCACCAGGGCGCCAGGCCCACCACCCCGCTGACCAGGTCGTGCCCGGCCACGGACAGGGCCGCACGGCCGCCCATCGAATGTCCCACGAGCACCACGGGCACCAGGCCGATCAGCTGTTCCAGCTCGTCCAGGGCCCGGCACGCGTCGCGCGCCGCGTCGGCGCGGGAGCCGTTCCAGCCCCGGTGGCGGTAGCGCACCCGCCCCACCACCACGTCGAGCCCGGCCGTGGCCCGCAGCAGCGCGCGGGTGAAGGGCCACATCCGCGCGCCCGGCAGGTTCAGCCGCGACGGCGGCTCCTCGCCCTCCGAGCGTCCTCCGTGCATCAGCAGGACGGCGGCGCGGGGCCGGGTGGCGGTGCTGTCGAGCACCAGGGCCGGCGAGACGCTCGCTCGGCGATCACGTACGGGCACGGAAATGCCTTCCTTCCGACGGGCGGCACCCCGGACCGGGCCCGCCTCCTCCGGATCTATTCGTCGCCGACTGTCCCGAGGACGGGCCATCGGCCCCCCGCCCGGCGCTCCGACGTGCTCGCCGGGCGTTCGCGGCGCGCTTCCGGCACGCTGGAAGCATGCCGGAAGTACCCGAAGTCGAAGCCCTCCGAGAGTTCCTGGACGCCCACCTGGTGGGCAAGGAGATCGTCCGCGTCCTGCCTCTCACGGTGAACGTCCTCAAGACCTATGATCCGCCGCTCTCCGCGTTGGAGGGTTCCACGGTCACCTCCGTGGGCCGGTTCGGCAAGTATCTCGACATCGTCGCCGCCGACGCGGGGCTCCATCTCGCCGTCCACCTGGCCCGCGCCGGCTGGCTCCGCTGGAAGGACACCTTCCCGCCGACGCCGCCCCGCCCCGGCAAGGGCCCGCTCGCCCTGCGGGTCGTCCTCGCCGAGGGCGACGGCTTCGACCTGACCGAGGCGGGCACCACCAAGCGCCTCGCGGTCCACCTCGTCCGCGACCCCCAGGACGTGCCGGGCATCGCCCGGCTGGGCCCCGACCCGCTCGACCCCGCCTTCGACCGGGACGCCCTCGCCCGGCTGCTCGCCGGGGAACGGCGGCAGATCAAGGGCGCCCTGCGCGACCAGCGGCTCATCGCGGGGATCGGCAACGCGTACAGCGACGAGATCCTGCACGCCGCGAAGATGTCCCCGTTCAAACCGGTGAAGAACTTCACCGAGGACGAGATCACGCTGCTCCACGACGCGATGCGCTCGACCCTCACCGAGGCGATCGAGCGCTCGCGCGGAGTGGCCGCCGGGCGGCTCAAGGCCGAGAAGAAGAGCGGCCTGAGGGTGCACGGCCGCAAGGGCGAGCCCTGCCCGGTGTGTGGCGACACGATCCGCGAGGTGTCGTTCAGCGACTCCGCGCTCCAGTACTGCCCGACCTGCCAGACGGGCGGCAAGCCCCTGGCCGACCGCAGGCTGTCCCGGCTCCTCAAGTAGAGAGTCACACGGGCCGTACGGGGCGTCAGCCGCCCTGCGCCGTTCCCCCGACCGACACCAGCCGCACCCCGTCCGCCGTCCTGACCTCGAAGTGGTCGATCCCCTCCGGCGGCAGCGCGGCCCCGCCCCGGGTCACCAGGGGCCCCGCCCCGTCCGCCAGCGCCTTCCAGGTCGTCACGGTCTGCCGCGACCCGTCGCGTCCGACCGCGACCAGCGCGCACACCCCCGCCGCGTCGGAACGCAGCATCTCCAGCCCCACCTCCGTCCCCCACGTCGTCGCGAGGGCCGTCACCGCCGCCCTCGTCCCGGTCACCGGGTCCGTCGCCGTCCACCGGGCGGCGGTGACACCCCGGGACGAGCCGGGCGCGGGATCCGCGAGGAGGACCGCGAGCGGACCGCCGACCACCAGCACCGCCACCGCCGCGACCAGCGCGAGCCGCCGCCGGCGACCGCGCCGCCGCGCCTCGGCCGTACGGTCGAGCAGACCGGTCAGCAGCTCCGGGCTCGCGGCGGCGAAGGGCGCCACCTCGGCCGGGGTACGCCGGGTGTACTCGTCGAGTTGCGCCTTCACACCACCGAAGTCGGCCAGCAGCAGCGCGCACTGCGGGCATTCCATCAGGTGATCCTCGAAGCGGAAGGCGTCCGCGGCGTCGAGTACGCCCAGTGAGTAGGCACCGACATCGCGATGGAGGTCCAAGGTCCGCATGCTGTCTGGTACGCAGAGCGGCGCCGAATCACTCAACGGATCGGCGCTCTCGCTCACGGACACCGCCGACGACCGCCCGTCTCCGTCTAAACTCCCGCCTCATGCTGCGTGTACTGGCTGTGGACGACGAAGAACCGGCCCTCGAAGAGCTGCTGTACCTCCTCCGCGCCGACCCGCGCGTCCGCAGCGTCGAGGGCGCCACCAGCGCCACCGAGGCCCTGCGCCGCATCGGCGCCGCGCTCGACGCGGGGCCCCACGACCCCGAGGCCGTCGACGTCGTCTTCCTCGACATCCACATGGCCGGGCTCACCGGCCTGGACGTCGCCAAGCTCCTCGCCGGTTTCGCCGAACCGCCCCTCATCGTCTTCGTCACCGCCCACGAGGGCTTCGCCGTCCAGGCGTTCGACCTCAAAGCCGTCGACTACGTCCTCAAGCCGGTCCGCAGGGAACGGCTCGCCGAAGCCGTCCGCCGCGTCGCCGAGCTGGCGGGGGACCGGCCCGCGGTCCTCGACACCGCCGCCGACCAGATATCCGTCGAACTCGGCGGGGTCACCCGTTTTGTCGCCGTCGGCGACATCGCCTACGCCGAGGCCCAGGGCGACTACGCCCGCCTGCACACCGACACGGGCAGCCATCTGGTACGGGTCCCCCTCACCACCCTGGAGGAGCGCTGGCGCGCCCGCGGGTTCGTCCGGATCCACCGGCGCCATCTCGTGGCCCTCGCCCGGATCGACGAACTGCGTCTCGACGCGGGCGCGATGAGCGTCCGCGTGGGGGAGGCCGAGCTGGCGGTGTCCCGCCGCCACGCCCGCGGGCTGCGGGACCTCCTGATGCGCCAGGCGGGCCGCTGACCGGTCACTGTCAGCGCGTCCTGGTACGGTCCGACCCCGTCCGCCGAACCCTCCAGACACCCGGCCGGCCGCGGGCCGCGGGCCGGCCGACACCGAAACGGGGAACCACCATGACAGGGGCAGGCGAGACCACGCCCAAGCGCGAGGTCGTCACCGGCGAGCCCCGGCGCGTCCGCCCGCTGCCCCGCTACCGCCCCCAGGCCGAGATCGACGAACAGACCGCCCTCGGTGACGCCTACGTCCGCTCCCTGATGCGCGGTCAGCTCCGGGCCGGCCTCACCGCCTTCGGTGTCCTCGCCCTCGTCGCCGGCACCCTGCCCCTCGCCTTCGCCGCGCTCCACGACGCCACCGCGGTCTGGGTGGTCCTCGGCGTCGCCGCGTACCCGCTGCTCACGCTCCTCGGCTGGCGGTACGTCCGCCGCGCCGAGCGCAACGAACGCGACTTCGCCCGGCTCGTGAAGGGCCGGCCCGTCCCGTGAGCCAGAGCTACACCGTCACGGCCGTCGCCGTCGTCGTGGTCGCGACCGTCCTCGTCGGCGGCTTCGGGCTGCGGATATCCCGTACCACCTCCGACTTCTACGTCGCCTCCCGCACCGTCCGCCCCGCGCTCAACGCCGCCGCCATCAGCGGCGAGTACCTCTCCGCCGCCTCCTTCCTCGGCGTCGCGGGGCTGGTGCTGCTGCACGGCCCCGACATGCTCTGGTACCCCGTCGGCTACACCGCCGGCTATCTGGTGCTGCTGGTCTTCGTCGCGGCCCCGCTGCGCCGCTCGGGGGCGTACACCCTCCCCGACTTCGCCGAAGGACGGCTCGAATCCCGCCCGGTGCGCCGGCTCGTGAGCGTCTTCGTGGTCGGGGCCGGCTGGCTCTACCTGATCCCCCAGCTCCAGGGCGCCGGGCTCACGCTGAAGATCCTCACCGGCGCCCCCTACTGGTTCGGCGGTGTCCTCGTCGCCGTGGTCGTGGTGGTGGCCGTCGCGGCGGGCGGCATGCGCAGCATCACCTTCGTCCAGGCCTTCCAGTACTGGCTCAAGCTCACCGCGCTGCTCGTCCCCGCGATCTTCCTGCTGCTCGCCTGGCAGGGCGACGGCCGGCCGCGCGTCGACCTCGCCCTCACCGCCGTCGCCGTCCGCGCCGACCATCCGCTCTACGCGACGTACGGACTCATCGTGGCGACCTTCCTCGGCACGATGGGCCTGCCGCACGTCGTCGTCCGCTTCTACACCAGCCCCAACGGCCGGGCCGCGCGCCGCACCACGGTGGTCGTCCTGGCGCTCGTCGGCGCGTTCTACCTGCTGCCGCCCGTCTACGGGGCCCTCGGCCGGCTGTACGTCCCCGAGCTGCCGTACGGCACCGACGCGGACGCGGCCGTCCTGCTCCTGCCGGAACGGGCGATCGGCGGCCTCGGCGGCGAGCTGCTCGGCGCGCTGGTGGCCGGCGGGGCCTTCGCCGCGTTCCTCTCCACCGCCTCGGGACTGACCATGGCCGTCGCCGGGGTCCTCACCCAGGACGTCCTGCCCTCCCGGGGCGTACGCCACTTCCGGCTGGCGACCCCGCTCGCCATGGCCGTACCGCTCGGCGGCTCCCTCCTCGTCAGCGGGATGCCCGTCGCCGACTCGGTCGGCATGGCCTTCGCGGTCTCCGCCTCCTCCTTCTGCCCGCTGCTCGTGCTCGGCATCTGGTGGCGCAGGCTCACCCCGCCCGGCGCGGTCGCCGGACTGCTGCTCGGCGGCGGACTCGCCTTCGTCGCCACGCTCGTCACCGTCAGCGGCGCCGTGAGGTCCGGCTGGCCGCACGCGCTGCTCGCCTGGCCCGCCGTCTGGTCCGTCCCGGTCGGCTTCCTCGCGATGATCCTGGTCTCCCTGGCCACCCGGAGCCGGATACCGCCCGGCACGAACGCCGCGATGACCCGCTTCCACCTCCCGGAGACCCTGATGCCGCGCGCCCGCGCCGGTGCCCCCGGCGGGAAGAGGGTCGCCCGATGAGCGGAGCCGCCGCCCTCGCCGTCCTGATCGTGCTGGGCCCGCTGCTGCTCGCCGGCGGGTTCCTCCTCGGCCGCCGCACCGCCCGGCCCGTCCGTACCAGCGACGTCGGCACGCCGGTCGAGCACGCGACCTTCGAGACCCTGCACACCGCCTCGCTGGCCTCGCCGCCGCTGCGCGCCGGACTCACCGAGGAGAGCGCGCGCAAGGCCGCCCGGCGGCTGCGCTCGCTGCTCGGCACGGACGCGCTGTGCCTGACCGACCGGGACCGGGTGCTGGTCTGGAACGGGCTGGGGGAGCACCACGGAACCCATGTCATGGAGCAGGTCGAGGGGGTGCTCAGCGGGGGCAGGGGCACGGCCTTCGCCCTCCGGTGCGACGACGTCGAGTGCCCGCTGCGCTGGGGCGTCGCCGCCCCGCTGACCGTCGACCACCGGGTGCTGGGCGTCCTCGTCGCCTGCGCCCCGCGCGAGTCGGCGGTCCTCGCCAGGGCGGCGGGGGAGGTGGCCCGCTGGGTCTCCGTCCAGCTGGAACTGGCCGAGCTGGACCGCTCCCGTACGCGGCTCATCGAGGCGGAGATCAGGGCGCTGCGCGCGCAGATCTCCCCGCACTTCATCTTCAACTCCCTGGCGGCCATCGCCTCGTTCGTGCGCACCGACCCGGCGCGGGCCAGGGAACTCCTGCTGGAGTTCGCCGACTTCACCCGCTACTCGTTCCGCAAGCACGGCGACTTCACCACCCTCGCCGACGAACTGCACTCCATCGACCAGTACTTGGCGCTCGTCCGGGCCCGGTTCGGCGAGCGGCTCTCGGTCACCCTCCAGGTCGCCCCCGAGGTGCTGCCGGTGGCCATGCCCTTCCTCTGTCTGCAACCGCTGGTCGAAAACGCGGTCAAGCACGGCCTGGAGGGCGCGGTCACCACGAGCCGCATCACCATCAGCGCGCTCGACGCGGGCTCCGAGGCGGAGGTGGTGATCGAGGACGACGGGGTCGGCATGGAGCCGGACCGGCTGCGGCAGATCCTGCGCGGCGAGGGCGGCGCGTCCACCGGCATCGGGCTGCTCAACGTGGACGAGCGGCTGCGGCAGGTGTACGGGGACGCGTACGGCCTCGTCATCGAGACGGGGGTCGGGGCCGGGACGCGGATCACCGTGCGCATCCCCAAGTACCGGGCGGGCGTGCACGGTTCCTGACCGCCGCACCCCGGCGGGGGCCGTACGGCGGGGCGTCAGAACAGCTGGATCGCCAGGTGCCCCAGCGGCAGCCCCAGCTGCCACGCCGGGGTCCACACCTGCGGACCCTCCTCCTCCGCCGCCGGGAACGGCTCCTCGCCCACCGGGCCCGCGGGTCCGACCGCGTCCAGGTCGGGCGCCAGCAGCTCGGTCTCCTCCAGCCACCGCCAGGCGGCCCCCGCCAGCTCCAGATCAGGATCGGCGCTCCCGGCCCCCGCCGCCTCCAGGACGCGCAGCCGCCGGGACACCCACTCGCTCCACGACGTGCCGTACGCGGTGAGCGAGCGCCACTCCGCCATCCTGGCCCCGCCCCCCGGCCCGGTCACCGACCCGTCGGACAGGAAGATGGTCAGGGCCAGCGCGTCCCGGCCGGCCCGGTACTCCAGTGTGGTCGGCGGCATGAGGTCGCCGGTGCGCAGCAGCTCGTCCGCGACATACTCCGCGTACATCCAAGCCATCGGCACCAACAGGCCGCCTCCGCCGCCCCCTTCGGTACATTCCGGACGCATGCTTTCCGCCTTCCTTCCTTTCCCCGAAGCCTGCTTCAGGGAGCATTGAACCGGCGGTGACCGTCCCGCGTGGCCAGAAGAGCAGGATCGGACGGCCGACGGGAGTGGATTGTGACGGGTGTGGCCGAGGGGGTCGCGCCGGCCCGTGAACCGCACGCCCGCTCGCTCTTCTGCGACGCGGACGACCGGCTGTAGCCGGGCAGTGAGCGGCCCAGCGCCCGCAGCGCGTAGTACGAACGGGACTTGACCGTGCCCGGCGGGATCCCGAGCGTCCGCGCCGCCTCGCCGACGCTCAGCCCCCGGAAGTAGATCTGCACGAGCACCGCCCGGTGCTCGGGGCTCAGCTCCCGTACCGCCTGCCGTACGTCGAGTCCCGCGACCGCGCACTCCGTCGGGTCGCGCGGATCGGGGGTGGCGGCCAGGATCTCGTCACCGACCTCCGAGGGGCGCGCCAGCCGGGACCTGCGCGCGTCGATCGCCAGCCGGCGGCCGACGGTGAACAGCCAGGGCCGCATCGACTCGAAGGGAGCGGAGAACGCCTCCGGGTGCTGCCAGGCCCGTACGAGCGTCTCCTGGAGGAGGTCCTCGGCCCGCTGCCGGTCGCCGTAGGTCAGCCCCAGCAGGAAGTGGAGCAGGGCGGCGCCGTGCTCGCGCTGGAGCGTGGCCAGGGCCCGTTCGTCGGTCGTGGCGGTCGCCGACGCGGAGGCAGCCGCGGTCGCTGTCGCTGTGGTCATGGTGCACGCCCTTCCCGGTGACGTCGCTGTCGCCTCGCGTATACGAGCGCATGGCGGCGGCCGGGGACAGACAGCGCGCGGAGGCGTGCGACGAGCGGTCGCTCACTGCGGCGAGTGGTGCGGTGAACGGTCCCGGCGCGGGCGATCGGTCCCTTTCGGGCTTCTTGGTCGCTTGGTTACCTGACATCCATTTATATGACTATATGTATGCAAGGTGATCGTCCCCCAGGAACGGAGTCCGGCCGATGACACAGCGCAGACGACAGGGCGGAGCGGTGGCCGCGGCCGTCCTGCTCCTCGGTACGGCGGCGGCCTGCGCGGCCCCCGGCCGGAACCACGCGCCCGACGCGGAGCGGGACCGTCCGCCGCCCGGGGCCGCGCCGCCCTCCGCGGCCGGCGGCGGCGCGCCACAGCGCGGGTTCACGCTGGTCGCCTCGGGCGACGTCCTGCCGCACGACTCCGTGATCGGCCGGGCGAACGCCGACGCGGGCGGCCGGGGCTACGACTTCCGCCCCATGCTCGCCGGGGTGCGCCCCGTGGTGTCACGGGCCGATGTGGCGATCTGTCACATGGAGACGGTGTACGGGGCGAACGGCGGCCCCTACACCGGCTACCCGGCCTTCAAGTCCCCGCCCGAGGTGGCCGCCGCGCTGGGCCACACCGGCTACGACTCCTGCTCCACCGCGTCGAACCACTCCCTGGACGACGGCGCGGCCGGGGTACGCAGAACGCTGGACGCGCTCGACCGGGCCGGGGTCCGGCACGCGGGCTCGGCCCGCTCGGCCGCCGAGGCCGCCCGCCCCGCGCTCATGACGGCGGGCGGCGCCGAAGTCGCCCAGCTGGCCTACACGTACGACACCAACGGATATCCGCTCCCCGACGGGCAGCCCTGGGCGGTCCGGGGCATCGACGAGCGGCGGATCGTCGCCGACGCGCGCGCCGCCAGGGCGGCCGGCGCCGACGTGGTGGTGGTCAGCCTCCACTGGGGCACCGAGTGGCAGACGGCCCCCGACGCGCGCCAGGTGGACCTCGGGCGCGGGCTCACGGCGGCGCGGACCGGCGGGCGTCCCGACATCGACCTGATCCTCGGCACGCACGCGCATGTGCCGCAGGCGTACGAGAAGGTCAATGGCACGTGGATCGTCTACGGCATGGGCGACCAGATCGCGGGCTCGATGGTGAACCACGAGGGCGCGGAGGACCCCCGGGGGAATCAGGGTTCGATCGGCCGCTTCACCTTCGCGCCGCCCGCCGCGCCGGGCGCGCGCTGGCCGGTGACGAAGGCGGAGTTCGTCCCGCAGTGGATGGACACCGGGGCCGGCCGGGTGGTCAACCTGCCCGAGGCGCTGCGGCGCTCGCCGGACCGGGCGGACTACCGGGAGGCGCAGGCGGCGATCACGAAGGCGGTCCTGGGCCGGGGAGCGGCGGCGGACGGGCTCAGGATGGGCGGCTAGGAAGTGTGGGGGCCGTGGTTACGGGACGACCGTCACCGGCCAGCGGCCCGCCTTGACCAGCCGTACCGCCACGGACCCCACGATCCGGTGTCCCGCCGACTCCGACGCGCCCACCACCACGGCGTCCGCGGTGAGTTCGTCGGCAGCGGTGACCAGGCCGCTGTACGGGTCCCCGTGGAAGGTGTGGAACTCCCAGCGGACGTCCCATATGTCCTTGAACCGCTCGGTCGCGAGCCGGATCTCGGCCACCAGCTCCTCGGCGATCTCCCCGGTCGTGCCGGTCGCCGGGGCGCCGAGGGCGGCCCCCGCCGACACCACGGGCTGGACGTAGACGATGGCGAGCAGAGCCCTCTGCCGCCGGGCGAGACCCGCGGCGTACGCGGCCGCGCGGTACGAGGACTGCGATCCGTCCACGCCGACGACGATCACCTTGGGTCCGTCGGTGCCACGTTCGAATGAGGTGGGTTGCTGCTCAGTCACGGCCGCAGGCTATCCGCTCCCCGTGAAGTCCCCGACGGAGGGCCCGCCCTGGCCGGCAGATCGCGGGCTGGTCCCATCGGGTGCTTTCGCGCGCGCGGCCGTGTCGGTGTGCGGTCCGGCGCATCCGCCGTGCGAGCCATTAGTCATGAAAAAGGAAGAAATGATTCCGGGGCGCCGCGCCCTCCTCCGCATCGCCGCCTGTCTCGGCGCCGCCGTCACCACCCGGGTGTTCTTCCCGGGCGAGGCCCGGGCCCCAGGCGTCTCCGCCGCCCCGGTGGCCGCGGCGGGACCGCCCGCCGGAGGCCCGCCGGCGGGGGCCGTCCGCAACCCCGCCGCCTACCGGCTCTCGCCCATGACCGGCGACGCCCCGTCCGGCTTCCGCACCCCCGCACCGCCCGTCCGTGAGAAGCCGTTCCTCGAACTGCCCCAGGTGGGCCACACGGTGGTGCTCACCTTCGACGACGGCCCCGACCCCCGCTACACCCCCGACATCCTGCGCACGCTCCGCGCCCACGACGTCCGCGCGATGTTCTTCGTCTGCGGCGAGATGGCCTCGTACAGCCCGGACCTGCTCCGCCAGATGGCGGCCGACGGGCACGTCGTGGGTAACCACACCTGGTCGCACCCGCAGTTGCCCAAGCTCGCGCCGTCCGCGATCCGCAAGGAGATTGCGCGCACGAGCGAGCTGATCGAGGACACCGTCGGCGCCCCGCCGGTCTGGTTCCGCGCCCCCTACGGCGCGTGGAACCGGCACTCCTTCGAGATCGGCGCCGAGCTGGGCATGGAACCCCTGGCCTGGACCGTCGACACCCTGGACTGGACCACCCCCGGCACCGACAAGATCGTCAAGGCGGTCCGGGACGGGGCCGGGCCCGGGGTCGTGGTGCTCTCGCACGACGCCGGCGGCAACCGTGAGCAGAGTGTGGCCGCGCTGCGC
Organism: Streptomyces sp. NPDC087420; assembly: GCF_044744165.1. Classification (NCBI taxonomy): domain Bacteria; kingdom Bacillati; phylum Actinomycetota; class Actinomycetes; order Kitasatosporales; family Streptomycetaceae; genus Streptomyces; species Streptomyces sp. NPDC087420. The sequence goes on from NZ_JBIUXU010000001.1 coordinate 360,826, forward strand.
CGCTATCTGCCCGAGCTGATCGCGGAGGGGTACGGGATCGGCGTACCGCACCCGTAGACGTAGCCGTACCGACACCAGCACCAGCACCAGGACCACCCGCCCCCACCCCCCGCCGTCTTCGCCCGGCCGGTCAGCGTGTCCTGACCAGCCGGGCGAAGACGACCACGTTGCCGTCATAGCCGCCCGCCTTCGAGTAGCCGCCGCCGCAGGTGATCACCCGCAGCTCCGGCCGGCCGGTGTCGCCGTAGACCCGGGGCCCGGGGAAGTCGTCCTTCGCGAATACCTCGACCCCGTAGATCTCGAACACCGCCACCCGGCCGTCGTAGCGGCTCACCTCGACGTGCTGGCCCTTCTCCAGCGAGCCGAGCCCGTAGAAGACGGCAGGGCCCGCCTGGTTGTCGACATGGCCGACGACCACCGCCGTACCGCGCTGGCCCGGCGCCACCCCGTTCTGGTACCAGCCCGCCAGGTTGGGGTCCTGCGGCTCGGGGGCCGCGATCCAGCCGTCCCGGTCCAGGCCCACGTCCACCACCGGCGCGTCGACCTTGATCTCCGGGATCCGCACCCGTGACATCGGCGCGTACGGCAGGGGCTTCACGGCCGACGTGGTGACGGCGAGGGCGGCCGGGTCGATCTGACCGGCCGGCGCGGCCGCCGCCGCGGGCTGCGGTGGTCCCAGTGGTGCGTCCACCCCGTTCCGCATCAGCGCGATCCCGCTGAGCATGACGAGAGCCAGCACGCCCCAGGGGGAGCGCTTCCTCGACTCCGGGACGGTGTGGTCCTGGCCCATGGTTCTCCCTTCGTGGGCGCCTGTAGGCACGCTAAGCGCGGTGTGCGGCGGCGGCGATCACTGAGGGGCGAACGGGTGGCGGCTCGACGGGTGCTGGCCCATCCGAGTATTCACCGTATAAAACTTCTGACGGTCCGTGACCTGCGTATCCACCGGCCAGGGGAGCGTTCTGTCGGCGTGTCGCCTCACCGGGGTGGACCAGCGCCGAAATGCGGCGAATGGGACGTCCGGTGAGGGTTCGTCATGGAAGGCGTACTCGTCGATCTTCCCGGAGCACCGCTTTGGGGCGTCTTCCGCTGGAGGTTCAACGATGCGTGCTTCACGCGCTCTCGCGGTCACCGCGACCGCCTGCGCGGCCGTGGCGCTCTCCGCCCCGCTGGCCGGCGCCACCAACGGTCCCAGAAATGTCACTGTCAATCCGTTCGCGGTCCACCAGGGCAGCACGATCCACATCTCGGCCCAGGGCTGCGGCCACGGAGGCACCGTCGACTCCAACGCCTTCCGGCAGGTGCGCTTCCCGGTGAACCCGTCGGGGAACGTGTCGGCCACGGCGCGGATCCGCGACAACGCCACACCCGGCCGCTACAACCTGGTCGTCAGGTGCAGCGACAACCCGCGCGTCGAGACGCACCAGTTCGAGGTGCTCGCCGGGCGCGGTGCGCAGGGTGGTCTCGGCGGCTCCGTCGGACCCAGCTCGACCGAGGTGGGGATCGGCGCCGGGCTCGTCGCCACGGCCGCGGTCGGCGGTTCCTTCTTCCTGGCGCGCCGCCGCCGCGCGGCCGGCGGGCAGATCTGACCCGCTCTGCCGCCCGGCCCCCGACGCCCGTCGCCCCGAGTCCTCGTACAGGACTCGGGGCGACGGGCGTCGGAGCGGGATCGCGGGGGGCCGGGGGCGTCAGTGCCCGCGGTTCTCCGCGCGGCGGCGCACGACGTAGATGGTGCCGGTGGCCGCGGCCACCACCAGTGCCGTACCCGCCAGGATCTCGGCGGTGTTCATCCCGCCGACGCTGCCGCCGAGACCGCCCCTGACGCCGCCGGGCGCGACGGAGGTGGCGGTGGTGACCGGCGCCGGGGTGCGGGTCGGCCGCACGGTGGGGGTACGGGTCGGAGTCGCGCCGCCCGCGATGGTGAACGATGCCGCCGCCGTCCCCCCGGTCCCGCAGGTGAAGGTGGTCCGGTACGTCGCACCGCGCTTGGCGTCCCAGTCGACGGTGGCGGCGGCCGTCCCGCCCGCCGGGACGGTGACCGTGTCGAAGACCGCCGACGACGCGGTTCCGGACGAGCGGCAGCCGGGCGCCGCCAGCGTCAGCCGGCCGCCCGCCGCGACCGTGGAGGGCGTGACGGTGAAGCCGAGGCCGGCGCCCCGCTGCGCCGCCACCGCCGTGGGTGCCGTCAGGGCGAGTGCGGTCGCTCCGAGCAGAGCGGTGGACGCGGCTCGTATCGCGCGCATGGTGAATCCTCCGGGTCCCCGAGGAGCACCTGCGGAACGATTTCCACACCTGGCACGGAATGCACCTCGATGCCCGAAACGCTAGGAGCGCACTATCACAGCCGCGATCGCTGACGGGCGAATGGGGCACGGCCGTCCCCCGGGTGGCGGACAGCCGTGCCTCCGGTGGAGCTGTCTCAGGCGGACCGTCTCAAGCCCGACCGTCTCAGCCCGACCGTCTCAGCCCGACCGTCTCAGTTCCCGATCGCGGGGAAGAGGTCGACGAACGGGGCCGCCGTCGCGGCGATGCCACGGCCGTAGGGAGCGTCGAAGTCCCAGATGAGGAAGAGCAGGAAGGCGATCAGGACGCTGAACAGCCCCGCCAGCAGCAGTTCCCGGAAGGTCCGGCGGATCTGGAGGACGAAGATCAGCCCCACGGTGACGACGGCTCCGACGATGAGACCGAACCAGACGACCCCCGGCATGGTGGCCCCGGCGTTCTGGCCGCGGGCGCCTCTCGCGTCGTCCGCGACCGCCACCTGTTCGACCAGGGGCTGATACGTCTGCCCTTCCAGTTCGGTACGGGGCGCGTACCGCGACACGTCCGAGCGGATCCGCTCGAACAGCCGGGTGCCCTTCGCGCTGAGGGCGTTGTGCTCGGACATGTGGGGCCACTCGGTGTGCACGACGTACGAGGCGTACGTGTCGACATCGGCGCGGATCCGGTCACGGATGTCCGCCGGATAGACCTGGACCCGCTGCTGGATCTCGTGCAGGGCCTGGGCTTCCTGTCGTACGTTTTCCTGGGCGGCGCTGCGGCCCTCCCAGACCCCGGCTATCGCGAGGCCGAGAACGATCGCGTAGATCACTCCGATCATCATCGTCATGTATTCCATGACGTCGGGGGTCTGGGTGGGGTCGTCATCCTCCCGCAGCCGGCGGTTGTTGATGACGACGATGGTGAGGACGACGGCACTGGCCGCCGCCATGGCGATGCTCAGAACGAGCCATTCCGACATGGAACCTCCGTTGGATCAGCGGATCAGCGGGAAGAACGGGGGCGCAGTACGGCCACGGCGAGTGCGGCGGGGGCCGTGATCAGCAGCATCAGGGTGACGGGGGAGGGTCCCCCGCGCGGCTGCTTGCGCACTGCCTTGTGAAAGGTGGGCAGGGCGATGGGGGACGGCGTCGGACGGGCCGACGGAGTGGGCGAGGGGCTCGGCGGCGGGGTGGGCGACGGGGGTCGCGGGGTCGGCTTCGGCGGCGGCGGGGGCTCGGGCGCGGGGACGGGTGGCGGCGGGGCGGGCCGCACCGGCCGGGGTGTCGGCCTCGGCTCGGCCTGGGTCGGTTTCGGTGTCGGCTTCGGGGTGGGCGTGGGCTTGGGTGTCGGCTTGGGAGGCGGGGTCGTCTCGGGCGGCGGGGGAGGCGGCGGGGTCGGTTTCGGCGGCGGGGGTGGGGGCGGGCTGGGCGGCCAGGACGGCCAGGGCGGGCAGTGCCCCCCGCCCGTCTTCGCCACCGCCACCACAGAACCGTCGGGGCCTATGGACGCGTAGGCGCAACTGTGGGCTGCGGCCGGTACGGGCACGGCGAACAGCCAGATGAGTGAAGCGGCCGCCACCAGCCGGCCGACTTGGGATCCGTACACGGGCAGGATCCTGTTCCTCAAATTCCTCCGACACGCGGAAAGTCGAGAAAATCCCCCCTGATAGGGGGATTTGGCGGGGCGCGGGTTTGGATGTCAGAAGTTTTTTCCGGCCGCGTTGAACGGGGGACCGTGCCCGGCCCGTACTTAGGGCCATGAACCGGCGCAGCCCGGCGCCCAACTGACTTACAGACAAGCGGAGTTGATATGAACACCTGGCGGAACGCCTCGCTCGCGGTGACCGCGGTGGCCGTACTGGCCCTGACGACGGCGTGCGGTCAGGAGCAGGGCACCACCACCAACGGAGCGCCGGTCGGAGCCGCGGCGGCGGCCGGGGACGACTACGGTTCCGACGCCTACGGCTCCGACGCGGCGGCCAAGGCCGAGGCCACGGCGGCCGGTCAACTCGCCGTGTGGGACAGCAAGGAGCTCGGCGAGGTCGTCACCGACAGCGAGGGCTTCACGCTCTACCGCTTCGACAAGGACACCGCCAGCCCGCCCAAGTCGAACTGTGAGGGCGACTGCGAGAAGGCCTGGCCCGTCGTGTCCGCCGAGGGCGCCAAGGCCCCGGCCGGCGTCGACCCGGCCCTGCTGGGCGAGGTCGCCCGCGCCGACGGCACCAAGCAACTCACCATCGCCGGCTGGCCGATGTACCGCTACGCCCAGGACGAGAGCCCCGGCGACGCCAACGGCCAGGGTGTGGGCGGGACCTGGTTCGCCTCCGCACCCGACGGCAAGAAGGCCGCGCCGGCCGACGAGGTCACCGTCGCCGACCTGCCGGGACTTTCGGTCCGCAAGGATCCCAAGCTCGGCGACATCATCGTGGATTCCAAGGGCATGACGGTCTACCGGTTCAAGAAGGACTCCGCGTGGCCCATGAAGTCGGCCTGCACCGGGGCCTGCCTCGACAAGTGGCCGGTTGTCGCCCCCGTCGACAAGAATGACACCGAAGGGATCATCGAGAAGGGTTTTGTGACCTTCGACCGGCCCGACGGAATCAAGCAGCAGAGCATCGACTGCTGGCCCGTGTACACCTTCACCGGCGACAAGAAGCCGGGTGACACCAACGGCCAAGGCGTGGGCGGCACTTGGTACGCGGTCTCGCCGCAGGCAAAGCTGGTCGGAGCGCCGAAGTAGTCTCTCCGTCGCCTCCGGCCCGCCCGGTCCGCCGTCCCACGCCCCCCGCGTGACGGCGGATCGGGCACGTCTGAGGGTAAGTCAACTGCACGCGCGGGTAAGGCATGTGGTCAAGAGACGTGTTCAAGACGTGTGACGAAGAACGGACCGTTAATTTCCGTTTGGGCTCGCTCTCTTGGCGGGCGATCAGTAGCCTCGGCTCGAACAACCGGCCATGTACATGGCCGTGACCCCGTGGCGACTGTTGGAGACATCGATGGAGCGTCCCGCCTGGGCCCCGCAGGGCATCGACATATCGGTGCCGAGCGTTTCCCGCATTTACGACTACTATCTGGGCGGTTCGCACAATTTCGAGGTGGACAGGGAAGCCGCGCGCAAGGCAATGGAGTTCATGCCGGGGCTGCCCAAGATCATGAAGGCGAACCGCGCGTTCATGCGCCGCGCGGTCAAATTCGCCCTGGACAACGGTGTCAACCAGTTCCTCGACATCGGCTCCGGCATTCCGACCTACGGGAATGTCCATGAAGTGGCCCAGGCCGCCGACCCCACCGCCCGGGTGCTCTACGTCGACCACGACCCCGTCGCCGTCGCTCACAGCCAGGCCGTCCTCACCGGGGTCGACCACGCCGCCGTCGTGAGCGCGGACCTCCGCAAGCCCGCCCAGATCCTCACCAGCCGCGAGGCCGCCGGACTGCTGGACCTGGAACGCCCCGTGGCCCTGCTCCTCGTCGCCGTCCTGCACTTCCTGGAGGACGCGGACGACCCCTACGGCGCGGTCGCCGAGCTGCGGGACGCGCTCGCGCCCGGCAGCCTGATCGTCCTCACCCACGCCTCGTACGAAGGCGTCCCCGTCCCCAAGGAGCAGGTGGGCGGCGCCGTCGGCGTCTACCGCACCATCCGCAACCCGCTCGTGATGCGGTCCCAGGAGGAGACGGCCCGGTTCTTCGACGGGTTCGAGATGGTCGAACCCGGCCTGGTGGCCATGCCCGACTGGCGGCCCGACAGCCCCGCCGACCAGGAGGATCCGTACGCCTTCTCGGGCTTCGCCGGAGTGGGACGCAAGGCGTGATGATGCCGGCGCAGGAGACAGCGGGAGCCACGTCGGACCCGGACGGCCTGGAGGACAGACTCAGACGGCTGGCGACGATCTGGAGCCGGGCGATCTTCCCGGCCAGCGCGACGTCGCTGACCCGGACCGAGTTCGAGGCGCTTCTGCTCCCGCTGGCACGGGAGTTGAGCGGCGCGCTGCACGCGCGCCACTTCGACCCCGCGCCCGCCGGAGGCGTCGGCGCGGCCCTGGTGGCGGCGCACTGCACGGACCCCGAGGCCCTCGGCCGTACGCTCGGCGTCGTCGACTCGTACCTGGTGCTGTACTGCGGCACGGAGACGCTGCCCGCCGACGAGGCCCGCGCCCGGTGCGCCCGGCTCCAGCACGCGCTGGCCGCCGGCTTCGCCCAGGCACTGCGCGAGCGGACCCTCGCCGAGCAGGAGGCCATCGCGCGCTCGGCCCTCGCCGCCCGCAGCCACGCGGAGCAGGCGCTGCACGCCACGGAGGTCCGGTTCCGCGCGGTCTTCGACGACGCCGCCATCGGCATAGGGATCGCCGACCTCGACGGCAACATGCTGGAGGTCAACGACACCCTCATCCAGATGTTCGGCGGGCTCGAACACCACGTCCGCAGCCGCAACGTGAGCGAGTGGGTCCACCCGGAGGACGTCCCCCAGGTCTGGCGCATGTACGGCGAGCTGGTGCGGGGCGAGCGGGAGCACTTCCGCTGCGAGAAGCCCTTCTACCGCAACGACGGCACGGTCCTCTGGACCAACCTGACCGTCTCGCTGCTGCGGGACGCCGAGGGCGCCCCGCAGTACCAGCTCGCGCTGATGGAGGACACCACCGAGCGCCGGCTGCTCAACCTGCGGCTGCGCTACGAGGCCACGCACGACGCCCTGACAGGACTGCCCAACAGGACCCTGTTCTTCGAGCGGCTGGAGAAGACCCTCGCCGCACCGGACGGGAGCCGCTTCGGGCTCTGCTACCTCGACCTCGACGGCTTCAAGGCCATCAATGACAGCCTCGGGCACTCGGCGGGCGACCGGCTGCTGGTCGAGGTCGCGGACCGGCTCCAGAGCTGCGCCACGGCCCCGGGCGAGATGGTGGCGCGGATCGGCGGCGACGAGTTCGTGGCGCTGACCACCGGACACGCCTCGTGCGGCGAGGTGGCCGACCTCGCCTCCCGGATCCTCGGCGTGCTCGCCACCCCGATCCGCCTCGACGGGCGGGAGTTCACGGTCCGGGGCAGCATCGGCATCGTGGAGGGCCCGGTCGCCGGGCGCGCCCCCGCCGAGGTCCTGCGGAGCGCGGACATCACCATGTACCGCGCCAAGGCGGCGGGCGGCAACCGCTTCGAGCTGGCCGACGCCGAGGCCGACGCGCGCGCGATCACCCGGCACGGGCTGACCACGGCGCTGCCCGCGGCCCTGGAGCGCGGCGAGTTCTTCATCGAGTACCAGCCGCTGGTGCACCTGGACGACGGTACGGTCCACGGCGCGGAGGCCCTGGTGCGCTGGCTGCACCCGCAGCACGGCATCCTCGGGCCCGACCGGTTCATCCCGCTCGCCGAGCACACCGGGCTGATCGTGCCGCTCGGCCGCTGGGTGCTCGAACAGTCCGTACGGCAGGCCAAGGCGTGGCAGGACCAGCTGCCCGAGGGGGCCGTGGGCCGGCCGCTGCGCATCAACGTGAACCTCTCGCCCACCCAGCTCCACCATCCGGGGCTGGTCGCCGAGACGGTCGAGGTGCTGGAGCGGATCGGCCTCGCGCCGGGGGCGCTCTGCCTGGAGGTCACCGAGTCGGCGCTGATCGGCGCCGACGAGGACCTGCTCAAGCCGCTGCGCCAGCTCGCCGAGATGGGCGTGGACATCGCGCTGGACGACTTCGGCACCGGCTACTCGAATCTCGCCAATCTGCGCAGACTGCCGGTGAGCGTGCTCAAGCTGGACCGTTCCTTCACCCAGGGCATGCAGCAGCATCCGGCGGACCCGGTCGACCTGAAGATCGTCGAGGGCATCGTCTCGCTCGCGCACAGTCTGGACCTGGCGGTCACGGTGGAGGGTGTGGAGACCGGCGCGCAGGCGGACCATCTGCGCCGGCTGGGCTGTGACACCGCGCAGGGCTGGTTCTACGCGCGCCCAGGACCGCCGGAGCACCTTCATCGCCTGTCGCTGCTGGACGCGGTCTAGAGGCGTTCCGGAGGCGGTCTACGCGCGGGGCCCGGCGGCCGGACCCCGCCCCCGGGCCTCCGCCGACGCGGCGGCCCGGGCCTCCGCCGTTCGGGCCGAGCGCCATGCGGCGGTCTCGGCCGACATCCGGGCTCCCGTACGGGTGGAGAGCAGGACCCGTTCCAGCTCCCGGGCCGCCCGTGGCGGCGCCACGTCGCTGCGGTGGGCGAGGGCGACCGTACGGCTCAGTCCCGGCCGCGCGAGCGGGGTGACCCGCAGGTCGCGGGTCCGCCCGGCGACCATGCTCGGGACGACGGCGACCCCGAGACCGGCCCGGACAAAGCCCAGCACCGCGTCCATCTCCCCGCCCTCGACGACGAACGACGGCTCGAACCCCTCGGCGCGGCAGGCGGCCACGGTCAGGTCGCGCAGGTCGTAGCCGTGCCGGAACATCACCAGCGGCTGGTCCGCCAGATCGGCGATCCGCAGCGGCCTGCGCGGCGGCGGCGCGGACGCCGAGGAGACCACGACCAGGTCCTCGTGGAGCAGTTCGACGGTGGTCAGCGCGGGGGAGGGGGCCGGCAGCGGCAGGACCACCAGCGCCAGATCGAGGTCGCCGCGGGCCAGCGCCCGTACCAGATCGTGCGAGCCGTTCTCCTCGATCAGCAGCTCGATGCCCGGATGCAGCTCGTGGAAGGCCAGCAGCACCTCGGGCAGCAGCCCGGTGCACAGGCTGGGCGGCGCCCCCAGCCTGACCCGGCCCCGCCGCAGCTGGACCAGCTCCTGCACCTCCAGGCGGGCCGTCTCGGAGTCGGCCAGGATCCGGCGGGCCAGGGGCAGCAGCGCCTCGCCCGCGTCGGTCAGCGTGACATTGCCGCGGGCCCGGCTGAACAGCTCGGCGCCCAGCTCCTTCTCCAGCGCCCTGATCTGCTGCGAGAGGGACGGCTGGGAGACGTGGACCCGCTCCGCGGCGCGGGTGAAGTGCCTGGTCTCGGCGACCGCGACGAAGTAGAGCAACTGCTGGAACTGCATCCATCCATCATAGGCACACCCTATGGACATGAGCCGCACCATGTCTTGGACCTCTGGTCGCGCCGCCCCTACCGTCAAGTACATGGCTCTGGCAACGCGGACGGACCGGCGCGCGTCCCTGCCGCGCACCCTGTGGGGATCGACGGTCGGCAAAAAGGTGATCATGGCCGTCAGCGGCCTGTTCATGCTCGCCTACCTCGTCGCGCACATGTACGGCAACCTCAAGATCTTCTTCGGCCTGGACTCCTTCAACGGATACGCGCACTGGCTGCGGACCATCGGTGAACCCGTCCTGCACTACGAGTGGGCGCTGTGGGGACTGCGGATCGGCCTGGTCGCCGCCGTCGTCCTGCACGCCGTCTGCGCCTACCAGCTGAGCCGACGGGACCGCGCGGCGCGGCCGACCGGGTACGTACACAAGCGGCAGCGCGCCACGTACGCCACCCGCACCATGCGCTGGGGCGGGATCATCCTCGCGCTGTTCATCGTCTGGCACATCCTCGACCTCACCACCGGCACGGTGCACTCCGGCGGCTTCCAGGAAGGCCGTCCGTACCAGAACGTCGTCGACACCTTCTCGACCTGGTACGGCAACACCATCTACATCGTCGCGATGCTGGCGCTCGGACTGCACATCCAGCACGGGTTCTGGAGCGCCGCCCAGACCCTCGGCATGGGCAGCCCCACCCGCGAACGGATCCTCAAGGCGTCGGCCAACGTCCTGGCCGTGGTGCTGACCGCGGGATTCATCGCCGTACCCGTAGGCGTCATGAGCGGGGTCGTGAGCTGACATGAACGGAGCCGACATGCAGGACTACACCGACTACACCACCGGCGACCCCGTCGCCGACACCACAGCCCCCGAAGGACCGGTCGCCGAGCGCTGGAACCGCCGCCGCTTCGAGGCGAAACTCGTCAACCCCGCCAACCGCCGCAAGCACACCGTCATCGTCGTCGGTACGGGCCTGGCGGGCGGCGCCGCCGGTGCCACCCTCGCCGAACAGGGCTACCACGTCGTCCAGTTCTGCTACCAGGACTCCCCGCGCCGCGCCCACTCCATCGCCGCGCAGGGCGGCATCAACGCCGCCAAGAACTACCGCAACGACGGCGACTCCATCCAGCGGCTCTTCTACGACACGGTCAAGGGCGGCGACTTCCGCGCCCGAGAGTCCAACGTCCACCGGCTCGCCGAGGTCTCCGTCGAGATCATCGACCAGTGCGTCGCCCAGGGCGTGCCCTTCGCCCGTGAGTACGGCGGCCTCCTCGACACCCGCTCCTTCGGCGGCGTCCAGGTCTCCCGTACCTTCTACGCGCGCGGCCAGACAGGACAGCAACTGCTCCTCGGCGCCTACCAGGCACTCTCCCGGCAGATCGCCGCCGGGGCCGTCGAGATGCACCCCCGTACCGAGATGCTCGACCTGATCGTCGTGGAAGGACGGGCGCGCGGCATCGTCGCCCGCGACCTGATCACCGGCAAGGTCTCCTCCTACTTCGCCGACGCCGTCGTCCTCGCCACCGGCGGCTACGGCAACGTCTTCCACCTCTCCACCAACGCCAAGAACAGCAACGCCACCGCCGCCTGGCGCGCCCACCGGCGGGGCGCGTACTTCGCCAACCCCTGCTTCACCCAGATCCACCCCACCTGCATCCCGCGCTCCGGCGAGCACCAGTCCAAGCTGACGCTGATGAGCGAGTCCCTGCGCAACGACGGCCGCATCTGGGTCCCCCAGGCGCACGGCGACACCCGGCCGCCCGGCCAGATCCCCGAGGACGAGCGCGACTACTACCTGGAGCGGATCTACCCCGCCTTCGGCAACCTCGTCCCGCGCGACATCGCCTCCCGCGCCGCGAAGAACGTCTGCGACGAGGGCCGCGGGGTCGGCCCCGGCGGCCAGGGCGTCTACCTCGACTTCGCCGACGCCATCGCCCGGCTCGGCCGCAAGGCCGTCGAGGAGAAGTACGGCAACCTCTTCGAGATGTACGAGCGGATCACCGCCGAGGACCCGTACCAGGTCCCGATGCGGATCTACCCGGCCATCCACTACACGATGGGCGGACTCTGGGTCGACTACGACCTCCAGACCACCCTGCCGGGCCTGTTCGCGATCGGCGAGGCCAACTTCTCGGACCACGGGGCCAACCGGCTCGGCGCGTCCGCGCTGATGCAGGGCCTCGCCGACGGCTACTTCGTCCTGCCGGCCACCGTCAACGACTACCTGGGCCGCAACCCGCACCTCGACCCGGTCGACGACTCCCACCCGGTGGCCGTCGAGGCCGTCGCCGACACCGAGGACCGGCTGCGGCTGCTCCTGGCCGTCGACGGCGACCGTACCCCCGACTCCTTCCACAAGGAGATCGGCGAACTGCTCTGGGACCACTGCGGAATGGCCCGTACGGAAGAGGGCCTGCGCAAGGCGCTCGGCCGCATCCCTCAGATACGTGAGGAGTTCTGGCGCCGCATCAAGGTGCCGGGATCCGGCGAGGAGTTCAACCAGTCGCTGGAGAAGGCCAACCGGATCGTCGACTACCTCGAACTCGCCGAGCTGATGTGCCTCGACGCCCTGCACCGCGCGGAGTCCTGCGGCGGGCACTTCCGCGAGGAGTCGCAGACGGAGGGCGGCGAGGCGGAGCGCCGCGACGAGGAGTTCTCGTACGCGGCGGCCTGGGAGTTCACCGGGACCGGCGCCGCGCCCGTCCTGCACAAGGAAGACCTCGTCTTCGAGTACGTCCACCCCACCCAGCGGAGCTACGCATGAGGCTCACCCTGCGCGTCTGGCGCCAGCACGACGCCGACGCCCCCGGCGCCATGGTCACCTACGAGATCGACAAGATCTCCGAGGACATGTCGTTCCTGGAGATGCTCGACACCCTCAACGAGGAGCTGATCCTCAAGGGCGACGAGCCGGTCGCCTTCGACCACGACTGCCGTGAGGGCATCTGCGGCGCCTGCGGGGTCGTCATCAACGGCGACGCCCACGGCCCGGAGCGCACCACGACCTGCCAGCTGCACATGCGGCACTTCGACGACGGCGACACCATCGACGTCGAGCCGTGGCGGGCCGGCGCCTTCCCGGTGGTCAAGGACCTGGTGGTGGACCGCTCGGCGTTCGACCGCATCATCGGCGCGGGCGGCTACATCACCGCCCCCACCGGATCCGCCCCCGACGCCCACGCCACCCCCGTCCCCAAGCCCGACGCCGACTTCGCCTTCGAACACGCGGAGTGCATCGGCTGCGGGGCGTGTGTGGCGGCCTGCCCCAACGGCTCGGCGATGCTCTTCACCTCCGCCAAGATCAACCACCTCAACGTCCTGCCCCAGGGCGCCCCGGAACGCGAGACCCGGGTCCTGGACATGGTGGCGACGATGGACGAGGAGGGCTTCGGCGGCTGCACCCTGGCCGGCGAGTGCGCCACGGCCTGCCCGAAAGGCATCCCCCTGCCGTCGATCACGGCGATGAACAAGGAATGGCTGCGGGCGACGAGGAAGGTCGCGCGCTAACCGGGCGTGTCCACGACGTTGTCGGACGACCCGCCGCCCGGCCTCCTCGGGGCGAGGACGTCCCGTACCGACGTGTGACGCAGGTAGTCCAGCGCGCTGTGCGGCCACAGCGGTGCGATGCTGATGTCGGGCTGTTCCTCCACGCCGGAGAACAGCTTGGCCAGCGCGCCCTTGGGCACGGCCACGAAGTCCCCGGTGTCGGCGATGTTGACCCAGCGCCCGACGTTGGCGGGCCTGGCCCCGAGACCGCGCAGAGGTGCGGGGTCGAGCCGGTGGAAGATCGCGTGGGGGAGCGCGAGCGGGGATCCCAGGGTGAGCAGGAGCTCGACCTCCACCTCGTCCGCCAGGTCGTGCAGGGCTTCGTACGCGACGACGCTGCCGAGCGAGTGGGCGACGACGAGCTGCGGCCGGTGCCGCAGGAGAGCGGCCCTGACCCGCTCCCGCACACCGTCACGTCCGGCCGCGAAGTAGCGCGTGACCTCGGGGAAGAACAGGCGGACGGACTTCTCCACCACGGCAGGGCGCTCGCCCGTGCGTTGGGCGATCCGCCCGCAGACCCACCGGAGCCACCCCGTCGCACGGCCCTGGACTCCGTCGGGCTCGATACCCCAGACACGGGCCCAGGCGGCGACCAGGTCGAGGTCGTCGTCCGTCAGCTCTCCGCTCTGCTTGTGGCCGCGCAACAGGTCGGCGTAGTAGGCGTGTTCCAGATCGAGCCCGGCGGCGGTGGGGCCGAGGGCCGCCAGCCATTCGGCCCTGAGGCGTGCCGCTCCCGCGCGGGGAGTGGTGTCCGCGGCGCGGTAGTTGCGTACGCCGTGGAAGGCGAGGACGCGGGTCATGGGGCACCCTCTCCGGGGCGTGAGCAGTCGTAGACGGCGATCGCTCCACGGGTGGAGACGAAGAGCTTGTCGGAGCCGGTGAAATGGAAGCGGCCGGGCCGCGCGGGCAGCGGGATATGTCCTGTCGCGCGCAGGGTTTGGGTGTCCCACACTCTGATCAGGGCGGGTCCGCCGTGCGGATACACCGTGGCAGAGACGAGGACCGCGAGCAGTCTCCCGTCGGGAGAGAAGGAAGTGAGCGGTCCTGACTTCGGAACTCCTTGCGCTGGAGAGACCTCCACGATGGTGGTGCGGGACGGGAATCCGATGCGGGCGAGCAGGAGCGTTTGGTCGGTACTGACCAGGACGAGCAGATCATTGTTGGGGGAGATCTCCAGTAGCCGCTCCACGGTGTGCCTGCCCAAGGCCACTTCGGACAGCGCTCCACCTGTGGCGGGGTCGTACAGGCGTAGTGTTCTGCCCTCGTCCTCGGCTGCCACCAACACACGCCCATCGGCGGAACAGCGGACCATGTGGGCCGGGAACTGGGCCAGGGGTGCGATCTCGGAGGATTCGACAACTCTGTTCCACAGACGGATGTCACCGTTTCCGTCCCCTGTCAGCAGCAACAGGGGCGGGGTGCCGTGGAAGGCGGCCCCCCGAATGAGATTGGTGTGCCCCCGCAGATGACCGATGATGTCTGCCGAGGTCACATCGATGAGATACACCGTTTGTTTGCAGCCGGCGGCAAGAAGAGCTCCGTCAGGGGAGAACGCGAGCGCACCCGCGATGGATTCCTCATCGAGCTGCGTGCCCCGCACGATCTCGCCACTCGTGGGCGACCGCAGCGTCAGTTCTCCGTCGGAGTCGAGTACGGCCAGGAGCGTACCGTCGGGTGAGTAGGCGACCGCAATGGTCCAGTCCGTAGTGAACTGGTTCGATTGCCGCCAGTTGTCCGCGCTGTTCCACAGCCTCAGGCCTCCGTGGCCACAAGTAGCCAGGTGAAGGCCATCGGGGCTGAACGCCACACCGGTGAGATCCTCGTCGTGCTCCAGCCGTGCCACTCGGACGGGCGGGCTGCTGGTCATGTCCCAGACAGACGCACTGTGGTCTTCGCTTCCCGCGGCGAGCAACGATCCGTCCGGCGAGAAGGCCAACGACACGACGCGGTCGGAGTGGTACGGCCATGGGGAGTCGATCAAGCATTGCTTTTCTACGTCCCACAAATGGATCAGACGGCCTTCGCTTCCCGTATTGAGGGCGAGCCTCCTGCCGTCCGGCGAGAAGGCCACGGCGGACACCCAGTTGTCCGCGGCCGCGAAGGGGCGGACGGTGAGTTGCCATGTCTGCGTTTCCCGGACCTGCACCCCCGTGTGGGTCGCTGCCGCCAGCAGCGTCCCGTCGGGTGAGAAAGCAAGGTCGTGCACCATACGGCCGTCGGACATCACGAGCCGGGCGCTGGTGTCGAGGTGTCCTCCCTTGGCCCACAGTGCGGGATGGCCGGCACTTTGTTGGTGGTTCGAGAGAACAAACGCGACGGCGGCGAATTCGTCGTGCAGTCCCTCAAGGTTCAGCCGCAGCGCGTCGTACGCCAGCACCGAGGCCCGGTTCGCCGCATCGGTGAACCGTCCGTGCGCGGCCCATGAGGTGCCGAGCAGATTGACATAGTCCGAGGCACGTGTGGACGTGGTCAGATCGAAGGCCCGCAGATCGCGGCGGGTGTCGAACCGGACGAGAAAGTACGGGTCGGTGAGCAGCCGCTCCGCGTGGTCCGGCGAATTCGCCTCGATGACATGTTCCAAGGCATGGCGCAGCACGTATGGTTCGGCCGTCGCCCAGGAATCGGGCCTGGCGGGGTTCGTCGTGTACGGCTCGGTGATCGCGGCGAGCAGTTCCTTCTCCAGAACCAGTCCATGGGACGGGTCGACCGGTTCCAGTCCGGTATGCGGATGGTCCCGGAGGCGGTCCGTCAGCCCTTGGTGGAACAAGCGGTAGAGCGCTACATCGCTGACGGGGTCCCGTCCGGTACGCAGGTAGGGCGAAGCCTCCCTCAAAGTCCGGACGAAGTCGTCGTCCGTGAAGTCGGCCTCCGGCCAGTTCGGTGCCTCCCGGAACAGCGCCACGCACCGTCGCAGAACAGTCAACGGCATCCCGTCCCCCTTCGACCGCGCCAGCGCGGCGAGGACCGGCCGGAGGAGCGGCAGGCTGGACTGACGAGCCGTCAGTACCGCTTCGAGGATGGTGGGGAGATCCCCGGCCGCGCGAGACGCGTGCGCCCACGCCGCATTCTCGTCCTGCGGAGGATTGGTCAGGGTCACCAGATAGTGGACGAGCATGCCCGCCAACAGGAACGGACCCCAGGAACCGCCAGGACGGCCGTCCCGGACGATCTGCCGCGACGCCACGCTCGCCATCAGATCGACGTAGTCCGACGACGCCGTACCTGGCCCGTATCGCCTGTCGGACCGGAGCAACGCCGTGATGTAGGACCGGATGTCGTGCTCGACGACGGCCGGGTCGGCGGTGTCCAGGTCGAGCCAGGTGACCCGGGACGGTGCAGCAACCTCCCCGGCCAGGTCCGAGACGACGGTCCGCCGGCTTCCGGCCAGGACCCGGCAGGGCTGCCACGAGGGCTCGTCCTTCTCGGGAGGTGCGGTCAATACCTCGATCAGCTTGACCACGGCATCCGGCTCCGCGCTCTCGTCCACCGCGTCGATGACGATCAGACGCCGCTTCTCCTCCGCGAAAAGAGCCTCGCGGAGACTGTGGGCCGTCCACCGGAAGTCGGCGAGACCGCTGTCGCTCCCCTCTGCTTCCCGCCCCTCCTCGGGCTCGGGCGGGGTCAGTCCCCCTTGGCCCACGACCATGTCGATCACCTGCCGCTCGGTACGCTGCCGCGCGTGGAGCGAGATGATGTCGGGGATCTCGGGCAGATCGTGGTCGGCGGCCTCCCACAAGCCCCTGAACCGCAGACGCAGGTGGGGATGCGCGGCACAGACCAAAACACCCAGCAGCCCCGACTTCCCGGAACCCGCCGCGCCCGTGACGATCAGCAGGGGAGTGTCCCCGTCGAGCCACCGGCGGTACTCCGCCAGAGGGCCGGCCTGCCCCGAGAAGAAGCCCGTGGTCGGTGAGGCGGAGACCAGGCCCCGGCCCGACGCGCGGTCGGTGAAGTACACGGCGTCGCTGATCTCCGCGCCGGTGGCGACCTGGGTGCCGAAGTCCTGTCCCGGTACGTACCAGAAGGATTCGCGGCGGCGTTCGATCTCCTGCTGGGAGAGTTCCACCGCTTTCGGGTTGGGCAGGAACGGCCAGTCGCCGTCGCCCTGTTCGACGCTGAAGCCGAAAGAGATCCGCCAGTCGCTGTCGGCCTTGACCACACCGGCCACCTGGCCGACGAACTGTGAGAAGTCGATCGCGCGCGATTCGAGGGCGAAGTCGGTGTCCGCCAGCCGGTGCAGAGCGGTCGCGACCCAGCCGCTGAACCGGCCGCGCTCCGTCGGGGAACCGCTGACCGTGGCACCCAGGGACCAGACGGCCCGCTCGTCGCCGAGATCGGTGAGCGACTGCCGCCCGGTGGCGGTGCCCGCGTCGCACGTGTCCACGAGGAAGACCACCCGCTTCCCGTCGCCCTGGCGGTCGGCCTCGCGCTGGGCCCGGCCGATCCACCGGTCCACATCGACCTCGTGCGTGTCCCGGCCGATGAAGGAGAGCCGTCCGCTCCGGTCCTTGATGCCATGTCCGATGAGATGGATGACGATGACGTCCGAGGACGGTCGTTTGGTGAGGAGCCAGGACCGCAGGAGGGTCTCGATCTCCTCCTCGGAGGGATCGGTCACGCACTCAACCTGTGCGCCGAACCGTTCGAAGGCCCCGGCCACTTCCGTCATACGCTCGGGGACGAAGCTCAGCTCCTCCCACTCCGAGCCGTCCTCGAACGTCCCTACACCGATCGACAGCACAGCGACGCCGGGCGTGTCCTGAACTTTCGCTGCGTTGAGCAACGCGGCCCCCGAAATGGTCAGTTGACGCAGCGCCGTTGGGTGACCGGCGCGGTCCGCCAACCTACCCGATCGTGGGGACCTCCAAGGCGCGTGCGGGCTCAAGCCGGTCGCCTCAGCCCGAGAGCCCCAGGAGCACTGCCAGCCTTCGGTACGAGTCCAGTTGGGCATCCAGGTCGTACGTGCTCGTGGTGACGAGGAACTCGTCCGCCTCGCTGCGGGCCAGGAGCTTCTCCAGGGACTCGGCCACGTCGTCCGCCGTGCCGTAAAGGTGGCCCCGGCGGGACTCCTCGAACAGGGTGCGTTCGCGTTCGGTCATCGGTGTGGCGAGGACGGTCTCCACCGGGAGGAGCGGCGGGAACTCGCCGTGGGTACGGGACCAGGCGGCGGACCAGGCCTCGGGGAGCAGCAGCCGCCGGGCCTCCTCGGTGGTGGCCGCCACCGCGACCGTGCCGGACAGCATCACGTACGGCCGCTCGCTCCACGCGGAAGGGCGGAAGTCGCGCCGGTAGTCCGCGACCGCGCGCAGCATCGCGTCCTCGCCCCGTACGGCCGCGATGACCAGCGGCAGCCCGGCCCGCGCCGCCACCGCCGCGCCCTTCCCGGTGGCCAGGACGAAGGGCGGCGGGCGCAGGCCCTCGGCGGGCTGGGCGTGGACGCGGGGGCGGGTGTCCGGTGTGCCGGAGAAGTAGCCGAGCAGCTCCTCGATCTGGGCGGGGAAGTCCTCGGCGTCCTGCTTGTCCCGGCCCAGGGCCCTCCGTACCCCGTCGGTGAACCCCACCGACCTGCCGAGCCCCATGTCGATACGGCCGGGGAAGAGGGACTCCAGGACGCCGAACTGCTCGGCCACGACGAGGGGCCGGTGGTTCGGCAGCATCACCCCGCCGGTCCCCACCCGGACGGTCGACGTCGCGGCGGCGACGGCCGCCGCGAGGACCGTCGGCGCGGAACCGGCGACACCGGGCACCCCGTGGTGCTCGGAGGCCCAGAAGCGGTGGTAGCCCAGCGCCTCGGTCTCCCGGGCGAACCGGACGGTGTCCCGCAGCGCCCGCGGGCCGTCCCTGCCCTCCCTCGTACGGGAGCGGTCCAGCACGGAGAACGGAATGCCCGGCGAGATGGTCACGTATGGTTCAACACCCTCTCCGGCTGGGGATTCCCCGGGCGGATTGCCTAGGCTGACGGTGTGACGAAGGCTGACGGTGTGACGACCAAGAAGACAGACGCGGCCCGGCGGCCGGTGGCCGTGTTCGATCTGGACGGGACCCTCGCGGAGACGGGCCACCGCCAGCACTTCCTGGAGCGCGCGCCCAAGGACTGGAACGGCTTCTTCGGCGCGGCGGGCCGGGACACCCCGCTCGCCGAAGGGGTACGGCGGGCCGTGGCAGCCGCCGAGGAGTGCGACCTCCTCTATCTGACCGGCCGTCCCGAACGCTGCCGCCGGGACACCCTCGCCTGGCTGGCGGCGCACGGCCTGCCCGAGGGGCCGGTGCGCATGCGCCGTGACGCGGACCGGCGCCCCGCCCGTACGACCAAGCTGGAGGTCCTGCGCGAAGTCTCCCGGCAGCGCGAGGTCCGCGTGCTCGTCGATGACGACGAGCTGGTCTGCGCCGCCGCCGAACGGGCGGGCTTCCGGGTCGTACGGGCGGACTGGGCCAGTACGTCACAGGCCCTCAAGGACGGTCAGGAGCGCGAGGGGCGCACCTGAGGCCTGAGGGCTTGAGGGCCTGAGACGAAGGCTGAGCCGGGGGCCTGAGGCGAAGGCTGAGCCCTGGCGGTCAGGCGCCGTCGTCCGCCGAGTCGAGGCGGAACCCGACCTTGAGACCGACCTGGAAGTGCTCGATCACGCCGTCCTCGATATGACCCCTGACCTCCGTCATCTCGAACCAGTCCAGACCGTGCAGCGTCGTGGACGCACGGCTGATGGCGTTGCGGATGGCGTCGTCGATGCCCTCGTGGGAGGTGCCGACGATCTCGGTGACCCGGTAGGTGTGGTTCGACATGGAGCGGTCTCCTCTGCACGCGTCGCGGATGTCGCGGGTGTGGTTCCACGGTGCCCCAGTGCACGGCGCTCCGCGAGACCAGAACCCCCGCGTACCCGCTTCCCGGATCACCACTCAGAAGACGTGCACCGGGATCTCGGCGGGCGCGGCCAGCAGGTC
Organism: Streptomyces sp. NPDC087420; assembly: GCF_044744165.1. Lineage (NCBI taxonomy): Bacteria > Bacillati > Actinomycetota > Actinomycetes > Kitasatosporales > Streptomycetaceae > Streptomyces > Streptomyces sp. NPDC087420. Next base: position 380,552 of record NZ_JBIUXU010000001.1, read on the forward strand.
CGCGATCTCGTCGTCCAGCCGGACCAGGGTCAGTGAGGCGCCCGCCATGTCGAGCGACGTGCAGTACTCGCCCACATAGCTGCGCCGGATCCCGACCCCGCGTTCGACCAGCTGCTTGTGGGCCTGCCCGTACACCAGGTACAGCTCACCGAGCGGCGTGCCGCCGAGGCCGTTGACCATCAGCGCCACGTCGTCGCCGGACACGTACGGCAGATCCTCCACCACCGCGGTCAGCAGCTCCCCGACCAGTTCGTCCGCCGACTGGAGCTTCTCCCGCCGCCTGCCCGGCTCACCGTGGATGCCGACGCCCATCTCGATCTCGTCGTCGGGCAGGTCGAACAGCGGCGACCCCTTGGCGGGCGGGGTGCAGGCGGTCAGCGCCAAGCCCATCGTCCGGGTCACGGCGTTGACCTTCTCGCCGATCCGGTACACCTCGTCCAGGTCGGCGCCCCGCTCGGCCGCCGCCCCGCACGCCTTCATGACGAAGAAGTTGCCGGCCACCCCACGGCGTCCGACGGTGTACGTCGAGTCCTGTACGGACACGTCGTCGTCGATGAACAGCGTGCGCACGGTCACCCCGTCGGCGTCCGACAGCTCCTCCGCCATCTCGAAGGCCATCCGGTCGCCCGTGTAGTTGTTGACCAGCAACAGCACGCCCTTGGGGGACGCGACCCGCTTCACCGTCTCGTACACGTAGTCGGTCGGCGGCGCGGAGAACACGTCACCCGGACAGGCCGCGTCGAGCATGCCGGGACCCACGCTCATCACGTGGGCCGGTTCGTGCCCGGAGCCCGAGCCCTGGACGAGGGACACCTTGTCCGCCCGGGGCGCGTCCGCGCGCATGATCAGGTTGTACTCGGGGACGTACCGGAGGGTGTCGGGATTGGCCAGGGCCAGGCCCTCCAGCATCTCCGGAACGTAGTTCTTCGGGTCGTTCACGAACTTCTTCATCAGCCGGCTCTCCTCGATCGGTTCGGGTTGTGCCGTCACGTCCCAGGACGCGACGGACGCGTCACACGCGGGCCGCCCACTCGTCGGCGACACGTTCCGCCATGACCGCGACGGCCATGGCCCCCGCGTCCGGGGAGCCGATGCTGCGCTCCCCGGTGTAGCTCGGCCGTCCCCGCATGGCCTGCATGGGGGTGGTCGCCTCGGCGGCCGTGCGGGCGCTCTCCGCGACGACCCCGGCGAGGTCGGCGCCGTTCCCGCCGCCGCCCAGCGCCTTCTCCAGCGCGTCGGTCATCGGGATCAGGGCGTCCAGCAGGGTCTTGTCGCCGAGATCGGACCTGCCCCGCTTCTTGATGCCCTCGGCGGCGGCCCGCAGCATCGCCACGGCGTCCTCGCCGGACAGCGCGGTCAGCTCCGACCGGTCGGAGACCGCGCCGGCCGCCCGGAGGAAGGCGGTGCCCCACAAGGGGCCCGACGTCCCGCCGACCCGTTTGGAGATCACCAGGGCGATCTTCTTGAGGAAGTCCGAGGGGGAGTCGCGGTCGAACGAGTCCCAGTCGGCGAGGACGATCTCGAAGCCCCGGGCGAGTGAGTAGCCCAGATCCCCGTCGCCGACGACGGCGTCGAGATCGGAGAACGCGCGTTCGTTCTCGACGGCCGTCCTGGCGATCGTCCGGACGACAAATTCGAGGTCACTGGTGGTTGCGGTGGACATGTCTCTCCTCACCTGGCCTGACATCAGTGCGCGCCGGGCACGGCGGCGAGCAGGAATTCGAGAGCGGCGAGCCGTACGTAAGGGTCGGGCCCGGCGCCGAACGGGTCGCTCAGCACCTCGGAGACGGTCCCCGCCGGATCGGGGCCCTGGCCCGCCGGGTCCCCGAGCGAGGACACGACCAGCAGGGCTCCCGTGAAGTCCTCCTCCGCGGTGTACGCGCTGGTCGTGACCGCGCAGCCCAGCCCCGCGTCCCGCGCCGCGAGCAGCCCGTTGTGACTGTCCTCGATGACGAGGGCCCGGGTGGTGTCGAGCCCGAGCCGGGCCACGGCGAGGTCGTAGATGTCGGGAGCGGGTTTCTTGCGGGGGACGACGTCCCCGGCGAACACACTGAACCGCGTGGCCAGTTCGGGGCCGACGGCCAGGTTGAGCACACCGCGCACGGACCGTTCCGCCGAGGTCGAGGCGACAGCCAGCGTCCACCCCGCCGCGTCGGCCTCCGCCGCGATCCGCCGTACTCCCGGGCGGGGCGGGATCGCGCCGCCCGCGATGATGTCCAGGTAGAGCTCGGTCTTGCGCCGGTGCCACCGGCCGACCTCCTCGTCGAGCAGGCGCGGGTCGGCGGGCAGGCCGGCCTCGGCGACGAAGGCGGGGGTCAGCAGTGTCTTCATCCGCTCCTTGCCCCCGCCGACCTTCACCTTCTCCGCGTAGTCGCTGTCGCTCCAGCGCACGGGGAGGCCGAACTCCTCGAAGGTCCGGTTGAACGCGGGCAGATGTCCGTAGCGCTCGGTGTCCGCGAGGACGCCGTCACAGTCGAAGACGAGGGCGGGCACGGCACTCACCTCGCCCGGCCGGCGCTGCCGAACACCGTCATCAGCGAGCCGGCCAGGTCGATGACGTCCTGCCGTACCGACCGGAACAACGACGGCGGATCCCACTTCTGTTTTTCCTCGGCCGATCGCAGGACGGCGAGAGACGATTTCATGAAGGTCTCCTTGAGCGCGGTCGAGATGTTGACCTTCGCGCATCCCCGGCCGATGAGATCGCGGAACTGCTCGTCCGACATACCGCTGCCGCCGTGGAGCGCGATGGGAATCGAGCGGGCGGCGACCAGGTCGGAGACCCGCCGGAAATCAAGGACCGGCGTTTTCCGGTACGACCCGTGGGCATTCCCGATCGCGGGGGCGAAGACGTCGACATGGGTGGTGTCGAGGAATTCCAGCGCGACGGCGAGATCCTGCTGCGCGGCGGCACTGTCGCTGCCGATCCCGTCCTCGACGCCCGTGATGGACTCGATCTCCCCCTCGACGTGCGCGCCGTGCCGCCTGGCCTCGGCGACGACCTCGACCGTCTGCCGCATGTTCTCCTCGACCGGGAGGTGCGAGGCGTCGAACAGGACCGAATTCCAGCCCCGGTCCAGGCATTCGGTGATGACCGCGCGCTCCGGGCAGTGGTCCAGATGCAGGGTGACGGGCACCTCGATACCGGCCGTCATGGACGTCCACATCGTGTACAGGACGTCACTGCCGATCGATTTCACCGTCTTCACGGACGTCTGTACGATCAGGGGCGAGGATTTCTCCACCGCCGCGGCGAGCACCGCTTCCAGGGTGAGGTCGTTGAACACATTGATGGCCGGTACGCCGTAACGTTCCTTGAAGGCGCCGGACAGGATGTCGGTCAGCGGGACGACGGACACGTGAACTCCCGGGATCGGTTTTCCCCCGATATTCCCTGATGTTCCCCTGAGTGTTATTTCCCCCGCGATTCCCTCTGTTATCCGACGTTAGCCGCGAAAAGACGCGGGGGCGGCCGGGAATCCCCCCATCTCCGGGTAGGGAATCCCCCCACTCCCGGCCTCCGCGCCGGCCGTTCTCAGCTGCCGTCGGAGGCCGCGCGGTGCGCCAGCGCCGTACGGTTCGGCGCCCCGGTCTTCCGCAGGACGGCCCCGACGTGCTTCTCGACCGTCTTCACCGAGATGCCGAGCGCGGTGGCGATCCGCTTGTCCGGCAGCCCGCGCTCCACGAGCGCCCGCACCTCCCGCTCCCGGCCGGTGAGGGGATCCGGTGCGGCGTGGTCACGGTCGGTGATGCTCTGCAGGACACGCTGGCTGAGCAGGACGTCACCGTGGGCGGCGGCCAGCACCGCCCGGACCAGTCCCGCCCCGTCCAGGTCCGAGCCCACACATCCGCGCGCACCGGCCCGCACGGCTTCCGGGAGCAGGGGGTCGCCGAGGTCGTCGGTCATCACCAGCACCGCCGTGGCGGGCCTGGCGGAGCGTACGTACGACGTCAGCCGGGCACCGTCGAGTCCCGGCATCCGCAGGTCGAGCAGGACGACGTCCGGTTCGAGGGCCTGTACCGCGTCGACCACCTCACGGGCGTCGGCGATCTCGCCCACCACCTGGATCTCGGGCCCCGCCCGGTCCAGCAGCCGCACCAGGCCGGCCCGTACGACGGGCCGCCGGTCGACCACCAGCACCCGCCACGGGGTCATCACCCCCGCGGGACGGTCCTCGTCCGCCGGGGTACGGGGGATCCTGGCCCGGATCCTGGTTCCCCAGCCCGGTGTGGACTCGATGCGGAGGTCGGCGCCGAGCTGGTCGGCCCGCGCCACGATGCCGCTCAGCCCGAGCCCGCTCCGCCGCACCTCCGTGTCCCCCGGGTCGAACCCCCGCCCGTCGTCCTCCACCACCACGGCGACGTCGTCCGCGCCGTACATCACCCCCACCCGGATCAGGGCGGCTCCGGCGTGGGTGACGGCGTTGGTCAGCGCCTCCTGCACCAGGCGCAGGGCGTGCGCGGCCACCTCGGGGGACAGCGGCGGGCGCTCGCCGGTGACCACCAGATCCGTACGGACACCGGCGGTGGAGCGGACCCAGCCCAGCTCGACGGCGACGGCCTCGTCCAGCGGATGGTCCTCCAGCAGGGAGGGGCCGAGGCCGAGCACGGTCCTGCGGGTCTCCACCAGCGCGGCCCTGGCGGCGGCCCGCGCGGCCGCCAGCCGCGCCGGCTGGTCGGGGGAGGCGGGCCCGTCCATGTGCAGCAGGATCGACCCGAGCGCGCGGGCCACCGTGTCGTGCACGTCCCGGGCCACCCGCTCCCGCTCGGCGCCGACGGCGAGGCGGCGGGCCCGCTCCTCGGACCTGTGGTGCAGCCGCGCGTTGGCCAGCGCGATCGCCGCGTGCTTGGCGAAGACGTCGAGCAGGTCCACGTCCTCCTTGCCGAAGCGCGTCACGGGATCCGTGCTGAAGACGACGCACACCCCGATGATCTCGCCCTGCCACACGATGGGCACCCCGACCGTGGCGTGCAGGCGGTCGCGGTCCCCGGCGCCGACATGGCCGCCGGGGACGTCGCCGTACCGGTCGAAGAGCCGGGGCCCCCGGCGCGCGACCACCGCGCCCGTGACGCCCTCTCCGAGCGGGAAGACCGCGCCCTCCTGGCAGGCCACACCCAGGTCGGCTTCCTTGCGGTAGGTGCCCGCCTTCTCGTCGACCGTGCTGATCGACCCGGCGTCGGCGCCCAGCAGGCTCACGGCGCGGCTCAGGATGCGGTGCAGGAGCGGTTGCAGGGCGAACCGCCCCGCCAGGTCCTCGACAGCCCCGCTCAGGGCGTCGACCTGGGCGTTCGGCCCGGCCCGGCCGCCCGTCGGGGGGCCGGTGTCACCCATGGGCCCGGTGAGAGCTCGCCATACGTATCAGCGTATCTCCGGGCGGCCCAGGGCGCGGCTCCACGCCGATGTCCGCCCAGGTCAGGGCGGGAAACGGGCGGGGTACGGGGTCGGAACGGGCGGCCAAGGACGGGGCGTTCGCCCCTGTTTCGTCCCAAGGACGGGACTTGACCGCACCTTTGGTACATACCAAAATCCCAAACACCCGTGCGAGTGATGATCGCTCGCTCCCCCCACGTCGGGCTCCTCTCCGTGCGCTCACGCCAGAAGGTGACCTACGTGAAAAACCGATGTCTCGTCAGCTCCGTCGCGCTTGTGTCCTGCGCGGCGCTCGGAGGCTGCGGATTGATGCCCGGCGGCAGTGGCTCGACCACGGTCACCGTGTGGCTGATGAAGGACAGCGTCACCGACGAGTTCCTCGACCGCTTTGTCAGCGCGTACGAGAAGGAGCACTCGTCCATCGAACTGGACGTCAAGATCCAGGAGTGGACCGGGATCGGGGACAAGGTGCTGGCCGCGCTCGACAGCGACGACGCCCCCGACGTCATCGAGGTCGGCAACACGCAGGTCGCCCAGTACGCGGAGAGCGGCAACCTCCGCGACCTCACCCTGGAGGCGGTACGGGACCTCGGCAGCGAGGAGTGGCTGCCCGGTCTCGCCCAGCCGGGCAGCATCAACGGCGCCCAGTTCGGGATCCCCTGGTACGCGGCCAACCGCATCGTGATCTACAACAAGGAACTGTTCGCGCTCGCGGGCATCGACAAGCCCCCCAAGACCCGCGACCAGTGGATCGAGGACACCGGGGAGCTGAACGCCGGCGGCACCCAGGGCATCTACCTCGCCGGCCAGGACTGGTACACCCTCGCCGGGTTCATCTGGGACGAGGGCGGCGAACTCGCCGTCGCGAGCGGCGGCGACTGGACGGGCACCGTCGACACCCCGGCCGCGCTCCGGGGCATGGCCTTCTACAAGGAACTCCAGTCGCTGGGCAACGGGCCGAAGAACTCCGACGAGGCCAAGCCGCCGCAGGCGGACGTCTTCGCCAAGGGCGACGTCGCACAGATCATCTCCACGCCCAGTTCGGCGCGGCTCATCGAGGAGCAGAACCCTGATCTCAAGGGAAAGATCGGCTACTTCCCCATCCCGGGCAAGACCGCCGGCGCGCCCGGCGCCGTCTTCACCGGGGGCTCCGACCTGATCGTCTCCAAGAACTCCCACCACCACTCGGCCGCCGCCGACGTGGTGAAGGCACTGGCCAGTCCGCAGTGGCAGACGGACCTGGCGCGGACCATGAGTTACGTGCCGAACAAGACAACCCTCGCCGGGGTCATCCGGGGCGACGCCAGTACGGCGGCGATGGCGGCGGGCGCCGCGCAGGGCCGGGCCACGCCCAACTCGCCGCAGTGGGCGAACGTCGAGGCCAAGAACCCGATCAAGCCCTACATGACGGCCGTCCTCGAAGGACAGGACCCCAAGACGGCGGCGAAGGCGGCCTCGGAGGGCATCACCCGGGCGCTCAACTCCGACTGAGGAGACGGCGGCCGGGCAGGAGGCCGGCGGGGGACTGGCGGGGGACAGGCGGGGGACCGGCGGAAGATCCGGCGCGGGGACTCCCGGCATTCAGCCGTCCCACATCCCCACTCCGCCGTGTGGTCATGTCAAATCCAGCCGGTCACGGAAGAAACAAGGTGCCGGGCCGTCGCGCGAGCGGCGGACCCCGGCACCTGCCTTCCCTACCGGCACAGGAGACTTCCATGTCCGCCGTCGTCCCCGCCCCGCTCACGCTCACCCTCCCCTCCCCGCGTGCCCCTCACCTCGCCCCTCACCTCGTCCCGGCCCCCGCTCAGGCCCCCGCCGCCACCCCCGATTCCGCTCCCGCCCCGCGCTACGTCGTCACCCTCGCCCGCGACCAGCACGACGTACGGGCCGCGCAGCGCCTGCGCCACCTCGTCTTCGCCGGTGAGCTGGGCGCCCGGCTCGACGGGCCCGAGCCCGGCCTGGACGGCGACGCCTTCGACGCGTACTGCGACCACCTCCTCGTACGGGAGGAGACCACCGGCGAGGTCGTCGGCACCTACCGGCTGCTGCCGCCCGACCGCGCCAGGGCCGCCGGACGCCTCTACTCCGACAGCGAGTTCGACCTCGGGCGCCTCGGCCCCATCCGCGACGACCTGGTCGAGGTCGGCCGCTCCTGCGTCCACCCGCAACACCGCACCGGCGCCGTCATCGGCCTGATCTGGGCCGGACTCGCCCGCTACATGACGGGCAGCGGTCACAACTGGCTCGCCGGCTGCTGCTCCGTACCCCTCGCCGACGGGGGCGCGCTGGCCGCCTCGACCTGGTCCACGGTCAAGGAGAGGCACCTCGCGCCCGAGGAGTACCGGGTCACCCCCCACCGCCTCTGGACCCCGGACAGCACCGCCGCGGCCACGTCCCGCGCCGACCTTCCCCCGCTGCTCCGCGGCTATCTGCGACTCGGCGCCTGGGTGTGCGGCGAGCCCGCGCACGACCCGGAGTTCGGCGTCGCCGACCTCTACGTCCTGCTGTCGATGCGCCGCACCAACCCCCGGTACCTGAAGCACTTCCTCTCCCTCGCCCCCGCGGCATGAGCGTCTGGCTGCCCACCGCACCCTGCACCCCGCGTGAGTGCGGCGCCCACCACGGCCCGGTGGCCGCCGCCACGGTGGCGGGCGTCCGGGTGGTGGCGGGCCTCCTCCTCATCCTCGCCGGCGCCCTGCTCTCGACCCCGGTGGCGCTGCTCGGCGCCGGGGCGCGGGACCGGCTCACCCGGGTCTGGACCCGCAACATCCTGCGCGTCTTCGGCCTGCGGATCCGGGTCGTGGGCGCGCCGCTCCCGCCGCGCGGGGCCGGCGTCCTGGTCGTGTCCAATCACATCTCCTGGCTGGACATCCCCCTCCTGGCCGCGCTCTTCCCCGGCCGGGTCCTGGCCAAGAGCGAGATACGGCAGTGGCCCGTGCTCGGCGGGATGGCCGCCCGCGGCGGCACCCTCTTCGTCGAGCGGGAGCGGCTGCGGGCCCTGCCCGAGACCGTACGGACCCTCGCCACCGCCCTGGCCGAGGGCTCCCGCGTCGTCGTCTTCCCCGAGGGCTGTACGTGGTGCGGGCGCGACCAGGGGCGGTTCACCCGGGCCGTCTTCCAGTCCGCGCTCGACGCGGGCGCGCCGGTGAGGCCCGTACGGATCACCTACCGCACCCCGTCCGGGACGCCGTCCGGCGCCCCGGCGTTTGTCGGCGACGACACGCTGCCCGCCTCGCTGTGGCGGGTCGCGCGGGCCGGCGGGCTCACGGCGGAGATCACGGTCCTGCCGCTGATCCCCGCCGGTCGCCACGCCGACCGGCGCTCACTCGCGCTGGCGGCTCAGCGGGCCGTCGCCGGTGACGCGACTGCCCGCAACACGACTGCCGGTGACACGCCTCAGAGAGCCGTCGCCAGCGACAGCGCGAACCGTCCCTCACTGTCGGTCCACCACTGCGTCAGCTCCATCCCCGCCGCGCTCAGCTCCGCCCGGACACCCTCCTGACGGAACTTCGCCGACACCTCCGTACGTACCTCCTCACCGGCGTCGATGTGCACGACCAGATCCAGCTCGGGGATCTTCACCGTGAGATCACGGCGGGCCCGCAGCCGCATCTCGATCCACTCGTGTTCCTTGTCCCACAGCGCGACATGCTCGAAGTCGGCGGGGTCGAAGTCCGCGCCGAGCTCGCGGTTCATCACCGACAGGACGTTCTTGTTGAAAGCGGCTGTCACCCCCGACGCGTCGTCGTAGGCCCTGACCAGCACGGACTCGTCCTTCACCAGGTCCGTGCCGAGCAGCAGCGCGTCACCGGGCTCCAGCAGCGAACGGACCGACGCCAGGAAGGCGGCACGCTCGGCGGGCAGCAGATTGCCGACCGTGCCGCCGAGGAACACGACCAGCCGCGGACCCGGCGTGCCGGGCAGCGCGAGACCGGCGGTGAAGTCGGCGATCAGCGCGTGCACCCACAGCTCCGGCCGCGCGGCCAGCAGGCTCTCGGCCGCGCCGGTCAGCGCGCTCTCACTCACGTCGACCGGCACGTAGTGCAGCGGGTCCGGCAGCTCGTCGAGCAGATGCCGGGTCTTCACGGAGGACCCGGACCCCAGCTCGATCACGGTGCGGGCGCCGGTCACCTCCGCGATCTCCGCCGAGCGGTCGACCAGGATCTCCCGCTCGGCCCGGGTCGGGTAGTACTCGGGGAGCCGGGTGATCTCCTCGAACAGGTCACTGCCCTTGGCGTCGTAGAACCACTTCGGTGGCAACACCTTGGGCGTACGGGTCAGCCCCTGGAGCACATCGGCACGCAGAGCGGCGTCGGTGGCGTCCTCGGGCAGGGTGCGGGTCAGCAGGAACGGGCTCACGGGAGTGGCTCCTTGAGGGGGGTGAGCGACACGTCGGCGCGAGTGGCCACGACCAGGGTGCGGTCGGGCACCTCGCGCCAGCGCGGATCGTCGTCGTACGGCTCCGAGGCCACCACCACGCGGTGGCCCGGTTCGGCCAAGAACCAGAGCGAGTCCCCCCAGGCCGTCGCGGCGATGCGGTCGCCGTCCGTCACCAGCAGGTTCAGCCGGGACGCCGGAGCGGCCGCCGCCACGTCGAGGACGGTGTCGGCCAGGGCCTGGCCGATCTCGTCCCCGGTCCGCAGGCGGTGCAGGAGCAGGGCCCACACCAGTGCGGAGTCGGTGTGTGCCGGGAGTGAGAGCAGCTCCTCGGCGGGCAGTGTGCCGGCCACGCCCGCCAGGGTGGCGGGCCACCCCCCGACCGCGCCGTTGTGACTGAACAGCCAGCGGTCCGCGGCGAACGGCGCCGCGGCCGCCTCGCCGTCCGCGCCGGGCAGGGTGGCGTCCCGGACGGCCGCGAGCAGCGCGCCGGTCCTCACCACCCGCGCCAGATCGGTCAGACCGAGGTCCGACCAGATGGGCCCGGCACGCCGGTAGCGCGCCGGGAGCGGGTCGCCCTCGGCGTACCAACCCACCCCGAAACCATCGGCGTTGACTGTCCCGTTGCGCTGCCGGCGCGGCGCCCACGACTGCCGGTACAGCGCATGGGACGGCGCGATCAGCAGCTCGCCGAGCGCCACCGGGGCTCCCAGATAGGCGAGATGACGGCACATCAGACGTCCCTGGCCGTACGGAATCCCGAGAAGATCTGCCGGCGGACCGGCAGGTCCCAGTTGCGGAACGTACCCCGGCAGGCCACCGCGTCCACGGCGAACGAACCGCCGCGCAGCACCTTGTGCTCACTGCCGAAGAACACTTCGGAGTACTCGCGGTACGGGAACGGGACAAAGCCCGGGTACGGCAGGAAGTCGCTCGACGTCCACTCCCACACGTCCCCGATCAGCTGCTGGACACCCAGCGGGGACGCGCCCTTCGGGTAGCTGCCCACGGGGGCGGGCTGGAGGTGGCGCTGGCCGAGGTTGGCGTGCTCGGGGGTGGGTTCGCCGTCGCCCCACGGGTAGCGCAGGGTCCGCCCGGTCGCCGGGTCGTGCCGGGCCGCCTTCTCCCACTCCTCCTCACTGGGCAGCCGCCGCCCCGCCCAGCGGGCGTACGCGTCGGCCTCGTACCAGCTCACGTGCAGCACCGGCTCGTCGGTGGGAACGGCCTCCACCACACCGAAGCGGCGGCGCAGCCACTGGCCGCCCTCCTGCCGCCAGAACAGCGGCGCCGTGATCCCGTGCTGCTGGATCTGCGCCCAGCCCTCGGGAGCCCACCAGCGCTCCTGGGAGTAGCCGCCGTCCTCGATGAAGTGGAGGTACGCGCCGTTCGTCACCGGCACCGTGTCGATGAAGAACGCGGGCACCAGGCGCTGGTGCGCGGGCCGTTCGTTGTCGAGGGCCCAGGGTTCGGCGGTGGTGCCCATCGTGAACCGGCCCGCCGGCACCAGGACCTCGGAGGGCAGGCCCGTGGTGTCCCCGGCGGGCGGCCGGGGAGCGGTCAGCGCGGCCGGGCCCCGGCGCAGCTGGTGGGTGATGAGCATGGTCTCGTCGTGCTGCTGCTCGTGCTGCGCGATCATCCCGAAGGCGAAGCCCGCGTCGAGCAGCGGGGCGCCGTGCAGCGGGGTGCGCTCGATGACGTCGATGACACGATCGCGGACGTCTGCCGCGTACGCGCGCGCCTCCGCGGGCGCGAGCAGGGGCAGGGTGGGCCGTTCGGAGCGCGGGTGCTCGAAGGCGTCGTAGATGGAGTCGATGTCGGGGCGTATCGCGTCCCGGCCGCCGACGGTACGCAGCAGCCACTGCTCCTCCTGGTTGCCTATGTGGGCGAGATCCCACACCAGGGGCGACATCAGGGGCGAGTGCTGCGCGGTGAGGTCGTTGTCCTCCACGGAAGAGGTCAGCAGGGTCGTACGGTCCCGGGCCCTCGTCAGTGTGTCGACGGCGCGGCGCCGCAGCTCTTCGGAGGAGGTGTCGACGGTCATGTGAGGAGTTCCTTCCCGGTGACGGGTGCGCGCAGATCGTCGGCGGGACAGCGGCCCGGCAGGACGTAGCGGTCGTTGAACGCGGCGACGGCCGCCTGCACGGCCGGTGTGGCACCGACGCGCGGAAGTGCTTCGAGAGCGGTCGCGAAACAGGAGATCGCGGCCATGTGGAGTTCGGGGTCGGCCAGGCCGTACCGCGCGGCGTTGACCCACAGGAGATTGCCGGGCGCCGGCAGCGCGCCCGCCGTCTCGGCGAGTGACTTGACCGTGCGGTAGACGGTCTCCGCGGCCTCCGGGTCGTCGAACAGCGCGGTGGTCACCGCGAGCGGCACGATCCAGCCGTCCTCGCCGGGCTGCGCGTCGATCATCCGCAGCTCCAGGTGACCGCGCGGCCGCGCGGGCGGGAACAGGGTGCTCAGGTGGTAGTCGAGGTCCGCCCGGACCGGCGGACGCGGCAGCCCCGACCGGATCCACTCACGGAACGTGAGCCCGTCCGGGACGTGCCAGGGCCCCTCGGACGCGCGGACACACATCACGGGCGCGTCCAGGGCGTGCGCGGCCCAGGCCGCGCGCGGTTCGCGGCCGGTGACCGGCGCGGTGGTACGGGCCGGGTCGAGACTCATCCACATCGCCTGCCGGGTGGAGCGCCAGCCGGTCTCGCGCCCCTCCCGCATGGGCGAGTGGGCGAACGCGGCCACCAGCACCGCGCCCAGCAGGTGGGCGAGCTGCCAGCGGCGCCCGTACCCGAGCGGTCCCGGCTCCTCCTGGCCCGCGTCCAGGCACACCTGGACGGAGGCCGTGGTCCGCATCATCGCCCGCCCGGCCGTGCCGATGCGGTCGAGATACGTCTCCATGGCGTCGTACCGCGGCTCGCGCAGGAACCTGTCCGGTGTGCTCCAGGGGTCCTGTCCGTATCCGGCGAGGGCCAGTCCCGCCCTCCGGAGCACGGGGCGTACGGCGTCGAGGTCCGCGGACGCGGAGGTGACGCACTCCATCAGAGAGGAGGCGGGCTGCGAGCTGAGTTCCAGCTGGCCGCCGGGTTCGAAGGTCAGTGCCGACTCCAGAGGCAGCTCCCGCAGGCTCCGGAAGGCCGCTTCGAGGCGGCCGGTGGGCACAGGTCGTTCAGGGTCACGCAGGTCGTGGACGAGCCATTCGAGCTCCACCCCCACCTTCCGGGGCGGGCCCGTCTTGAAGCAGATACCGCGCAACAGGTCTTCGGCCTCTGTCTCGCCGAGGGTTTGCCCGTCGTCGGTCGAACAGTCGGATGGCATGGTCGGATCCTCCTGTCGAAGATCTTGACCGGACTCCGCCCCGGGTTCGGGGCGAAGCACTCCGGTCCAACCTAAAGCCACTCCCGCCGCTTCGCACAAGAGTGCCCCTGGGGTCATCATTTCGTCAGAAATTCGGTTGCCCCGTACGTGATCCTTCACGCACGATGCCTGGCATGAGCGCACGGCTGCGGGGGATCGCCAAGGAGACGGAGGATGTCGTCGGAGCGGGCGGCTACCGTGCGCAGGACGGCCGTGACGTGCGGATACGCTCCGCGCTCGACGCGGCACTGGCCGGTACGGCGATGTACGGCCCCGAGCCGCTCGGCGTCACTCCCGACACGGACAGGACGCCGTCCTTCGAGGTCACCGGCGAGAGCAGCCTGGACGCGGCGCGCCGGCTCACCCGGTCGGGTCCCGGCGCGGTCGCGGTGCTGAACTTCTCCTCCGCCAGGAACCCGGGAGGCGGGTATCTGAACGGCGCGCAGGCCCAGGAAGAGGCCCTGTGCCGCGCCTCCGCGCTCTATACGACGCTGCTGCGCGCACCGGAGTTCTACGCGCACCACCGGGCGAACCGCAGCCCGTTCTACACCGACCGGGTGATTCACTCACCCGGCGTGCCGGTCTTCCGCGACGACCGGGGGCGCTTCCTCGCCGCCCCGTACCAGGTGGGTTTCCTCACCTCGGCGGCGCCGAACGCCGGGGTGATCGCCCGCTCCGCCCCGGACGAGGTCTCGCGGATCCCGGCGGCGCTCGCCGCCCGCGCCGAAAGGGTGCTGGAGACGGCGGTCGCGGGCGGCTACCGCCGTCTGGTGCTCGGTGCCTGGGGCTGCGGTGTGTTCCGTAACGACCCCGGGCGGGTCGCGGAGGCGTTCAGGGCGCCGCTCACCGGCGGTGGCCGGTTCGCGGGCCACTTCGACGAGATCGTCTTCGGTGTGCTCGACCGGACACCGGGCGCGACGACCCTGGAGGCGTTCCGGCGGGTCTTCGCCGGTCCTGGGGTCCGGTCGGTCGGGTCGGTCCGGTCGGTCCGGTCGTAGGGCGGCGGGCCGGCGGCCGTGGGGCGCCCCGGCTCAGTTCCAGCCGTACCGCAGGCGCAGCGCGTGGACGACCAGGCCGAAGCGCTGGCGGTCCAGGGCGCAGGCCTCGCGGCGCATCCCCTTCTCGTGGACGCGGATCACCCGGTCGATCGCCACCCACGACTCACGGCCCGCGCGGTCCCACGGGCCCACCCCGATCGGCACCCAGTCCCGGTCGCCGTCGTGCCCCTTGCTGGACAGCTGGACGGCGAGCAGGGTGCCGGCCGCCTCACGGGCGACCACGAGCACCGGGCGGTCCTTGCCCCGGCCGTCGTTCTCCTCGAACGGCACCCACGTCCAGACGATCTCGCCGGGGTCGGGGTCGCCGTCGTGTTCCGGGGCGTAGGAGGTGCGGACCTCGCCCACCTCACGGGGGTCGGCCTCGGTGGTGGCGGCGGGGCCGGTGCGGCCGGGGAAGTCACGGTCGGGCTCCGGGGCGGCGGGGCCGCGGGAGTGCGAAGAGGTCGTCATCCGGATGACGTTAGAACGTGCCGCCAGGAGGCGGGTGGGCGGGGCGCGTTGTCAGTGGCGTCTCGTAGCGTTCTCCCTGTCGGACACGGTGCGAACGGAGCGCCGGGGTCCATCTTGGGGAGGGAACTGCCATGTCGGGTACCACCACGTATCTGGAGCTGTCGCAGGACGGCGAAGGAGCGCACAAGTTCTACGAGGTGTCCGTGGACGGGACGGCCGTCTCGGTGCGGTACGGACGCATCGGCGCCGGCGGGCAGTTGCAGACCTCCTCCTTCCCCACCGAGGCGAAGGCCCGGGCCGCGGCGGCCAAGAAGATAGGCGAGAAGGTCCGCAAGGGATACGCGCCCGCGGTCCAGGGGCAGCGCGCCGCGCGGTCGGTGACACGCCGCCAGGTCACCTCGGCGCCCTCCACCGCCCGGTCCGTGGCCCCCGTGCTGTGGCGGTTCAGGACCGGCGCGGCGGCCTTCGGGATCCATGTCGACGAGGACCGCTGCTGGGTGGGGAACCAGTCCGGTGACGTCTACACCGTCAGCCACGGCGGTGAGGTCCTGGCGCGCTACAAGCTGCCCGACGGCGTCAAGTGCCTGGTGGCGGACGACTTCTGGATCTACGCGGGGTGCGACGACGGCAAGGTCTACGACCTCTCCTCGAAGCTTCCGTTCGCGGCGTACGACATCGCTGCGGACGTGGACATCTTCTGGCTGGACATCCACGAGGGGGTGCTGAACGTCTCCGACGGCGCCGGCGGCCTGACGGTCATCGACCACGAGGACGAGTACCAGTGGGCGCGCAAGTCCACGGGCGGGCACGGCTGGATGGTCCGCGCCGACGAACGGGCCGTCTACCACGGGCACCACAAGGGCGTGACGGCCTACGCGCCGGACGGCTCGGGCGAGTTGTGGCACACCCCGACGCCGGGTCAGGTGCTGTTCGGCTGGCAGGAGGACGCGTCGGTGTACGCGGGCACCGCGAAGAACGTCGTGCAGCGGCTCTCCAAGGCCACGGGTGTGGTGGAGGCGACCTTCCGCTGCGACACCGCCGTGTACGCGTGCGCGACCGCGCCCGGCGGCCGGTTCGTGTTCGCGGGTGACAGCTCGTCGTCGGTGTACTGCTTCGACGCGGACGGCACCCGGCTGTGGAAGCTCGGGACGGGCGGCGGCTCGGCGCTGTCCATGCAGTTCTTCGACGACAAGCTGTACATGGTCACCACGGACGGGTCCCTGGTGTGCGTCGACGCGAGCCCCGCCGCCGTCGAGGCCGCCCAGCAGGGTACGGTCCCGGTCGCGGCGGACATCAAGTCGGCGGCGGCGCTGCCCACGTACACCCCGGCGGCAGCGGTCGCCACCGTCACCTCGCCGCCGGCCGGCGGGGTGGTCGTGGAGTGCGTCCAGGACGGGACCCGGCTGCGGGTCCACGTCGTCTCGGACGGCTTCGAGCCGTCGTGGAACGTGCAGTTCCCGCGCGGGATGCGCCAGGCGGGCACGCGTTACGTGGTCGACGCGCTGCACCCGTCCACGTCCGGCTTCTACCGGGTGCGCGGCGAGATCAGGAGGCTGGTCTGACGTGTACGACTTCCGGGGACGGCCCGGAGAAGGGCGGTTGGGCTCCACGGCCCTCCTCACCTCCCTCTGGGCAGCCTTCCTCTGCCTCGCGCTGCTCCTCACCGGATGCGGCGGCTCAGGCTCCGGTGCCGGCTCCGGTGCTGGTTCCGGCGACGGCTCCCGCACCGGTCCCGTGGTGCGCCCGCCCGGTGCGGGTGATCCGTTCGACTACCAGCTCGGCGGTCCCTACGACCTGCCCGCCGGGGTCGGCACGGTCGTGCGGGACCGTACGGCCGCGCCCGCCCCCGGCGCGTACTCCATCTGCTACGTCAACGCCTTCCAGGCGCAGCCCGACGCCGTGGGGTGGTGGCGGAAGCACCATCCGGACCTGCTGCTGCGCGACGCGGACCACGCGCTGGTCGTCGACGAGGAGTGGGACGAGCCACTGCTGGACATCAGGACCGCCGACCGGCGCCGGCGACTGGCCGGGATCGTCGGCGGGTGGATCGACGGCTGCGCCGACCGGGGGTTCGACGCCGTCGAGGCGGACAACCTGGACGCGTACCTGCGCTCCGACGGGCTCATAGGACGGGGCCAGGCGGTCGCCTTCGCCCGGCAGCTCGCCACCCGGGCCCACCGCGCGGGCCTGGCCCTCGGACAGAAGAACGCGGCCGAGATGACCGGGCTGCGCGACAGCATCGGTTTCGATTTCGCCGTCGCGGAGGAGTGCGCGCGCTACGGCGAATGCGACGCGTACGCACGGGCGTACGACGACGTGGTGTTCGTGGTCGAGTACCGGAAGGAGGACTTCGTACGCGCCTGCCGGCAGTGGGGGAAGCGGCTGTCGGTCCTGCTGCGGGACCGCGACCTGGAACCGGCGGGGAGGCCCGGGCATGTGGTCGCGCGCTGTCAGGAGTGAGTTCCGGCCGAGATGCGGTCCGCACCCGCGTCCGGAGAATGGGAGGTCACAGCCGGGACGGACCGGATGGACCGGACATGAACGGGAGCGTTCCATGACCGAGGGCAGCGGGACCCCGAACGGCACCGCCCACCTGTCGCCGCGCGAGCGCGCGGACCTGGGCCGGGCGGCCCGCAAGCGGATCCCCCGTTCGAGCCACGCCGTCTACGAGGCGCCCCCGGCGCGCCGGGACCCCGTGCGTGTGATCGAGGAGCAGTCGGCGTCCCGGGTGTCCGAGCTCGTACCGATCCGGTACGGCCGGATGACGGAGTCGCCGTTCCGCTTCTACCGGGGCGCGGCCGCCGTCATGGCCGGGGACCTGGCGGGCACCCCCCGCTCCGGGTTCACCGCGCAGCTGTGCGGGGACGCGCACCTGCTGAACTTCCGGCTGCTCGCCTCCCCCGAGCGGCAACTGGTCTTCGACATCAACGACTTCGACGAGACCCTGCCGGGCCCCTGGGAATGGGACGTCAAACGGCTCGTCACCAGCCTGGTGATCGCCGGCCGGGAGAACGGCTACGCACCACGGGTGCGGGAGGACATCGTGCGCGCCACGGTCCGCTCGTACCGCGAAAGGACCCGGCTCTACGCGGGCCAGGGCAACCTCGACGTGTGGTACGCCCGGGCGGACGCGGACCAGATCAAGGTGCTGGCGGACCGCAGACTCGACAAGCGGGGACGGGGGCGGCTCAGCAAGGCCCTGTCCAAGGCACGGACCAAGGACAACCTCCAGGCGTTCGGGAAGCTCACCCAGGTGGTCCAGGGGGAGCGCCGGTTCGTGCACGACCCGCCCCTCGTCGTCCCGATCGAGAACATGCTTCCCGGCGCCGAACGGGACGAGGTGGAGCGGCAGTTGCGCGAGCTGGTCGGCCGGTACGCCGAGTCGCTGTCCACGGACCGGGCGCATCTGCTCCGGCAGTACCGCGTGGTGGACATGGCCAGGAAGGTCGTCGGGGTGGGCAGCGTGGGGACCCGCTGCTGGATCATCCTGCTCCTCGGCAGGGACGGCGAGGACCCGCTGATCCTCCAGGCCAAACAGGCCGACGAGTCGGTGCTCGCCGAGCACGTCGGCGCGAGCGTGTACGACAACCAAGGACAACGGGTCGTCGCGGGCCAGCGGCTCATGCAGGCCGTCAGCGACATCTTCCTCGGCTGGGACCGGGTCGTGGGCCTGGACGGCGAGCGACGCGACTTCTACGTACGCCAGTTGCACGACTGGAAGGGCATCGTGGTGCCGCAGATCATGGTGCCGGACGGCATGCGCGCCTTCGGCGAACTCTGCGGCGCGACCCTGGCCCGCGCGCACGCCAGGTCCGGGGACCGGATCGCCGTCGCGGCGTACCTCGGCGGGGGCGACACGTTCGACCGCGCCCTGACCGGGTTCGCCGAGAGCTACGCGGACCAGAACGAGAGCGACCACCGGGCCCTGGTGGAGGCGGTGCGGACCGGTCGCGTACGGGCCGAGGACCCGGCCTGACCGGTGCGCCGCGCCGGGACGCGCCGCCGACCGGCGCGCCGCGAATTGAACCGAGCGGACGTTGAGTCATCTTCTCTTGAATTGCGTACTACCCAGGAGCCCTTCGCCGGATCACACCGCGAACCCGCCTGGAAAGGTGCCGAGAGCGATGAGTCAGCCCCCCGAGCGCGCCGTTCCGACCAGTACCGACGTCGCGCGACGGGCCGGAGTGTCCCGGGCCACCGTCTCGTACGTCCTGAACAACGCCGCGGCCGTCCGGATCAGTGAACCCACCCGCCGCAAGGTCCGGGAGGCCGCGGACGAACTGGGCTACGTACCGCACGCGGGCGCCCGCAGCCTGCGCTCCGGACACACCCGGATGGTGCTCCTGCCCTCGGCCCACACCCCCGTCGGCCCGCTCTACAGCACCTTCTTCAACGAACTCCAGTGGGCGCTGCGCCGCCTGGACTACACCGTGGTGCAGTACGGCAGCCTCGGGCTCGACGGTGACGGGGCCGCCCGCGCCTGGGCGGAGCTGCGGCCCGTCGCGGTCGTCTCGCTCGGCGAGATCTCCCTGACGCCGCACGGCGTGAACGTCCTGAAGCGCTCCGGCGCGAAGGCGGTGATCACCCTCGGTCCGCAGCGGGTCGCCGGCGCGCACGCGCTGGTCATGGACCAGAGGGAGATCGGCTGCGGGGCCGTGTCCCACCTGATCGAGCGCGGCCGGCGCCGCATCGGCGTCGTGATGCCCGAGGAGCCGGGCCTCGGGCTCTTCTCCCAGCCACGCCTGGCGGGCGCCCGGGCCTCGGCGGCGGCGTCCGGCGCGCACGTCGAGCCCGTACCGCTCGCGTACACGGAACAGTCGGCGGCGGCGCTGGCCGGGCGGTGGCGTTCGCTCGGCCTGGACGCGGTGTACGCGTACAACGACGAGTACGCGATGCTGCTGATGCGGGCGCTCCAGGACGAGGGGATCGACGTCCCGGGGGACACCTCGGTGATCGGGGCGGACGATCTGCTGCTCGGCCGGCTGTTGCGGCCCCGCCTTTCGACCGTTCGGGTGGATCTGGTGACCGGGCAGCGGCTGGCGGAGTTGGTGGACCGCGTGGTCCGCGACCCCGGCGGCGAACCGGAACGTCACGATCTGATGGGGGCGCGGGCCGTTCCGCGCGAATCGAGCTAGCGTCACGTCCATGACGATCGTGCCGCAGCGCTTCGAGATCCTGCTGGTCCCCGAGTACGCCGAGGGCCACGAGGGCCCACAGGAGCCGGAGAGCGCCCTGCGGTCGGCGGTGGTGGAGGCGACGGGGGACCTGGGCGCCTCGGGGTATCCGCGATACGCGGGCGAGGGCATGGAGGCCGACATCGACGCGGAGACGCGGACGGTGGAGGCCCTGCTCGTGGACGGCGAGGAGCTGGACTACGGCCTGTCGGCCCTGGTCGTGGACGCGGTCTAGGGCATGTCCGGTCCGGGACATGCGAAAGGGGACGAGCTCTGCCCGTCCCCTTCCACCCGGATCACCACCCGAGCCCGATCCCAGCCGTAAGCCGTCAGGCGCCTTCGGCGCCCTTCGTGTCCGCCTCGGCCACCGACTTGCGCACCTCGTCCATGTCCAGCGCGCGGGCCTGGCCGATCACGTCCTCCAGGGCCGTCTCGGGCAACGCGCCCGGCTGCGCGAACACCGCGACGTTCTCGCGGACGATCATCAACGTCGGAATTGAACGGATGTCGAACGCGGCGGCCAGCTCCTGCTGCGCCTCCGTGTCGACCTTGGCGAAGACCAGATCCCCGTGCCGCTCCGACGCCTTCTCGTACACCGGCCCGAACTGGCGGCACGGGGCGCACCAGGAGGCCCAGAAGTCGATGAGGATGAAGTCGTTCTCCGACACCGTCCGGTCGAAGTTCTCCTTGGTGAGTTCCACAGTGGCCATGACCTGATACCTCTTCCTGCTCTCCGGGGGAAGCCGCCAGATGGAACGGTGTGTGGCACCGCCGTATTCCTCGACCGTTCCCCACGATCGTGTGGCCATGTCAGGGGTCCGGGACCAGACTGACCCCATGAGTGAAGCTATGCAGTACGACGTCGTGGTGCTCGGCGCTGGGCCGGTCGGGGAGAACGTGGCCGACCGCGCCAGAGCCGCGGGGCTGCGCACGGCGGTGGTGGAGAGCGAACTGGTCGGCGGCGAGTGTTCGTACTGGGCCTGCATGCCCAGCAAGGCGCTGCTGCGACCGGCGATCGCCCAGGCGGAGGCGCGGAAGCTGCCCGGGTTGAGCGCATCGGTACGGGGCCCCTTGGACGCCGCCGCGGTGCTGGCGCGCCGGGACGATTTCACCTCGCACTGGAAGGACGACGGCCAGGTCGGCTGGATCGAGGGCATCGGCGCCGACATCTACCGGGGCCACGGCCGGCTGGACGGCCCCAAGAGGGTGGTCGTCAAGGGCCCGGACGGTTCGGAGCAGGTGCTCACCGCGCGCCACGCCGTCGCCGTGTGCACCGGCACCCGCGCCGTGGTCCCCGAACTGCCGGGGGTGGCCGGCGCCAAGCCCTGGACCAGCCGTGAGGCGACCAGCTCGCAGCACGTCCCCGGGCGGCTCGTGGTGGTCGGCGGCGGGGTGGTGGGCGTCGAGATGGCCACCGCGTGGCAGGCGCTGGGCTCCCGGGTCACGCTGCTGATCAGGGGCGGCGGGCTGCTGCCGAAGATGGAGTCCTTCGCCGGGGAACTGGTCGCCGACGCGCTGACGGAGGCGGGCGCCACGATCCGTTACGGCGTCTCCGTCGCCTCGGTCGAGCGCGACGGCGGCACGGGCCCGGTGACGGTGGTGCTGGACGGCGGCGAGCGCGTCGAGGCGGACGAGATCCTCTTCGCCACCGGACGCGCCCCGCGCAGCGAGGACATCGGGCTGGAGTCGGTCGGCCTGCGGCCGGGCTCCTGGCTCACGGTGGACGACAGCTGCCTGGTCGAGGGCAGCGACTGGCTGTACGCGGTCGGTGACGTCAACCACCGGGCGCTCCTCACCCACCAGGGCAAGTACCAGGCACGGATCGCGGGCGCCGCGATCGCCGCCAGGGCCGCCGGGGTCCCCCTCCTGGAGACCGACCGCTGGGGCGCCCACGCCGCCACCGCCGATCACGCGGCGGTCCCCCAGGTCGTCTTCACCGACCCGGAGGTCGCCTCGGTCGGCCTGACCCTCGCGGAGGCGGAGGCGGCGGGCCACCGGGTCCGCGCGGTCGACTACGAGATCGGCTCCGTGGCCGGAGCGAGCCTGTACGGCGACGGCTACACGGGCCGCGCCCGCATGATCGTCGACCTGGACCGGGAAATCCTGCGCGGCGTCACCTTCGCGGGCCCGGGAGTCGGCGAGATGCTGCACTCCGCCACGATCGCGGTGGTCGGCGAGGTACCGATCGAGCGGCTGTGGCACGCGGTCCCGGCCTACCCCACGATCAGCGAGATCTGGCTGCGCCTGCTGGAGACGTACCGCGGCTGAGGACGTGCGGGGGAGGTGGGTGGCGGAGGTGTGTGGCGGGGCGGCGGGGTGATTGAACGCGTCTGTGACGGATGCGGTTGTCGCCCGGTGGGTGTCCGCCGGTCCAGGCTGTCCCCTGGTCGTGCGCCGGTCGACATCAGGGCGTGGTCTTCCCCGTCCCCGGGCCGCGCTGTTTGGGTGGGTGGAGGGGGTGGGGTGCGGGGGGCCCCGCCCCTGTGGTCGCGCCGTGCCGGAGAGGGGGAACGGTGGACGCGAGCGGCGCGACCACGCTGGTGGCCGCCGCCGTCGGGGTCGTGGGGACACTGCTGTCCGCGCTGCTGACCCAGCGCGCCGCGGACCGAGGCCGGCAGCGGGAGGCCGACCGCGACGCCCGGCTGCGGGAGCGGCGCAGCCACGACAACGCGCGGCGCGCCGTCTATGTCACGCTCAACACCGCCGCACGGCAGTACCTCGCGGCGCTCACCGACCATCTGCACGCACTGCGCCGGGCCGCCGACACCGAAGAGGCGCACCGGCGGCTCGTCGAGGCGCGGGATCTGCACCGCGAGGTCCACGCCGAGGTCCAGCTGCTGGTGCCCGACGCTCTCCTCGAAGCGGCGGGCGAGGTCAGCCACGCGCTCAACGGCCTGTACGGGATGGTCAGACGCCTCGACGGCGGTGTGCCGAGACCGGGCGACTCGCTCGACAGCGCGCAGGCGGCGATAGACGAACTCTGGACGCGGCTGCGTGAGTTGAGGGCGCGCATGAGGGCGGAGCTGGGCGATTCCCGGTCGGATTCCGGGCACTGACGGGCTTTCACGGCGAAGGGGCCCCGGAGGGGGTCATCATGGCCATCGGTGAAGGAAGCGGGGGACAGGTGAACGACGACGGGAACGGTGGCCTGGAGGGCCTGCGTACGTGGGTGACGGAGGCCACCGAGCGGTCGGCCCGCCTGCTGCCCCGAGACGGCGAGCCCCGGCCGCACGCCCGGGAGTACGACAGCTCCGTGGCCGAACTCGACCAGCTGCAGGCTCTGTTGGCGCACGACGATCGGTTGCGCGGCAAGGTGACCGTCCGCCTCGGCGTCATGCTGACGCTGCGGTATCTGGCCGAGGGCGGCGCCGTGCCCGGCGACCGGGAACGGGCCCAGCGGCTGCTGCGGGAGTCCCGTGATCCGGAGACCGGAGCGGCGACCGACCCGCGGGACAGGAGCATGGCGGGCGCCTTCCTGGCGACGCTGCTGCTGCCGCTGCCGGAGATGGGGGCCGGGTTCGGACAGCAGCCGAGCTTCGAGGCCCTGCTCAACTGGCAGGCGGCCCACGGAACCGCGGGGGCGCAGGACATGGCGCGCGAGATGGGGACGCTCCTCCCGGAGATGAAGGACCTGCCGCTGCCGCTGCCACCGGATCTTCTGGAGAAGATCACGCAGTTGAGCAGGGCGTTCGAGGTGATCGACGGGATCGACGGGCCCGCGGGCGTCGAGCGTCTGGCCGGCGCTCTGCCCGAGGGATTCCCGTACCTGGACGAATTGCGGACGCTCGGCAGACTGCTGCCGGACGAGCCGCCGACCCCGGGCGTCGCGGACCTGCCCGGGCAGGGCGCTGAGGCGGGGCTTCCGGACGCGACGGCCCAGGACGGCAAGGCGCGGGCCGGCAAGGCCCAGGACGGGGAGGCCCAAGACGGGAAGGACCGGGAGGGCAAGGCCCAGGACGGCAAGGCCCGGGACGGGAGCCCGGCGGACGACGAGAGTCGGGGCAAGGGCGACCGGGACACCGGCTACGACCTCGCCGGGCAGGTCTTCCTCCCCGCTCTGTTCGGCTCGCTGAGAGCCCTGCGCGGCAGCGACCCGGACGCGCTCAACGAGACCCTCGGCCGGCTGAGCGACGCGCTCGACCGGATGCCGCCCGGGCACGAGCTGACGGGCGTCGTCAAGGGCGCCCTCGGCGGTCTGCTCCACATGGGGAGGTACGCCGGCGGCAACATCGAGGACCAGCGGCTCGGGGCGGAATTCACCCGGCTGGTGTCGGACCGCTCCGGCGAGTTCTATCCGTTTCCCGGTCCCCGGGGCTCCGGCGGTGACGGGGTCTCGATCTCGGGCCGGGCCTTCCTCCTCATGTCCCGGGTGAGCAGGGCCGAGGAGTCGGGTGATCCGGGCGAAGTGGACGCGGTCATCGCGGAGCTGACCGCCCTGGACGGCGAGCCCTCCCGGGAGCCGGAGGCCCACTTCATGATTCCCATGGTCCTCGCGCAGGCGTACATGGCGCGCGGCCGGTTCACGGACCGGCGGGCGATGCAGCTCAAGGCCCTGGAGTACAACGAACGGGCCGCGGCGGCACGGGAGCACGCCGTGCCGATCCTCTCCGAGATGTTCGACATGCTGGAGACGGCGAACCGGTCCCTGCGGGCGGCCCTCACCTCGGATCCCGGCCCGCTCCAGGGCGACCTCGTCTCGGCCCCCGACGCCTCGGCCCACGCCCGCTGGGGCACCGCTCTGTCACTGGTCACGCGGTACGACGTCGGCAAGGACCCGGCGGACCTCGACCGGGCCATCGAGGAGCTGGAAGAGATCCGGGCCCTGATCGAGGCCGGTGACAAGTCCTACTTCGCCGCCGACGCGCTCTGGAAGCTCGCCGACCTGTACAGCGTCCGCCGGGCCCGCAGGAGCGCCGAGGACCAGGCCGCCGCCATTGGTGCCGCCATGGCGGGCCTGCGCACCCTCGCCGCCGACGTGATTCTGCAACTCGGTTCCGAGCACGGCCTGCTGGCCGCCCGCACCGGCGCCGGACGCGGCCTGGTGGCCGCGGCCTGGGCCGCTTCCCGGGCCCAGGTGCCGGAGGCGGTGGCCGCCCTCGAACTGGGCAGGGCGCTCGTCCTGCAGGCGGCGTCCGCGACCGCCGCCGTCCCCGAACTCCTCGAAGGGCTCGGCCACCGGACGCTCGCCGACTCCTGGCGGACCTCCACCGCACGACGCCCCGTCCAGCTCGACGCGCTCCCCGGCGAGCTTCCCAGCACTCTGCGCAGGCAGGCGCTGGAGGCTCTCGACTACCGGCGCCGGGCGCTGTTCGCCACGCCGACCGTCAGTGACCTCCAGGCCGGTCTCGCGGACAGCGACGCGGACGCGCTGGTCTACCTGGTCCCCGGCGCGGACGACGGACCGGGCACCGCCGTGATCGTGGGACCGGACACCGGCACCGGAGTGCTTCAACTGCCCCTGCTCTCCCGGGCGGGGAGCGGCCCGCTGGACCGGTATCTGGAGGCCGCGGCGGAACGGTCGCTCCACCCCCGTGACCCGGCGGCCGACCGGGCGTGGGAAGCGGCGCTCTCCGACCTGTGCGACTGGGCGTACCCCGCCGTCGTGGGACACGTCATCACCGGCGTGGCGCAGAAGCTCGCGGCCAACGAGCACAGGCGCCGTGACAGGCCGGGCCCGCCCCGTATCGTCCTGGTGCCGTGCGGCAGGCTCGGAGTTGTCCCGTGGCACGCGGCCCGGCTGCCGGAGGGCGCGCGGCGCGCGTACGCCTGCCAGATGATGATCATCAGCTACGCCGCGTCCGGCGGCCAGTTCCTCGCGGCGTCCCGGCGGGCCCGGCGGCCACCGGGCGACACGCCCGTGCTGGTCGCGGACCCCCGCCAGGACCTCACCCGCGCCGAGCAGGAAGTCCTGGCGCTGCACGAGTCGTACTACCCGAAGGCCCGGCTGTACGGGGAGTTCTACGACGAGCCCGCGCGGCGGGAGGCGGCAGGCACCCCCGAAGAGCTGCTCGGAGTCCTCGGGGAGCCGCTGTCGCTGCTGCATGTCGCGTCGCACGGCTCGGCGGGCCTCCGGCCCACCGTCTCCTCCCTGCACCTCGCCTTCCCCGACGGCACCGAGGAGTTGCCGGTCGCCGAGGGCGGCAGCGGGGCCACGCCGGATCTGGGCATGCTGACCGTGAACCGGCTCCTCGACCGCGACCGCGAGGAGCGCGAAAAGGCGGACGACGGAGGCCCGTTGGTGGTCCTCAGCGCCTGCGAGACCGATCTGAGCACCGGGGACCACGACGAGGCGCTCACCCTGACCACCGCCTTCGTCGCGGGCGGGGCGCGCGATGTGGTGGGCTCGCGCTGGACCACCGAGGACGGGGCGTCGGCCCTGATGATGGCCGTGTTCCACCACCACGTGGCGGTCGAGGGGCGCAGCCCGGCGGACGCGCTCAGGGAGGCCCAGATGTGGATGCTCGACCCCGGCCGCCAGGATCCGGGGACGCTGAGCCCCGCGCTGCTGCGGGAGATGCGCCGCCCCGGGCTCGACCGGCTGTCCGTCTGGGCCGCGTTCATCCACCAGGGGCACCCCGGCCCCGCGAAGGAGGCCCGATGAATTCGGCGGACGGGCTGCTCGCCCTGGTGGGCGAGCACCTGGAGAGCGTGCGCGCGAGCCTCGGGCCCGAGCGGTACAACCTGCTGCTGACCCGGGTGCGGGCACTCACCGACGGGGCCGGCAGCGCCAAGGAGCAGCGCAGGGACCTCCAGGGTGTCCGGCTCGTCCTGCTGGACCTACCGTTCGACCATCCGGTGCGGCTCGCCCTGGACAGCAACCGGCTGTTGGCCACGACGGACCTGCCGCGCACCGTGGTGCAGGCACGCGAGCTGCTGGCGCGCCTGGCTGAGCCCGCGCCAGGGCCGGAGCCCGTACCGTCCACGGCGGAGATCATCGCCGGGGTACGGCGCCGGCTGCTCGCCGCCCCGTCCCTCTCCGCGAGGGAGGTGCGGACCGGCACGGCCGCCGAGGCCGCGCCGTCGGAACTGATCCGGCTGGACGACCCGTTGCGCGGCGCCCGCTACCCGGCCTTCCAGTTCGCCGGCGGCACCGCCGATCCCCTGCCCGTCGTCCGCCGCGTCAACCGGCTGCTGCTCGCGGACGTCGACCCCTGGGGCGCCGCCCACTGGTGGCTCAGCGGCAACACATGGCTGGGCGGCCCACCCGCGTCCCTGCTCGGCGAACTGCCGGACCGGGCGCTCGCCGACGCCGCCCGCGCCCTGGTGGAGGGGGACCGATGACCGGCACCGTCCCGCCCTCCGCGTACACGATGCGGCCCCGGCCCCACACCATCCCCGCCGGCACCCACCTGTGGCGCGTGCACCGCGCGGGCCGGCCCGCCGAGCAGTTCAACCCGATCTCCGTGGACCCGCACTTCGGCGGCAACCGGTTCGACGGCACCTCCTACGATCCGTACTCCTACCAGTACCAGGCCGCCGACCCGGCCACCGCCCTGGCCGAAACCCTCCTGCGTTCCCTGGAGTTCGACGCCGAGGCGGGCATGCGGCTCGTCCCGTACGCGGCGGTCAGGGGCAAATCGCTGAGCGTGCTGCGGGCCCGGGCCGATCTGGACGTCGTCTCGCTGATCACCGAAGAGGACCTGGCGGCGGTCTGCCAGGACTCCTGGCTGCTGGAGTCGGAGGGCGACCGCTATGCAAAGACCCGGCGCTGGGCGAGCGAGATCCGGGCGCAGGCCCCGAAGGCGATGGGCCTGGTGTGGCAGTCCCGGCGTCACCGGCCCCGGCTCGCGTCCGTGCTCTTCGCGGACCGGTGCGGAATCGACCCCCTCGTCCCCGTTCCCGGACCCGGCATCGCGGACATGGGCTCGCCCGAGGGTGTCGCCGAGGTCAACCGCCTGCTCGCCCCGCTGCGCGCCGCCGTCCTGCCGCCCTTGCCCGTACCGGGGCAGCAGGTGTGAGCCCCGGAGCGGATGCCGGTACGACCGTGCCGCCCGGTCCGTCACTTGTCGCCCCGTCACGCAGGGTGCGATGGTGGAAGATATGCCGCTGCCTGTGGAACACGCCTCCCTTTTGGGTGAGTTGAAAGAAGTGCGGCGGGCCGGTCTGGTGCGGCTGCGCGTCCTGGACCTGTCCGTGCTGAAGGACGTGGCCGCGGCGCGCACCCCGGACCGCACCGTCGAGGCGCTGCTGCGCCTCGCCGTCTCGCGGCTGGACGCGGGCACCCTGCGTACGGCCGCCGAATACACCCTGGGCCTGGCACCGGGGACCCGGGACTGGCCCCCCGCCGACCGGCGCAAACGGGCGGCGGAGGTGTACGGGGTCAGCGTCGAGCGATTCCGCAAGGACCAGGAGCTGATGGTCCTGGGCCAGATCGCCGAGGCCGTCGGCCGGCTGGCGGCCGGCGCCGGAGAAGCGGGAGGTGCGGGCGGAACCGGCAGCGTCGCGAGGGGAGGTGACGCGACCGCGGACGGAGCCTGGAACAGCGGCACCCACCGGACGCTGGACGTCGCCGTGGGCGGCCGGGAGCTGAAGGTCACCGTGCACGTGCACCCGGTCGACCTGCTGCGCGACGTCGATGTGATCGTGTCACCCGTCAACACACACCTGGCACTGCCGGAGTTGTACAAGTCGTCCATCGCGGCGTCCCTGCGCCGCGCCGGTGCCGTACGCGGGGTGACCGGCGACGTGCTGGCCGACCCGGTCCGGGACGAACTGGGCGTGTGGGCCGCGCGCAGTGGCACCTCGGGCCGCCCCGTGCTGCCGGGCACCGTCGTGCCCACCGGCTCCGGCGGCCTCGCCGACCGGGGCATCCGCCGGATCTACCACGCGGCGGTCGCGGTGCCCCGCGCCGGGACCAACGACTACGACGTCCTGCCCGCCGACGTCACCCGCGCCACCGCCCGCGCGTTCGCCCTCCTGGCCGACGAGCGGACCCTCTTCGGGCCGCCGCTGCGTTCGGTGTGCTTCCCGCTGCTCGGCTCGGGGCGGGGCGGTCTGCCGTACGCGATCAGTGTCGCGTCCGTCTGGGCCGCCGTGGAGGCGGAGTTGGCGCGCGGCGCCCGGTGGGACGTGCACTTCGTCGTGCGCAGCCCGGTGGCCGCGGCGCTGCTGGACCGGCTGCCCGCCAGAATCCGCCCCGTCGCCGACCGGTCCGCGACCGGTGGGTCCGGTTGACTGGACACCAGGGGCATCGGCACCGATTCACCTGCGGTTCCACGCGGTCGACGGGGGAGGAGCACGGCGTGACGGGGATGGACGAGTGGGCGGACGGGGCGACGGGCCGTGTGATGACCTGGCCGGACCCCGACGTGTACGTACTGGTCGACGGAGTGCTGCTGCGGGCGGTGCCGTCGGCACCGGGTCTCGTGCGCGGAAGCGAGGCCGCGCTGCGCCACGACCCGGACCTGGGCCGCCTGACCGCTTCCGCGACCGGGGCCGGGCCCGCGGCCTCAGGGACCGGGGCGGAGCCCGCGGCTTCCGCGACCGGGGCGGAGCCCGTATGAGCGAGTACGGCACCGGATTCGCCGACGGTTACGACGAGCGGCAGCCCGTCGTCCTCCTCCTCGACACCTCCGCGTCCATGGGCCGCCCCGCCGACAGCCCCCGGATCGCCGAGCTGAACGCCGCGCTCGCCCGGTGGTTCGACAGCGTGCGCTCCGAGGCCCGGCTGCGTTCGCGGGTCGAGGTCTGCCTGATCACCTTCGACTCGCACGTCCGTGTGTACGACGCGGCGAAGGCGTCCCTGATTCCGGCCGAAGAGGCGGACACCAGCCGCGTGTTCGTGCCCGTGGACCAACTGCGCCCGCCCCTGCTCGGCGCCTCCGGCCTCACCCGTATGACAGCGGCGATCGACACGGCGCTCGACCTGTCACGCGAGCGGTACCGGGCCCTTCAGACCCGCAAGGTGCCCGTGCGCCGCCCCTTCCTGTGGCTCCTCACCGACGGCGCTCCCAGCGACACCGAGGGCCGGCCCCAGGACGCCGCGGCGCTGGCGCCGACGGCACGGCGGCTGCGCCGTTGCGAGGAGCGGGGCGAGGGCGTCTTCCAGGCGATCGGCGTACGCGGCGCGGATCTCCCGCTGCTCAAGGTGCTGGCGCCCCGAGCGGCGCTGATGCTCGACAGCCTGGACTTCGGGCAGATCCTGGATCTGCTCTTTCTCAGCTCCGACCAGGCGGGCGCGGTGTCCGACGCGGACGAGGTCCACCGGCAGGTGGCGGACATGGCGGCGGTACGTGAACGGATGAACCGGCTGGAGGACAGCCTGTGATCGTCGCCGGCGCCGGTGTCCCCGGCGCCGCCCGTCTCGCCGCGGGACAGGGCGGTCAGGACGCGTTCCGGGCCGTGGACCTGGGCGGCCGGGCCGTGCTGGCCGTCGCGGACGGCGTCGGGACCCGGGCGCGCAGCGCCCTCGGCGCGCACCTCGCGGTGGACGCGGCCTGCCAGGTGCTCGCGGAGGATCCGCCGGACACCTCCGCGGGGGCGGCGCGGTGGACGCGGTGGATCGCCTCCCGCGGCGTGCGGGTGGTCGACGCCTGGCTGCGGGCCGCCCACGCCGTGCAGGGACCCGACGGCGACCCCGGCGCGCTGGGCGCAGCCCTCGCCGCCGCCGTTGTCCGGCCGCCCTGGGCGGTCTTCCTCTCCGTGGGCGACTGCTTCGCGGTCGTACTGACACGGGAGCACGAGCGGCGGGGCGGGCGGCGGTACGGGGCCGGGCGGCCCGAGCGCTGCCATCTGGTCCTGCCGCCCCCCGATCCGGACCTGCCGCCGCCCGGCTTCCTCTCCTCGCCCGGAGCCCGGCTGCGCGTGCGCACCTTCGCCCTGTGGGACCCGGAACTCAGCGGCGTTGTCCTCGCCACCGACGGATGCGCCCCGCCGGCCCTAGACCACCCGTCGGCGCGCGGGCTGCCGCTCGCGGCGGGACCGCTGCCCTCGGCACGGTTCTTCCACGCGGTCTCCGCGCGCCTGCGCGAAGACGGCGGCGACGCCGGGCCGCTGCGGGACCTGCTGTCGGCGGCGGCCACCGGGCGCACCGGTGACGACGTCACCGTGCTGTGCGCGCTCACGGAAGGGGAGTGAGCATGGGCCTCACGGTCATCTCCGGCAGCGGACACCGGTGGCGGCTCACCGAGCGGATCGGCAGCGGCGCCGAGGGAATGGTGTACGCGGTGGAGGATCCCCGGCCGCTTGTTGCCAAGCTCGTCGTGCGGCCGCCGGACCGGGCCGCGTACCGGCGCCGTGTCGAGCGGCTGGTCGGACAGCGGCGCGAGCCGAGGACGGTACGGCTGCTCGCGGGCAGCCCGGTCCGGGTGGCCTGGCCGATGGTGCCGGTGCGGACCGCGGGCGACCCCGGCCACCGGGACCAGGCCTCCGGCTATGTGATGCGGGACATGCGCCAGGACTTCACACCTTTTGTCCACCTGCTGTCCCCGGCCGCCCGCGTCCGCGTGCTGCCCGGGGCGACGTGGGCGACCGCGCTCGCGGCGGCCGAGGCGCTCGCCGTGCTCCTGGCCGAGCTGCACGCCGAGGGCTATGTGGTCGGGGACCTCAAACCCGACAACCTGTGGGCCGACGGCCGGGGCCGGGTCGGCGTGGCGGACGTGGACTCCTGGCAGTTCACCGACGGCCGGGAGGTGTTCCCCGGCCGGATGCGCACCCCCGGCTACACGGCCCCCGAGCGGATCGGAGGCACCGCGCCGCCGGACGCCGCGTCCGACGACTTCGTACTCGCCGTGCTCGTACACCAGTTGCTGATGTCGGGGCTGCACCCCTTCGCGGGCCATCCGGGCGACGGCGGGGACTACGTGTCGCTCGACGACAACGTGCTGCGCGGCCGGTGCGCGGTGCTCGACCGGACCTCGGTGCTCCTGCCCCGCTCCGCGCCCCCGGCGGACCTGCTGCCACGCCGGATCACGGAGCTGTTCCGCGCCGCGTTCGGCGGGAAGCGGCCCGAAGCCGCCCTGTGGGCCGAGCGGTTGGCTGCGGAACGGGCACCGGGACGGCTGGCGGTCTGCCGGGTCCTGCCCCGGCACGTCCACACCGTGGAACGGCCGTGGTGCCCCTGGTGCGACCAGAAGGAGCGCGGCGCCGACAGCTATCCGGCGGTCCCCGCCGGTGAGCCCGACCACACACGGGGGCAGCCTTTATGACGGACAGTCAGATATCCGTGGCCAGGACGGTGGACCGCTGCGCCGTCCTCGGACCGGGGGTGCGGGCCGTGATCTGGGTGCAGGGCTGCCCGCTGCGCTGTCACGGCTGTGTGGCGGCGGAGACACTGCCCTTCGAGGGCGGCACCAGCCGGCCGGTCGCCGAACTGGCCGACTGGCTCGCCGGGTCGGCCGACATCGAGGGAGTCACCCTCTCCGGCGGCGAACCGTTCAGCCAGGCACCGGCGCTCGCCGCTCTCCTCGACGCCGTCCGCGCGACCAGGCCCGACTTCTCCGCGATGGCCTACTCCGGCTTCCGCCACGAGGTACTGCGCCGGGGCAGCGCCGGGCAACAGGCCCTCCTGGACCGGCTCGACCTGCTGGTGGACGGACCGTACGTCGCCGCGCGGCACGGCGCTCTGCGCTGGCGCGGCTCGGCCAACCAGCGCCTGCTCGCCCTCTCGGACCGGTACACGCGGGTGCTGTCGGAGCCCGACACGAGCGCCGGGATCGAATGCGCGCTGGAGACCGACGGCTCCTTCTCCTGGGCCGGGGTGCCGCCCACCCCCGGATTCCGGACGGGCCTGGAGGAGGAACTCGCGGCGCGGGGCTTCGTACTGCACACGAGAGGCCGGAGACAGCCATGAGCGGTTCCACGATGTACAGCTTCGTCGCCGTCGACCCGGTGACCCTGGCGCTCGGGTTGGCGGTGAGCGCCGGACTGGCCGCCGCGCGCCGGGCCCGCGAACGGGAGCGCGCCGAACAGCGGGCCGCCCTGGCGGCCGAGCGGGCCCGGCGGACCGCGCTGCGCCTGGCCGAACTCGCGCGCCAGGAGGCGGAGTTCGATGCGCGGCGCGACGCCGAGCGCGACGCGCACGCGGCCGGCACCAGGCGGGAGCGCGGTCGCGCCGAGTCGCGCCGGCTGGACGAGGTCGAGCGGCTGATCGCCCGCATGGCGGCGGACACGGGACACGGCGGCCCCCTCACCGGCGCCGGACGGCGGCTGGCCGAACTGCGGGGCCTGGTCGGCGGCGAGACGCCGCTGGAGGCGGCGATCGAGGAGTTGCGCGCCCAGGTTGTCGTCCTGCGCCCCGCCGGCGCCGCCCCGGCCGGGCGTACGGACCAGTACGAGGTGCTGGCGGCCCTGGAACGACGGCTGGCGGACACGTCCGGCGCGCCGGGGACGGGCGGCGACGGCACGGGCGGAGCCGCGTACGACGAGGAGGGCCGCCGGAACTGCGCCGAACTGCTGGGCCGGCTGCGGGCCGCGGCGGGCCCCCAGCACGTGGTGCGTTTTGAAGCCGTGCTCGGCGGCGTGGAGCACGCACTGGCCCGGCACGAGTCCGAAGTGGCCAGGCACACGTCCGAAGCGGTCCGCGCGGCCGGGGCCGTACGGCAGGCGGAACAGCGTGCCGAGGAGGCACGGCGGGAGCGGGCCGAGGCGCTGCGGGAACTGCTCGCGGAGGCCGTGGACCGGTTCGGCGTCGTCGAGCCGGGGGCGCGGGAAGCCGTCCGTGACGCGGTGGAGCTGGGCGCCCCCGAGCTGGCGCGGGAGCTGGAGACCGCGCTGCGCGCCGTCACGGCGCCGCTCACCGCGCGGCGGGCCGAAGCGGCCCTGACCGCGCTGGCCGCGCTGGAACGGCTGCTGCCGTCAGCGGAGGAGCGCCTGGACGACCTGCAGCTCGCCCACTCCCGGCGCGGGGACCTCGCCCGGGCGCTCAAGGACGCCATGACCGGCGCGGGCCTCGCCTTCACGGGCGGCGAGGACCGGGGCACCCGGCTCGTGCTGTCCTTCGAGCGGCCCAGCGGGGCGACGTACGAGGCGACGGTCGGTACCGACGGCGAGGGGGACCCGGTGCTGACCTACCACGTGGACAACGAGGCCGACATGGCCCTGCGGCCCGCCGCCGAGGGCGCCGTCTGCACGCCCGAGGAACTGCTCGACCGGGTGCACGGGGCCATGGGCGAGGAGGGTTTCCGGCCGGGCCGGCTCACCTGGGAGGGGAGGCCGCCCCGGGGGGCGGCCCGCCTGCTGCCGGGCGACGAAGCGCGGAGGCCCCGGTGAGCACCGTCGACTGGGAGAAGCACGGCGCGCGCGACGCGGCGGGGCCGGGGCCGGGGCCGTACGACACTCGGGGCACCAGCGACGTCACCAGCGACGTCACCAGCGATGTCCCGCTCGACCCGGACGAGCCGCGGCGTGAGGGCCCCGACGCCGCCGACGGGATGATGCCGCTGTGGGCGGTCTCCCTCAACTGGGAGCTGCGGCGGGGCCGTCAGGTCATCCTGGACGGCCGGATCAGGGACCGTTGGTGGTTCGCCGACCGGCCGGCCTCCTTCCGCGGACTGGTCGCCGGGGTGCTCGCGGCCCGGGGCGCCGAGGTCGTCGGCTGGTGGGACCCGGTCGACGGGCTGGACTTCCCGCTGCCCGGACACGGGGAGCGGTTCGACGCGCTCGCGGCCCGGGGCCGCCCGCGCGAGGCCTCCCGATCCGGGGACGGCGACGCGGCGGACCCCCGCGCCGGGCACGGAAGCCGGCCGGGCGGTACGGAACCGGGTGATGCGCGGCCGGGCGGTACCGAGCCGGGCGGTACCGAGCCGGGCGGTGCGCGGCCGGGCGGCACCGGGCGGGAGGAGACGACCCGGCGGGGCGAGGAGCGCCGCCGCGGCACCGAGGGCCTGTTCGCCGCCGTGGCGCCCCGCCGCCCCTCGTCCTTCGACGACGTCGCGGCCACCGTGCGCCGTATCGTCGCCTCCCCCGACAGTGCCACGGCCTTCGTGTTCGAGGACATCGACCACCGCTTCCCGCCCGGCCAGCCCGAGTCGTACCTTGCCTATCTGCGGCTGCGCGCCGCGATGACCGACGCCGTGACACCGCGCCCCGGCCCCTCCTCCGGAGCGGCGCCCCGCGCGCGCAACGCCGTGCTGTGCGCGGTCGGTGACATCGGCCGGCTGCCCGGCTGGTTCCACCTGGAGGACCCGCGCGTCGCCACCCTGCACGTCGGCCCGCCCGATCCGAGTGAACGGCGGCTGTGGGTGTCCTGGCTGCGCGACGACTTCCGGGGCGCGTCCGAGGCGTCGCGCGCCGACCTGGAGGCGCTGGTCGGCGCCACGGACGGCATGGCGGGCTGGGAGATCGACGCGCTCGCCCGGACGTCCTGGCTGCGCAACGCGTCCGTCCAGAAGCCCGACAAACTCCTCGAACTCCACCGGCTGAACGTCAGCGTCGACCCGTGGACCCAGCTCGACCGCGAGACGGTCGGCCGCGCCGCCCGCGAACTGGGCACGAGGGTCGTCGGCCAGCACAAGGCCGTCGACGCCGTGGCGGCGGCGCTCCAGGCCGCCTTCGTGGGAGTGGACTTCGGGAACTCCGGCACGGCCCGGCCGCGCGGAGCCTTCTTCTTCGTCGGCCCGACCGGCGTCGGGAAGACCGAACTGGCCAAAGCCGTGGCCGAGTTGATGTTCGGCGACGAGAGCGCCTACGCGCGCTTCGACATGAGCGAGTACCAGCAGGAGCACGCGGCCGAACGGCTCGCGGGCGCGCCGCCGGGCTACATCGGCTACGAACAAGGGGGCGAGCTGACCCGCAGGGTCCAGGAACGGCCCTTCAGCGTCCTGCTGTTCGACGAGATCGAGAAGGCCCACCCCAAGGTGCTCGACAAATTCCTCCAGATCCTGGAGGACGGACGGCTGACCGACGGACGCGGGCAGACGGCGCACTTCTCCCAGTGCCTGATCATCTTCACCTCCAACACCGGCGCCGAGGGCGTGCGGGACCTGCTGGCGCAGCGCGCGGACGAGCTTCCCTACGCCGCCCTGGAAGCCCACTTCACCCGGGCCGTCGAGGAGAAGTTCCGCGACATCGGCCGGCCGGAGATCTACGGCAGGCTCAAGCCCGGTGTGGTCGTCTTCGACATGCTGCGCCGCGAGCACGTCGTCAGGATCGCGGACCGGCTGCTGGGCCAGTTCGCCGAGTCCGTACGCGAACGGCACCACGTCGAACTCGACTACGACACGGCCGCGTTGCACCCCTGGATCACCGACCGGATGTCCGATCCGGCCCATCAGGCGTACGGCGGACGGCAGATCCGCAACGAACTGGAACGGCTCCGCGCGGCCGTCGTCACCCACTTCATCGGGCACCGGCCGCTGCCGGGCAGCCGGCTCGGGGTCGGCGTGGACGCGGACGGGGACGTCACGATCACGGCCGGGGGCGGCGCGTGATCGGCATCGACATCGGGCACCGCTACGGCCGGATCG
The DNA here is from genome assembly GCF_044744165.1 of Streptomyces sp. NPDC087420. Taxonomy (NCBI): domain Bacteria; kingdom Bacillati; phylum Actinomycetota; class Actinomycetes; order Kitasatosporales; family Streptomycetaceae; genus Streptomyces; species Streptomyces sp. NPDC087420. Next base: position 416,736 of record NZ_JBIUXU010000001.1, read on the forward strand.
GCGGCACGGGCGCGGACGGCCGCCCCACCGTCGTCTCCGCCGTCCTCGCCGCCCCCGGCGGCGCCGCGGACCCGGAGCCCTCGGCGGCGCTCGCCACGCTGCTCGCCGTCGCCCCGCCGGCCGTGTCCCCGGCGGGCCAGGAGGTGGCGCTCGGCCTGCCTCCGGCGCCCGGCCGGGAGAGGGCTCTGCTGCGCGCCGCCGAGCAGGCCGGGCTGTCCGTCCGGCACCCGGTGCCGGAGCCGGTGGCCGCCGCGCTGCACTACGGCGCGGTCGTCGAGGGCGTGGACCGCACCGTCCTGGTCTGCGACCAGGGGGCGACCAGGCTGGACCTGACGGTCCTCACGATCACCCCGGACCGTACGGTACGGGTGATCGGGACCGGCACCCAACGGCTGGGCGGCGACGACTGGGACCGGGCCGTCGCCCTGGACCTGCTGCGGCAGCTGCCGGACGGGGGAGATCTGCGGCCGGAGGCCGAGCGCCTGCGCCTGGCCCTCGCCGGACAGGAGAGTGCCGCCCTGACCGTCGTCCGGGAGGGGCGGGAGCACGAACTGACCCTGGACCGGGCGACGCTCGGCCGGCTCACGGGCTCGCTGCGCGAACGGACGCACGCCGCGATCGGCCGGGCGCTGGGCGGAGCCGCGCGGACGCCCGACGCCGTGCTGCTGGCCGGCGGGCTGTTCGCGGCTCCCGGAGCGGCGGACGAACTGGAGGCGGCGCTGGGCCTGAACGTACGGTGCGTCACCCCGGAACTCGCCGTGATCCACGGCCTGCTGGCGCTGGAGGACTTCGGCCTGCTGCGGGTCAGGCAGGGGCCCGGCACCGCTCCTCCGCCGCGAGCGGCGGCCGGGCCGCGCCCGCCGGAGGACCCCGAACCGGCGCCGTGGGGCCGGCACGAAGACCCGGAACCGCGCCCACCCGAGCCCGGGCCGACACCCGAGCCCGAGCCCGTGCCCGAGCCCGGTCCCTGGCCCGACCCGAGGCCCTGGCCCGAGCCGGAACCCGCACCCGAAGAGGCCGCCGAACCGCCTCAGGAGCCCCTGTCCACCGAGCCCCTGTCCACCCCGCCGCCAGCCACACCGCCCCCGCCTTCGCCACCACCCCCGGCGCCGGACCCCGCCTCCGGTCCCGCCCCGGCCGGCACTCCCGTCGCCGTCCCCGTCGAGCAGCTGCAAGCCGTCCGGCGCGGCGCCCACCTCCTCGTCCTGTGGGCCTGGCCGCCCGGCGCGCTCACCGCCCGCGTCCGCTGGCGCCTCGAAGGCGCCCCCTCCGCTCCCGCGGCGGCCGGGACCGCCCGGCCCTCCGCCCCGTACACCGGTGACCTCCTCTGCAAGCGCCGCAGTTACGAACACGACGGCGGCCTCGACCTCCCGGTGGGCCACGGCGCGGTGACGCTCACCGTCGAGGCGCTGGTCCACGATCCCGCGGTCGACTGCGAGGGCGCGTCCTCGCTCCGTATCGCCGCCGAGCCGCCGGTCGTGGAGTACGAACCGTCCGTGCGCCGCCGCCTCAAGGGACGCCTGGCCACCGTGACGTTCCGCTCCGAGACCTCCTGCGACCTGCCCGCGCTGCTCATCGTCCACGGCACCGGCCGCTACCGCCCCATGAGCATCACCGAAGGCACCGTCCTGTACGAGACACCGGCCCAGCGGCTCACCGCCCGCCTGCCGCTGCGCGTCGAGTTCCCCCTGCCCGCCGGCCGGGAGGCTTCCTGGCTGGTGTGCTTCCCGGCCGGTACGAACGACGAGTCCGAAGTCGACATCCGCCCCACGGCGCTGCACCGTCTGCGAGTGACCTGAATGGCCAGAAGACTCACCTGCCCGTACTGCTACGAGACGTTCGGCCCCAGGGACATCCAGTTCCGCTGCACCAGCAGGCTCAGCCGTACCCAGAAGCGCTGTGCCCGAAGCCGGGACCAGGTGCTCGCCGACCGGACGGGCCAGCGTGCCGAGGTCGGCCCCGCCTTCCGCGCGGACGGCCGCAGACCCACGGCGCTCTGCCCGGAGTGCGACGACGAGACCGCGTACCGGATCTGCCCCGTCTGCCGCTCCACGCTGCCGGTGGAGTTCGGCATGGTGGAGAACCGCATGATCGCCATGGTGGGCGCCAAGGCGTCCGGCAAGACCGTGTACATGACGGTCCTGCTGCACGAGATGATGAACCGGGCGGGCGCCGCGTACGGCGCCTCGCTGATGGGCGCGGACGACGCCACGATGCTCCGCTACGGCAGTGACTACCAGGACAATCTCTACCGCGACGGGCAGATGTTCCCCGGCACCCGGACCGCCGTCGCCAACGACCACCGGGTCGAACCCCTCGTCTTCCGGCTGGGGCTGCGCCGCCCGGGACTCTTCGGACCACGGCTGCGGCACACCGTGCTCTCGTTCTTCGACACCGCGGGCGAGGACTTCAACTCCCGGGAGAGCGTGGAACTCAACACCCGCTATCTGGCGAACGCCGACGGCGTCATCCTGCTGCTCGACCCCCTCCAGATGCCGGGCGCCCGCCAACTCGCCCTGCCCGGCACCGCCCTGCCGGGGTCCGAGGGTGTGGACGCGCCCGTCAACGTGCTGGGCAGGGTCACGAACACGCTGCTCGCACCCGGGAGGGACCGCTCGGCGGGAAAGGTGAACACCCCGGTCGCCGTGGTCTTCTCCAAACTCGACGCCTTCTGGCACCTGCTGGACACCGGCAGCCCGCTGCGCCGGCACCGGCCGCCGGGAGAGCGGTTCGACGAGGAGGACAGCCTCAGCGTGCACGAGGAGGTACGGCAGCTCCTCAAGGACTGGGACGGCGTACCCATCGACCAGATCCTGGAGAACTCCTACGCCCGCCACCGCTACTTCGGCGTCTCCGCGCTCGGCCGGAGTCCCACCGGCGACGCCCGTGTCGCCGCGACCGGTATCCAGCCTTACCGGGTCGCCGACCCGCTGCTGTGGCTGCTCAAAGAATCCGGCGCCCTGCCGGCGGGCCCTGGACGCGGGCGCGGATGACCGGCCCCGGCGCACGCTTCCAGCAGCTGCTCTACACCTCCTGCGAGCACGGCCTCAGTGGGTTCTCCGGCTTCCAGTTCAACGCGGTCAGCCCCGGCGTGAGCGCCGAGACGATGCGTACCGTCGAGGCGCTGGCGGGCTACGACCCGCCCCGCCCGCTGGCCGAGTCGGACACCCCGGGCGAGCTGGCCCGCTGCCCGGTCAACCTCTGCTTTGTCCCCTCGGAGAACGCCGCGACCTGCCTCTGCGTGCGGTACGTGGGACGGGACTCCGCCCGCAGGTTCGGCAACTACTTCGCCCACGCCCTGTACAGCGACGACTTCGCGGCGGCGGGCGGCGGAATGCTCGGCATCGAGCTGTGGGGATCACCCGGCTGGACGGCCGAGGTCGCGCCCGGCACCGAGATCCCGGTGCTCACCGATCCCCCCGCCCGGGGACCCCTGACACCCCGCGCGGTGGGGGAGTTCGTACGCGCGCACCCGGACGCGGACCAGCTGGAGCACCTGCTGGCCGCCGCGTTCACCGCGCTCGCGGAGGAGCGGTCCGTGGTGGTGATCGACACGACGACCGACCGGATCGCCCACTGGTTCGCGGCCGTCAGCTATCTGCTGCCGCCCCCGCTCGCCCGCCAACTCTCCTTCGCCACCTATCTGTTCCGGCCGACCCGGAGCAGGCTGCACCTCATCGGCGCCGTACCGGAGGCCAGGCCCGGCATCGGGCCCGACGACCAGGAGTCGTATCTCGTCTTCGACTTCGCGGCCCGGCGCTTCCCCGAGATCGTGCCCGTCCACCCTCTGGTACGGCTGCTGGTGCGCATCGGGATCGGCTCCATCGGGCCGCTCTGGTCCTGGACGGCGGAGTACACCGACGGCGCCGAGCGCCATCTCGGCGACTGGCACGCCCCGGTGGCGGCGGCAGCGGCGGCGGGTGGTCTCACGCTGACCGCCGCCGATGTCGCGGCGGTCAGCGACTGGCTCCCCGGCGCGGCACACCTCGGCCGGCGCCGCGCCGTCGTGGCCCGGGACCTCTGCCTGCCGCACCGCGAGCTGGACGAAGGGCAGTTGGCGGCGCTCAGCGCGGCGGCGCTGGCGGGCGGCGACCCCGCGCTCCACCAGGATCTGGAGGGAAAGCTGTACGAGTCGCGGATGCGCGCCTACGCGGCCGGCGACGAGATCAGGGAGGCGCCCGTCGCGATCGCCGACCCGGCGGTGCGGGCGAGCGCCACGGCGCTCTGGCGCGAACTGCTGGCGGAGACGGCGGGGGTACGGCAGCGGGTACGGCTCCTCCTGTGGGCCCACGGAGCGGAGCTGGACCTGCCCGAACCCACGGTCCGCCGGGTGAGCGCGGACCTCGCACGCGACCTCCTGGAGGGGACGACCCGGCACGCGGCCGGGCCCGCGTTCCGCCGCGAGACCGAACAACTGCTGCGGTGTGTGCCGCGGTTCGCGGCGCAGCTGGTCGCCGGGGTGGCGGAGCTGATCGACACGCGCGACGGCCACCCCCAGCTCTTCTCCCAGTTCCCCGCGCGCCTCCTGGACGAGCGGGACCTGGAGGGGAGACCGGAGCTCCTTGAGCACTACTGGACGGCGCTGAGCGAACGGAATCCCGAACGGACCGTCGAGCTGATGATCAGGATCCTGGAGGTGCGGGGGCAGCGCTTCCCCGACGCCGACCTCCTCTCCGGGCTGTGGCGACGGCCGCCGTGGAGCCACGAGGAGGCCATCGACATCGCCGGGCGGCTGTCCGAGCGGCTGTCCGAGCGCTTGTCCGGGCAGGCGGCCGGGTGGGTGACCGGGCGGGTGACCGGGAAACGGCCGGGTGAGGCGTCCCACGGCGGGCGCTCGGGCGAGGCCGGAGCGCTCGGCGAGTGGTTCGACCGCGCGGTGTGCCAGGAGATCGACGACCGGGCCGGACTGGACGCCTGTCTCGACCTGTGCGACCTCCTCTCCCGCCCGCCCCGGAGCGACTGGCTGCCGTCGCGGACGAAGGAGTCCGTCGCCGCCGTCCGTGAACTCGGCTCCCTGCTGCACAGCGCGCGGGAAGCCACCGTGCTCGCCGGCCACTTCACCGGCCGGGACACCGAAGTGGTGGCCCCGCTGCGGGCGTTGAAACGCTTCCGCCTGGTCGACGCCCTGCTGCGGCTGCCCGCCGACCCCGGCCAACTGCCCACGATGCTCGCGCACCTGGGATTCGGCACGGCCGACGCCTATCTGCGCGCCGTCCACGCGGAGGCGGTGGCACGCGACGGCGAGGTCGGCGAGGTGCTGCTCAGCCATGTGGCCGGGCTGTTCCTCGTCGACCGCCGTACGGAACTGGCCGAGACCCACCGCGGCATCGTCACGGCCGTCCGCGGCCACGCCGAGCGGGTGTGGCGGGTCGGCGACACCGAACGGCTCGCCGCGGCGCTGGGACCCCACAACCCCGAACTCGCGGACGCGCTGCTGACCGCCGCCCACCGGCGGCTGAGCGCCTCGCAGAAACTCCTGCGCCGGTTCGGACGGCGCGGGACCCCGGATCGCGGGACCCCGGATCGTGGAACCCCCGACCGCGGGCCGGGGGAGCGCGGCCCCGCGACCGGACCGGACAGGAAGAAGCGGTGAAGCGGTGATGGGGACATGATGGACCTGATCGGGAGTCTCCTCGCACTCGCTGTCGCCCTCGCCCTGTCCGTCCTCGCACTCCTCGCCGTCGGCGAGGCCGTCGCGCTGGTCGCCCGCCTGGCCGGGCGCTACGCAAGGCTGACGCACGGCGTGCTGCGCCGCCGCACCCCCGAGTTCCAGACGATGCCGCCCCACAGGCCGCAGGACGAGCCCGTTCCCGCCCACCGCAGCTACTTCTTCGGACCGGCCCTGCGCGATCTGCGCCAACTTTTCACTCTGGCCCGGCGGATGTACCGCAGAAGCGTCGGCGACCGCTTCCGCACCGTCGCCCGGGAGCGCCTGTCGGGACACAGCGACCGCACCGTGACGTCGGTGGCCACCGGACTGGCCCTGTGCGCCGGACTCACCCTCGGCGCGGTCCTCGGCGCGCTCCTGCTGGCCGCCCTCCTGCTGCTGCACACCCTCGGAGTGGCGGCGCTGAGCGGGGCCGCCCTGCTGACGGCGGGAGCGCTGCGCGCGCTCGACCGGACCGCACTGTGGATGAAGCGGCTTCCGGACGGCATGCTCTGCCCGCATTGCTACGCGCGCGTGCCGCACCCCGCGTACGACTGCCCCCGCCAGAGCTGCCGCCGCAGGCACACCGACCTGCGCCCCGGCACGTACGGGCTCTTCCGGCGCCGCTGCGCGTGCGGCGAGCGGATGCCCACCCTGCTGGTCCTGACGCGCGCGAACGGCAGGCTCCAGGCGTACTGCACCCACCAGAACTGCGGAGAGGCGATGAACGCGGACGCCGGGCACGCGCGCGAGACGGTGCTCCCGCTGGTCGGCGGCCGGGCGGCGGGCAAGACCCAGCTGATGGGCGCCATGCTGCTGCACCTGGAGAACGCCGCCGCGCGCGGCGGGCCCGCGATGCGGCTCGCCGACGACGAATCGCTCGCCGGCTACCAGGTGCTGCGTGAGGTGCTGGAGATCCGGGGGCACACCCGGGGCACCCGGCCCGCGCTGCCACGGGCCCACACCTTCGTACTCGGCGGCGGGCGCGCCGAACGCCTGGTGCATCTCTTCGACACGGCCGGCGAGCGGTTCGTGAACCGGGAGGGCACCGACGAACTACGCTACGCCCGCGCCGCCCGTACCTTCGTCTTCGTACTGGACCCACTCGCGGTGGACGCCTTCTGGACGGGCGTCAGTCCGCCGCCGGGCCCCCTCGTGGACCGCACGCTCGCCTCACCCGTCCCGCCGGATCTCGTCTTCGGGCAGTCGTTCCACGCGATGAGGCAGACGGGTGCCCCGCTGAACCGATCACGCCTGGCCGTCGCCATCAGCAAGACGGACCTGCTGGACGCGCACGGTCTGGTGCCGGCGGGGCCGGCGAGCGGTGACAGTGCCGGAGCGCGGCACTGGCTGGCGGAGGGGCTGGGGCTCGGCAATCTGACCCGCTCGATGGAGACGGAGTTCCGGGAGGTCAGATACTTCTTCACCGCGTCGGTGACCGTGGGGGACCGACAGGTGCACCCGAGCATCGCCCCCCTGGTCGACTGGTGTCTCGACGGCTGACGGACCCGCCCCGGCAGCTGGTCCTTTCAGGAGAGCCACCTGCTCAGCCCCGCTGTCAGACGCGGGTAGCCGACCTCGCTGTCCGCCGTGAGGAGTGCCAGGCGGGCCGACAGCACGAGTTCATGCCTGGTCCCGGTCGCGCGGGCGAAGAACGTCGCGTTTCTCAAGTGCCGGATCACGAGGTCCGTCGGGAGCCGGGATACGTCGACCGACAGCAGTCCCAGCACCAGCAGGGACACCCGATCCTCGATCGCGGGGTCGGAGAACGGCCGGTCGAGGTGACTCCCTCCTCCTAGAAGCCTGTCAAATCGTCGGTAGAGGGAGGCCAGTTCCTCGTCCGTCGCTCCCAGCCTGCCGGCGAACCACAGTAGCCGCCGGTGACGGCGAGCATCAGGAGGACGAGGTTGGCGCTGTAGACACCGTGGCGGGAGGACGTGGCCCGCTGGTCGGGGCGGTAGTCGGCGTGGTGGTGTTCGGTGCGGAAGGTGTGCGCGGCCAGGACGTGGACGAGCAGGGCGGACAGCCGGGTGCGGTCGCCGGGCGGGACGCGCCGGAGGCGGGCGCGGACAAATCGGCGAGGTATTCACCGAACGTGGCGTGCAGGAACTCGTAGTCGCCAGCCGTTGTTCCTCGCGTACGGCCTGGGCCCGCTGGACGAAGAAGAAGCGGCCGAGCGCGATCTCGGCCTGGTCGCGAGGGGGGCCCGGAACCCGGCCGAAGGGGCAGGGCGACGCCCGAGGAGGGCAGCCAGGTCTTCCCGCAGTTCGGCGGCGGTGACCCATCGCCGACGGCGGTTGAGCATGCCGAAGGCGACCAGGGACAAACGCTGAAGCTCCTGCTCGACCCGTGGGACCAGGTCCTGATCCGGCAGAGCGGGGGCGGACTTGCCGATCTCGCGGGCGGCGAAGACGGCGAGCAGATCCTCGTAGAGTTCGGCCTCGTCCAGCGGGGTGTCACCGCGCTGGAGCAGATTCCCCGAGGCGTCGTAGAGGGCGAGCATCAGCAGAAGCAGTGGCTGCGAGGCAAGATCGATGTGCCGCTCGGCGGTCGCGGCGGACAGTGGCCGGATGCCCTGGGCCGCGAAGTACGACTGGTTGATGAGGTTCCACATCGCGAGCCGGGCCTCGATCTGCGGCCGGGCGAAGGGCTCAAGCCGCAGGGCGACGGCGCCTGACGGGTAACGCGCCCGGTCGGCGACCGCCGTCCTGGTCGTGACCAGCGCCAGCACCGGTCGCCTCTGGTCCGCCTCGCGTCCGGACCAGATCGGGCCACGTCGCGCGCTCACCGGTGGCGGCCCGGATCGCGTACTCGATCAGATCCTGCACCTCGGCCTCGGCAGGGACCTCACGCAGGACCACACGGACAGGAAGGAAACCGGCGGCGGGCAGCCGCGCCGCGAGGACCTTCGTCAACATCGACTTGCCGCCCCCCGGCTGGCCCAGGACAACCAGGGGCGCTTCCGTGGCCTCAGGAGTGGTGAGCGCTCCCGCCAGATATTCGGTGAGGTCGTCGCGTACGGGGACCTCCGCCCACCAGTCCTCCTCGGCAGGGCCGCTCTGTCCGCCCGAGACCGGACACACCCGGAAACGCGGGTCCAGATAGCCCTCCTCCAGCGTGGGCAGGCACACGCCGATCGGGGGGCCTGGTGCTCGACCTGTCCGGTCCAGAAGCCGAACTCGGGTACCTCCGTGGCCAGTCGGGCATACAGCTCCTGGTACTGGTCGACGGCCACCTGGGCGCACGTCTGAAGTGTCAGGTCGGCCCGGTCTTGGGAGGCGCCGCTCAGCACGTCCCACACCGCGAGGCCTCGCACGGAGTCCAGCAGCCGGTCCGACAGCCGCCTGTACCACTCCAACAGCGCGCTCAGCGCGTCCTCGTACGGCAGATGGGGTGCCGGCCTCGGCGCGGCTGTGGCGACAAGCGCCTGCACAAAGCCTCGCCCGAGGCTGTCCTCACCGCCGCCCGCGAGGCTGATCTGCTCACGCGGCGTCAACCGCACCTCGGCCCAGTCGAAGGGCAACTCCGCCTGCTCCAGCGCGGTGAAGTACGCGGTGACCACCAATACCGCGTGTGCGGCTTCAAGCCGCTGAGTGCGCTCGGCGCGGTCTGTTAGACACCCGATGAATCTGCGTCCGTGTGCAGGTGGCGGGTAGTGTTGGGCACACGCGGTGGTGAGCGCATGGTCAACGCCCTTGCTGGATCGGGTACATGGGCGCCGGACTCTGTGCGCAGACCCTTGACAGGAAAGATGGGCGGGTCGACCATTCCCCAAACATCGGATGTAAGTGCGCCGTCAGGTCAGGCATCCGTACATGGGAAGGACCCGCCCGTGTCACCTCAAGGTCCCGTGTCATCACAACGCTCGGTCACGCGGAAGCTGCTGCGCCGCGTCGGTCCGGTCGTGGCAGCCCTCGGGCTGATGCTGACGGCGCCCGAAGTGCAGTCCGCCACCGCCGCGGCCTCCGTGACGCTCTACGCCTCGCCGTCCGGGGCCGGTTCGGCCTGTTCCTCCTCGGCCCCGTGTTCTCTGTCCGGTGCCCAGCAGGCGGTACGCGCCCAACTCGCCGCGAACGGTTCCGCGGACGTCACCGTCCTGCTGGCCGACGGCGTGTACCGCCTGGCGAACACCTGGTCCTTCGGCGTGGCGGACTCGGGCACGCCGGGCCACCCCGTGGTGTGGAAGGCCGCGCCCGGGGCGCGTCCGGTGATCTCGGGGGCCTCGCGGGTCACCGGATGGACGCAGCGCGGCACGAGCGGGGTGTGGGGCGCTCCCGTACCCACCAGCAGCAACAGCCGTCAGCTGTACGTCGACGGGCGTGCGGTCCCGACCGCGCGGGCGACCCCCGCGAGCCTGGGATTCCGGGGCGCGTGGACCGGATCGTCCACGGGCTACACGATCTCCGGCGACCCGGCGGCGATGGCGTGGTTCGGCGCGCTGACCGCGAGCCAGGTGGCGGGAGTCGAGTTCGACTACCCGGGTGGCAATGGGCCCTGGACCGAGTCGAGATGCCGGGTGGCGAGCTTCTCCGCGGCGGCCGGAACGCTGAGGATGAGCCAGCCGTGCTGGACCAACGTGACCGCCCGGGCGTCCTACGCGCAAGCCAGCGGTGGTCTCCCGTCCATGTCGGTCAACACCATGCCCGCGCGCGTCGAGAACGCGCAGACCCTGCTCGGTTCCGGCCAGTGGTTCCTGGACGGCCCCGGCGGCACGCTCTACTACAAGCCGTCCGCCGGCCAGCAGATGTCCGACCTCGACGTGGAACTGCCGCGCCTCGAAACCCTGGTCCAGGTCGCCGGTACGCTCGCCGCGCCCGTGCACGACCTCACCTTCGGCGGACTTCAGTTCTCGTACGCGACCTGGAACGCGCCCTCCACCAGCGCCGGGTTCTCCGACGTGCAGAGCAATCTGCGGATGACCGGTGCGAACAACCAGGGCATGTGCAACTTCTCCACCCCCGCCGGAAGCTGCCCCTGGGGAGCACTGACCCAGCCCCTGGCGAACGTCTCGGTCACCGCTGCCAAGAACGTCACGCTCACCGGCAACCGGTTCGCCCAACTCGGCGGCGCGGGACTGAACGTGGCGTACGGATCGGCCAACACCCTCATCCAGGGCAACGAGTTCACCGACATCGCCTCGACCGCGATCCTCCTCGGCTGCACCTACGACCCGCTGCCGACCGACCCGTCCGAGGCCGCGGGGATCAAGCAGAACTGCACGCCCAACGGAGCGAACGAAACCGCCACGATCGCCACCAACGAGATCCTGACCGGCACCACCGTGGCGGACAACGTCATCCATCACATCGGTACGGACTACTCCTCGGCCAGTGGCATCACCCTGCTGTTCTCGCAGCGCACGACCATCACCCGGAACAACCTGTACGACCTGCCCTACACCGGCATCACAGCCGGAGTGATCCAGGGCCATGTCAACCAGGCGAGCACCCCGCAGAACACCACGAACATCAACAGCTCGAACACCATCAGCAACAACATCCTGCACGACTACCTGTCCGTCCGCAGCGACGGCGGCGCCGTCTACGTCGAGGGACACCAGGCGCAGTACGTGTACCAGGCGGACGGGACGACGATCGACCCCGTGCAGACCTTGGCCAAGGGCCTCCAGGTCACCGGCAACATCGCCTACAACGGCCCGACGACCAACTTCACCTACTACGACGACGCCGGCGCGGAATGGGTCAACTGGCAGGGCAACGTGGCCTTCGGCGCGGGCGACAGCGCGCAGGGCGGCTGTAGCCCGACGGGTCACCTCTGGATCACCGGCAACTACTTCTCCGCCCGCATCCAGTCGTACCCGTGCGCCCAGCCCGTCGACACCCACGCGAGCGGGAACACGACCATCCCGGCGACCCCGAGACCGGCCGACATCCCCAACGGCCTGCTGCGGGCCGCGGGCGCGGGCTCCGGCTCCTTCGCGCCGGCCCCCTCCGTCCCCGCGAGGATCTTCTACGTGTCGCCCACGGCCAACGCGACGCAGGTCCTTGTCGCGGGTGAGGGCTTCGGCCCGGCGACGCCGGTGTACATCGGCACCACCCAGGTCAGCAACGTGACCCGCCTGTCCAGTGGATTCATGATCGTGCCGGTTCCGGCCGGCACCTCGGCCGGGCAGATCTCCGTCACTCCGCAGGTCCCCGGAACCATCCGGCTCAACGACGACGACGGCGGAATCACCTACAACGGGTTCGCGTACGCGGGCGGCCGCTCCTACGGCGACTACCGGAACGACGTCCACTACGCGACGGCCAACGGGTCGACCGCGTCGGTCACCTTCACCGGCACCAAAGTCACGGTGTACGGCGAGCAGAACACCGACCAGGGGAACATCGGCATCAGCGTCGACGGCGGACCGCAACAGATCGTCAGCACCCTGCCGGGCGACGGCGTACGACACGCGAACGTCGCCCTCTACACCTCCGGTCAGCTCTCGTCCGGCACCCACACCGTCGTCGTGACCAAGCTGTCCGGTCAGTACAGCACCCTCGACGGTTTCCTCGTGTGAACGAACGGCTGCCCCCTGCCGCGCGCGGCAGGGGGCTCGCCGGTGTCATGTGAGCCCTACGCTTCGGCGTCGACCCAGCTCATGAGCTTGCGCAGCTCCTTGCCCGTGGTCTCCAGCAGGTGCTCGGAGTCCTGGGCCTTGTACGTGTCGTACTTCTTGAGGCCGCCGTGGTACTCGTCCATCCAGGTGCGGGCGAACGTGCCGTCCTGGATCTCGGCGAGGATCTTCTTCATCTCGGCCTTGGTCTGGTCGGTGATGATGCGGGGGCCGGTGACGTAGTCGCCCCACTCGGCGGTCTCGGAGACCGACCAGCGCATCTTGTCGAGACCCCCTTCGTACATGAGGTCCACGATCAGCTTCAGCTCGTGGAGGCACTCGAAGTACGCGATCTCGGGCTGGTAGCCGGCCTCGGTCAGCGTCTCGAAGCCCGCCTTGACCAGCGCGGCCGTACCACCGCAGAGCACGGCCTGCTCACCGAACAGGTCGGTCTCCGTCTCCTCCTTGAACGTCGTCTTGATGACCCCCGCGCGTGTCCCCCCGATGGCCTTGGCGTAGGAGAGCGCGAGGGCGAACGCCTTGCCGGAGAAGTCCTGCTCGACGGCGGCGATGCAGGGCACGCCGCGGCCTTCCTCGTACTGGCGGCGGACCAGGTGGCCCGGGCCCTTCGGCGCCACCATGGCCACGTCCACGTTGGCCGGCGGCTTGATGAAGCCGAACCGGATGTTGAGACCATGCCCGAAGAACAGCGCGTCGCCGTCTGTCAGTTGATCCTTGACGGACTCCTCGTACACCTGGGCCTGGAGCGGGTCCGGGACCAGGATCATGATGACGTCGGCCTCGGCGGCGGCCTCCGCCACCGACACCACACGCAGGCCCGCTTCCTCGGCCTTCGCCCTGGACGAGGAGCCCTCGTGGAGGCCGACGCGCACGTCGACACCGGAGTCACGCAGGGACAGCGCGTGGGCGTGGCCCTGGCTGCCGTACCCGATGACCGCGACCTTACGGCCCTGGATGGTGGACAGGTCGGCATCGTCGTCGTAGAACAGCTCGGCAGGCATGAGGGACTCTCCTCGGTCGGGAACGTATCGGCGGATGGCGGATGGTGGTGGCGGATGTAAGGCGGAGGTACGGGGAAGAGTGAGGCGTACGGCGAAGGGCTGGGCGTACGGGGGCGCTAGGCGCTCCGCGCCCCGGCCGTCACCGGGGTGTCGGCCGTCGTCAGGCGCATCGGCCGCGCCTCGCGGACCGCGCGGTCGGCCAGCGCGCGGGACCCGCGGCCGATCGCGATCGCACCGGACTGGACCAGTTCCTTGATGCCGAAGGGCGCGAGCATCCGGAGCATCCCGTCGAGCTTGGCGCCGGAGCCGGTCGCCTCCAGGGTGACGGCCTCGGGGGAGACGTCGACGACCCCGGCGCGGAACAGCTCGGCGATCTGGACGATCTGGCCACGGGTGGTGTTGTCGGCGCCGACCTTCACCAGGACCAGTTCGCGCTGGACGGCGGAGTCCGCCTCCAGCTCGACGATCTTGAGGACGTTGACGAGTTTGTTGAGCTGCTTGGTCACCTGCTCCAGGGGCAGCTCCTCGTCGACCCTGACGACGATGGTGATGCGGGACAGCTCGGGGTGTTCCGTGGTGCCGACCGCGAGCGAGTCGATGTTGAAGCCGCGCCGTGAGAAGAGACCGGCGACCCGGGCCAGGATGCCGGGTGTGTTCTCGACCAGGACGGAGAGTGTGTGCTGGGACATGTCGGAGGGTCCTCTCAGTCGTCCGCGGAGTCGCCGAAGTCGGGGCGGACGCCGCGGGCGGCCATGATGTCGTCGTTGGAGGTGCCGGCGGCGACCATCGGCCACACCATCGCGTCCTCGTGGACGATGAAGTCCACGACGACCGGGCGGTCGTTGATCGAGTTGGCCTTGTCGATGACCGCGTCCAGTTCGTCCGGGTTCTCGCAGCGCAGGCCCACACAGCCCATCGCCTCGGAGAGCTGGACGAAGTCGGGGACGCGGGTGCCCCGGTTGGTGGCGGAGCCCACGCCCAGGGTGGAACCGGTCGTGGCGTTGGTGGCGCCGTCGTGCAGCACGGTGTTGGAGAAGCGGGCGCCGTAGAACAGGTTCTGCCACTGACGGACCATCCCGAGCGCGCCGTTGTTGATGATCGCGACCTTGATGGGGATGTTGTTCAGGGCGCAGGTGGTGAGTTCCTGGTTGGTCATCTGGAAGCAGCCGTCGCCGTCGATCGCCCAGACGGTCCGCTCGGGCCGGCCGGCCTTGGCGCCCATCGCGGCGGGCACCGCGTACCCCATGGTCCCCGCGCCCCCCGAGTTGAACCAGGTGCCCGGCTCCTCGTGCGGGAGGAACTGCGCCGCCCACATCTGGTGCTGGCCGACGCCGGAGGCGAACAGCGTGCCCTCCGGGGCCAGTTGGCCGACCCGCTCGATGACCTGCTGCGGCAGGAGCAGTCCCGGGTCGGCGGGCAGGTCGTAGCCGCGGCGGTAGGTGGCGCGCCAGCGGTCCAGGTCCCGCCACCACTCCGCGTACTCGCCGTACCGCCCGTCCTCGTGCTCGGCGCGCACGGCCGCGGCCAGGCCGGTGAGCACCTCACGGGCGTCGCCCACGATGGGCACGTCCGCGAGCCGGTTCTTGGAGATCTCCGCCGGGTCGATGTCGGCGTGCACGACCTTGGCGTACGGCGCGAAGCTGTCCAGCTTTCCGGTGACCCGGTCGTCGAAGCGGGTGCCCAGCGCGACGATCAGGTCGGCCTTCTGGAGGGCCGCGACCGCCGCGACGTCCCCGTGCATGCCGGGCATGCCCACGTGCTGCGGGTGGCTGCCGGGGAACGCGCCGAGCGCCATCAGGGTGGTGACCACCGGCGCGCCGGTCAGCTCGGCGAGGATCCGCAGCTCGGCCGTGGCCCGTGCCTTGAGGACACCCCCGCCGACGTACAGCACCGGGCGCCGGGACGTGCTCAGGAGCCGGGCGGCCTCCCTGATCTGCCCCGGGTGCGGGCGGGTGACGGGACGGTAGCCGGGCAGCTCCTTGACGGGCGGCCAGCTGAAGGTCGTACGGGCCTGGAGCGCGTCCTTGGCGATGTCGACCAGGACGGGTCCCGGGCGGCCCGTGGACGCGATGTGGAAGGCCTCCGCGATGGTCCTGGGGATGTCGTCGGCGTTCCTGACCAGGAAGTTGTGCTTGGTGATGGGCATGGTGATGCCGACGATGTCCGCCTCCTGGAAGGCGTCGGTGCCGATCGCCTTGGAGGAGACCTGCCCGGTGATCGCGACCAGCGGCACCGAGTCCATGTGCGCGTCCGCGATCGGGGTGACCAGGTTGGTGGCTCCCGGGCCCGAGGTCGCCATGCACACCCCGACCTTGCCGGTCGCCTGGGCGTACCCGGTGGCCGCGTGGCCGGCCCCCTGCTCGTGCCGGACCAGCACGTGGCGCAGCCGGGTCGAGTCCATCATCGGGTCGTAGGCGGGCAGGATGGAACCGCCGGGGATGCCGAACACGGTGTCCGCGCCGACCTCTTCGAGCGAGCGGATGAGGGCCTGGGCGCCGGTCACCCGCTCGACGGCGGTGGCGGGCTGCGCGGTGGTACGGACCCGCATGGGCGGGAGGAGGGCCGCGGGGGCCTGCTGCACGGTGTGTGGCATCGTCGGTTCCCAAAGTCCGTAGGGGTGGTGGCGAGGACGTTCCGGTGATCGGGGGCCGCGCGGCGGCGGCCGGGTGGTGCGTGCCCACCGCCGGGTGGGCACCGGAGCGGTGCGCCCGACGGACCGTGCGCGGGGGTCAGGGCGGCTTTCCCACCGCCAGCGGTGCCTCCCAGGTGTGCCGTACGACGTCCAGGACGGAGAGCCTGTTGACGGTGGGGCCGCCGACGTCGAGCGTGCCGCGTACCGCTATCGCCGCCGCGTAGCCCCGGTCCACCGGGACGTCGAGCAGGGTCCAGCCGGACGGCGGGTACGGCCCCTGCGGGCCTCCCGAGCCGACGTAGTCGAGGGCGGGGTCGCGGCCCAGGCCCGTACCGAGGCCCTTCAGGTAGGCCTCCTTGCGGGTCCACAGCCGGGCCAGCGCCCGGGGCCGTAACGCCGGTGGCAGCGAGGCCAGTTCGGCCTGCTCGTCCACGTGCAGCATCGCGGCCAGCTCGGCGGTGCTGTCCTGGTCCGACACCAGTTCGACATCGACTCCTATGGGAGCCGCCGCCGTACCGACGAGGGCCAGGTCGCCCCGGTGGGACAGGGAGAAGAACAGCTCGTGGTCCGTGTCGAGAACGGTCGGGCGGCCGTGCGGTCCACCGCAGCAGGGGCAGGTGTCCCGGCCGAAGTGGATGTCCTCCGGGCGCAGGCTCAGGTAGGAGCCGAGCAGCCGGCGGAGGGCGACGTGCGCGGCCGTGAACCGGGTACGGTCCTCGGCGCGCATGAGGCTGGCGGCGCGCTGACGCTCGGTCGCGTCGAGCACCTGTTCGTCCAGGATGCCGGTGGGGACATCCGAGACCCTCAGCAGCCAGAGGGCCGGCGAGCCAGGGGGTGGCAGCTCACGAACGACCCACGGCAGGGTGTGTTCCACGGGGTCTCTCCTGTTCGTACGGAGGGGGCGGGCGGGTCGGGTCTCATGCCGGCTCCGGCGCGGCCGGCAGGTCCCGCCGTCCGCGCATGGGGCCGATCAGGAGCAGCAGCGGGGTCAGGGCGAGCCCGGCGCCCAGCAGCCACAGGGTGGGCCGCAGGCCGAGGGCGGTGCCGAGGATCCCGCCGAGCAGGGAACCGAAGGGAATGGCGCCGAAGTTGGCGACCGAGATGCTGGCCGAGATGCGGCCGAGCAGCTGCGGCGGACAGTACCGCTGGCGGAACGCCCCCTGGATCACATTGGCGAGCACCACGCCCAGCGCCAGGATCGCGCTCCCCGCGACCAGCGCGGACAGCGTCCAGTCCCGCCCGGCCAGCGGGATGAGCAGGGCGAACGGGGCGCTGGCGGCGGTGGCCACCAGCAGGCCGCGGGCCGTGCCGAGCCGGGCGGTCAGGTGTTTGGCGGTGGTGGCCCCGAGGATCCCGCCGACACTGCTCGACGCGAGGAGCCAGCCGGTCGCGCCCTCGGGCACCCCGAGTTCACGGATGATGAAGATCGGCAGGATCGCCGACTGGGCCGTCAGGAGCAGGTTGGTGGCGGTGCCGTACGCGGTGAGGACACGCAGGTACGGGTCGTTGAGCGCGTACTGGAGCCCTTCCTTGATGTCCTGCCGCAGGGCCGGGCGTCCCTTCGGTTTCTCCGGGACCGGTTCCCTGCCGCGGATGGCGAGCAGGCACAGCGCCGAGACCAGGAACGTCCCCGCGTTGACGAGCAGCCCGGAGGCCGCGCCGAACGCCTGCGCCAGCAGACCACCGCCGCCGAGCCCCGCGACCTGGGCGACCGACTCGCTGCCCTGGAGCTTGGCGTTGGCCTCCTGGAGATCCTCGCGGTCGACGATGGACGGCACGTACACCTTGTACGAGATCCCGAAGAACACCGCCGCGAACCCGTTGAGCAGCGCCACCACCAGCAGGTGGACCATCGTCAGGACGCCGAGCCACGCGGCCACCGGGACACTCGCCAGGAGCAGCAGCGGGGTCAGGTTGCACAGGAGCATGATCGGCCGTCGCCGCATCCGGTCCACCCAGGCACCGGCCGGCAGGCCGATCAGCAGCCAGGGCAGCCAGGGCGCGGCGGCCAGCACACTCACCGCGAACGTGCTCGCGTCGAGTGTCACCACCGCCACCAGGGGCATGGCGACCGCGGTGATGTTGATGCCGATACGGTTGGTCGTCTCGCCGAACCACAGCAGCCGGAAGTCACGGTGGCCCAGCAGCCCGCCGCGCCGGGGGCGCCCGCGCTCCCCGCCGGGGAGGCGTTCCTCCAGTTGGGCGGTCATGACGTCACCGCCTTGAGCACGGCCTGCGAGAGCAGGGTCCCGGCGTGCGACCAGCGAGTGCGCCGTGCCGTCAACTCCGCCCGCAGGGTGGCGAGTTGTCTGTCGATCTGGCGGATTCCCTCCGCCGTGGAGCCCGGTCCGCCGCCGTGCACACACGCCTCGGCGACCCGGTCGGGCGCCAGCCCGCCGTCCCCGACGGCGGTGAACTCCGCCGCGTCCACCAGGGACCGCCCGGAGTCCAGGGCGCCGAGGACCGTCTCGCCGACCAGGTGGTGCGCGGCCCGGAACGGCATCCCGTCCAGGACGAGCCGCTCCGCCAGGTACGTCGCCGAGGTGAACCCGTCGACGGCCCGGTCCGTCATGCGCTCGCGCTCCGGTTCCGTACCCGCCACCACCAGACTCAGCAGGGTCACCGCGTCGGTGGCGCCGCTCAGGCCCGGCCACAGGTGGCGTACGGCCTCCGTGCCCACCGCGATGGCGTTGGTGTAGCCGCCGGTGGTCATCGCGGACGCCGCGGACACGAAGGCGCCGAGGCTCGCGGTGGACCGGCCCTGGATGTGTTCGAGGAGGAACGGATTGCGCTTCTGCGGCATCATCGAGCTGGACCCCACCAGGGTGTCGGCCACCCGCAGCAGCCCGAACTCCTCCGACGTCCACGTGCTCAGGTCCCGCCCGGCCCTGGCCAGCGTCACACCGAGCACGGCGGACGCCGACAGCAGGTCGAGGACGAAGTCCCGGGAGGCCACCGCGTCCACCGAGTTGGGCGCGGCCGACGTGAAGCCGAGGAGTTCGGCCGTGCGCCGGGGGTCGATCGGGACGGAGGTCCCGCCGATCGCGCCCGCGCCCAGCGGGTTGACGTCGAGCTGACGGCCCGCGTCGAGCAGTGCCTCGTACGCGCGCAGCACCGCCCCGGCGACACCCGCCAGATAGTGCCCGTAGCTGATCGGTACGGCCGGCTGCCCGTGCGTGTACGCGGGCATGATGACGTCCTGGTACTCCGCGGCCTTCGTCAGGAGTACGCCGGCCAGCCGGTCGACCGCGTCCAGCAGCGCCAGGTACGGCCCGCGGGTCTTCAGCCGGGTCGTGGTGGCGTTGAGGTCGTTGCGCGAACGGCCCGTGTGCAGGATGCCGCCCGTGCTGTCACCCAACTGCTCGATGAGGCGGCCCTCGTAGGCCAGGTACACACCGCGCGGCATGGGCGTCGCCCGTACCGGCGCGAAGTCCTGGCCGCGCAGCTCCTCGATGGCGCGCAGCAGGGCCGCCGCCCGGCCGGCGTCCACGATCCCGCACTCGGTGAGCATGATCAGATGGGCCCGGTCGACCTCGCTGATGCAGCGCAGCTCCTCGCCGAGACCGTCGCCCGCCGTGTCCGGGAGGTACTGGTCGTAGACGATGCGGTGCGCCTCGGCGTCCAGCGCGGCCTTGAGCCGGCCGGTGTCGACGCCCCGCGCCGTACCCGTCCCCGCTTCCGTTCCGGTGGTCATGTGCGTGCCTCCGCCGTGCGGATCGGTGTACGAGACCGCGTCGCCCAGCAGGGCCACGGCCCGGTCGGCGGACCGGGCGGCCCGCCCCGCGTGGTCGGCGACGGCGATGACATGGCCGACCCGCCCCCGGAAGTCCTCGGCGGGGCCCACCCGTTCACCCTCGGTGCGGTAGAGCACCGCCTCCACCGTGTCCTGCACCGCGCGGGCCCGGTCCACGGCGTCCGCCAGTACGGCGGCGGGGGCGAGGACACCCTCCCGGCCGGACGTCAGGAACCGGATCGAGGCACGGGCGAACGCGCCGCGGCCCAGCTCCGGTACGCCGCCGAGCGCGGCCTGCACCTGGGCGAGCACCAGATCGATCCCGCAGGCCCCGCGCACCAGTTCGGGGATCATTCCGCCGGCCAGCCGGGGGTTGACCTCGATGACGCTGACGGCCCGGGAGTCGGTCCCGGTCAGCCGCAGCTCCACATGGGCCGCCCCCCAGCCGAGGCCCAGGGCCCGTACGGCTGCCACCGCCGTCTCGCGCAACGCGCGGTCACGATCGCCCGGCAGCGGGGCCGGCACATCGTGGCCGACCTCCACGAACACCGGCAGCGGGCCCACGTGCTTGGCGACCGTCACGACCGCCTCCGTACCGAACACCTCGACGGAGAACTCCGGCCCCGTCAGGTACTCCTCCACCAGGATCCGGCCCGGGACCGCGACCCCCCGCTCGTTCACGGTGGCCGCCAGGAGCGTCCCGGCGTGCTCGGCGACCTCGTCGAGGTCCGCGCAGAGCCGTACGCCCAGACTCCCCGAACCCCGCACCGGCTTGACCACCACGGGCAGCCCGATCTCCCGGGCCGCGCCGACCGCGCCCGCGGCCCCGGAGACCACGGCGAAGCCCGGCATCCCCACCCCGGCGGCGGCCAGCACCCGGCGCTGCTCCGCCTTGTCGCGGCAGGCCCGTACGGCCTCCGCGTCAGGTCCCGGCAGCCCGAGCCGGCGCGCCAGCGCGGCGGCGGTGGGCACGTAGTACTCGGAACTGGTCAGGACACCGGCCACCGTGGCCCCACCGGTCAGCGCGCCGACGGCCGCCCACAGCGCCGCCTCGTCCGAGGTGTCCACGGTGACCGTACGCACCCCGTCCTCGGCGGCGTACGGGTAGCGGCCCGGGTCCGCGCACAGCAGCACGGGCACCACCCCGAGGTCGGCCGCGCGCCGCGCGAACAGCCGTCCCGTACCGGTCGTGTTGCTCTCCACCAGGAGCAGCAGGCGCTCGCTCATGAGCCGACCGCCGGCATCACCACGTCGTCGAAGCCCCGGCGGGCCCACAGCAGCCGTGACCAGGCGGTGGTGGCGTCCAGCGGGTGCTCGACGGTGAGCGGGCCGCCGGGCGCGGGGGCCGGGACGATGCCCTGCTCGCGCAGCCAGGTGTTGTTATAGACCGTGGACTGGTAGCGGTAGCCCTCGTCCGGCAGCACCATCACCACCGTGCTCCGCGGGTTGCGCTCCGCCCACCACGACGCCACCTGGAAGGACGCGCCGCTGGTCGGGCCCATGAACAGGCCGTGCGCGCGGTACAGCTCGTGGGTCGCGTGGAATGCCTCGGGGGCCGTCACCCAGTGCACCTCGTCGTACGCGCGGTGGGTGACGTTCCCCGGGTGGATGCTGCTGCCGAGACCGCGCAGGGTGCGCGGGCCGTCCGGGTTGCCGAAGATGATGCTGCCGTGGGTGTCCACGCCGACCAGGTGCAGCGCGGGGTCGGCGGGACGCAGCGCGGCGGCGAGTCCGCCGGTGGAGCCGCCCGAACCCACCGGGCCCACCAGGCAGTCCACGGAGCCGACGGTGTCACCGATCAGGTCGGCGACCACGCTGTACGCGCCCGGGTTGTCGGGGTTGTCGTACTGACCGGGGACAAAGGCGTCCGGGTGCTGGCGGCGCAGCTCCTCCACGCGGGCGAGCCGCGCGCCCTGGATGCCGCCGGGCTGACCGGTGTGCTCGACGATCTCCACCGTCGTACCGAGCATTTCGAGCCGGGTCCGCAGGTCCCGGTCGATCGCCGAGTCGCCGACGATGGTCAGCGGATAGCCGCGCAGCCGGCAGACCATGGCCAGGCCCAGCGCGAACGTGCCCGAGGACGTCTCGATGACCGGGGTGCCCGGGGAGATGAGCCCCGCCGCCTCGGCGCGGTCGAGGATGTAGCGGGCGGGGAGCAGCTTCATCAGGGTGAAGGCCGCCGCGTAGAGGTTGTCGGTCACCTTGATGATGCGGGGCAGCTCGGTGGCCTCCACGATCGAGGAGTGAGCCCTCGTCAGGGGGGCGGGAGTGGCCGCCGTCGGCGTGGTGGGGGTCGTCGTCGTGAGCGTGGTCGTCGTCATGTCAGTCACCCGTTGTGTAGTTCCACTGCTCGTGAATTCCGAGCTCTTGCAGGAGGCGCTGTGCCAGGCCGGTCCGTTCCTCGACCTCGGGGTCGTCCCGGTCGAAGAGGAGACCCGCGATGTCTCCGCTGTGCGCCGCCTGCACCCCGAGCGCTCCGGAGGCCCGCGCGACGTTCCGGATCAGGTCGAGCTTGGGGATGGGCAGATGACGCTGGTTGATCTCCGTGCTGGCCGTCGCCACCGACCCGAGCAGGGCGACGTCCTTCATCTGGATGGCCTCCCGGAGCATCGCCTGGAGCCGGGTGAAGAGGCCGATCTCCTCCTGGTCGTAGCGGGCCGGCGCGAAGGCCAGCGTGTCCACGCCCTGCCCGTCGTTCTCGGGGCGGGCACCGAAGCCGAGGACCCGCATCGGCGGCATCCGGTAGCCGAAGTCCTCGATCACCGTGCCCTCGCGCTGGGCGAAGAGCACGGTCGACTCCTCGAACATCAGGGAGTCGGACGCGGTCTCCGCGCGTACCGCTATCCGGGCCACGTCCTGCGGCGGCAGCGGGCTGGTGAACGCGTCCTTGACGGCCCAGATGGCCGCGAGGACGTCGCTCGTCGACGAGCCGAACCCCCGGCACAGCGGCACGTCCCCGGTCAGTTCCAGATGACCGCCCACGGGCCCGGCGTCCGCCGGCGTGACGGCCCGCACGGCGAGTTCCGCCGCGCGCCGCGCCTTGCCCTTCCAGTCCGGCGAGACGGTGACCTCGGCGCCGGGGGCGGGGATGAAGGTCGCGCGGGTCGCGTGGATGGTGCAGGGCAGAGTGACCAGACCGCGGGTGAGTCCACCGTCACCGGTGAACACACCCTGCAGGATCTCGCCATGATGGACGGGGGCCGAAGCTACCCCGACACGCCAGTCGGAATGATCCACCATTTCCTTGACTTTCTGTTGCCGGTGAAGCCGTGACCTGCGGATGGCTTCACGCTATGCAGGCCGGAACCCGCCGCCCGGCACAAGGAGCGGCAGGCGGCGGGCAATTGGGCGCACCGGAGACGCGGGGCGCGTCGGACGCGCGGGGGCGCCGGGCGCACGGGTGCACGGGCGCACGCGAAGGTGCCCGGGACCGCCGTGGTCGGCGGTCCCGGGCACCTGGGGGGAGGAGGGTGCGTACGAGGTCAGTGACGCGCCCCCCGCAACTCCTCGGCCAGCACCTTTCCTATCTCGCGCAGCGGTTCGGCCGCGGTCATGTCCCAGTGCGCGCAGTCCACGTCGTACTCCTCGACGTGGCCGAGGACATGGGGGGCCCAGGACAGGGCGCCGCTCGCCGCGGCCGGTGTGCGGGCGGCGTTGAAGAACACCAGGTCGCCGCCGAACCGCCGCCGGGGAACGTACCGGTAGCGCATCTCCAGGTTCCCGGCCGTCGCCCCGACCACCGCGGCGGCCTGGGCCGGCTCCAGCGCGCCCAGGATCGGGTCCTCCGCGCGCAGCACGGCGGCCAGCTCCGCCGCGTCCGGTACGGTGTCGGCGCACCGCACGTCCAGTTCGGCGCCGCGCCCGCCGAGCAGCGCGGTCAGCACCTCCCGCCCGGTGATCGCGGGCGGCAGGAAGCCGTCGGGCAGCGGGTACGAGTCCAGCAGCGCGAGCAGCGCCACCTCCTCGCCCAGCTCCTCAAGACGGGCCGCGATCGCGTGCGCCACCAGGCCGCCGAACGACCAGCCGAGCAGGTGGTACGGGCCGTGCGGCTGGACCGCGCGGATCTCGGCCACGTACCCGTCGGCCATCTCCTCCACACCCGCCGGCCGGGCCGACGGCTCCGTCAGCTCCCGGGCCTGGAGGCCGATCAGCGGACGCCCGTCGCCGAGGTGCCGGAGGAGTCCGGCGTACGACCAGCTCATCCCGGAGATCGGGTGCACGCAGAACAGCGGCGCCTCCGAGCCCGAGCCCGAGCCCGAGCCCGAGCCCGAGCCGGATCCGGACCCCGACGCGGCCCGGATCGGCAGCAGCGTCTCCAGCGGGTTGCCGGCCGCGTTGGTGCCGATGTGCTCGGCGAGCAGCACCGGTGTCGGGTACTGGAACAGGTCCCTGATGGTGACCGGGGTGTCCCAGATCGCCCGGATCCGGCCGATCAGCCGGGTCGCGAGCAGCGAGTGGCCGCCCAGCTGGAAGAAGTGGTCGTCGATGGTGACCGACGGCACCCCCAGGGTGGCCGCGAACAGCCCGCACAGGACTTCCTCGGCCGGGGTGCGCGGCGCCCGGCCCCCGGCGGTGTCGGCCACCGGCGGCGCGGGCAGCGCACGGCGGTCCAGCTTGCCGTTCACCGTCAGCGGCAGCGCGTCCAGCGGCACGATCGCGGCCGGCACCATGTACTCGGGCAGCGCCGCCCCCGCGTGCCGGCGCAGCCCGGGCAGGTCGGGTGTGGCGCCGTCGGCGGCCACCACGTACGCCACCAGGCGTTTGTCGCCCGGCCGGTCCTCGCGGATCAGCACCGCCGCCTGGGCGACCGAGGCGTGCCGCAGCAGCGCCGACTCGATCTCACCCGGCTCGATACGGAAACCCCGCAGCTTGATCTGCTGGTCCGCCCGGCCGAAATACTCCAGCGCCCCGTCCTGGCTCCAGCGGGCCAGGTCGCCGGTCCGGTACATCCGCGCGCCCGGCGCGCCGTGCGGGTCGGCGACGAACCGTTGCGCGCTCAGCCACGGCTGCCCGATGTAGCCGTGGGCGAGGCCGTGCCCGGCGACGTACAGCTCACCGGGCACACCCGGCGGCAGCAGCCGCAGGTTCTCGTCCAGGACATAGGCGTGTTTGCCCGCGATCGGCCGCCCGATCGGGATGGCGGCGGCGGGTCCGCCGATGAGGTGGGCGGTGGTGAAGCCCATGCTCTCGGCGGGGCCGTAGCCGTTGACCAGGTGCAGGTGGGGGTGGTCGGCCAGCGCCTTGGCGGTGTGGGCCGGCGAGGCGGTCTCCCCGGCGGTCATCGCCTCCCGGAGCCGGGAGAACACCGCCGGGTGCTCGTCGAGCATGTGGTTGAACAGGCTCGCCGACATCTGGAGGGTGGTGATCCGGTGACGTTCCACCAGCTCCGCGATCTGGTGCGGATCGGTGTGCTGGCCGGGCTGGAGGACACAGACCCCGCCGTGCAGCAACGGTCCGAAGACCTCCAGGGCGAACGCGTCCCAGGACACGGGGGAGCTTTGCAGGTACGTCTGCTCGGGGCCGAAGTTCAGGTAGTCGGGGCCGATGAAGGTGGCGGCCAGCGCCCGGTGCGAGGCCGCGACGCCCTTGGGGACGCCGGTCGATCCGGAGGTGAACATCACGCAGGCGACCGACTCCGGGTGCCCGCCGGTCTCCACCGGCGTTCCCGGCAGCGCGCTGATCGCCGGGGTGTCGACGGTCAGGTCGACCAGGGCGGCCGGGGTCGCCAGGGCCACCAGGTGGCTCTGGGTGACCAGTGCGGCGGGATGGGTCTGCCCGAGCACGGTGGTGAGCCGGTCGGCGGGGAACTGCGGGTCCAGCAGGGTGTACCCGGCCCCGGCCTTGAGGGCCGCGAGCAGCGTCGCGATCAGCTGGGGCGAGCGCTCCAGGTGGATGGCGACGATGCTGCCGGGGGTGACGCCGCGCGCGGTCAGGTGCCGGGCCAGGCGGTTGGACCAGGTGTCCAGCTCCTGGTACGTCACCCGCTGGTCCTCGTGGACCAGGGCCACCGCGTGCGGAGTGCGGGCGACCTGGCCCGCGAAGAGTCCGTCGAGGCCCAGGCCGGGGGCGGGGGACGGCGGTCCGCTCCACTCCAGGACCCGGGCCCGCTCCTCCCCGGAGAGCAACTCCAGCTCTCCGACGGGCAGATCGGGGGTGGCCACGGCTCCGGTGAGCAGCCGGACCAGGCGGTCCGCGGTGGCTTCGACGGTACGGGGGTCGTAGAGGTCGGTGGCGAATTCGATCAGGATGTCGAGACCGTCGGGGGCGCCGTCCGCCGTGCGGCGCTCGGCGAAGGCGAACGTGAGGTCGAACTTCGCGACGGACACCGGCGGGAACGCGAACTCGCTCTCCAGGCCCGCCAGTCGGGGGGTCTCGCCGCTGGTGTCGCCGACGGTGAGCATGACCTGGAACAGGGGGTGCCTGGCGGCGGTGCGCTCGGGGTTGAGGGCTTCGACCAGCCGGTCGAAGGGGAGGTCCTGGTGCGCCCAGGCGGCGAGGTCGGTGTCCCGGACGCGGGACAGGAGGTCGCGGAAGGTGGGGTTGCCGGCCACATCCGTCCGCAGCACCAGGGTGTTGACGAAGAAGCCGATCAGGTGGTCGAGCTTCTGGTCGGTGCGGCCGGCGACGGGGGAGCCGAGCGGGATGTCGTGTCCGGCGCCCGACCGGGAGAGGAGCGTGGCGACGGCGGCCTGGGCCACCATGAACAGCGTGCTGCTGGTGTCCTGCGCCAGAGACATCAGGCCGGAGTGCAGCTCGGCGGGGCAGTGGACGACGTGGGTACGGCCCTGGTTGGACGGGGTCGCGGGGCGGGCGTGGTCGGTGGGGAGGGTGGCCTCCTCGGGGAGGTCGGCCAACGTCTCGCGCCAGTGGTCGAGTTGGCGCTCCTCGTCGTTCTCCAGGAGGCGCTGCTGCCAGAGGGTGTAGTCGGCGTACTGGACCGGGAGGGGTTCCCACTCCGGTGCCAGGCCTTCGGTACGGGCCGCGTAGGAGGTGGCCAGATCCTCGAAGAGCGGTCCGTTGGACCAGCCGTCCGAAGCGATGTGGTGGACCACCAGCAGCAGGACGTGTTCCTCGGCGCCGAGCTTCACGAGCGAGGCCCGGTAGGGCAGTTCGGCGGCCAGGTCGAAGGTACGGCCGGCCTCCGCGGCCAGGAGCGCGGGCAGCGACTCCTCGGTGGCAGGGACCAGTGGGAGGTCGGCGGCGGCCGGGGGCAGGATGTGCTGGTGCGCGTTGCCCTCGCGGGTGGGGAAGACGGTACGGAGGGTTTCGTGGCGTGCGGTGAGGTCGGTGAGGGCGAGTCGCAGGGCCTCGTGGTCGAGCGGGCCGGTGAGACGCAGGGCCAGCGGGATGTTGTACGTCGCGGAGGGGCCCTCCATCTGGTCCAGGAACCAGAGGCGTTGCTGGGCGGAGGAGAGCGGGATCAGCCCCGGGCGCTCCCCGGGCGTCAGCGCCGGACGGCGCTCCCCGCTGCCCTCGGCCGCGATCCGCTCGGCGAGCTGCGCGACCGTCGCGTACTGGAACAGGTCCCGGATGGTGATGCCGGTGTCCCACACCGCCCGGATGCGGCTGATGAGGCGGGTGGCGAGCAGGGAGTGGCCGCCGCGCCGGAAGAAGTGGTCGTCGATGGTGACGGACGGCAGCCCGAGGGTGGCCGCGAAGAGTCCGCACAGCACTTCCTCGGCGGGTGTCCTGGGCGTACGGCCGTCGGTGTCGCCGCTGTGCCGGGGCGCGGGCAGGGCGCGGCGGTCGATCTTGCCGTTGGCGGTGAGGGGGATCTCGTCCAGGACCATGAAGGCGGACGGGACCATGTAGTCCGGGAGCGAGCCGGAGATCTCCCGGTGCACCGCCTCGGTGTCGATCGTGACGCCGTCGGCCGCGACGAGGTAGGCGACGAGGCGCTTGTCGCCGGGGCGGTCCTCGCGGACGCTGACGGTGGCCTGCCCGACTGCCTGAAGGGCCGTCAGAGCGCTCTCGATCTCGCCCGGTTCGATCCGGAAGCCGCGCAGCTTGACCTGCTGGTCGGCCCGGCCGAGGTACTCCAGCGAGCCGTGGTGGTTCCAGCGCGCGAGGTCGCCCGTGCGGTACATCCGGGAGCCCGCGGGACCGTACGGGTCGGCGGTGAAGCGTTCCGCCGTCAGCGAGGGCCGGTTGAGATAACCCTGCGCGAGACCCGTGCCCGCGATGTACAACTCCCCGGGCGCGCCCGGCGCGACGAGCTGGAGCGCGTGGTCCAGGACGTACAGGCGGTGGTTGTCGAGGGGTTCGCCGATCGGGACGGCCCCGGCGTAGTCGAGGGGCCGGTGGATGCGGTGGGTGGTGGCGAAGGTGGTGGTCTCCGTCGGCCCGTAGCCGTTGACGACGGTGGTGTCCGGGCAGTGTTCGTGGATCCGGCGTACCGCTTCCGGCGGTACGACGTCGCCGCCGGCCCACACCTCCCGTACCCCCGCGAAGGCCTCGGGGGCTTCCTCGGCCATCAGCCGGAACAGGCCGGCCGTCAACCACACCCCGGTCACGCGGTGTTCGGTGAGCAGCCGCCGGTAGGTGGGCGGATCGAGGTGGCCCGGCGGCGCGACGACGATCGTGCCGCCGT
This sequence comes from Streptomyces sp. NPDC087420, assembly GCF_044744165.1. NCBI lineage: Bacteria > Bacillati > Actinomycetota > Actinomycetes > Kitasatosporales > Streptomycetaceae > Streptomyces > Streptomyces sp. NPDC087420. The sequence continues at coordinate 444,919 of NZ_JBIUXU010000001.1, forward strand.
TCAGCCACGGCACCCAGATCTCGTACGTGGACGCGTCGAAGGCGGCCGGCGAGTGGAACAGCACCCGCCGGTGACTGCCGTTGGCGTACATGGTCTGGGCGGCGAGGTCGGCGACGTTGCGGTGGGTGACCGCCACCCCCTTGGGCACCCCGGTCGAGCCCGAGGTGAACATCGCGTACAGCGGCTGGTCGGGGTGGACGGTGTGCGCCGGAGCCGTGGCGGGCAGGTGGCCGAGGCCGGTCGCGCCGTCCAGGACCACCACCCGCGCGCCGGTCTCCAGGACCACCGGGTGGTCGGCGAGGGCCTGGTCGGTGAGCAGGACGGGCGCCCGCGTGTCGGCGAGGATCTGGATCAGCCGGCTGTCCGGGTCGGTGGTGTTCAGCGGGGCGTACACAGCGCCCGCCTTGACCACGGCGAGCAGCGCGGTGAGCAGGTCGGTGGAGCGCTCCATCAGGACGGCGACCACGTCGTGCCGCCGGACGCCGAGGTTGATGAGGTGGTGGGCCAACTGGTTGGTGTTCGCGTCGAGTTCGGCGTACGTCAGGTCGTGGTCCTCGTCCACCAGCGCGATCGAGTCCGGGGTACGGGCGGCCTGCGCGGCGAACAGCTCCGCGACGCTCAGGTCGGCCGTACCGGTGACCGCGCCGATCCGCTCCTCCAGGAGCAGCCGCCGCTCGTGCTCGCCCAGCAGGTCCAGCACGGACAGCGGGGTGTCGGGCGAGGTGAGCACCGCCTCCAGGAGCCGGCACAGCCGCGCCATGAGCGCGTCGATGGTCCGGGCGTCGTACAGGTCGGTGGCGTATTCGATGGTGATGTCCAGGCCGTTGGGCCGGCCGTCGCGCGTCCGGTGCTCGGCGAAGCCGAAGGTCAGGTCGAACTTGGCGATCTGGAGGGCGCTGTACTCGGTCCTGGCGTCGAGCCCGGGGAACCCGACCGCGTCGGAAACGGCCTCGCCCATCGTCAGCATCACCTGGAACAGCGGGTGCCGGGAGGCGGAGCGCTCCGGGTTGAGCACCTCGACCAGCCGGTCGAAGGGAAGGTCCTGGTTGTCCCAGGCGGCCAGGTCCGTCTTGCGGACCCGCTTGAGCAGCTCACGGAAGCTCGGGTCGCCCGACAGGTCCGTCCGCAGGACCAGGGTGTTGACGAAGAAGCCGACCAGATCGTCCAGGGCCTCGTCGATGCGCCCGGAGACCGGGGAGCCGACCGGGATGTCGAGACCCGCGCCGGAGCGGGACAGGGCCGTCGCGACGGCGGCCTGGGCCGCCATGAACACCGTGGCCCCCGACTCCCGCGCGAGGTGCGTCAGTCCGGTGTGGAGATCGGCGGACAGGTGGGCGTCGCAGGTGGCGCCCACGTACGAGGCGGCGGCCGGGCGCGGCCGGTCGGCCGGCAGTGTGGCCTCCTCCGGCAGGTCCGCCAACGTCTCGCGCCAGAACTCCAGTTGCCGGGAGCCGGTGCTCGCCGGGTCGTCGCCCTCACCGAGCAACTCCTGCTGCCACAGGGTGTAGTCGGCGTACTGCACCGGCAGCGGCTCCCCGTCCGGCACCCGCCCCTGGGCGCGGGCGCCGTACGCGGCGGCCAGGTCCCTGAGCAGCGGCCCGGTCGAGCCGCCGTCCGACACGATGTGGTGCATCACGACGAGCAGGACGTGCTCCCGCTCACCGAGCGCGATCAGCCGCGCCCGGATCGGCAGGTCCACCGCCAGGTGGAAGACCTGCGCGGACTCCTCGGCGAGCACGGCCGCCAGACTCAGCTCGTCGGCGGGGACCACCGGCAGCGCGAGGTCCACCTCCTCCTCGGCGAGGATGTGCTGGTACGGCGTGCCGTCCTGGTCGGGGAAGAGCGTCCGCAGGCTCTCGTGCCTGCCGACCACGTCCAGGAGTGCCAACCGGATTGCCTCGCGGTCGAGTTCGCCGTTGAGGCGCACGGTCAGGGGGATGTTGTAGGTGGTCGAGGGCCCTTCCATCTGGGCGATGAACCACAGCCGCTGCTGGGCGAAGGACAACGGAATCACTTGGTCGCTCCCATCCGGCGCATCGGCCGCAGTGTGGGCCTTGCGGCCTCGGCGCTGTCGAGCTTCTCGACGAGCGTTGCCACGATCGGGTTTTCGAAGAGCGTCGCCACGGAGAGCCCGACTCCGAGTACGGAGCGGATCCGGCCGACGAGGCGGGTGGCGAGGAGTGAGTGGCCGCCCAGGTGGAAGAAGTGGTCGTCGATGGTGACCGACGGCAGCCCCAGGATCTCCGCGAAGAGGCCGCACAGGACTTCTTCCTTGACCGTGCGCGGGGCGCGCCCGGTGGTGGGGGCGATCTCCGGTACGGGCAGGGCGCGCCGGTCCACCTTGCCGTTGGTGGTGAGGGGGATCTCGTCCAGGACCATGAAGGCGGACGGGATCATGTACTCGGGCAGCAGCCCGGACATCCGCCGCCGTACGTCCTCGGTGTCGACGCGCCCGCCGTCCTCCGCCGTGAGGTAGGCGACCAGGCGCTTGTCGCCGGGCCGGTCCTCCCGGACGGCCACGACGGACTGCGCGACCCCGGGCCGGGCGGTGAGCACGGTCTCGATCTCGCCGAGTTCGATGCGGAAGCCGCGCAGTTTGACCTGCTGGTCGGCGCGGCCGAGGTATTCGAGGGCTCCGTCGTGGTTCCAGCGGGTGAGGTCGCCCGTGCGGTACATCCGGGTGCCGGCCGGGCCGTACGGGTCGGCGACGAAGCGGTCGGCGGTGATCGCGGGCCGGTCGAGGTAGCCCTGGGCGAGCCCGGCGCCCGCGATGTACAGCTCGCCCGGCGCGCCCGGCGGGACGAGGCGGAGGCTGTCGTCCAGGACGTAGAGGCGGTGGTTGTCGAGGGGCCCGCCGATGGGGAGGGCGCCGGCGGGGAGGGGGCGGGGGAGGGGGTGGGTGGTGGCGAAGGTGGTGGTCTCGGTGGGTCCGTACACGTTGAAGACAGTGGTGCCGGGGCAGCGGTCCATGACCCGGCGTACGGCTTCCGGTGGGACGACGTCCCCGCCGGTCCACACCTCCCGTACGCCCGCCAGGATTTCCGGTGCCTCTTCGGCGATGAGGCGGAAGAGCCCCACGGTGAGCCAGAGGCCGGTGAGGGAGTGCTCTGTGACGAGGCGTTGGTAGGCGGCGGTGTCGAGGTGGCCCGGCGGGGCGACGATGAGGGTGCCTCCGTTGAGCCAGGGGACCCACATCTCGTGCGTCGACGCGTCGAAGGCCATGGGGGAGTGGAAGAGGACGCGTTGGTGGTTGCCGCTGGCGTACATGGTCTGGGCGGCGAGGTCCGCGACGTTGCGGTGGGTCGCCGCCACGCCCTTCGGCACCCCGGTCGAGCCCGAGGTGAACATGGCGTAGACCAGCTGGTCGGGGTGAATCGGCACGGCGGGATCGGTGGCGTGGGCGCTGTCGGTGCTGTGGGTTCCGGTGGTGAGGGTGGTGACGCCCGGGGGGAGGGTGAGGTGGCCGGGGTCGCGGTCGGTGAGGAGGTGGGTGAGGGCGGACTGTTCGGTGATGAGCTGGATGCGGTCGGCGGGGTAGCGGGTGTCGAGCGGGATGTAGGTGGCGCCTGCCTTGACGACGGCGAGAGTGGTGACCACGGCGGTCAGCGAACGCTCTTGCAGGAGCGCGACCCGGCTGCCGGGGCGGACGCCCTCCGCGATGAGGTGGTGGGCGGTCCGGTTGGCGAGAGCGTCGAGTTCCCGGTAGGTCAGTTCACGGTCGTCAGCGACGACGGCGATCGCGTCGGGCGTGCGGTGGGTCTGCGCGGCGAACAGCTCCGCGAGGTTCTTGTCGGGGGTGCCGGTGGTGAGGCCGTTCCACTCCTCCAGGAGGAGCCCGCGCTCACCCGCCGAGAGCAACTCCAGCTCGCCGACGGGCAGATCGGGAGAGGTCACGGCTCCGGTGAGCAGCCGGACCAGGCGGTCCGCGGTGGCTTCGACGGTACGGGGGTCGTAGAGGTCGGTGGCGTACTCGACGGTGATGTCCAGCCCGGCGGGCCGGCCGTCGTCCGTACGGTGCTCCTCGAAGCCGAACGTCAGGTCGAACTTGGCGATCTGCACCGCCGAGTACTCGTACGCCGTGTCCAGTCCGGGGAGCGCGGGCGCCTCGGTGGTGGTGTCGCCGACGGTGAGCATGACCTGGAACAGGGGGTGCCGTGCGGTGGTCCGCTCGGGGTTGAGGGCTTCGACCAGCCGGTCGAAGGGGAGGTCCTGGTGCGCCCAGGCCGCGAGGTCGGTCTCCCGGACGCGGGACAGCAGGTCGCGGAAGCTCGGATCGCCCGTCAGATCCGTACGCAGGACGAGGGTGTTGACGAAGAACCCGATGAGACTGTCGAGCTTCTGGTCGGTGCGGCCGGCGACGGGGGAGCCGAGGGGGATGTCGTGTCCGGCGCCGGACCGGGAGAGCAGGGTGGCGACGGCGGCCTGGGCCACCATGAACAGGGTACTTCCCGTGTCCTGCGCCAGGGAGACGAGCGAGTCGTGCAGTCCGGGCGGGCAGTGCACGGTGTGCGTGGTGCCGCGGTTGGACGCGGTGGCCGGCCGGGCGTGGTCGGTGGGAAGAGTCACCTCTTCCGGAAGGTCGGCCAACGTCTGCCGCCAGTGGTCGAGTTGGCGCTCCTCGTCGCTCTCCAGCAACCGCTGCTGCCAGAGGCTGTAGTCGGCGTACTGGACCGGCAGTGGTTCCCACTCCGGTGCCAGGCCGTCGGCGCGGGCTGTGTAGGAGGTGGCGAGGTCCTGGAAGAGCGGCCCGTTGGACCAGCCGTCGGACGCGATGTGGTGGATGACGACGAGCAGGACGTGTTCCCGCTCGCCGAGGGAGAGGAGGTGGGAGCGGACGGGGGGTTCGGTCGCGAGGTCGAAGGTCAGGGCGGACAGCTCGGCGAGGAGCGCGGGCAACGCCTCCTCCGTGGTGGCGGTCAGAGGCAGGGCGACCGGAGCCGGCGGAAGGATGTGCTGGTGGGTGCGGCCCTCATGGGTGGGGAAGACCGTGCGCAGGGATTCGTGGCGGGTGGTGAGGTCGGTGAGGGCGAGCCGCAGGGCCTCGTGGTCGAGCGGGCCCGTGAGGCGCAGGGCCAGCGGGATGTTGTAGGTGGGGGAGGGGCCGTCCATCTGGTCGAGGAACCAGAGGCGCTGCTGGGCGGAGGAGAGCGGGATCAGCTCCGGGCGCTCTTCGGCGGTCAGCGCCGGCCGCGGCAGTTCGCCGTTGCCCGCCGTGACTTGCTCCGAGAGGGCGGACACCGTGGGGTGCTGGAAGAGGTCCTTGACGCCGAGCTGGACTCCGAAGGCCTGCCGGATGCGGCTGATGAGCCGGGTGCCCAGCAGGGAGTGGCCGCCGCTGCGGAAGAAGTGGTCGTCGATGGTGACGGACGGCAGGCCGAGGACGGCCGCGAACAGGCCGCACAGCACCTCTTCCTGCGGAGAACGGGGCGCTCTTCCCTGGGTGATGTGGGAGACCTGGGGGGCGGGCAGGGCGCGCCGGTCCACCTTGCCGTTGGTGGTGAGGGGGATCTCGTCCAGGACCACGAAGGCGGACGGGACCATGTACTCGGGCACGGCCTCCGCGATCTCGCGGCGCAGTGCGGTGAGATCGACGGTGGCGTTCTCGGCGGGGACCAGGTAGGCGACGAGGCGCTTGTCGCCGGGGCGGTCCTCCCGAACGCTGACGTTGGCCTGGCCGACCGTCCGATGGCTGATCAGGGCACTCTCGATCTCGCCGAGTTCGATGCGGAAGCCGCGCAGTTTGACCTGCTGGTCGGCGCGGCCGAGATATTCGATTTCCCCGTGCCGGTTCCAGCGGACCAGGTCGCCCGTGCGGTACATGCGGGTGCCCGCGGGACCGTACGGGTCGGCCGTGAAGCGCTCCGCCGTCAGGGCGGGCCGGCCGAGATAGCCGCGCGCGACGCCGGTGCCCGCGATGTACAGCTCACCGGGGGTGCCCGGCGGGACGAGGCGCAGCCCGGGGTCGAGGACGTAGAGGCGGTGGTTGTCGAAGGGGCCGCCGATGGGGAGCGCGCCGGGACCGAGGGGACGGCGGACGGGGTGGGTGGTGGCGAAGGTGGTGGTCTCGGTGGGTCCGTACACGTTGAAGACGGTGGTGCCCGGGCAGCGGTCCATGACCCGGCGTACGGCTTCCGGCGGGACGACCTCCCCGCCGGTCCAGACCTCCCGCAGCCCCGCGAACGCCTCGGGTGCCTCGTCGGCCACGACCCGGAACAGGCCCACCGTCAGCCACAGTCCGGTCAGACGGGCGTCCTTGAGCAGCGCGCCGAGCGTCGCCGGATCCAGGTGGCCCGGGGGTGCGACCACGATGGTGCCGCCGTTCAGCCACGGCACCCACATCTCGTACGTCGACGCGTCGAAGGTGTGGGGCGAGTGGAACAGCACCCGCCGGTGATTCTCGTTGGCGAACACCCGCTGGGCGGCGAGGTCGGCGACGTTGCGGTGGGTCACGGCGACGCCCTTGGGCACCCCGGTCGAGCCCGAGGTGTACATGACGTACAACCACTGGTCGGGATGGGCCGGGTACGCCGGCGGGGTCGCCGGCAGGTGGTCGAACGCGGCGGTCCCGTCGAGCACGACGACGTGGGCGGTGGTCCTGGCCACGATCGGGTGGTCGGACAGGGCTGTGTCGGTGATCAGGACCGGCGCCCTGGTCTCCGCGACGATCTGGTCGAGCCGCCCGTCGGGGTCGGCGTGGTTGAGCGGGGCGTAGACCCCGCCGGCCTTGACCACGGAGAGAAGTGCGGTGAGCAGGTCGCCCGAGCGCTCCATCAGGACGGCGACGACGCTCTCCTGGCGGACCCCGAGGCTGATGAGGTGATGGGCCAGCCGGTTGGTGGCCGCGTCCAGCTCCGCGTACGTCAGGTCCTGGTCGCCGTCGGTGAGGGCGATCGCGTCCGGGGTACGGGCGGCCTGCGCGGCGAACAGCTCGGCGAGGTTCGACCCGGCGTCGCCGGTGACCGTGCCGTGCCACTCCTCCAGGAGCAGGTGGCGATCGCCGGGGCTCATGAACGCCAGCTCGCCGACGGGCAGTTCGGGGTTCTCCACGGCGGCGCCGAGCAGCCGGACCAGCCGGTCGGTGACCGCCTCGACGGTTCCGGCGTCGTACAGGTCGGTGGCGTACTCGACCCTGATGTCCAGTCCGCCGGGGCGGCCGTCCGCCGTGCGGTGCTCGTGGAAGGAGAACGTCAGGTCGAACTTGGAGATATCCAGCGGCGCGAAGCCCGACTCGGCGGTGAGACCCGGCAGCCCGGGCGTCGGGGTGACCGCCTCCTGGAGGGTGAGGACCACCTGGAAGAGCGGGTGCCTGGCGGTGGTGCGCTCGGGGTTGAGGGCTTCGACCAACTGGTCGAAGGGGAGGTCCTGATGGGCCCAGGCGGCCAGGTCGGTGTCCCGGACACGGGACAGCAGCTCCCGGAAGCTCGGATCGCCCGACAGGTCCGTACGCAGCACCAGGGTGTTGACGAAGAAGCCGACCAGGTCGTCGAGGGACTGCTCCGAACGGCCCGCGATCGGGGCGCCGAGGGGGATGTCCTCGCCCGCGCCGGAGCGGGACAGGGCGGTGGCGACGGCGGCCTGGGCCACCATGAACAGGGTGCTGCCGGTCTCCCTGGCCAGCCGGGTCAGCGCCCGGTGCAGCTCCGCCGGGACACGGACCCCGTGGGTCGTGCCCCGGTAGCTGGCGACCGCCGGGCGGGGGCGGTCGGTCGGCAGGGTGGCCTCGTCCGGCAGTCCGTCCAGCGCGTGGCGCCAGAACTCCGCCTGGCGTCCGCCGTCCGCCGCGAGCACCTCCCGCTGCCAGAGCGTGTAGTCGGCGTACTGCACCGGCAGCGGCTCCCAGTCGGGCGCCCGCCCCTCCGTACGGGCCGTGTAGGCGGCGGCCAGGTCACGCACGAGCGGGCTGGTGGACCAGCCGTCCGAGGCGATGTGGTGCATCACGATCAGCAGCGCCGCGTCCTCGCCGCCCAGGTCGAACAGGCAGGCGCGGAAGGGCAGTTCGGACGCGAGGTCGAAGCTCCTGGCGGCCTGCGCGCCGAGGGCCGCGTCCAGGGTCTCCTCGGTCACCGCGGTGACCGGCAGCTCCACCCGGATCTCGGCCGCCGGCAGCTGCCACTGGTAGGCGGTGTCGTCGGCCGTCCCGAACAGCGTGCGCAGACTCTCGTGCCGTACCACCACGTCCGTCAGGGCGAGTTGCAGCGCCTGCCGGTCGAGCGCGCCCTTGAGGCGCAGGGCGAGCGGGATGTTGTACGTCGCCGACGGGCCCTCCAAGTGGTGGAGGAACCAGAGGCGTTGCTGGGCGGAGGAGAGCGGGACCCGCTGCGGCCGGACCGACTCCCGCAGCGCGGGGCGCCGCACCGCGTCGCCGCCCGCCTCGACCAACGCGGCGAGCCCGGCGACCGTCGGGCCCTGGAAGAGGTCCTTGACGGTGATCTGGACCCCGAAGGTCTCCCGGATGCGGCTGATGAGGCGGGTGGCGAGGAGTGAGTGGCCGCCCAGGTGGAAGAAGTGGTCGTCGATGGTGACGGACGGCAGTCCGAGGACGGCCGCGAAGTGACCGCAGAGGACTTCCTCGGCGGGGGTGCGGGGCGCGCGCCCGTCGGTGTCGCCCTGCTGCTCGGGGGCGGGCAGGGCGCGGCGGTCGATCTTGCCGTTGGTGGTGAGGGGGATCTCGTCCAGGACCATGAAGGCGGACGGGACCATGTAGTCCGGCAGGGCGCCGGAGATCTCGCGGCGCAGTTCGGTGAGGTCGATGGTGGCGTTCTCGGCGGCGACGAGGTAGGCGACGAGGCGCTTGTCGCCGGGGCGGTCCTCGCGGACGGTGACGGTCGCCTGGCCGACCGTCTGATCCGTGGTCAGAAGGGTCTCGATCTCGCCGAGTTCGATCCGGAAGCCGCGCAGTTTGACCTGCTGGTCGGCCCGTCCGAGGTATTCGAGGGACCCTTCCTCGTTCCACCGGGTGAGGTCCCCCGTGCGGTACATCCGGGTGCCCGCCGGACCGTACGGGTCGGCGGTGAAGCGGTCCGCCGTGAGGGCCGGGCGGTCGAGATAGCCCTGCGCCAGGCCCGCGCCGGCGATGTACAGCTCGCCGGGGGTGCCGGGCGGGACGAGCCGCAGACGGTCGTCCAGGACGTAGAGACGGTGGTTGTCCAGGGGTTCGCCGATGGGGAGGGTGCCGGGGTGGTCGAGGGGGCGGTGGATGCGGTGGGTGGCGGCGAAGGTGGTGGTCTCCGTCGGGCCGTAGCCGTTGACCACGGTGGTGTCCGGGCAGTGCTCGTGGATCCGGCGTACGGCTTCCGGTGGCACGACGTCACCGCCCGCCCAGACTTCCCGTACCCCTGCGAAGGCCTCGGGTGCCTCCTCCGCCATGAGCCGGAACAGACCCGCCGTCATCCAGAGGGCGGTGATGGAGTGCTGGGTGAGGAGGCGCTGGTACGTGGCGGTGTCGAGGTGTCCTGCGGGTGCGACGACGAGGGTGCCGCCGTTGAGCCAGGGGACCCACATCTCGTAGGTGGAGGCGTCGAAGGCCATGGCGGAGTGGAACAGCACGCGGGTGTGGTGGCCGTTGGCGTACATGGTCTGGGCGGCGAGGTCCGCGACGTTGCGGTGGGTGACGGCGACGCCCTTCGGCACACCGGTCGAGCCCGAGGTGAACATGGCGTAGACCGGCTGGTCGGGGTGGACCGGCACGGCCGGGTCGGTGGTGTCGGTGCTGTGGGTCCCGGTGGTCAGGGTGGTGATGCCGGAAGGCAGTGTGAGATGCCCCGGGTCGCGGTCGGTGAGGAGATGGGTGAGGGCGGACTGTTCGGTGATCAGCTGGACGCGGTCGCTCGGGTAGCGGGTGTCGAGGGGGACGTACGTGGCACCCGCCTTGACCACGGCGAGCGTGGTGACCACGGCGGTCAGTGAACGCTCTTGCAGGAGCGCGACCCGGCTGCCCGGGCGGACCCCCTCAGCGATGAGGTGGTGGGCGGTCCGGTTGGCGAGAGCGTCGAGTTCGCGGTACGTGAGCTCACGGTCGTCGGCGACGACGGCGATCGCGTCCGGGGTGCGGGCGGCCTGCGCGGCGAAGAGTTCCGCGAGGCCCAGGTCCGGGACGCCGGTCGCCGCGCCGGACCACTCCTCCAGGAGGAGCCCGCGCTCGCTCGCGGACAGCAACTCCACCTCTCCGACCGGCAGATCGGGCGCGGCCACCGCTCCGCTCAGCAGCCGGACCAGCCGGTCGCCGGTGGCCTCGATGGTGGGCGCGTCGTACAGGTCGGTGGCGTACTCGATGGTGATGTCCAGACCGCCGGGCCGGCCGTCCTCCGACCGGTGCTCGGCGAACGAGAACGTCAGGTCGAACTTGGCGAACCGCAGCCAGGTGAACTCCGACTCCGTGTCCAGGCCGTCGGCGACCAGCGTCGGCGTGGCCGCGTCCGTCAGCGTCAGCATCACCTGGAACAGCGGGTGCCTGGCCGCCGACCGGTCCGGGTTCAGGGCCTCGACCAGCCGGTCGAAGGGAAGATCCTGGTGGGCCCAGGCCGCGAGGTCCGTCTCCCGGACCCGCGTGAGCAGCTCGCGGAAGCTCGGGTCGCCCGACAGGTCCGTACGCAGCACGAGGGTGTTGACGAAGAAGCCGACGAGGTCGTCGAGCGCCTGGTCGGTGCGGCCGGCGATCGGGGAGCCGAGCGGGATGTCGTGCCCGGCGCCGGACCGGGACAGCAGTGTCGACACCGCCGCCTGGGCCACCATGAACACCGAAGCACCCGACTCGCGCGCCAGGTCCGCCAGCGCGGAGTGGACGTCCGGGGGGCAGTGCACGGTGTGGGTGGCGCCACGGTACGAGGCGGCGGCCGGCCGCTGTCGTACGGCGGGCAGGGTGACCTCCTCCGGGAGGTCCGCCAACGTCCGCTTCCAGTAGTCCAGTTGACGGACCCCGACACTCTCCTCGTCCGCCGGGTCGCCGAGCAGGCCCCGGTGCCACAGCGCGTAGTCCGCGTACTGCGCGGACAGCGGCTCCCAGCTCGGCCGCTCGCCGCGCGAGCGGGTGGTGTAGGCGGTGCTCAGGTCACGCATGAGCGGCTGGTACGACCAGCCGTCGGAGACGATGTGGTGCATCACCACCAGCAGGACGTGCTCCCGCTCGCCGAGGGCGAACAGCCGTGCCCGGAACGGCAGATCGGACGTCAGGTCGAAGATCCGCTCGGACTCGGCGGTGAGCAGCGCGCCCACGGTCTCCTCGGTCGCCGCGGTGAGCGGCAGCCCGGTCCGGACCCCGTCGGCCGGCAGCACCCGCTGGTACGCCTGGCCCCCGTCCTGCCCGCCGGCCTGTCCGAACACCGTACGCAGGCTCTCGTGCCGGCCCACCACGTCGGTGAACGCCGACTCCAGCGCGGCCAGGTCCAGTTCACCGCGCACCCGCACGGCGAGCGGGATGTTGTACGTCGCCGACGGGCCCTCCAACTGGTCCAGGAACCACAGCCGCCGCTGGGCCGCCGAGAGCGGGAGAGGCTCGGGACGCTCCTGGGCCGTCAGGGCGGGGCGGGCCGGCTCGCCGCCGTTCGTGGCGGCGTACTCCGCGAGCAGTGCCACGGTCGGGTAGAGGAAGAACTCCCGCAGGGTCAGCTGTACTCCGAGGGCCGTGCGCACCCGGCTCACCAGTCGCGTCGCGAGCAGCGAGTGGCCGCCGACCCCGAAGAAGTCGTCGTCGATGCCGATCGACGGCAGACCGAGGGTGTGCGCGAACAGGCCGCACAGCACCTCCTCGACGGGGTTGCGCGGCGCCCGGCCGTTCGGGGCCGCGCCGACCCGGGGGGCGGGCAGGGCGCGCCGGTCCAGCTTGCCGTTGGGTGTCAGCGGCAGCGCCCCCATCGGGACGACCGCCGAGGGCACCATGTACTCGACCAGTTCCCCGCCCGCGTGCCGCAGCAGCTCGGCGGCGTCCAGGACACCCTCCACCGCGGGCACGGCGTACGCCACCAGGCGCTTGTCGCCCGGGCGGTCCTCGCGGACGATCACCGCGGCCTGCGCGACGGACGGGTGGCGGGTCAGCACGGTCTCGATCTCGCCGAGTTCGATGCGGTTGCCGCGCAGTTTGACCTGCTGGTCGGCGCGGCCCAGGAAGACGATCTCACCGTGCTCGTTCCAGGCGGCCAGATCGCCGGAGCGGTACATCCGGGTGCCGGCGGGGCCGTACGGGTCGGCGGTGAACCGTTCGGCGGTCATGGCCGGCAGCCGGCCGTACCCCTGCGCCAAGTGCGGCCCGGCCACGTAGAGTTCACCGGTCTCGCCGGGGGCGGTGTGGCGCAGCCCGGCGTCCAGCACGTACATGGACGTGTTCGCCATCGGGACGCCCAGGTGCAGGCGGTCGAGGGTGCGGACCTCGGGCGTGAAGGACTGGTAGCTGCAAAAGACCGTGGCTTCGGTGGGTCCGTACACGTGCACGACCGTGGTGTCGGGGCAGTGGTCCAGCACCCGCTGGAGGGCGGTCGCGGACAGGACGTCGCCGCCGGTCCAGATCTCCCGCAGCAGCGCGAGCCCGTCGATCGCCTCGCCCGCCATCGCGTCGAACAGCGCGGTCGTGAAGTAGGCGGCGGTCACCCCGTGGCGGGCGATGGCCTCGCCCAGCTCACCGATGTCGATCTTCGGCGCCGACAGCACGACGGCCAGCCCGCCGCGCAGCAGCGGGACCCAGAGCTCGTACGTCGAGGAGTCGAAGGGCAGCGGCGAGTAGGCGAGGACCCGCTCGTGCGCCGTGGCACCGAAGCCGGGGTCGAGGGCCAACTCCACGACGTTTCGGTGGGTGTTGACGACTCCCTTGGGGGTGCCGCTGGAGCCGGAGGTGAACATCACGTACAGCGCCTGGTCGGGGTGGACCGTGACCGCGGGCGCGGTGGTCGAGACGTCGGCGGTCGCGGTCGTGGCGCTCGCGCCGGTGAGCCGCAGGGCGGTCAGGTCGCCCGCGAAGCCCGTCTCCTCCTCGGGGCGGTCCGTGACCAGCAGGACGGCCCCGGTGTCGCCGAGGATCCAGGAGAGCCGTTCGGCGGGCTGGCGGGGGTCCAGCGGGACGTACACACCGCCGCTCTTCATCACGGCGAGGACGGTGATCACATAGGCGAAGGAGCGGTTGAAGAGGAGGCCGACCGCGTCGCCCGGCCGCACACCGGCGCCGATGAGCCGGTGCGCGAGCGCGTTGGCCGCGTGGTCCAGCTCCCGGTAGGTGAGCCGGTGGTCCTCCTGGACGAGGGCGACGGCATCCGGGGTGCGGGCGGCCTGCGCGGCGAAGAGATCGTGCAGCGCGCCCTCGGGGAGTGCCAGCGCCGTGGTGTTGTACGCGGCGACGCGCGCGGGCACGCCGGCGCCGGGGGAGAGAGCTGGATCTTCTTGCGGTCGGGACATCTCGACACCTTCTTGGTAGCTCGGATCTCGTGGTCTCGCGGCGTGCCGGGAGACCGACGGAGCCACGGTGGATGACGTGCGGATGGTGCGAAGTCGCGTACGAAACAGGGTGCGAAGCCGTGTGCGAAGTCGTGTGCGAAGCCGAGGAGGAGCGTGCGGAGTCAGCCGGTACGGGGGGCCGACGCGGCCCCGGGGGGCAGCAGTACGTCGTCCGCTTCGAGGGCGTTCACGCGGTACTTGCCCAAGGAGCTGATCAGCAGGCGGAGTTCCAGGGCGATGCTCTCCGCCAGCCGTACGAGACCGGAGTCGGCGTCCTCGTCCACGGCGAGCAGCGCGGCCCGGCCGAGTCCGACGGCGCGCGCGCCCAGCGCCAGCGCCTTGGTGGCCCTGCCCCCCTCCCAGATCCGCCCGCTGGCGAGCAGGCAGTGGCTGGTCGGCCCGATGCGGGCCAGGCACTCGCCGAGCGGCAGTCCCACCTGGCCCAGGAAGGCGTTCGGCGCCCAGGCGGTGCCGCCCTCCGCGCCGTCCACCGTGACGGAGTCCGCGCCGGCCGACCAGGCGGTGGCCGCCGCGAGCGCCACGTCACGGCCGGGGTGCAGCTTCACCCACACCTTCACGCGGGGGAAGTTGTTGCGCATCAGCCGGATCTGCTGGCGCAGGATCTCCTCGGTGAAGGTGCCGGGGCTGCTGATCCGCAGGACCGCGTCGGTGTCCGCGCCGAACACCGCGTCCGTGGCGTACTGTTCGGCCACCCGGCCCGCGGCCTCGCGGCCCAGGACCGTCAGACCGCCGAGGCCCGGCTTGGCGCCCTGGCCGACCTTCAGCTCGAAGGCCAGCCGCCCGGTGGCGAGCAGCGGCTCGGTGACCGGGTCGCTGTAGACCAGGTTCCACACCTCGGCGTCCGCGTCCTCGGTGGACTGCTGGACCACCACCCCGCCGTACTCCTCACCGGCGGCGGCCGTGTAGGCGGCGATCCGGCCGAGCAGCGGGGAGGCGTCGGAGCCGGACGAGGCGCGGTAGCCGTTGACCGGCACCACGTTCTCCCCGATGACCATCGGGATGCCGAGCCGCCCGGCCTGCCGTCCCGCCGCCTCGCCCAGGTCGTGGCTGGCGGCCCGCGTCGAGCCGAACGCCGACACGTACAGCGGCAGCCGCGAGGTGAACCCGCCGATCACCGTGTCGAGTTCGACGTCCGTGTACAGCGGCTCCCTGGCCAGGTCGATGAGCTTCTTCAGCCGCTCCGGCATGAACACCGGGGGGACGATCCTGGCCCGCTCCAGCAGGTCGTACGGATCGTGGCCGGCCGGCGCCGCGCCCAGCAGTCCTGAGCCGTACGACTCCAGCGCGGGGAACACGGCCGCCGCCCCGTTCCTGGCCCGGTGCCGCACCTGTTCCTCGGGGAACCCGGCGGCGGTCAGTACGGTGCTCATGCCGACACCACTCCGGGGAGCTTCGGGTAGGCGCTTGCCTCCCAGGCGGCCGTGCGGCCGGTGACGTACCGGGTGAACCGCTCCAGGCCGATGCCGAACCCGGAGCTGGCGGGGATGCCACGGCGGGCCAGGTCCAGGTACCAGCCGTACTTGGCCGGGTTCTCGCCGGTCTCCCGCATCCGCGTGACCAGGGCCGCGTAGACGTGCTCGCGCTCGCTGCCGCTCGCCAGCTCGCCGTAGCCCTCGGGGGCGATCAGGTCGAAGTTCCGCAGCACGCCCGGGCGTTCGGCGTCCTCCTGGTCGTAGAAGCCGCGCGACCCCTTGGGGTAGTCGACGACGAAGAACGGCCGGCTGGACTTCGAGGAGAGGATCTCCTCGCCCTCCCAGTCGATCTCGGCGCCCGGGTCCTGCGGGTGGCCCAGCGCGACCAGGTCGGCGGTGGCCGCCGCGTGCGTGGTCCTGGCGAACGCCCCCTGGACGACCTCCCGGAACGCGTCCTTGTCCCGGCCGAGGAGCTCCAGCTCGCCCGGCATCTCCCGGACGACCTCGCCGACGACGTACGCCACCAGCCGCTCGGCCAGCTCCATCGCGTCCTCGCGGCGGGCGTCCCTGATCTCCACGTCGATCTGGTGGAACTCCGCGAGATGGCGGTGCGTGACCGCCGTCTCCAGCGGCTCCAGGCGCACGTTGGGCGCGATGTAGAAGATCTTGTCGAAGGCCATCAGCGACGCCTGCTTGTAGAGGATCGCGCTGGTCATCAGCTTGTACTTGTGACCGTAGAAATCGATGTCCACCTGTTTGGAGCCCCGGATGCCCGGGTCCGTGACCGGCCCGATCACCGGCGGCAGCAGCTCCTGGAAGCCCTGGCCCGTCAGGAAGGCCCGGGTCGCGGCGAGCATCCTGCTCTGCACCCGCAGCGTGGCCCGGGTCGGCTCCGCCATCAGGTGCTGGTCGGGAGAGGTCGGAAACGGGGGCGCGGTGCGGCCGTCGGGCGCAGCGATCGTGCTGGTCATGGTGCTACCTCCTGGGTGTGCTGACGGTGGGCTGCCGGGCGACGGGCCGCCGTGGGAAGCGGGGGCCGGGAAGAGGGCGGAAGCGGGGGCCGGGAAGACGACGAGGAATGCGCGTACGAAGGCGCCGGCGAGGGCGAAGGCGGGGAGGAAGAGGCCGGGCGTACGACCCGGTCGTGCCGGCGCTGCACGAACGACAGCGCCTCGAACAGCCCGGCGGCCGTGAGCCGCCGCCCCCGGTCGGTCACATGCCCGATGGGCATCGCCCCGATCTCGGACCAGGCCAGCCGCCCCGACGCGTCGATGTGGCTCCTGCTGCGGCCCGCGTTGTCCGGGTGCAGGCAGTACGGCACGTCGAGGTAGCCGCGGGCGAAGGCCTTCAACAGGGCCTGACCCAGGTCCCCGTCGAGGTGGAGCACCGCGTCCACCAGGGCGCGGGCCTCCGCGTAGACCGCGTTGTCCGCCGGGTCCGCGCCCGGGGCCGGCCCGGACACCCGCCGGGTGCCGTTCCCCGTCCGGTGCCGGGCCGCGGCCCGCGAGGCGACCCGCAGGGCCTCGACGTTCTCCGCGACCGTCGGGATGCGGTGCGCCTCGGCGGTCGTCTTCACGATCAGCCGCGCCGCCCCCGTCTCCACGGCCAGCTCGGCCGACCGCTCCAGGAGGTCCAGGGAACCGCGCCGGGTCTGCGGGTACAGCCCCATGTACGTGTAGAGGACGATGTGCCAGTCGGTGTCCGGCAGCAGCTCGCCGGCCAGCCGCCGCAGCGCGTGCACCGCGTCCCGGTCCTGCGCCGGGCTGGTCTGCTGGGCGTAGCTGAGCGAGATGCTGCGCAGCCCCGCCCGGTGGAAGAACAGCGCCTCCAGGGCGCTGATCGCCACGAGCAGACCGGGCGGGCACAGCTGGCCGAGCATGCAGCCGCCGAAGGTCTCCAGGTGCGGCTCCGCCCCGGCGCCCCGCAGACCGGCCAGGAAGTCGCAGGTCTCCTGCCAGTTCCGTACGGAGTCCAGGAGCGGGGTGCGCCCGTACGGCAGGCAGTACGAGACGGGACCGCCCTCCGTCGCGTCCAGGCCGAGCCGCGCCAGGGCGGCGACGATGCGCTGGGGGCGCGCCGAGCCGTGCCGGATCTGTACGGGGAAGCCCGCGTCGCGGACGCCGTCCAGCACCCAGTGCGAGGTGTGCGGACTGTACGAGGTGAGGGGGAAGCCGTTGAGGGGGACTCCGCCGTTCAGGGCCCTGACCGCCGACGGTTCGTCATTGACCCGCGTATAGCTGTCGATGGTCATCGTGCCGACGACGCCGTCCGCCGCGGCCTTGGTGGCCAGCAGTCCGGCCCGCATCAGCGCGGGGTCGGAGAACCCCATGCGGGGCTGGACCACGAGCGTGCCGCGGGCCTGCGACTCGGCGACGAAGCGGCCGAAGGACGGCGGGCGCCGGTGAGCGGCGATCCGGCCGGCCGGTGCGGCGGCGGGGGGCGGGACGTCCGTACGGACCGGTGCGGTCATCGTTCCACCTCTCTGGACAGTGAGCCGACGTACGACTCGAAGGCGGCGATGTTCACGCCGTCCTGGAAGACCGCGTCGAAACCGGCCCTCATCAGCTCGTCCGTCTGGTCCTGCTGACCGCCGGAGACCCCGAGCTTCCCGCCGATGACGGCGGGCAGCCGGGCCAGTTCCCAGCGGGACCGGATCGCGCCGATCAGCGGCCCGGCGTCGTTGAAGCCGTGCCCGTTGACGCTGCTGACCACCAGCAGGTCTGGGTGGAACTTGCAGCAGGACTCGACGATCTCGTCCTCGGGCACACAGGAACCGAGATTGACCACCGTGTGCCCGAGGTCTTCGAGCAGCAATTGGATGTAAATGAGATTCCAGGTGTGCGCATCGGAGGGGAGTCCGGTGACAACAACATCCAGCGGCCCGGATCGATGACGAGCCGCCCATTCCGCAGGCTTCATAGTTCGCTTCGTCCACATCATTGGATGACAAGGGGAAAAGGAGGCCCTGCCGTGCCGGAACTTCCTTTCGGAGACCACCGTAGATTCGCCGGGGACCGGATTCCGGCGCCCCGTGCGGCAACCGCCCGGCAGGAAAGGAGCAGTTGCGCGTCAGGACCGTGCCGGACGGCCCCGGGGGCGCGAGACTGATCGCACTGCGCTCGCAGAATTCAGCCTCCGGCTCCGTACCGACCGCCGGCGAACGACCGAGGAGTGATGACATGGCAGAGACCGGCCACAGTGTCCTGGTGGCGGACGTACTCGCGGACGTCCTGGAGGAGGTGCGGGAGCGGGTCGACCGGCGGGAGGCGCTGGGGGAGGCCCAGATCGCCGTGCTCGAAGCCGCGCTGAACATCGTCCGTGCCGGTCAGGCCGGGTTCGAGGGCCTGCCGCTGGAGCGCTCCGAGCTGGTGCGCGAGGCGCTCGGGGCGGTGCGCGCGGCGACCGTGGCCACCGGGGTCGCGCTCACCCTCGCGCACCAGAGGGCCCGGATGCTCGCCTGACGGGGGCGGCCGTGGTGCCGCCGATCTGCCTGGACTTCTGCCCGGTGGACCGGCGCCCGGCTCCTAGTCTTTGACTCAGCCGAACAACTCAGGCGCACCCCACGACCGAACGTTTACCTTCGTCCAACCGAGGTGGAGAACATGGCAACCAATCCGTTCGAGGACTCCAACGGCCGCTATGTGGTGCTGGCCAACGAAGAAGGCCAGTACTCGCTGTGGCCGGCCCGGATCCAGCAGCCCGCCGGCTGGGAGCTGATGAGGGACGAGGGCAGCAAGGAGGAGTGCGGCGAATTCATCGAGGCGAACTGGACCGATATGCGGCCGCGTTCGGTGGTCGCGGCGATGGGTGGCTGATCCCACCGGTTCCTCCCGTTTCCGAAGGGCGGGTACGAGGCGCGAAAAGCCTCGTACCCGCCCTTTACGCTACGGCGGTCTTTCCCCCGGCGGAGAGTCGCGGGAGCGGCACGCGCGGCGCCCCCGGCCTGAACGGCCGGGGGCGGAAGGCGCGGGGAGAGGCGCGGTCAGTCCTGGGCGCCCACCACACACCACTCCAGGACCGCGGCCGCCGCCGTCATCTTGTGGTGCGCCTGCCGCCAGGCCAGGCTCGAAGGACCGTCGAGGACCTCGTCGGTGACCTCCTCGCCCCGGACCGCGGGCAGGTCGTGCAGGAAGACGGTCCGCGGGCCGCCGAAGCGGTCCAGGAAGGCGCGGTTGATCTGGAACCCGTCGAAGTCGCTGAGCCAGTCGGGGTTCTCCTTCGTCACGCCCATGGTCTGCCACCGGCTCGTGTACACCGCGTCCACAGGCCCCTCGACCTCGCCGGCCGTCACGACCTGGCTCACCAGGGCCCTGCCGTCGCTGAGTTCGGCCACCAGGTCCAGGGTGTCCTTGGGCACCTCGTACCCGCGCGGGCACAGCAGGGTGAGCCGCAGGCCGGGGGTGAGCGCGGCGGCCAGCGCGAGGGCGGCCCCGGAGCTGTTGCCCTCGCCGACGGCGAGCAGGTGCACCCCGTCGAGCGAGCCGAACCGCTCGGTGAGCGTGGCGAGATCGGCGATCGCCTGGGTCGGGTGCTCGTCCAGGCTCAGGGCGTTGACGACGGCCAGATCCGGGCTGCTGCCGAGCCGGCGGATCTCCTCCACGTCCCCGTTGGTGCGGACGACGAGCGCGTCGAGGTACTGCCCGAGGACCCGGGCGGTGTCCTCCACCGTCTCCCCGGTGCTGAGCTGGAGTTCGTTCGGGCCGAACGTGATCACGTCGGCGCCGAGCCGGGTCGCGCCGCTCCAGAACGACGTACGGGTACGGGTCGAGGACTTGCGGAAGTAGACGCCGACCTGGCGCCCGGCGAGCGACTCCGCGCGGATGCCGTCACGGCCGAACTCGACGGCCCGGCCGACGAGGTGGTGCAGCTCGGCGGGGGTGAGGTCGGCGAGGGAGATCAGGTTGCGCATGGGGGCGAGGCCTTTCGCGAGAGAGGGGAGGAAGAGGAAGGAGGGACGGGGAGCGGGCGGGAGGGTTTGGCCTACTCCACGAGCGCGTCGACCAGGGAGCCGCGCTCCCGCTCCCGCTCCCGCTCCTGCTCCGCCGCGAGCGCCGCGCGGACCAGGTTGAGCACCGTGAAGCCCACCGGGCCGCCCGGCGTCGTGGGGAGCTGGCGGATCAGACCGCGTACCAGCAGGGCGTGCGCGTCGCGGGCGGTCTCGGCCAGGGACGTGCCGTTGGCGCGGGCCGCGTCGTCCACCGTCCACGGATCGACCGGGGTACGGAGCAGGGCCGTCGCCCGCGGGCCGAGCCCGGTCACCGCCGCGGCGAGACGGTCGCTCAGGGCGGGACCGGCGGCGGGGTCGGTGGGCGTGACCCCGTCGACCAGGACCAGCGGCACGGTCCGGGCGATGTCGAGGAGCTGCTCGGGGGAGTACAGCAGCAGCCAGGAGGCCGCGGCCTCCAGGGCCTGCGGAATGCCGTCCAGCGCGCGGCAGATGTGGGCCGCGGTGGTGGTGACGGTGTCCGTGGGGAGGAAGTCGGGCCGCATGTGGCTGACATGCGACAGCATCAGTTCCACGGCGGGCCGGTCCGTGACGAGGGAGTCGCCCGGGAGGGAAGCGGCCAGGTCGGAAGGGGCGGGCACGGGCAGCGGGGCCAGCGGCAGCAGCCGGCCGCCGGGCAGCTGGACCGGCCGGCAGGTGGTCGTGAGGATTTTCACGCGCTCGCAGACGCGCAGCAGGTTCAGCAGCGGCCTGATCGCGGAGGGTGACGAGTCGTAACCGTCAAGTATGATCAAGGTGGGCTTGTGCCCTATGACCGTGGCAAGTTCGTCCAGTTTCTCGCCGTCCCGGGCGAGTGACCGTACCCACCCGGTCATGGTCGACAGCGGGCTGTTCGCCGCCGCACCCGTGGTCTCGGCCGCGCCGTCCATGGCGACCCAGAGCACCGGCACGCGGTCCCGGGCGTGCAGCACCGAAGCGGCCTCCTGGGCCAGTCGGGTCTTGCCCACCCCCGGCAGCCCCACCAGTGTCAGCAGACGCTCGTGTTCCGTGGACAACCGGGCCGTGAGCGCCTCCAGTTCGGGGCGGCGGCCCACCAGGGGGCGCAGGGGCGCGGGCGGCACCGCGAGGTCTGCTCCGTATATGTCCTGGAATACCCGCCCCACGGCCTGGGCGTCGACGGCGAGTTCGAGCTCGATGCGCCGCGCGTCGGTCAGCCGCATGGCATTGGCGAGGAGTCTCAGAGTTTCTTTGCGGGGATGTTGCACGCGGCCCAGCTCCAGGTCCCGAATGGCCCGTACGCTCACGGTGGAAAGCCCCGCGAGCTGTTCCTGAGTGAGCCCGGCCCGCCTGCGCGCATTCTGGAGCAGTACGTCAAGACCGGGCGCCGTCTGGGAATTCATCATTCTCTCCTTGGTCCCCAAAATCTCGGTAATGCGATGGCCGGTGACGCGATCTCCCAGGACGGTCCGAACGCACCGGATCGGACCGGTCTTTCCCCGGTCTGCTCACGCTCTGTATCCTCCGCGGCGGCGAAGGCCCGCCGTCGATGAACAGCTTGCAACGCGCCATTCCCGAACTCTTCCCGGCGCAGTACCGCGCTTTTCCTGGCAGGGGCTACGATCGCTTCGCGCTGGGGAGGGTCTGCGTGTGTGCAGAGCTGAGGGGGAGGGAGGCCGCATGACAACAGCGGCAGGGGATCGGCTGCGATTCAACATTCTTGGCCCGATCGAGGGCTGGTCCAACGGGACACGACTGCGGCTGGGAGGAGTGATTCAGGAGCGAGTTCTGGCCACTCTGCTTCTGGATCCGGGAAAGGTGCTTCCCGTTTCGCGACTGGTCGAGGCGGCCTGGGACGAGGAGCCGCCGACCACGGCCTCCCACCAAGTACGCAAGGCCATAGCGGATCTGAGACGGCGGATACCGGGCGGCGCCGACGTCCTTCTCACCGACGGCCCCGGCTATCGCGTCGCCCTCGAACAGTGCGAAATCGACCTGGCCGAATTTGGTCTCCTCACGCGCAAAGCGAAGATCGCCGCCGCCGAGAGCCGGCCCGCCGAAGCGGCCGAGATCCTGCGCGGAGCGCTCGCCCTCTGGCGCGGCCCGGTCCTCTCCGGCAGCGGCGGACCGGTGATCCAGGCGGCCTCCACCTCCATCGAGGAACGCCGGCTCACGGCCGCGGAACAGCTCTTCGAGCTCCATCTCGCGCTCGGAGAGGCCGCGGAACTGGTCGTGGACTTAAAAGATTTGGTCAATCAACATCCCCTGCGGGAGACCCTGCGCGGCCAGTTGATGGTGGCGCTCTACCGATCCGGGCGCCAGGCCGAGGCGCTGGAGGAGTACGGCAAGGTCCGCGAGCTGCTCGTCGAGGAACTCGGCATCGACCCGGGTCCCCAACTCACCAAGCTGTACGAGGGAATCCTGCGGGAGAGCCCCGAACTGGCGGGGCCGGGACCCGCGCCCGCGCCCGCCGCCCCCGTACCGCTGCCGGCGGAACCGCCCAGCACCCTCCCGTACGACCTGTCGGACTTCACGGGACGCGAACGGGAACTGGCGGAGATCCTGCGCTGCGCCGGGGAGGGCAGTGAACAGGGCCCGCAGATCGTCGCCATCGACGGCATGGGCGGCTGCGGCAAGACCTCCCTCGCCGTACGGGCCGCGCACCGCCTCGCCCCCGACTACCCCGACGGCCAGCTCCACATCGACCTGCGCGGCTACACCCCGGGCGACCAGCCCGTGACCGCCGGCACCGCGCTCGACAGCCTGCTGCGGGCCCTCGGCATCCCGGGCGACCGCATCCCCGACGACGTACCGGCCCGTACCGCCCTGTGGCGCGCGACCCTGATCGGCAGACGGCTGCTGATCCTCCTCGACAACGCGGGCGACGCCGCCGGCATCCGCCCGCTGCTGCCCGCCTCCGCGGGCTGCCTCGTCCTGGTCACCAGCCGCGCCCGCCTGGTCGACCTGGACGGCGCGCAGTGGATCTCCATCGGCGTGATGCCGCCCGAGGAGAGCGCCACGCTGGTGGCGGAGACCCTCGGCGCCCAGCGCGTGGCGGCGGAACCGGAGGCCGCCGCCGAACTCGCCCGGCTCTGCGGCCACCTCCCGCTCGCCCTGCGGATCGCCACCGCCCGCCTGCGCAACCGCCCGCGCTGGACCCTCCAGTACCTGGCGGAACGTTTGCGCGACGAGACCCGAAGACTCGACGAACTCAGTTCCGGCGCCCGCAGCGTCTCCGCCACCCTCCGTCTGTCCTACCAGGCCCTGGACGACGAGTGCCGCACCGCGTTCCGGACGCTGGCGCTCCACCCGGGCGGCGACATGGACGTCCACGCGGCGGGAGCCCTGCTCGGCTCGGGCACCCGCGAGGCGGAGGACCTGCTCGAAATGCTGCTCGACGTCCACCTCGTGCAGCAGCCGGAGATCGGCCTCTACACCTTCCACGACCTGGTGCGCAGCTTCGCGCAGAGCCAGCTCGGCGAGTCGGCGGAGGGGGAGGACGCGGTCGCGGTGGAACGTTTGCTCTGCTACTACCTGACCGCCACCGAAGTGGCGTGCGACCTCCTCTACTCCGGGCGGCGCCACCGCCCCACCGGGCTGCTCCCCTCCACGGCGGAACTGCCCGATCTGAGCACCGCCGACCGGGCCCAGGAGTGGTTCCTGCGCGAGCAGACGGCGCTCCTCGCGGCCGTCACGCTCGCGGAGAGACGGGGCCACGACCGGTACGTCGTGTGCCTCGCCCGCAACCTGGTCTTCCAGCTCAACGCGCGTGGACACCTGGAGGAGTTCGGCGAACTGGGCCGGATCGCGGTCGCCGCCGCCGAGCGGTTGCAGGATCTGGCGCTGCTGGGAGTGAGCCTGTCCAACCTCGGCGTCGCCTGCTGGAAACTCGGCCGTTTCTCCGAAGGGCTCGACGCCGCCCGGGAGAGCAGGGACGTCGCGATCCGCCTCGGCGACCGGCACACGCAGGCCCACAGCGAGAGCATCCTCGGCCAGTTCAACAGCCTGCTCGGCAACTTCGCCGAGGCACTGGGCCACATGGAGACGGCGATCGCCCACGAACGCTCGCTCGGCATCCCGCGCGCGGAGGCCGAGAGCCTGACCATCCTCAGCACGCTCTACGAACAGTGGGGCCGGTACGAGGAGGCACGGGACGCGGCCCAGCGGTCGGCCGAACTGAGCCTCCAGCTCGGACAGCACGAGGGACTGCCCGGAGCCATCACCGATCTCGCCCTCGCCCACCTCGGCCTGGGGGAGTACGACGAGGCGGACCGCTGCCTGACCGAGGCCCGCGCGCTGTACGGGGACACCGGGAACCAGGTGAACCTGGCGCTGACCCTGGCGCTCTCCGCGGATGTGGAAGACCGGCTCGGCAAGCCGCCCCGCACCCCGGACCACGCGGAGCACGCCCTCCGGCTGATGCGGACCAACTCCTCGCCGCTGCGGCGCGCCAAGGTGGAGAACACGGTCGGCCGGCTGCGGCTGCGCCAGGGGGACGCGGTGGCGGCCCTGGCCCTGCACAAGCACGCCTTCGACCTCTCCGCGGCCATCAGCTACCGCATCGAGGAGGCCTACGCGTTAGCGGGCATGGCCGACGCCCTGGGCGACACGGCGGAAGCCGGTGTGCACCGGGCGGCCGCCGAGAAGCTCTTCGCCGAGATGGGAGTGCCGGCGGACCGCCGCCGTACCTGACCGCACGCCCCGGACAGCACCGAGCCCCGTACCGGAACTCCGGTACGGGGCTCAGCTGTTCGGGGGGGAGCGGGTGGGGCGGGGAGCGGTTCAGAGAGTGGCGGACGTGGGGCCCTTGTCGTCGTTGGTGACGGCGATCACGGTCGGACCCTTGTCGTCGGCGAGCACCACGGTCGGGCCCTTGTCGTCCGCCGGGACCAGGGTGGGTCCCTTGTCGTCGGCGGGGACGCCGGGGCCGGTGATCGTGGGGCCCTTGTCGTCGGCGACAACCTGCTGGGAACTCTGGGGGCCCTGCGTGTGTCCCGCCTCCGCCACCGTGCCGAAGCCGAAGGCCAGCGTTGCCGCGATGATCCCGAAGAGTCCAGCAAGCCTACGTCCCATGGTCCCGCCCCTAAGTTGGTGTTTGTGGGTGTTCGCGGTGTTCCGCTTCCCGACACCACTGATGTTGCTGGCGGGCGTTCCCTGACCGTTCCCGCCCCGTTACCGGCCCGGGGAACCGTCGCGGGAACGGTCGCGGGAACGGTCCAACACCAGGTAGTGCGGACCCAGTTGGCACGCGGCCACCCGGGGTCCGCCGGGGGTGAGCACCACATGGGTACGGGCCGGGCCCGACTCATGGCCGGCGAGGTCGAGCAGCGATCTCACGAGCGAGCGGAGCACGGCGCGCTCCGTCTCGTCCAAGCCCGCGGTACCGGTCTCCGGCGCGGGCGGCAGCGCCACGATCCCGGCCACGGTGTGCATGCCGTTCTCGGTCTCGGTCTCGACACTGAACTGGGGCCCGTCCAGGGACTCCTGCGCGGCGTACGGCTCGGGACGGCCACCCGACGCCACGCGCTCGGCCCACCGTTCGACGGTGGACAGGTCCTGGAGGGCGTGGCGCAGATTCGCCCTGTCCGGCGAATGATCCCTGGGGTTCTTCACGGGAGTACTCCTTCTGTGCAGACAACTACGTGACAACCCTCGCCCGCCCGGGTCCCGCCGGCGTCCCGATCCGTTCCCGCGCTCTTCCCGTTCCGGTGTTCGCGAAGGGAACGCGGAGGTAATCCCCCGACGCATGCTGACCCCGTTCGATTCAGGCAGGGATCCGTGGTGATCCGCGTGGAAAGCGAAAACCCTGGGGGATTGAGGCGTGGCAACCAACCCGTTCGAAAGCCGCGGTACGGCGTACCGGGCCCCGGTGGGCAGGGGACCCGGATCGTGAAGGCCGCCCGGAAAACAGCGGACATTCCCGGCAGTTTCGCGGGGATGGGGCCGCTCATGCTCGTCTGGTCCGGTCAGGCGGTGTCCCTGGTGGGCAGCGCGGCGGTCCGGTTCGCCTTCATCATCGAAGTGTGGTCGACCGGCGAACAGGCGACCGCCGTCACGATCCTCTCCCTGTGCGCGATGCTCCCCCAGGCGGTGTTCAGTCCCATTGCGGGTGCGATCGTCGACCGGATCTCCAAGCGGGCCGCGCTCCAACTGGCCGACGCCGGCGGCCTGGTCGTCGTGGGCTCCCTCGCCCTCCTCCACTACCTCGGCGCACTCCAGTCCTGGCAGATATATCCGGCCACCGTGCTGCTCGGGGTGTGTGCCGCGTTCCAGTTCCCGGCCCTGTCCTCGGCCGTTCCCCTCCTTGTCCGCAAGGACCAGCTCGGCCGCGCCAACGGCCTGCTCGCCGGCGCCAAGAGCGCGGCCGGGATCGGCGGACCCGCCCTGGGCGGTCTCCTCGTCGCGGTCTTCGGCATCGGCCCCACGCTCCTGGTGGACGTGGCGAGCTACGCGTTCGCGCTCATCGGGATCAGGGTCGTACGGCTCAAGGGCGACATCGTCGTCAAGGACACCACCGGAGCGCCACGGCGGCGGATCACGGCCGACGCGGTCGAGGGGCTGCGGTACCTGTTCCGGGTGCCCAGCCTGCGCG
This sequence comes from Streptomyces sp. NPDC087420, assembly GCF_044744165.1. Classification (NCBI taxonomy): domain Bacteria; kingdom Bacillati; phylum Actinomycetota; class Actinomycetes; order Kitasatosporales; family Streptomycetaceae; genus Streptomyces; species Streptomyces sp. NPDC087420. Next base: position 471,302 of record NZ_JBIUXU010000001.1, read on the forward strand.
ACCTGATCGTCAACTTCTGCCTGGTCAACCTGGTCATGGTCTTCGGCTTCGCCCTCATCTCGCCGATGGTGCTGCTGCGCGCCGACACCGGCGCGCTCGCCGCCGTGAACAGCGCGATCGGTGTCGGCGGAGTGGCCGGCGCCCTGCTGATGGCGGCCTGGGGCGGACCCAGGAACCGCGGCCGGGGCATGATGCTCGGCGTGGTCGGCATGTGCCTGTCCGGCCTCGTCGCGATGGGCCTGGCCGGCGGAGTGGCCGGCTGGTGTGTGGCGATCCTTATCGGCGCCCTGCTCATGACGACGGTCAACGCGTCCATGCAGGCGATCGTGCAGACCAAGGTCCCCCACGAGTGGCAGGGCCGGGTCTTCGGCGCGGTGATGTTCCTGTCGCAGATCTCCGTACCCCTGGCCATGGCGGTCTCGGGACCGCTCGCCGACCACGTTTTCGAACCGGCGGCCGCCGACGGCTCCGGGATCTTCACCGTGCTCGGGCCACTCGTCGGCGACGGTCCTGGCAGCGGCATGGCGGCCATGTTGTTCCTCGCCGGCATCGGCGGGACCGCGATCGCCCTGTGGGGCCTCGCCAGCCGCTCCATCAGAGACATCGACGTACTGCTGCTCGACTTCGACGTACCGGAAGAGCCGGAAGCGCGGAAGGAGCACGACGTGCCGGAAGCGCGCGAGGCGCCCCGCGAGGAGAGCAGCCATCCAGGAGGTGAGCGCGATGAAGTGCACGCATGAACTGTTCGAGGACCAGGCGGTACGGACGCCCGGCGCGACGGCCCTGATCCACGGCGACGAACGTCTCGACTACGCCGGACTCGACACCCGCGCCGACCGGTTGGCCGGTCTGCTCGTGGCGAGCGGCGTCCGGCACGGCGACACGGTCGGCGTGTTCCTGGAGCGCTCCACCGCGCTGGTCGTGACCGTGCTCGGCATCCTCAAGGCCGGCGCCGGATACGTGATGCTCGACCCGGCCTTCCCCGCCGAACGGCTGCGCGCCATGGCGGCCGACGCGGAGATCGCCGCCGTCGTGTCGACCCGCGACGCCGAGCCCGACGCGCTGGGCGTCCCCCGGGTCCACGTCGAGGACGCCCCGTCCGCGCCGCCGCCGCCGGCGCGCGGCACGGTCCCGGTCCGCCCCGGCGACATCGCCTGCGTGATGTTCACCTCCGGATCGACCGGACGGCCCAAGGGCATCGCCGCCTCGCACCACGCCGTCACCGCCACCCTCACCGGCCAGGACTTCGCCTCCTTCGGCCCCGGATCCGTGTGGCTCCAGTGCGCACCGCTGTCCTGGGACGCGTTCGCCCTGGAGCTGTGGGGCCCGCTCCTCAACGGCGGGACCTGCGTCCTGCACCCCGGACGGCGCCCCGAACCCTTCGTGATGGCACGGCTCGTCGCCGAGCACGGCATCACCTCCCTCTACCTCTCGTCCTCCCTCTTCAACGTGATCGTCGACGAGTACCCGCAGGCGCTCGACGGACTGCGGGAACTGATCGTGGGCGGCGAGGCCCTCTCCGCGCCGCACGCGGCCCGCGCCCTGGAGCGCCACCCCGGCCTGCGGCTGAGCAACGGCTACGGGCCCGTCGAGTGCATGATCTTCCTCACCGTCCACCCGGTGACCCCGGAGGACGTGCGCGACGGTGGTCCCGTGCCCATCGGCCGCCCGCTGGCCGGCAAACGGCTGCACATCCTCGACGAGGAACTGAGCCCGGTGCCGGACGGCGGGACCGGTGAGCTGTACGCCGCCGGGGCGGGGGTCGCCCGCGACTACCGGGGCCGGCCCGCGCTGACCGCCGAACGTTTTGTGGCGGCCCCCTCGGGCGAGCGCCTCTACCGCACCGGCGACCTCGTACGCCGGGGCGCCGACGGCGTCCTCGCCTACCTGGGCCGGGCCGACAGCCAGGTGAAGATCCGGGGCTTCCGGGTCGAGCCCGGCGAGGTCGAGAGCGTCCTCGCCCGCCACCCGGACATCGACCGGGCCGCCGTCGTCGCCCACGAACACCCGGCCGGCGACAGACAGCTGACCGCGTACGTCGTCCCGCGCGGCGGACGGGGTCAGGCGCCCCCGGCCGACGAGCTGCGCGCCTACGCCCGTACCGTCCTGGCCGACTACCTCGTACCGGCCGTCTTCGTCCCGCTGGACGCGCTGCCGCTGACCCCCAGCGGCAAACTCGACCGGGCCGCCCTGCCGGAGCCCGGCCGCGCGGCGGCCGGCGCGGAACGCCCGGAGGCGGGCGGGACCGTGGCCGCCCTCCGCGGGCTCTTCGCCCAGATCCTGCGCACCGGCCCGGTCGGCCCGGACGACAACTTCTTCTCGCTGGGCGGCCATTCGCTGCTCGCCGCCCGGCTGCTGGGCCGGATCCACGCCACCCTCGGCGCCGAACTCGACCTCCGCACGCTCTTCGAGTCCCCCACCCCGGCGCTCCTCGCCCCGTACGTCGACACCGCGCCCCGGTCGTCCCCCGTACCGTCCACCGCGCCCGGCTCCGCCGCGCTCCCGGTCTCGCACGCCCAGCACCGCCTGTGGTTCCTGGACCGGATCGGCGCGGGCGCCGCGTACAACCTGCCGATGCTCGTCCGCCTGCGGGGCGACGTCGACCCGGACGCGCTCAGCGACGCCCTGGCGCACGTCGCCGAGCGGCACGAGGTGCTCCGTACCGTCTTCGACGAGGCCGACGGTTCCCCCGTACGGAGCGTACGGACCGGAGCCGAGGCGCGGCCTCCTTTCCAGCACGTCCGGCTGCCCGCCGCCGACGTGGCGGGGGAGATCGGCCGCGAGGCAGGCCACCTCTTCGACCTGCGCACCGAACTCCCGCTGCGCGCCACCCTGTTCACCACCCGGGAGCGCCCCGACGAGCACGCGCTCCTCGTGCTGGTCCACCACATCGCCGGGGACGGCTGGTCGCTGCGCCCGCTGTTCCGCGACCTGTCCCGCGCCTACCGCGCGCGGATCGAGGACGGCCAGGACATCTCCGTACTGCCGCCGCTCCCCGTCCCGTACGCGGAACACGCCCGTCACCAGCTCGACCGGCTCGGCTCACCGGCCGACCCGCACGCGCTCGCCGCCCGCCAGCTCACCTACTGGCGCAAGGAGTTGGACGGACTGGCCGCCGACGGGCCGCTGCTGCCCCGCCGCACCGGACGCCCCGCCGTCCCGGGCCCCGCCGCCCGGGTGGTGGTACGCCACCTCGGCGCGGGGGCCCACGCCCGCCTGGTCGACGCGGCCCGCGCGCGGGGCGCCACCCTCTTCATGGCCCTGCACGCCGCGCTGGCCACCGTGCTGGTACGGGCCGGCGCCGACGAGGACACCGCGATCGGCGCCCCGGTCGCCGGCCGGTCCGGCGACGGCAGTGTCGAGGACGTCGTCGGGTTCTTCGTCAACATGCTGGTCCTGCGCACCGACCTGTCCGGCGATCCGACGGCGGGGGAGCTGCTCGCCCGCGTCAGGGAGACCGACCTCACCGCCTTCGCCCACCAGGACGTGCCGTTCGAGGACGTGGTCGGCGCCCTCAACCCGCCGCGCACGCCCGGCCGCCAGCCGTTCACCGACGTGGTCCTCGCCCTCCAGAACAACGCGCGCGCCGAGGTCGCGCTGCCCGGCGCCGACGAGGGCGTCGAGGTCGTCCGTACCGGCGCCGCCCGGTTCGAACTGCTCGTGGACGTGACCGACTCGACCACAGCCGACGGCACATCGGACGGACTGACACTCACCTTCGAGTACCGCGAGGACACACTGGACGCGGGCTTCGTCCACTGGCTCGCCGACACCCTCCCGTACGCCCTGGAGGCGGCGGCCGCCGACCCCGCCACCCCGCTCTCCCGCCTCGGCCTCGCCGCGCCGCCCCGGCGCGCCGGCGTGGGCGACCTCGTCGCCGTACCCACGCGGCCCTCTCCGCCCTCCGGGAGCGACCCGCGCCCCCTGACCGACCTGGAGCGGCGGACCGCCGCCGTGTGGTGCGAGGTCCTCGGCGTGCCGGGAGCCGGACTGCACGACGACTTCTTCACGCTCGGCGGCAACTCGCTGCGCGCGGTCCGGGTCGCGGCCCGCCTCAGCACCGACGAACGACCCGTCACCGCGGCCCAGCTCTTCGCCGCGCCGACCATCGCCGCCCTCGCCGCCGAGCTGGAGCGGCCGGCCGCCGGGACCGGACCCGTGGCGGTCCCCATCACCCGCCGCCCCCGGGTGCCGCGACAGCACGAGACCCCGGTGCGACCGCACGACGCCCCGACGCGACAGCGCGAGACCCCGAACCGGCCCGGCACCCAACAGGAGGAGTGGCAGTGGACCTCAGTGTGATGTTCTTCGGTGCGGACAGCACCACCGCCGGGGAGACCCGGCACGCCGAGACGTACGAGGACATCCTCACCGTGGCCAGAACCGCGGACCGGCTCGGATTCCACGCCATCTGGACCCCCGAACGCCACTTCCAGCAGGTGGGACAGGTGTTCCCCAGCCCGCCGGTGCTCGGCGCGGCGCTCGCCGTCGCCACCGAGCGGATCGGGATCCGCGCGGGCAGCGTGGTCCTGCCGCTCCACCACCCGCTGAAGGTGGCGGAGGACTGGGCCGTCGTCGACAACCTCTCGCACGGCAGGGTGGGCCTGTCCGTCGCCACCGGCTGGCACTCGAAGGACTTCACCCTCGCCCCCGAGCAGTACGCGGACCGCAGGCGGACCGCCCTGGAGACCATCCCCCGGCTGCGGGCGCTGTGGGCGGGCGAGCCCGCCGAGTACCCCGACGGCACGGGCACACCGGTCTCCGTCGTGCCCCAGCCCCGGCCCGTGCAGGACACCCTGCCCCTGTGGGTCACCACGTCCGGCAACCCGGAGACCTGGGAGGCCGCCGGACGGCTGCGCGCCGGAGTGCTCGGCGCGACCGTCGGACAGAGCAGGGACGAACTCGCCGACCGGATCGCCCGCTACCGCACCGCCTGCGCCGGGGCCCCCGACCAGCGGGGCACCGACGCGCACGGCCGGGTCACGCTGATGGCCCACACCTATGTCGGCACGGACGACGCGGAGGTCCGGCGCCAGGCCGGCGCGCCCCTCAGGGCCTACCTCGCCTCGTACGTCCGCCAGACCGCCGCCAACCGGTCGGCGGACGCCGCGACCGCGCGGCTCACCGACGAACAGGCCGCGATGCTCGCCGAGTTCGCGTTCGAGCGCTACCTGAGCTGGGGCAGTCTCCTCGGCTCACCCGGCCACTGCGCCAAGATGCTCGCCGATCTGGCCGAGCTGGGCGTCGACGAGGTCGCCTGCTTCATCGACTTCGGAATCGGACGGGACGACGTACTGGCCGGACTGCACCGGCTGGCCGAACTGAAAGAGACCCTGTGATGAGTGCCCCCACCCTGTTCCGCGCGGCTCCCGGCGCGGCGATCCCTTCCATGGCCGACCGGTTCGGCGCCCTCGGCAGGGAGCAGCGGGTCCGCCTGATGCGCCGCCTCCTGGAGGCCGGACGCGCCCGCGAGATACCCGCCGTCATACCCCCGCGCGACCCCGGCAGGCCGGTGCCCCTCAGCCCCGCCCAGCACGACCTGTGGGTGTACGACTCGCTCTATCCCGGCACGGCCGCGCTCAACCTGTGCTCCGCCTACCACTTCGACAAGCCCGTCGACCCGGCGCACCTGGAGGCGGCCCTGACGCTGATCCAGCGTCACCACGACATCCTGCGCACCCGGATCAGGACGGACGCGTCGGGCGGGCTGCGTGTCGAGTTCCCCGACGACGGCGCCTTCGACCTGGAGCGCGAGGACCTGCGGGGCACCGACACGACCATCGACGCGGCCTTCGAGACCTTCCGCGCCCGCCCCTTCGACCTGGGCCGGGACAAGCTGATCCGGGCCCGGTTCGTCCGGGTCGACGAGCGGCGCTCCACCCTGATGCTCAGCCTGCACCACACCATCAGCGACTGGTGGTCGTTCGACGTGCTCCAGAACGAGTTCGCCCAGGCGTACGGAGCCCTGCGCGACGGCAAGGAGCCGCCCCTGACCCGGCCCGCCGTCCAGTACGCCGACTTCTCGTCCTGGCAGGACGAGTTGGCGGAGTCCGGGGTCTTCGGTGCCCGGCTCGACTTCTGGCGCCGCTACCTCGCGGAACCGCCGGGGCCGCTCACCGTGCCGGGCGGCGGCGGCACCCCCGTCACCTCGGGCGACGGCATCGCCCAGGTCCCCTTCCACATCGACGCGCCGACCGCCGCCGCCGTGCGCGCCCTGGCCCGCGAGCGCGGCGCCTCCGTCTACGTCGTCCTGATGGCGGCCTTCGCCGTCCTCGCGCACCGGGTCAGCGGCGCCGACGACCTGATCCTCGGCACCCCGATCGCCAACCGCGCGGCCAAGGGCCTCGACCAGGTCATCGGGTACGTCATGAACGCCGTCCCGACCCGGTGGCGGGTGCGGTCCGACCGCTCCTTCGCCGACGTGCTCGCCGGATTCGCCGTCGACTTCCCCGAGTTGATGGCCAACGCGGACGTCCCGGTCGGCCGGATCGTGTCGGCCGCCGCCCCGGAGCGCAGCGCGGGCCGGGCCCCGCTGTACCAGTGGGTGTTCATGCACCTGACGCAGCAGCCCAGCGTCTCCGTGATGAAGGAGTTCGCGGAGCCCGAGCGCATCCACACCGGCGGCGAGCACGACCTCGTCGGCGTGGTGAAGGACTGCGACGACGGCATGGAGGGCAGCTTCGGGCTGCGTACCGACGTCTTCGACCCGCAGGTCGTGGCCCGCTGGACCGAGTGCTACGTCGAACTCCTCCGTCGGATCACCACCGATCCGACCGCGCTCGTCGGCGACATCGACCTGGTACCCGCAGCCATGCGCGGGCAGCTGCTCGCCGACGCGGCGGGGCCCGCCGCGCCCGCCCCCGCCTCACTGCCCGAGCTGGTGGCCCGGCAGGCGGCTCTCACCCCGGACGCGCCGGCCCTCGAATCCGGGGGAGAGACCCTCAGCTACGCCCAACTGGCCGACCGTGTCGACCAGTTGGCCCACCGGATGGTACGGGACGGAGCAGGACCCGGCCGGATCGTCGCCCTCGCCCTCGACCGGGGCACCGACTGGCCGGTGGCCGCACTGGCCGCCCAGCGCGCCGGCGCCGCGTACCTGCCCGTCGACCCGGCGCACCCCGTCGAGCGCGTCCGCCGCGTCCTCGCCGAGGCCGCCCCCGTACTCCTGGTCACCGCGCCCGGCGCCGAGCCACTCGGCACGGACCTCACGACCCTGGTCCTGGACGAGAAGGCCTGGGCGGTCCCGGACAAGGACGACCGGGCGGGTGAACCGTCGCTGCCGCCCGGCCACCCCGACCCCACCGGCGCGGCCCACGTCATCCACACCTCCGGCTCCACCGGCACCCCCAAGGGCGTGGTCGTCACCCACGCCGGGGTGGCGGCCCTCACACGGGGTCTCGTGGACGGCATCGCCCTCGGCGCCGGCAGCCGGGTGCTCCAGCTCGGGCCGCCGTCCTTCGACATCTCCGTCGGCGAGATGTGCCTGGCCTTCGGCTCGGGCGGCACCCTCGTCCTGCCGCCCCGGGGCCCCCTCGTGGGCGACGCCCTCGGGGACGTACTGACCGAGCGCCGCGTCTCCTGCGCCTTCGTCCCGCCGTCCGTGCTCGCCACCGTGCCCGCCGGGCCCCACCCGGAGCTGCGCACCCTCCTCGTCGGCGCGGAGTCCTGCCCGCCGGACCTGATCGCCCGCTGGGCCACCGGAGGCCGCCGCCTCCACAACGCGTACGGCCCCACCGAGGCCACCGTCGTCTCCACCCTCTCCGCGCCCCTCGCCGCCGACGGGAGCGCCCCGCCCATCGGCGCCCCGCTGCCGGGCACCGGCGCCTACGTCCTCGACGAGCGGCTGCGCCCGGTGCCCGCCGGGGTCAGCGGTGAGCTGTACCTGGCGGGGCCCGCGCTCGCCCGCGGCTACCTGGGGCGCGCCGCGCTCACCGCCGGGCGGTTTGTCGCGGATCCGTACGGGCCGCCGGGCAGCCGCATGTACCGCACCGGCGACCTCGCCCACCGCGATCCCGCCGGCACCACGCACTACCTGGGGCGCGGCGACGAGCAGATCAAGCTGCGCGGACTCCGTATCGAACCGGGCGAGATCGCCGCCGCGCTCACCGAACACCCCACCGTGGACCGCGCGGTGGCCGTCGTACGGAACAGCAGGGCCGGGGTCGCGCAGCTCGTCGCGTACGCCGTCCCCGTCCCCGGGCGGGAGATCGACCCGGACGCGCTCCTGCTCCACGCCGCCGGGCGCCTGCCCGCGGCCATGGTCCCCGCCGCCGTGGTGGCCCTCGACGCACTGCCCCTGACGTCCGGCGGCAAGCTCGACCGGGCCGCCCTGCCGGCGCCCGCGCAGCGCTCCGACGCGACCGTACGGGCCCCGGGGTCGGCCCGCGAGGAGATCCTCTGCGGCCTCTTCGCCGGCCTCCTCGGCCTTGAACAGGCGGGCCCGGACGACGACTTCTTCCGTCTCGGCGGCGACAGCATCATGGCCATCCAGCTCGCGGTACGGGCCAGGGCGGCCGGTCTGGTGCTCTCCCCGCACGACGTGTTCACCGTCCGCACACCCGCCCGGCTGGCCGTGCTCGCCCGCACCCCCGACGCCGGCCTCCCCCGGGAGGAGGACACCGGGTACGGGCGGCTGCCGCTCACCCCCGTGATGCGCTGGTGGCGCGAACAGGGCCCGGACACCTCGGCGTTCACCCAGTCCATGGTCTTCCCGGTGGCCGCGGGCACCGGCCGCGGAGCGCTCACGGAGGCCGTCACCGGCCTGGCCGCGCGCCACGCCGCGCTGCGGATGCGCCTCGTGCGGCACGCTCCCGACGACTGGGAGCTGGAGGTGCCTGTCGAAGAGCTGCCGGGCAACGCGCGCACCCTCCGGGTGGCCGTCTCCCCGGACGCCGATCTCCTCGCCCGGGCCCGCGCGTTGGCGGTCACCACCGCACTCCGTCCCGAGGACGGCGAGATACTGCGCGCCGTCTGGCTCGACGCGGGGCCCGGCCGCCCCGGCGCCCTGCTCCTGACCGTGCACCACCTGGCCGTCGACGGACTGTCCTGGCGGGTGATCGGCCAGGAACTCGCGGCGGCGCTCGGCCACCGGGACGAGGGCGACCCGGCCCCCGCGAAGACCACCTCGTTCACCCGCTGGTCCCGGCTGCTGTCCCAGGAGGCCGACCGGCGGGTCGGCGAACTCCCCTGGTGGGAAAGACAGCTGGCGGACGAGACGGCCCGGATCGCCGACGGGAGGGGGGCCGGCGAGCGCCGGGAGACCCTCACCGTCGAGCTGGGCCCCGACCTCACCAGGAGCGCGCTCGTCACCCTGCCGGGTGCCTTCAACTGCCGCCCGGACGCGGTCCTGCTGACCGCGCTGACGGCGGCGGCCGTCGAGCGGCGGGGCACCGGATCCGCTCTGCTGGTCCATCTGGAGGGCCACGGCCGCGAAGTGATCTCCGCGCCGGTGGACGTGTCCGGCACGGTCGGCTGGTTCACCACGCAGTACCCGGTCCGCCTGGACCTCGGCGCCGCCGCCGTGCGGCCCGGCGGCCGGCCGGGGGAGGCGCTCAAGAGTGTCAAGGAACAACTGCGGGGCGTGCCCGCGGGCGGCCTCGGCTGGGGCCTGCTGCGTTACCTCCACCCCACGACGGGGCCCGTCCTCGCCGCGCTCCCCGTGCCCGACGTCCGCTTCAACTACCTCGGCAGGTTCGCCGAGTCCGACGCGGCGGGCGGACGGCTTCTCGACGTCGGCCCCGACGCCGTGCCGCTCGGGCACGCGCTGGAGGTGGACGTACTGTCCCGCGAGGAGAACGGCGAGCTCCTGCTGGAGGCGAGCTTCTCCTACGCGGCCGGGGTGTTCACCGAGGACGAGGTACGCGCGCTGGCGGCGGCCTGGTCCGAGGCGCTCGGCGTCCTCGCGGACCACCGCGGTCCTGACGGCGAGGCCGTCCACACCCCGTCCGACTTCCCGCTGGTCGACCTCACCGGCGACCAGCTGGAACTCCTCGGCCAGGACATGGACTTCGGCGACTTCGACGCGGACTTCGACACGGACAGCGACACCGATCCCGACGGAGGCATCCACGACATGGACGGCACGGACGGCTCCGGAGCCTCCGCCCACCAAGGGGGACGACGATGAACGCGCGCATCGCGGACGTACTACCACTCTCCCCGGTCCAGGAAGGACTCCTCTTCCACGCCGCCCGGGACACCGGCGGCCCGGACCCCTACCTGGTGCAGGCCCGCTTCCTGATCGGACGCGACGTCGCCACGGACGCGGTACGGGCCGGGGCCGGCGCCCTCCTCGCCCGCCACCCCAACCTGCGCGCCTGCTTCCGGCACGAGCGCCTCGACCGGCCCGTCCAGGTCGTCCCGAAGGCCGTCCGCCTGCCCTGGACCGAGGTGGACCTGACAGGACTGGGCCCGGACGACGTCACCGTACGGACCGAGGAGGCGCTGCGCGAGGACGCGGCGCTCCGCTTCGACCTGGCCCGCCCGCCCCTGGTCCGCGCCACCTTCCTACGGCACGACACCGGCGCCGAACTGATCGTGTCCTTCCACCACATCCTGCTCGACGGCTGGTCGCTGCCGATCCTGGAACGGGACCTCACGGCCCTCGTCGCGGGCCGCCCGCTGCCGCCCCCCGTGCCCTACCGCGACTATCTGGTGTGGCTGAGCGGCCAGGACCAGCACAAGGCCGACACCGCGTGGGCCGAGGCGCTCGACGGCCTGGAACGGCCCGCGCTGCTGGCACCGGACGGCCCGGACACCGCGCCCGACCGGATCCAGCTGCGCCTGCCGACCGCGCTCACCGGGACGCTGACCGCACGGGCCGCCGAGGCGGGCGTCACCCTCAACACCGTGGTGCAGGTCGCCTGGGCGCTGGTCCTGGCCCGGCTGACCGGCGCCCGTGACCTGGTCTTCGGCGCGGTCGTCTCCGGACGCCCGCACGACCTGCCGGGCGTCGAGTCGATGGTGGGCCTGTTCATCAACACCCTGCCGGTACGGGTACAACTCCGCGACGGCGAGAGCGCCGGCGCGCTGCTCCACCGGATCCAGGACGAGCAGTCCCGGCTGCTGGCCCATCACCACGCCCGCGTCGCCGAGGTGCAGCGGGCCGTGGGGGCCGGTGAACTCTTCGACTCCATCCTTGCCTTCGAGAACTTCCCGCAGGCGCCGGAGAGCCAGGACGGGCCCGACACGGTACGCCTGGTGACGGTGACGGACGCGACCCACTACCCGGTCACCATCGCGGCCGTCGCCGAGGACCGGATGCTCCTGTCGGTGAGCTGCCGCCGGGGCATCTCCGCCACCGCGATCACCCGCAGCATCGTCCGCGTACTGGAACAACTCGCCGAGAATCCAAAGCAGTTGGCGCAGGACATCGACGCCCTTCCGCAGGCGGAACACGACCGGCTCCTCGCCCTCGCCGCAGGACCGGCCCGCGCCGTCGCCGAACCCGCCACCATGACGGGGCGGTTCGCCGCGCAGGTGGCCCGTACGCCGGACGCGCCGGCCGTCGACACGGACGGCGAGATCCTCAGCTACGCGCGGCTCGACGCCGCGTCGGACCGGCTGGCCGGCCGGCTCGTCCGGGCCGGTGTGGCGCCGGGGGACACGGTGGCCCTCCTGCTGCCCCGCTCGGCGTCCGTGGTCGTGGCCCAGCTCGCGGTCCTCAAGGCGGGGGCCTGCTGGCTGCCGCTCGACCCGGCCCAGCCGTCGGAGCGGCTGGCCCGCCTGGTGAAGGCCGCGGCGCCCGTCCTCGCCCTCACCCTGGGCGCCTACCCGGTCCGGCTGCCCCCGGATCTCCCGGTGCTGGACATCGAGGAGGAGCGGACAGGACCGGTCGACTTCGACGGAGTCCCGGCCCCTCCGGAGTCCGCCGCCTGCGTGATCTACACCTCCGGCTCCACCGGAGAGCCCAAGGGGGTGGTCGTCCCGCAGCGTGCGATCACCGAACTGGCCGCCGACGGCCGGTTCGCGGGCGGCGCGCACCGGCGGGTGCTGCTCCACAACCCGTACACGTTCGACGCCTCGACCTACGAGGTGTGGATCCCGCTCCTGAACGGCGGGACCGTGGTGGTCGCCCCCGCCGAGGCCGTCACACCCGACCTCCTCAAGCGCGTGGTACCCGATCGCCGGGTCACCGCGCTGATGCTCACGCCCGAACTGCTGCGTACCGTCGCGGAGATCGCGCCGGACGCGCTCTCGGGGCTCAGCGAGGTGTGGGCCGGCGGTGACGTCCTGGCGCGGGACACCGTGCGCCGGATCCAGGAGCACTGCCCCGGCGCCGTGGTGGTCAACGGCTACGGACCCACCGAGACAACGGTGTTCGCCACCGCGCACACCGCGCACACTGCACCCACCGGAATCCAGGAGTCCGACGCCGACCCGGGCGCCGTCCCCATCGGCCGCCCCCTGGACAACACCCGCGCCTACGTCCTCGACGCCGCGCTGCGCCCGATGCCCGCCGGCGCCACCGGCGAGCTGTACCTCGCCGGCACCGGCCTCGCCCACGGCTACCTCGGGCGCCCGGTGGCCACCGCCGAGCGGTTCGTCGCCGATCCCTACGGACCACCGGGCAGCCGCATGTACCGCACCGGCGACCTCGCCCGCCGTACGACCGTCGGGGTCCTGGAGTTCGCCGGCCGCGCCGACGACCAGGTCAAGATCCGCGGCTTCCGCGTCGAACCCGCCGAGGTCGAGGCCGCGCTGGCCGGCTGCCCCGGAGTGGCGCGGGCCGTGGTCGGCGCCCGGCTCGACGCGACCGGCGGCAAACTCCTCGCCGCCTGGCTGCTCCTGGAGGAAGGCGCTTCCGACGCGACGGGCACGGATACGGACACCACCCGCGACGAGCAGTGGCACAGCACCCTCGCCCGGGTCCGCGAACACGCGGCCCGGCACCTGCCCGCGCACCTCGTCCCGTCCGTCTGGGCCCGCATCGACCACGTGCCGCTCACCCGCCACCACAAGGTCGACCGCGCCGCCCTGCCCGCCCCGGGACCCACCGGGGAGCAGGCGGTCTCCCGGGCCCCGCGCACCGAACGCGAGAGGGAGCTGTGCGCCCTGTTCGGTACGGTGCTCGGCCTCCCCGCGGTCGGCCCGGACACCGACTTCTTCACCGCCGGCGGCCATTCGCTGACCGCGCTGCGGCTGAAGTCGAAGATCGAGACGGTCCTCGACGTACGGATCCCCGTCTCGGTCCTGTTCGACGCGCCGACCCCGGCCGCCCTCGCCGCCCGCCTCGACGCACCGGCCGCCGCCAACGGCCGCGCCCCGCGCATCCCCCTGCGGTCCGCCCGGCAGCGCACCAGGCCGGCCGCCGCCTCCGACGACCCGACCGGGAACAGCCTGGAGCCGGTGCTCACCCTGCGGGCCGGCGGCGACCGCATCCCGCTCTTCTGCGTGCACCCGGGGCTCGGCCTCGGCTGGTCGTTCGCCAACCTGCTCCCGTACCTCGACCCGGCCCGCCCGGTGCACACCCTCCAGAGCCCGGCCCTGCTGACCGGGGTGGACCGGCTCCCGCCCTCCATGGGCGGGATGGCCGACCTGTACGTGGAACGCCTGCGCGAAATCCGGCCGCACGGCCCGTACCTGCTCCTCGGCCGGTCCTTCGGCGGGGCGCTCGCCCACGAGATGGCGGTCCGGCTGCGCCGGGCGGGGGAGGAGGTCAGGATGCTCGCCGTGGTGGACGCCATGCCGATGCCGGACACCATCCTCGGCACCCCGCTGGACCCGGTGGCCGTCGAGGACGAACTGCTGCACATCCTGCTCCAGAGCCACGCCCCGCACCTGCCCGTGCCGCCGGGACCGCTCGACCGCGCGCAGGTGTTCGCCACGGTCCGCCGCAGCGGCTTCGACGCGCTGACCGACCCTCAGCTCCACGCCCTCGTCGATGTGGGGACCCACCACACCCGGGTCGTCAGGCACTGGAGCCCGACCCCCTACGAGGGGCGCGTGACCCTCTTCTCCGCCACCCGCGACACCTGGCCCACCCCGGCCGAGAAGACCGCGGCCTGGCAGCGCGTGGCCGCCGCGCTCACGGTGCACGACCTGCCCTGCGCCCACAGCGACGTACTGACCCCGGGCCCGGCGGCCGAGATCGCCGCGGTCCTCGAAACCGCCCTCCGAGGGGACTGAACCGATGACCACCGACACCGTAGATCTCATCGACCTCCACGCCTGGGCGGGCGAGGAGTACGAGTTCCCCGCCTCCGACGCCCAGAGCCGCCTGCTCGTCCTCGACCAGATGGACCCCGGCACCGCCCAGTACAACGTGCCCGCCGCGTTCGCCGTGCGCGGTCCCTTCGACACCACCGCGTTCCACCGCGCGCTGGACGCGCTCGTCGCCCGCCACGAGTCGCTGCGGACCGTCTTCCGTACCGCCGCCGACGGCACCCAGGCGCAGATCGTCTCCACCGCCGGACGGGCCGGGTTCACGGTGGAACGGGACGTGCCGGCCGGCCGGGTGGACGCCCTGGTCCGCGCGGAGGCCGCCCGCCCCTTCGACACCGGCGCCGGACCCCTGCTGCGCTGCACCGTGTACGCCGTCGACGACGGCACCCACCGGGTGCTGCTCGTCGCCCACCACCTCGTCTGCGACGGCTGGTCCCTCGGCCTCATGCTGGACGAGCTGTCCGCCGCGTACGGGCACGGGACCGGCGGCCCGCCGCACCACCCGGCCGGCCTCCCGCTCCAGTTCGCGGACTACGCCGCCTGGCAACGGGAGCGCCAGGCCGACGGCGCGTTCAAGGAGGCGGCGGCGCACTGGGCCGAGCGCCTGCGCGGCGCGCCCGCCGTCATGGAACTGCCGCTGGACCGGCCCCGCCCTCCGGTCCGTACGTCCGCCGGCGGTGTCGAGCGCTTCCTGCTCGACGCCGGGATCAGGGAACGCCTGGCGGAGGTCGCCGCGGGCCAGGGCGCCACTCCGTTCATGACGATGTTCGCGGTGTACACCGCGTTCCTCGCCCGGATCTCGGGCCGCGACGACCTCGTCGTCGGCTTCCCCGTGTCGGGCCGCGACCGGCCCGAACTGGGCGGCATGATCGGCATGCTGACCAACACCCTGGCGCTGCGCGTCGACGTGTCGGGCGACCCGTCCCTCGACCGGCTCACCGGCCGCATCCGTGCCGCCCTGCTGGCGGCCAGGCCCCACCAGGACGCCCCGTTCGAGGCGGTGGTCGACGCCCTCGCCCCGGTCCGCGAGACCAGTCACGACCCCGTCGTGCAGGTGGCGCTCACCTACGACGACGAGGCGGAGGTCGCGCTGGACCTGTCCGGCGCCGACACCGAGCGGCTCGCCCTCACCCTTGACACCGCCAAGTTCGACTTCCTCCTCTTCGTGGAGCGCTGGGGCGCCGACCTGGCCGCCCAGTTCATCTACCGCGCCGACCTCTTCGACGCCGCGACGATACGCCGCTGGACGGTCAACTTCCGGACCCTGCTGGACGGCCTCCTCGCCGACCCGTCCGCCCCGCTGTCCTCCGTCGACCTGGTGCCGGCCGACGAGCGCCGCCGTACCATCGCCGGCGCCGACCGCATCGCGGAGGCCGCGCCCCTGGACCGCCTGGTGCCCGACCTGATCGCCGACCTGGCGGCGGCACGCCCCGACGCCACGGCCCTGGTCAGCGGCGATCTCCGGCTCAGCTATCGCGACCTGCTCGCCCGGGCCGACGCCCTGGCGGCCCGGCTGCGCGCCGCCGGCGTACGGCCGGGATTCCGCGTCGGCCTGCTCCTGCCCCGCTCGGCCGACCAGGGCATCGCGGCCCTCGCGGTCCTGCGCGCCGGTGGCGCGTACGTCCCGCTGGACCAGGCCCACCCGCACGCCCGGCTCCGCCACATGGTGGAGAGCTCCGGCACCGGACTGCTCCTGACCGCCCGTGGGACGGCGGAGAAGGGGGAGCGCCTGGAGGTGCCGTGCGTCCGCCTCGACCGGCCGGCCGTCACCGACCCCGTCCTGCCGGGGGCGGCCCCCACCGGTCCCGTCCGGGCGCCGGGTCCCGAGGACCTCGCCTACGTCCTGTTCACCTCGGGCTCCACCGGCGTCCCCAAGGGCGTCGCCGTCGAGCACCGGGCCCTGGTCAACCTCACCCGCGCGGTGCGGCACTCCTTCCCGGTCGACGCGGACGACCGGGTACTGCAATTTGTGTCGTTCGGCTTCGACGTCGCCGTCTCCGACCTCTTCTTCCCCTGGGTCGCGGGCGCGGAGCTGCACATCCCGAGCGAGGACGAACGGATCGGCGAGGCCCTCCTGGACAAGCTGCGGGAGTCCCGCATCACCTATGTGTTCCTGCCGCCGTCCGCCGCGATGCTGCTGCCCGACCTCACCGGACAGCTGCCCGACCTGCGGACCGTCGGGGTCGGCGGCGAGGCCTGCCCGCCCGAGCTGGTCGAGCGGCTCAGCGCGCCGGGACGGCGGATCGTCAACGCGTACGGCCCCAGCGAGGTCACCGTCTACGCCACCACCGCCGACCTGGTGCCCGGCGAGCCCGTGGTGCTCGGCGGCGCGGTCGCCGGGGCCCGGGTCTACGTCCTGGACGAGCTGCTCAGGCCCGTCCCCGCCGGGGTCGCCGGCGAGATCTACATCGCGGGCGCCTCCCTGGGACGCGGCTACATCGGACAGCCCGGCATGACCGCGGAACGGTTCGTCGCCGACCCGCACGGAGCGCCGGGCACCCGGATGTACCGCAGCGGCGACCTCGGCCGCATCGACGCGGGCGGCCTCATCCACTACCTCGGACGCAGCGACCTCCAGGTCAAACTGCGCGGCGTACGCATCGAACTCGGCGAGATCGAGACCCTGCTGGCCGCCACCCCGGGCGTCGCCCTCGCGGCGGCCACCGTCCGGGGCACCGGCACCGAACAGCGCCTGGTCGCCTATGTCGTGGGCCGGGACGGGGCCGCGCCCCCGGACGCCGCGCTGCGCGCCCATCTCGTCACGAAGCTGCCCGGCTTCATGGTGCCCGAGGTGTTCGTACGCCTCGACGAGATGCCGCTCAGCCGCAACGGCAAGATCGACCGGGCCCGGCTCCCCGCACCCGCCGTCCTCCCGTTCCCGCAGGACGGCCCGCCCGCCGTCGCGGGCACCCCCACCGAGCGGCTCGTGGCCGGGGTGTGGGCGCGCGTGCTGACCCTCGACCGGGTCGCCGTCCACGACAACTTCTTCGACCTGGGCGGCAATTCGGTACGGATGCTCAGCGTCCTGTCCGCCCTGCGCGAGCGGCCGGAGCTGGGCGACATCAGCCTGGTCGACCTGTTCCGCCACCCCACCGTCGTCACCCTCGCCGCCCACCTCGACCGCGCGAACGCCGCGCCCACCGGGCGGGCCCCCGCCCCCGCACACCCCGCCGAGACGGCCGCCGCGCGCGGCGTCGACCGGCACGCACGCCGCACCGCCGCCGCCCACCGACTCAGCTCCCGGAAAGGCTCCACACGATGACCGAGAAGGCAGCAGCCACCGACACCACCCCGGCCGAGTCCGCGATCGCGGTCGTCGGGATGAGCGGGCGCTTCCCCGGCGCCCCCGACCTGGACGCCTACTGGAGCAACCTGCTCGGCGGGGTCTGCTCGGTGACCGACTTCACCGAGGACGAACTCCTCGCCGACGGCGCCGACGCCCGGGAGGTGAGAAGCCGCGACTATGTACCGGCCAAGGGCTTCCTGCCGGACGCGGACCGCTTCGACGCCGAACTCTTCGGCTTCAACCGCACCGAGGCCACCGCCCTCGACCCCCAGCACCGGCTGCTCCTCCAGACGGCCTGGGCCGCCCTGGAGGACGCCGGCCGCAACCCGCAGGGGGGATCCGCGCGCACCGGCGTGTACGTCGGCGGCGGCTCCACCGAGCACATGCTGGCCGCCGCGACCGACCCCCGGCTCGCCGCGTCGATCGGGGCGCTCCAGGTCCGCATCCTCACCGACCGCGAGTTCCTCGCCCCGTGGATCTCCTACCGCCTCGGTCTGGAGGGCCCGAGCCTGACCGTCCAGACAGCCTGCTCGACCTCGCTGACCGCCGTCCACCTCGCGGTGCAGTCGCTGCTGCTCGGCGAATGCGACACGGCACTGGCCGGCGGCGTCGCCGTGGACACGGTGCGCAAGCGCGGGTACGTCCACACCCAGGGCGGGATCTTCTCGCCCGACGGTCGCTGCCGCCCCTTCGACGAGCGGGCCGGCGGCACCGTACCCGGCAACGGGGTCGGAGTGGTCGTGCTGCGGCGGCTGTCCGACGCGCTCGCCGACAACGACCCGATCAGGGCCGTCATCCGGGGCAGCGCCGTCACCAACGACGGCGCCACCAAGGTCGGGTTCACCGCCCCCGGCGTCGACCAGCAGACCGCGGCGATCGTGGAGGCCTGGGCCGCCGCCGGGCTCGACCCCGCCGACGCCCAGTACCTGGAGGCGCACGGTACGGCCACCGCGCTCGGCGACCGCGTCGAGGCGGCGGCGGCGACCGCCGCGTTCAAGGGGGCGCTGGGCACCGGCCGGATCGGCATCGGCTCGGTGAAGTCCAACATCGGACACCTGGACGCCGCCGCGGGCGTGGCCGCCCTGATCAAGTCGGTCCTCATGCTGGAGCACGCGACCCTGGTGCCGAACGCCAACGCCGGCCGCCCGCACCCCGACATGGCCTTCGACGACTCGCCGTTCCACGTGGTCGACCGGGCCGCCGCCTGGGCGGAACCCGAACTCGGGGCGCGCCGGGCCGGCGTCAGCTCGGTCGGCATCGGGGGCACCAACGTGCACGTCGTCGTGGAGCAGGCGCCGGGGCGCGCCGCCGCCGGGGAGCC
Organism: Streptomyces sp. NPDC087420; assembly: GCF_044744165.1. Taxonomy (NCBI): domain Bacteria; kingdom Bacillati; phylum Actinomycetota; class Actinomycetes; order Kitasatosporales; family Streptomycetaceae; genus Streptomyces; species Streptomyces sp. NPDC087420. The sequence goes on from NZ_JBIUXU010000001.1 coordinate 490,072, forward strand.
GGACGCCGGGTCCGTACCGGAGGTCCTGCTGCTGTCCGCCCGTACGAGGGAGGATCTCGCCGCCCTCGCCGGCCGGCTGGCGGCGGCGCTGCGGGCGCCCAGCGCCCCGTCCCTCGCCGACACCGCCCACACGCTGCGGGTGGGGCGCGCCCCGATGGACGTCCGCGGCTATGTGCGGGCGGGCGACCTGGCGGGCGCGGCGGCCGGGCTGGCCGAACTGGCCGGGGGCGCCCTGGCCGCCGGTGGGCTCGACCCGCTGGGCGAGACCTGGCTCAGCGGCGGTCCCGTGCCCGAGGCGGGCGGCGGCCGGCGGGTCGCCCTGCCGGCGTACCCCTTCGCGGGCGAGAGCTTCGGCGCCTTCGACCTCACCCACCGCGCGGTCCGCGAGGAGCGGCCGGAACAGCCCGAGGAAGCGGGCGAGTCCGGCGCCGGCCTGGAGCAGGCCGTCCGCGCGCTGCTCGCCGACGCCGTGGGCCTGGAGGACGCGGACGACCCGGAGATGACGTACTTCGCGGCCGGCGGCGACTCGCTGACCGCCGTCCACCTGGTGGGGTGCCTGCGGGACGACTTCGACATCGACGTCCCCATCACGCTGTTCCTGGAGCAGCTGACCCTGCATGAGATGGCGCGCCGGATCGCGGCGGCCCGCGGCGGGGACGACTCGCTCGACGCCCTGCTCTCGGAGTTCGAAGCGGAGTGAGCGACGCCCGACGCCACACGGCTTGACCGCACGCCAAGGGCCTGGGGCCGGATCCCGGAAGGGATTCGGCCCCAGGCCCTTTGCGGCGGCGGAAGCCTCAGACGGACGTGCTGCCGGTGCCCGTACGGGTGGCGGTACGGTCCTGACGCCCGGCCCCCGCCACGGACGCGGCGACGAGATCCGCCACGTACGGCAGGTGGTCGCCCAGGAAGAAGTGCCCGCCGGGCAGCACGTGCCGCTCGAACGGGCCCTCGGTCTCGCGCTCCCAGGCCAGTACCCGCTCGACGTCCACCCGGGGGTCGTTGTCCCCGGTCAGCGCGGTGACCGGGCAGCCCAGCGCGGGCCCCGGGCGGTGGGTGTGGGCGAAGAGCATGGCGTAGTCGGCGCGAAGCGGCGGCAGCGCCAGTTCGAGGATGTCCGGGTTGCTGAGCAACTCGTCCTCCGTGCCGGACAGCAGCCGCATCTCCCCGATCAGGTCCTCGTCGCTGGGCGGGTTCGGCAGCCGTATCCGCTGGGCCAGCGCCGGACCCTCACGCCCCGAGACGAACAGCGCCACCGGCCCCCGCCCCTCCCGTTCGAGCCGGCGCGCCGTCTCGAACGCCAGGATCGCGCCCATGCTGTGGCCGAACAGCACCAACGGCCGGTCCCCGCCCGCGGGGAGTCCGGCCACGACGGCGTCCACCACTTCGCCGAGCCGTTCGGTGAACGGCTCGGCGAAGCGGTCGTGCCGCCCGGGGTACTGCACGACCAGTGTTTCCGCCGTCCCCCCGACCGCGATCGACAGCGGCAGATAGGCGCCCGCCGAGCCACCGGCGTGCGGGAAGCACAGCAACTGCGCCCCGGCTTCGGGAGCCGGGCGAAAACACCGTGTCCAGTTGTCCACAACATCCCTTCTCTCGTATGGGATCGGTCCCGGTCCTGATCCGGTACCGGGCCCGCTCACCGTCCCGCTGCGACCCAGCTTTCCAGCTGTTCACGGGTGGTGGCGGGGTCCGCGACCAGAACGGTGAGTTCGTCGTCGCGGGAGTTGAGGGTGGAAATGGCCGGGCAGCGGTGGCAGGCCTCGACTCCTGTCTGGTTCCACCACTTGCAGTGCGGTCGGAGGTGGCACCGTGGCACGGCGCTCGCGCCGGTCGCGGCCGGCACGGTCTTGATGCGCTCGATCAGACCGCAGGCCTCGCCGACCCGGTTCGCGCAGTCCGACACGCAGTGCGAGGCGAACCGGAGCACCCGGCTGGGTGCGATTCCCTCCGGGATGCTGCCGAGTACGTCGGCCGCCGGTACGGGTTCCGCCAGGTAGACGACCTGATCGCCGTCCCCCGACCGGACGCCGAGGACAACGCTCTCCGGGCGGCTCGCATCGCCGCTCGGACACCAGGCGACGGGGGTCTCCCGCACGTCCTGAGCACGGTCCGCTGAGCTGTCCACGGTGCTCACCTCCATTTCGTCAGCAGGAAAGGGCGCGGATGCTCGCGGTGACTTCGGAGATCATCCCGACGGTGATGACGCCACCGGTGTCCCCCTTCTCCTGCGCGGTGGCGACCGCCTGCGCGATGCTCGTCGCGAGCTGCTCCTGCGATGTGATGCGCTCGGGACGCGGGGCCGCGGCGGCGGAGGCGGTGCCGCCCGCCGTCACGAGCCCGGTCACGAGCGCCACGGCCGCCGCTGCCGTACGAAGGTTGTTGTTCATTCGTCTCCTCCATGAAGTCGTCTGACGCGTACAGGAGTTGACGGTAGGACCCGGGAACGCCCCGGATCGGCAGTTGCGGCGGCACCTTCGTACGGGCGGGGCTGCCTGGTCGGTACGGTGTGCCGGCGATCGCCCCGGCGTACCGGCGCACGCTCAGCGGGCGGGGCCGCCGCCACCCCGCACGGGCGCGTCCCCCTTGCCACGCTCGTCGTTGTACTCCTTCCGCCGCATGCGTTCACCCCGTTCTCGAACCGTGGACCATGGTGGCCGCCGGAGCCGACACGCCGTCAAGGGAGTTCAGCGACCTCAGAGGTTCGGTGTCGGACATGTCCCGATTGTTGACATCGTGTTGCATTCCTGTGGCCAGGTGGAACGTCGCCTTCTGTGGCGAATTCCGGCGCCTTATCGTGACGGTTCCGGCAAGAGGAAGCAGGGCAGACGTGACTGTCACCGACGAGTACCTGGCCAACAACGAGTCCTACGCTGCCGCCTTCAGCGGGCCGCTCTCCCTCCCCCCGTCCCGCCGGCTCGCGGTTGTCGCCTGCATGGACGCGCGCATCGACGTGTACCGCGTCCTCGGCCTGGAGGAGGGTGAGGCGCACGTCATCCGCAATGCCGGCGGCGTGGTCACCGACGATGTCATCCGCTCCCTGACGATCAGTCAGCGACTGCTGGGCACCACGGACATCCTGCTCATCCACCACACGGACTGCGGCATGGTCACCTTCACGGACGACGCCTTCAAGCAGCAGATCGAGGAGGACACCAGCATCCGTCCGTCGTGGGCCCCGGAGGCGTTCCGGGACGAGGAGAACGACGTACAGCAGTCGGTGCGCCGCATCAGGGCCAGCCCGTTCGTGCCGCACAAGCGGAACGTCCGGGGCTTTGTCTTCGACGTGGCCCGCGGCCGGCTCAACGAAGTGAAGTGACGCCCTTCTCTCCGCCGCCGTCGTGGAGTCCGGCCGTCCATTTCTCCTCGATACGGCCGAATTTCCACACCGCCATCGCGACGATCCAGGTGGCGAAGAAGAGTCCGACGATCACAAATCCGACGATGTTGAGATCGAGCCCGCCCACCCAGTCCCAGAAGACACCGTGCAGCCCCAGCTTCTCGGTGAGCAGGCCGAGCAGTTCCACGGTCCCGATGATGAGCGCGACGGCGACCGACAGACCGGTGATGGTGAGGTTGTAGTAGACCTTGCGGACCGGCTTGGAGAAGGCCCAGCCGTAGGCGAAGTTCATGAACGAGCCGTCGATGGTGTCCAGCAGGGACATCCCGGCGGCGAAGAGCACCGGCAGGCAGAGGATCGCGTACCACGGCAGCCCGGAGGCGGCGCCGGACCCGGCCAGCACCAGCAGCGCGATCTCGGTGGCGGTGTCGAACCCCAGGCCGAACAGCAGCCCCAGGGGATACATCTGCCACGGCTTGGTGATCGACTTCATCACCCGCCCGAGGAGCCGGTTCATCAGCCCCCGGTTGTCCAGGTGTTCCTCCAGTTCCGCCTCGTCGAAGTGCCCGGACCGCATCTTCCGGAAGACCCGCCAGATCCCCACCAGGATCAGGAGGTTGATCCCGGCGATGAGGTAGAGGAAGACCCCGGAGACCGTCGTCCCGATGAGGCCGGTGGTGTCGTGCAGCCGGCTGCTGTTGTCGCTGACCGGTCCCGCGAGGGCCTTCACGCCCAGAGACAGCAGGAAGGCCAGGACGAAGACCACACTGGAATGACCGAGGGAGAACCAGAAACCCACCGACAGCGGCCGCTTGTCCTCGTTCATCAGCTTGCGGGTCGTGTTGTCGATGGCCGCGATGTGATCGGCGTCGAAGGCGTGCCGCATGCCCAGCGTGTACGCGGTCACGCCGATGCCGACGCCGAACGACTTCGTCCCGACGCTGTGGTGTTCGGGGGCCACGATCGCCACCAGCGTGAACCAGCCGATCACATGCAGCGCCAGGACGAAGGCGCCCATCCCGCCGAGCCGCGTCCACTCCTCACGGGTCATCGAGGCGCGCAGCCGCCGCCACCGCGATCCGGTGGCGGGCCGCGGCGGGGTGGAGGTGGTCGTCATGGAGCTGCTTTCCTCGGTCCGTGTACGCTCCATCCACCCAATGGCCCATGAACCGCAACTGCAACAAAGTCGCAGTAAAGCCGGGGAAGCCGCCGGGCGGGATCAGCCGCGGGTACGTCTCCGGTGACTCGTGTCGCACCACGGGAAGCGCCGGCTGCGCCGGCAGGTGCACAGCGCGACCCGGAACCGGTCCGAGGTGGCGGTCGTGCCGTCGTCCAGCTCCACCGTCACCGGGCCGTCGACGAGCAGCGGACCGTCACGCTGCACGCGGAGCCGGACGGGCTCCGGCTCCTCAGCGGGATCGCGCGCCACGGGCGGTCACCGTCCCTTGCCCGGGCCGGTGCGCAGCGACGTGTGGCCCGCCCGCCAGCACCCCAGGAGGCGCTCGCCGAGACGGCTCTCCAGGTGGGTCGTCGCGTCGATCCCGAAGGTGACGTCGGGCGCGAGGTGCGGCTCCTCCTCCAGCAGCCCCCCGACCACCTCGTGCCGCATGACCTGCTCGTGCACGGCGTCGGCCTCCACGTGCTCGGTGTGGAAGAACTCCGCCGCCGGTCCCGCCCCCGTCCGCTTCATCGCCAGCGCCAGCCGCCGGGAACCGGGCGACGACGTGATCTCGACGCTCGCGTAGTGCCCCACCAGCGCGCCGCGCAACTCCCGGTGCAGCCCCAGCAGGGACATCAGGTTGACGGTGGCCAGCATCTCCGCGCACGCCGCGTCGAGATGGCGGCCGTACGTGGGATCCAGGTCCAGATCGGTCATCAGCTCCGCGAACAGCCGCGCGTGCACCCGCTCCGCCCGGCCCGCCCCGAACTCGTCGAACTCCACCGCCGCCATGCCGGCCTTGGCCCGGCCCCACAGCCTCGGCAGCACCCAGGCGTGCGGATCGGCCTCCTTGAGGTGGTAGAGCGAGCGGTGGACCGCGTACTCCCGTACGTGCCACAGCTCGCCCTCGTCCTGGAGAAAGACCGAGACTCCCGTCCCCCCGTCCCGCGCCGGCTCGACCAGCAGCTCCGCCATCGCCTCCTCGGGGTCGTCGTGCCGGGGGGCGTCCCGGCGCAGGGCGTCCAGGAACCGCTCCTCCATGCCGGCCCGCGCCGCCAGCAGGGCCGGGTCCCATTCGAGGGAGGCGTCCACCCCCGCGAAGCCCCGGTAGTGCAGTTCGTAGCAGACGTACAGGGCCAGCTGGAGGTCGTCCCCGTACGGATCCGCCGTGCGCGCGCCCGCACGGCCGGGCGGCGGCGTCCCGTCGCGCAGGAAGCCGATCACCGCCGCGGACAGCTCACCGCGCGCGGCCGGCAGCGCGGGACCGTGTGTGTCGATTGCCATGACACACCTCTACCCGCTGACCTCCGCAGGCTGACCGTAAAAACAGTATTTGATGCGTTTTGGCCCAGCTGCCTGAAGGCCGGACGGGAATGAGCCACCACCCACATGAGTTTCACGCCGTGCGGTCCGTGGCGCAGCCGCACCAGGACCGCACCGGGAGGAGAGAATCGCGACGTGACGGAAGCTACACCGGAGTCCGGCTACGCGGGGCGGACGGAGTGCGCCGAGGTGCGCACCCCCTGGAGGACGTTCCTGCGCACCGAGACGGGCAGCGCCGCCGTCCTGCTGGTGGCCGTGATCGCCGCCCTGATCTGGGCGAACATCGACCTCTCGTCGTACGACACCTTCTGGCACAACGGCCTGTCCGTGAGGATCGGGTCCTACGGCCTGTCGATGGACCTGCGGGCGTGGATCAACAGCGGGCTGATGACGATCTTCTTCTTCGTCGTCGGCCTGGAGGCACGCCGCGAGTTCGACACGGGCGAGCTGCGGGAGAGGCGCCGCGTCGCGCTGCCCCTGGTCGCCGGGATCAGCGGCATGGCGCTCCCCGTCGCGATCTACCTCGCCATCAACGCCGGAGACGGCAGCGTGCATGGCTGGGGCGCGGCGATGTCCACGGACACCGCCTTCGCCCTCGGCATGCTCGCCCTGCTCGGCAGACGCCTGCCCGGCGGGCTGCGCGCCTTCATCCTCTCCGTCGCGGTCGTCGACGACTTCGTGGCCCTGGCCGTCATCGCCGTCGCCTACAGCGAGAACGTCGACATGGCGGCCGTCTTCGCCGCCGTCGGCCTGCTGATCGTCATCGTGGTGCTGCGCCGGGTGGGCCTGCGGCGGGGCGCGGTGTACGCGGTCCTGGCCGTGGGCGTGTGGATCGCTCTCCTCGAATCGGGGGTCGACCCGGTGGTCACCGGGCTCGCGATGGGGCTGCTCACCTTCGCCTACCCGGCGTCGCGCTCCGACCTGGAGCGCGCGAGCGGGCTCTTCCGCCGCTTCCGCGAACAGCCGACCCCGGAGCTGGAGCGGTCGGCGCGGATCGGGCTGGCCTCGGCGGTCTCGCCGAACGAGCGGCTCCAGCGGATGTACCACCCGTGGAGCAGCTATGTGATCGTGCCGCTGTTCGCGCTGGCCAACGCCGGCATCCGGATCACCCCCCACGAGCTGTCCCAGGCGTTCACCTCGCCGATCACCCTCGGGATCCTGGTCGGCTTCGTGGTCGGCAAGCCGGTCGCCATCCTGACCGCCTCCTACCTGGCCACCCGCCTCAGCGGCGGGAAACTGCGGCCCCCGGTGGGCTGGGGCGCGACGGCGGCGGGCGGCACGATCGCCGGGGCCGGCTTCACGGTGTCGCTGCTCATCGCGACCCTGGCGTTCCACGGGGACCAGCTGGAGGAGGCGAAGATCGGCACCCTCTCCGCCCTGATCTGCGCCTTCCTCGTCACCTGGGCGGTGACCGCCGTCATCGGCCTGCTGCCCCGGAAGCGGCGCAACCGCGCCCTGCTCGGCACGTCCGAACAGATCGTCGACCTCGCCGTCCCCGTCGATCCCGACCGAGACAAGGTGCGCGGCCCGAGGGACGCGCCGGTCACGGTGGTCGAGTACGGCGACTTCGAGTGCCCGTACTGCGGCCGGGCCGAGTCGGTGATCCGCGACCTGCTCGCCGACTTCGGGGACGTACGGTACGTCTGGCGGCACCTGCCGCTGACCGACGTCCACCCGCAGGCCCAGCTCGCCTCCGAGGCGTCCGAGGCGGCGGCCGAGCAGGGCGCCTTCTGGGAGATGCACGACGTGCTGCTCGACCATCAGGAGGCGCTGCGCCCGCAGGACCTGCACCGTTACGCGGAAGAGCTGGGCCTGGACGTGGAGCGCTTCCGCAAGCACCTGCGCAAGCACATGGGCGCCGCGCGGGTCGGCGAGGATGTGGACTCGGCGGACCTCAGCGGGGTGTCGGGGACGCCGACGTTCTTCATCAACGGGCGGCGCCACCGGGGCGCGTACGACATCGGGCATCTCTCGGCGGCGGTACGGGCGGCCAGGCAGCGCGCCGCGCTGGCCCCGGGGGACTGAACCCGGGGAGCCGGCGCCCCGCCCCGGGTCAGACCCGGCGGCCCCCGGCCGCGTGGGCGCGCCGGCGTCCGCGCCCGCGCGGCCGACCGCGCTTGGACCACATCAGGAAGCTGGTCACCAGCAGATAAGACGTGGCCACGACGGCCACCGCCTCGACGACGACAGTGAAGACCTTGTCGCCGTACCAGATCGGCTCGTACATGTCGGGGAACGGTCCCCACGCCCCGATGTCGGCGTACCGGTAGATGAGCAGGAGTGTCAGTCCTCCGGCGGCGACCGACCAGGCGAACAGCTCGGCCGGCCACCGCCGCCACAGCAGGATCAGCAGTGCCGCCGCCGCGGCGAAACCGGCCTCGATGCGGAAGAGCGTCCCCTGGCTGATGTCGGCACTGACGAGGTCGTACCGGTCGGCCAGGTGGGCGTGCAGATAGGAGTCCAGCGCCAGACCGACGGCGGCGAGCAGCCGTGCGGCCTCCCTGACGAGCCTGCGGACCAGGCGGGTACGGCGGGGTACGGCGGTGGGGTCTGTTGCCATGACGTCTCCAGGTGCACCGTGGCCGGGGAAGCCTCAGCCGGGGAAACGGCCGGGGAAACCGTGCCGGGAAAGCAGAGGGTCAGCGGACGGTGAGCGTCCCCTTCATGAAGGGGTGGATGGTGCACATGTACTTGTACGCGCCCGGCTTGGTCGGCGCCGTGAAGGTGGCCGACTTGCCGGGCGCGATGTCACCCGTGTCCCACGCCTTGTCCGTGATGGCGGTCAGCGTGTGGGTGGTGGTGTCGTTGTTGGTGACGGTGATCTTCGTGCCGGGTGCCACGGTGAGCTTGTCCGGCATGAACTTGAAGTTCTTGATGCTGATCTTCGCCTTGGCGTTGCTCGACGGTGAGGCCGACGACGGCGGGGACGACGACGCGGGCGGCGACGACGCGGGGGCCGACGACGCGGGGGCCGAGGATGCGGGCGCCGACGACGCGGGGGCGGAGGAGGAATCCGACGAGCCGCTGTTGTTGCCGCTGTCGGAACAGCCCGCGACAGCGGTGAGACAGGCGAAGGCGAGTGCCAGGGCGAGGCGGGCGGAGCGACGGGACGGCATGAAGGTCTCCGGGGATCGGACGGGAGGTGGTGCGGGAGGGCGGGAGCCGGGGGTCAGTAACCGGTGCCCGGGTTCTGCGACTTCTTGGTGATCTGCTTGCCGTCGGTGCCCATGACGTACCACTTGGCGCCGAAGGCGTTGACACCCTGTCCGTTGGTGTTGCCGGGCTGCGGATCGCCGGAGAAGCGGTAGAGGGGGTGGCCGTGGTAGGTGACCTGCTTCTTGCCGTCGCTCCTGGTGCTGGTGGAGAGCAGATTGGACTTCACGCCCTTGCCCGCGGTCGGCTTCGCGGTCACGGTGAACGGCGGCCACGCCGTGGCGCATCCCCCTTCGCAGGTGGACTTGGACGTCTTGTCCTTGTCGAACACGTAGAGCGTCCGGCCCTTGTGGTCGAAGAGGATCGTGCCGAGCGGGCCCTTGGACGAGTTCACCTTCGCCGCGGCGGAGGGCGACGTGGAGGCGGCCACTTCGGCGGCCGGGGGCGCCGAGGTGGCGGCGGCCGCGGAAGCGGTCTCGGCGGTGCCAGAGGTCGAGCCGCCGCCGTTGTCGCTGCCGGAACAGGCGGTGACCGCCCCGGCGATCAGCACGGTGGCGGAGACTGCGGTGAGCACTCTGGTGCGGTACGGCGTCATGGTGAGCTCCTCGGGAGAGGGGGGCCGCCCGGTCCGGGCAGCACACGACCCGCTCGATCGGGGTCGCACATTCCCAGTGGAGGACAGCCCGCGCGACCCGGCCACCGCGCTTCGGCCGTCCGGCCGTACCGGACCGCTCTCACGGGTCGTCAGCCCCGCGCGCCCAGGGCCAACAGGGCCTCGTACGCGCTCTGGATGAAGCCGTGACCGGCGTCGGGGGTGGTGTTGGCGAGCGCGACGAGCGCGGTGCCCCGGCGCGGGCAGAACCCCGCGAACGCGGTGAAGCCGCTCGTACCGCCGGAGTGGTGGTACACGTCGCCGCCGGCCCGCACCCGGATGTTCCAGACGAGAGCCAGCCGCTTGGCACCGCCCCGCAGCGCGAGCCGTGGACGGGTGACGTCCGCCAGGGCCGCGCGGAGGGGGAGGGGCGCGGTGGGCGGAGGGGCTCCTGGCGGGGCGCCGGGATGGGCTTCGAGGTGCGCGTCGAGGAGAGTCAGCAGGTCGCGGGCGGTGGAGCGGACGGCTCCCGCGCCCGGCAGACCCGGGATCTCCCACGGCGCGCGGGCGCCGCCGTGCCCGTAGCCGGTGGCCGTGGTTCCCGGAGGGCCGGGGACGCAGGACGTGCCGTGCAGGCCGAGGGGGTCCAGGACACGGGCCGCGAGGAGGTCCCCGTACCGCGCCGTGCCGTCCGCCGTGGGCCCCTCGCCCGTCCCGGTGAGGAGGTGGCCGAGGAGAGCCACCCCGAAGTTCGAGTACCGCATCCGCTCGCCTGGCCGGGCGCGGAGCCGGGTCCTGGCGAGGGCGTCCAGCAGGTCGTCCGTGTCGAACCGGGCGTACGGATTGCTCAGCCGGCGCCCTGTCGCGCTGCCGAACAGACCGGGCGGCAGCCGGGGCAGACCGGAGGTGTGGGTGGCCAGATGGAGCAGGGTGACGGGCCCGCCGCGCGGCTCGGGTACGGCGTCCGGGGGCAGGAAGCGGGTCAGCGGATCGCCGTGGGCGACCTCGCCGCGGGCCACGCGCTCGGCGAACAGCAGCGCCGTCAGACACTTCGTCAGGGAGCCGGTCTCGAACCGGGTGTCGGCGGTCACCGGCGCCCCGCCCTCCCGGGCGGTCCTGCCGTACGTGACGACGGCCCGCCGGTGGCCGTGCCGCAGCGCCACCGCGACGCCGCTCGCGCCCCGTGCGGCGGCGGCGACCGGACCGGCGGGACCGAGGGCCCACGCCCCGGGAGGCGCGTCGGTGGGGGTGCCGGTGTCGTACGGACGGGCCGTGCCCGGCGTGTCGCGGATCCCGGGCCGCCCGTCGGTCATGGGCGGGAGCCGAGCGTACGGGAGAGCGCCAGAGTGCCCGCGACCGCGGCGACCACCGTCGGATGGTGCTGGTCGGAGAAGCGCTCGCCGGGATCGTCACTGACGGGCTGCGCGTCACGGGGATACAGCCCGTCCTCGTGCTGGAGGGACGCCAGCCGCTCCCAATCCCCGGCGTCGCAGTGCGGTTCCGGAAGACAGCTGCCGACGATCATCAGCTCGGCCATCAGGTCCCATTCACCGATCTCGGCCCAGATGTCGGTCCACACCGGCAGCCAGTTTCCGACGTACGCGCTGAGATCGGCGCCGAGACCGGTGGGCAGGCGCCCCCAGTCGGTGCAGTGGAAGACGCTGTGCGTCATGTTGTACGCGTTCACCCAGTCGACGAGCCACGGTTCCGGGAACGAGCCCAGCCAGGTCTCCCGTCTCAGCGCGTCCCAGTCGAAGGGAATCGGCCCCCGGTCGAGCCCCGCGACGCGCGCGGCGTTGGCCACGGCGAGGCGCCGGTTCGGCAGGACCTCCGCCGCCCGCGCCGAGCGCAGCGAGGTGGTGTGCGCCACGAGCCGCTCCAGCGCGCGGTGGCGGTAACCGCTCCGGGCGAAGTGGGTGTACGTCTCCAGCGGGTCGCTCATCATCGGATACCGCAGCAGCCGCTCGTGGAGCATGGCGCCCTCGCCGAGCTGCTCCCAGCAGAAGTCGAGCAGTTCGCGGGCGATCCGCAGCTCCTGAGTGCCCGCCACCGCCTCGCGGACGACGAGCGAGGCGGCGAGCGCGGTCTCGCCGAGCGGCTTGTAGACGCTGTTGGGCTCGGCCAGCTGTGCCGTGCTGTATTCGGGCAGCGCGCCGTGCTCGCGGTGGGCGTGGAGCCAGGTCAGGGCCTTGGACGTGACCTGGTGAGCCAGGGGGGTGACGGACATGTCCATCGGGGTCTCGGTCCGATCCGGTCGTGGTCGGGTGTCGCTCGTGAGGTGGTGTCAGCTCGTCGTCAGGCGGCGGGCGATCGCCGTCAGCTCGTGATCAGGCGGCGGGCGATCGCCGTGTCCAGCGCGAGCCGGTCCCCGCCCGCCATCACCTCGATGTGCTCGACCAGCGGCGCGGGATCGAGCGCCAGGGGCACCCCGTCCGTGTGCAGCCACGCCAGCCAGCGCGCGATCCGCGCGGCGGTGGGGTAGTCGCGCCGCAGCACCGCCCGGGTGGCGCCGCGCGCCAGCGCGAGGGGGGCGGCGCGGGCCGCGTCGTGAATGGGTCCGTCGAGTCCGGGCAGCGCCAGCGTGGACAGCTGGCCCATCCGGACCGACCAGCCGGGCCAGCCCTCCGCGCCCGTGCCGCTCCCTGCGGGCTCCCCCTGCGGGGGACCCGGAGGCGGCAGCGGCGCCGGAACCGTCGGCGGAACGCCCGTACCGCCGTCGGTGAGCAGGGCCAGCACCGTCGCCGTGCCCCAGTCCCGCCACGCCATCAGCCAGGGCCCTTCGGGGCCGGCGGGCGGTGCGGGCGCCACGTCCCGCGAGGGCGGGAGCGCGGTCAGTGACAGGGCGACGGCCTCCGCGTCCTGGGGAGCGAGTGCCTCGCCCGTCAGCAGCACGGGGGCGAAGGTGTCGGCGCCCAGGATCCGGATGGCGGCCAGCGCCGCTCCCGGATCCTCCGCCTGTTCGACGTGTTCCGCGACCATGGCCGTGCCCCCGGTGCCCCGGAGGGCATCGAGGGCACGTCGTGCCAGGCCGGCCGCCGATTCCTGGTATGTGGTCCGCGACCGGTCCGGAATCACCGGCCCTTCGGTTCCTTCGGCTCCTTGGGCGAGAGGAGCAGCAGGAGAAGCAAGGCTCCCACGGCCTCGGGCGAGTACACAGGCGCGTCGCTCTGCGGGGCTTCGGGCTCGGTCATGGCCACCCCCAACGCGTGCCCGTCAAGGGTGATTTCTCCGGCCCTCATGGTCTGAGAAAGCATGTCAGCTCCTCGTGTAGACGCGATTGCCCGTACGGCAATGACACCGTCAACTCTAGACATAGCTGGGCAAATCGGCCAATTGTGCGGATAGTTGATGTTTCAATACGGAAGTTCAATCCCGAACCAGCGGTGGCCCCGGGTACCGGGCCCCCGGACACCCCACTAGACGTGGAACGGGACCGTCGTCACGACGATCTTCGGCAGGGGCCGGAGCGACCGCCGCAGCCGTCCCCCGAGATAGCTGTGCAGGATCCGGTGGTACCAGTGGCGTACGACGATCTCCGGCAGGATCACCGTGATCGTCAGATCGGGCCGCTGCCGGTGCAGGGACTCGATGTAGCCGATCATGGGGGCCACGATCGCGCGGTACGGGGAGACGACGACCGCCAGCGGCAGCCGGTCCCCCCACAGCCGCCACGACTCCCGGAACAGCTCGGCCTCCTCCTCGGCGGGGCTGACGTGCAGGGCCAGCACGGGCTGCTGGAGCGAGGCGGCGTAGGCGAGGGCGCGCATGCTCGCCTGGTGCAGTGCGTCGATCGGCACGACGGACAGATGCCGGATCTCCTCCGGGGTGTCCTCCGTCTCCGCGTCCCGCTCCCGGCCCGCCGAGGCCGTGGGGTCGGCTCCCGTAGGAGCGGCGGGACCCGGCGGGGCGGGCGCGCGGGCGGCGGCCCCGGCGCCGGGGCCGGTGGCGCCGTCGGGGCGCGAGTGGGGCGTGATCGAGTGCCCGGGGATCTCGATCATCTGCGGGTGCAGCCGGAGCGCCTGACGCACCCTCGCGTAGTGGCGGTGGATCCGCGTCGTCACCAGCAGGAACGCGCCCACCGCGAGAATGGCGAGCCACGCCCCGGCCGTGAACTTGGTGATGCCCGCCGTGATGAAGACGGCCGCCGACAGGACGGCGCCGGTGGCGTTGAAGCACAGGCTCTTGCGCCAGTGGCGATTGCGCTTGCGCCACCAGTGCACGACCATGCCCCACTGCGACAGGGTGAAGGCGAGGAACACCCCGACGGCGTACAGCGGGATCAGGGAGGCCGTCTTGCCCTCGAAGGCGATGTAGACGAGCGCGGCGGCCACCGACAGCAGGATGATCCCGTTGGAGAACGCCAGCCGGTCGCCCAGACGCAGGAAGATCCGTGGCGCGTGGTCGTCGCGCGCCAGCAGGAACAGGACCCGGGGGAAGTCGTTGTACGCGGTGTTCGCGGCGAGCAGGAGCACCAGCGCGGTCGCCGCCTGGGTGAAGACGTAGAACCCGTTCGACCCGTAGCTGCGATGGGCCAGTTGGGACAGCGCGGTCTCCGCCGTCTGCGGCACGATGCCCTCGTAGTGGATCAGGGCGATCACCCCCGAGAACAACACGACGAGCAGCACGATCATCCACGACAGCGTCGTGCGCGCGTTGCGCCAGGCGACCGGCTTGAAGGCGGGGACGGCGTTGGAGATCGCCTCGATCCCGGTCATCGCCGTGGCTCCGGAGGCGAAGGCCTTCATCACCAGCAGCACGCCCAGCCCCTCGGTCGCGTTCACGACCGGGTGCGGTGTGGGGGTGAAGTCCCGCCCCGCCGCGTTGTACAGGCCCGTGGCCACCAGCGCGAGGATAGCGATGATGAAGGCGTAGGTGGGCGCGGCGAACAGCGCGCCCGCCTGGCGCACCCCGCGCAGGTTGCCGGCCAGGAGGATGGCGATGACCAGCACGCCGATCGGGACGATCTCCGGGGACAGGCTCGGGATCGCCGAGGTGACCGCGCCCATGCCGGAGGAGACCGAGACGGCGACGGTGAGGATGTAGTCGGTCATCAGACCGGCGGCCGCGATCAGTCCCGGGATCCGTCCCAGGTTGTCCGTCGCGACGATGTACGAGCCCCCGCCCATCGGATACGCGCGGATCGTCTGACGGTACGACAACCCCACGGCCAGCATGAGGAACACGATCGCGAGCGCCACCGGCACCGACGCGTTGAGCCCGGCGGTCCCGGCGAGCACCAGGACCAGCAGCATCGCCTCGGGGCCGTACGCCACCGACGACAGGGCGTCCGCCGAGAGCACCGGCAGCGCCACCAGCTTGCGCATCCGCTCGCGCACGATCGCCGTGTTCGCGAGGGGAGCCCCGAGGAGGGTCCGCCGGAGGCGGAGCGCCACCCCGCCGGGCTGCTGCCACTCGGCGCCGGTCTCCGCCTCGCCCCCGCCGCTCCCGCCGCCGGCCTCGGCCGTGGTCGGTCCGCCGCTGAGCGTGGGGACGCTGACGACCCGTCCGAACCGGGCCGGGACGATCTGGCCCGGCTCGGGGTAGCTGCCGACATCGGGGTCCACCGGCAGGACGCGGCGCCAGGCCTCGGGCGGCGCGGACACCCGCCCCCACTCCTCACCGACCCGCCGCAGGAGCCCCGACTGCTCGGCGTCGAGCCTGGGCATGATCACCGCGCCTCCGGCCGCGCCGCCGTGCGGCGCGCCTGCGCTCTCCTTGCCCCGCCCGTCCTGACCCTCTGTGTCCGTCACATCCGCGAGTGTCTTCCGCCGGGGTCGCCACCGGTCCCTCCCGCCGCGCGCGACACCCGGACAGCGGGGCCGATCACCCGTTCGGGCGTACGGCCGCCGCTGCCCGTCCGCGGGACATGCCCTGGTCACCTCACGCCAGCAACTCCCTCACCAGCGCGCCCACCTGTTCCGCCTCGATGAGGAAGCCGTCGTGTCCGTACGGCGACTCGACGACCCTCGGCCGGTCCGCGCCCGGCAGCGCGGCGGCCAGCTCCGCCTGCTGGGACGGTGGATACAGCCGGTCGGAGTCCACACCGGCGACCAGCGCGGGCATGGTGGCCCGGCGCAGCGCGGCGGCGGCGCCGCCCCGGTCCCGGCCCACGTCGTGGCCGTTCATCGCCTCGGTCAGCGTCACGTAGCTGCCCGCGTCGAACCGGCGCGCCAGCTTGGCCGCGTGATGGTCGAGGTAGGACGCGACCTGGTAGCGCCCGCCCCGCCAGGGATGCTCGCCCGGCTGCGGGGTGCCCCCGAACCGGGCGGCCAGTTCGGGCTCGCTGCGGTACGTCACATGGGCGATCCGACGGGCCACCCCGAGACCGCGGTGCGGTCCGGCGCCGGCCGGGGCGTCGTGGTAGCGGCCCCCGCGCCAGCCCGGGTCGGACCTGATGGCCTCGATCTGGACGGCGCCCCAGGCGATCTGCTCGGCGGAGGCCGCGGCGGGGCACGCGAGGACCAGCAGGGAGCCCGTACGCTCCGGGCGGCCGACGGCCCATTCGAGCGCCCGCATCCCGCCCATGGAACCGCCGACGACCGCGGCCCAGCGGTCGATGCCCAGGGCGTCGGCCAGGGCCGCCTCGGCGGCGACCTGGTCCCGCTGCGTCAGATACGGGAAGCCGGGCCCCCAGCGCTCACCGGGACGGGCCGCCCCGGGACGGACCGACGAGGGGCCCGTACTACCCTGGCAGCCGCCCAGCACGTTCGGCGCGACCACGAACCACCGCTCGGTGTCGAACGGCAGCCCGGGGCCGACCAGGGCATCCCACCAGCCGCCGGTGGGATGCCCCGGTCCCGCCGGTCCCGCGACATGGCTGTCTCCCGTCAGCGCGTGCAGGACCAGCACCGCGTTCGAGGCGTCGGGGGCGAGGCGCCCCCACGTCTCGTACGCGAGTCGTACGCCGGGCAGCGAACCGCCCGCCTCCAAAGGAAGAGGGCGCTCCAGCGTCACCCAGGAGCGGCGGCCCGGCGGATCCCCCTCCTGCCAACCGGCGGCGGCCGGCGGGAGGGGACGCGTGGCCGGTTCGACCGACATCGTCAGGACGCCGCCTTGGCGGCGCGGAACCCGGCCTCCAGATCGGCCTTGAGGTCGTCGACGTTCTCCAGGCCCACGGAGAGCCGCACCAGACCGGGCGCGGTGCCGGTGGCCACCAGCTGCTCCTCGTCGAGCTGGCTGTGGGTGGTCGACGCCGGGTGGATGATCAGACTGCGTACGTCACCGATGTTGGCGAGGTGGCTGAACAGCTCGACGCCGTCCACGAACCGCTTGCCCGCCTCCACGCCGTCCCGCAGCTCGAAGGCCAGGACCGCGCCGGCGCCCCTCGGCAGGTAGCGCTGCCCGGCCTCGTACCACCGGCTGGACTCCAGTCCCGCGTAGTGGACGGCCGAGACCTCGTCGCGCTGCTCCAGCCACTGCGCCAGCGCCAGGGCGTTGGACGTGTGGCGCTCGACGCGCAGGCTGAGTGTCTCGACGCCCTGGAGCAGCAGGAACGCGGAGTGCGGGGAGAGCGCGGGACCGAGGTCGCGGAGCAGCTGGACCCGGAGCTTGATCGCGAAGGCGCCGGGGCCGAGGGCCGGCCAGTACTGGAGGCCGTGGTAGCTGGGGTCGGGCGCGTGGAAGTCCGCGAACCGCTCGGCGTGCGCGCCGAAGTCGAACGTACCGCCGTCGACCACCACACCGCCGATGGTGGTGCCGTGCCCGCCGAGGAACTTCGTCGCCGAGTGGACCACGATGTCCGCGCCGTGCTCCAGCGGACGCAGCAGGTACGGCGTCGGCACGGTGTTGTCCACGATCAGCGGTACCCCGGCGTCGTGCGCCGCGTCGGCCACCCCCCGGATGTCGAGGACGTTGCCGCGCGGGTTGCCCAGCGTCTCGGCGAACAGGGCCTTGGTGTTCGGGCGTACGGCCGCGCGCCAGGCGTCGAGGTCGTCCGGGTCGTCGACGAAGGACACCTCGATGCCGAACCGGGGGAGCGTGTGGCGCAGCAGGTTGTACGAACCGCCGTACAGCGAGGTGCTGGAGACGATGTGGTCCCCGGCGCTCGCCAGGGTGAGGATCGCGAGGGTCTCCGCGGCCTGCCCCGAGGCGAGGGCGACGGCCGCCACCCCGCCCTCCAGGGCGGCGATCCGCTGCTCCAGGACGTCCTGGGTCGGATTGTGGATCCGGGTGTAGATGTTGCCCGGCTCGGCGAGGGAGAACAGATCGGCGGCGTGCTGGGTGTTCTTGAAGACGAACGACGTCGTCTGGTAGATCGGCGTCGCGCGGGCGCCGGTCGTCGGATCGGGTGCGGCGCCCGAGTGGATCTGCTTGGTCTCGAAGGACCAGGCCGCGGCGGGCTCCTGGCCGGAGATGTCCTCGGGGGTGTGCCCCGCGGTGACGGAGTCGACGGGCTGACTCATGGTTTGCCTCGCACAGTTCGGTTCGGGCGGCGGGTGATGACGGGTGGTGAGGGAGGGAGGGAGGGAGGGAGACGGCGGGCGGCGGTGGGAGACGGAGGGTGGCGGTGGGAGATGTTCACGCCTGACCATGGACGATAGAGAAGGTGTACGGCACACGGAAGCGCCCGGCCGGTCTGGCCACGAACCCGACATGCCTCGGCAACACAACACGGACGCCGTTCACACGCGGCACACCCCCCGTCACACACGCCGTGTTCCGCCCGCCGGCCCCCGCCCCCGCTCTCACCATGCGAGACGGCCCGGCCGAGGTGTGCGGGCACCCTTGACGGGGCCTCCGGGCGGCCGGACACTCGACTGTGGGCATCTAGCGAACGGGTAGGGACAAATGGGTCGTTCGGGGCTGGACATCGATCGCGGGGCCGGTACGGCCCGGTCGCTGCCCCTGCTGACCTCCCGTCGCCACATCGACCTGCTCCGTGTCTGCAGCGCCGCGTAATCCTCCGAGCCGACACGGCACAGGCACGCCCTCCTCCGACCGGTAGCACCACGCGCCGCGCTCTCCCGCGCCCGCGTGCCCGGCCCGTGGTCCGCCCTGCCCCTGTGCGTGTCGTGAGCGTCCGTCCGTCCGTACGCATCCACCGCAGGGAGACGCATGTCCCTCACCTCGCCCGCCGTCGCATCCTCCATCCGCGGCAGGATCGGGTGCGACGCGCGCAGCGGCCACTACGCCGTGCCGCGCCGCTACCGCCTCCACCTGTCCCCGGCCTGTCCCACCTGTCTGGAGATCGCCGTCACCCACAGCCTGCTCGACCTCGGCGACACGCTCCCCGTGACCCTGCTCCCCGCCGTGCCCGACGGTCCCGGCGGCGGGTACGACGCGCTTCTCCCGCTGTACGAGGCCACCTCGCACCACCACCCGGGGCCGGCCGCCGCACCCGTGCTCAGCGACGGCTGGACGGGGCGGATCGTCAGCACGTACGTCCCGGACATCCTGCGCGACCTGTCGGTGCGGTTCGGGGGCTCGGGTCCCGAACTGCGCCCGCGCGGGACGGAGGAGGAGATCGAGGCCCTCGCCCTGCTGTGCGAGCGGGACATCGGCGTCAACGCGGGGATCGCGGGGCGGCCCGCCACGGATCCCGAGGCCAGGGACCGCGCCCTGCACACGCTCTTCGCCGCGCTGGACACGCTCGAAGAGGGCCTGGAGGGGCGGGAGTTCGCGCTGGGCGGGGACGCGCCGACCGCCGCCGACGTCCAGCTGTGGGTGACGCTGGTGTATCTGGACACTGTGCACCGGCCGCACCTGGACACCGTGGCGGCGCGGTGTGTCGCGCACTACCCGCGCCTGTGGGACTACGCGCGCCGGCTGGCGGCGCGGCCCGCCTTCGGCGCGCATCTGGACCTGGCGGCCATCGCCCTCAAGTACCACGCGCAGTGCCCGTGTCCGGCGGGTTCGCCGGGCACGGGCACGGGGCAGCTGGGCTGAGACCGGCCGGGTGCGGACACCGGCCGGTACACCTACCGGCCGGTTGTCACCGGCCTGCCGTCACTGGTTGGTCTTCGGCAGCCCGGGCGGGTTGAGCTCCGAGGACGTGACGGCCTCGTTGGAGAGGCCCCAGCGCTTGAGGACCTTTCCGTAACTGCCGTTCTTGACGACGGTGTTGAGGGCTTCGTGCACCGCCTTGATCAGGCCGTTGTCCTTCTTGGTGGTGGCCGCGATCTTGCCCTGGACGTCGGCCCCGCCGCCGGAGTAGGTGCCGATGACCTCCGTCTGACCGGTGGAGGCGGAGTGGTACGCGGCGACCGGGTTCGGGCCGAGGTAGGCGTCCAGGCGGCCCGAACTCAGCGCCAGGTAGTAGTCGGTGGAGTTCTGGTAGTACTTGATGTCGGTGGCCTTGAGGCCCTTCTTCACGTTCTCCTCGCTCCAGGTGACCAGCAGCTTCTCCTGGTTGGTGCCGGAGCTGACCCCGATCGTCCTGCCCGCCACGTCCTTG
The DNA here is from genome assembly GCF_044744165.1 of Streptomyces sp. NPDC087420. Lineage (NCBI taxonomy): Bacteria > Bacillati > Actinomycetota > Actinomycetes > Kitasatosporales > Streptomycetaceae > Streptomyces > Streptomyces sp. NPDC087420. The sequence goes on from NZ_JBIUXU010000001.1 coordinate 510,032, forward strand.
GGGCCGTCGACCTTCCAGCCCGAGCCCTTCTTGGCCTCGAAGGCGAGGTTGTCGAGACGGTAGGTGGCGAAGTCGTACTTCTCCTTGCGCTCCTCGGTGACGGTGATGTTGCTGATGCCGAGGTCGTACTTACCACTGTCGAGCCCGACGAATATGTTCGCCCAGTCGACGGTGTTGGACTCCAGCTTGAGCCCCAGCACGTTCGCGATCAGCGAGGAGATGTCGGTCTCCACCCCGATCACGGTCTTGTCGTCGGTGGCGTAGAAGTCGAGTGGCGGCGCGGAGCCCGCCGAGTTGACGACCTCCAGTGTGCCGCGCTCGCGGATGGCCGCGGGCAGGAGGGCGGCGACGGCGTCGACCTTGGGCGTGGTGATGCGCTTCTGGTTCGGACTCAGGTCGAACTCGGCCTTCTTGGCACCCTTCGCGGCGGGCGCGGCGTTGCTCACGGTGTCGTCGGCGGGGTCGCCGCAGGCGGTGAGGGTGAGGGCGGTGACGAGGCCGAGCAGGGCGGCTGCGGGACGAAAGGCGCGACGGGGCGACACGGTGGGCTCCTTGACGGGGACGGTGATCAGAAAGGGAGGACGGAAAACTGGGACGTACGGGAGACAGGGACGGCGTACGGGAGACAGGGACGGCGTGCGGGGGCCAGGGACGGGCGGGAGGGGTCAGAGGACCTTCGAGAGGAAGGCCTTGGTGCGCTCGTGCCGGGGCCGGTCGAGCACCTCCGCCGGCGTCCCCTGCTCGACGATCACTCCGCCGTCCATGAAAACGACGGTGTCCGCGACCTCACGGGCGAAGCCGATCTCATGGGTGACGACGATCATGGTGGTGCCCGACCGGGCCAGGTCCTTGATGACGTCGAGGACCTCGCCGACCAGTTCGGGGTCGAGCGCCGAGGTGGGCTCGTCGAAGAGCAGCACCTTCGGCTCCAGCGCCAGGGCGCGGGCGATGGCCACCCGCTGCTGCTGGCCGCCGGACAGCTGACGCGGGTACACGTCGGTCTTGTCGGCGAGCCCGACCCGTTCCAGCAGCACCCGTGCCTGTGCGAGGGCCTGCTTGCGCGGGACGCGCAGGGCCGAGACGGGCGCCTCGATGATGTTCTCCACCACGGTCAGGTGGGGGAAGAGGTTGAAGTTCTGGAAGACGAACCCGATGTGGAGGCGCTGCTTGAGCACCTCGCGCTCCTTGAGCTCGTGCAGTTTGTTGCCGGCCCTGCGGTAGCCGATCAGCTCGCCGTCGATGCTGATGTAGCCCTTGTTGAGCTTCTCCAGGTGGTTGATGCTGCGCAGCAGCGTCGACTTCCCCGAGCCGGACGGGCCGAGCACCACGGTGACCTCGCCGGTGCGGACCTGGAGGTCGACCCCGCGCAGTACTTCGAGGGCGCCGAAGTTCTTGTGAACGCCGCGCACGTCGACCATCAGACCGCCGCCGGCCTTCTCGGCGCCCGCGCCCGTACCGTTGCCGGCGCCCGGGTCCACACTCGTACGGTCGCTGTTGCTCATCGCGGGAAACCTCCGGTGGCGGCGGTGGCCCGCAGCTTGAGGACAAACGTGCGGGCACGCTGGAGCGGGGTGGGCGGGGGAGTGCGCTCGTGGCCCCGCGCGAAGTGCCGCTCCACGTAGTACTGGACGACGGACAGCAGGGTGGTCAGCAGGATGTACCAGGCGGTGGCGACCATCAGCAGGGGGACCACCCGCCCGTTGCGGCCGTAGACCACCTGCACCTGGTAGAACAGCTCGCCGATGGCCATCACGGACACGATCGACGTGCCCTTGAACAGGGAGATGACCTCGTTGGCGGCGTTCGGCAGGATGCCGCGCATCGCCTGCGGCAGCAGGATCCTGCGCAGTTGCCGCAGCCGGGGGATGCCCAGCGCCGCGGCCGCCTCCAGCTGCCCGCCGTCCACGGAGATGATCCCGCCGCGCACGATCTCGGCGGCGTACGCGGCCTGGTGCAGCGCCAGACCGATGACGGCGGCCGAGAGGGCGCCGACCAGATTCAGTGTGTCGAAGCTCCACAGCACGGGACCGAAGGGGACCCCGACGCCCAGCTCCTTGTACAGATAGGCCAGGTTGAACCAGAACAGCAGTTGCACGATGAGCGGGATGGACCGGAAGGCCCAGATGTACGTCCAGGCCACGGTCTGGAGGATCGCACTGCGCGACAGCCGCATGAAGGCCAGGACGATCCCGAGCGCGAAGCCCAGGACCGTTCCGTACGCGGTGAGTTGGAGGGTCACCCAGACGGCCTTGAGCACGCTGTCGGCCGTCAGGTAGAGCGAGAACGTGTGCCAGTCCCAGCCCGGATTGGTGGCCAGGCCGTGGACGAACTGGGCGACGACGACGAGGGCGGCGACCCCCGCGGCCCACCGCCAGTAGTGGCGGGCGGGCACCACTGTCAGTGTGGCGAGCTCCTCGCCGTCCGGGGCGGTTCCGGGTGGTACGAGAGATCCTGGTGGCGGCGCGGCGTGCGCGGTGCCGGTTGCGGTTTCCATGGTGGGCGCTCCTGCCGCTACTTCTTCTCGGGGGGACTGATCTCGGACTTCTCGATGGCGGAGTCCTGGGTGCCCCACCGTTCGAGGATCTTCTTGTACGTGCCGTCGGCGATCAGTTCGTTGACCGCGCCCTCGAACGCCGGGAGCAGCGGAGAGCCCTTCTTGAAGGCGAATCCCACGTCGAGCCGGTGGAACTCGCCGAGGAACTTGATGCCGGCCGCCGGCTGGGCCGCCTGGTAGCGCAGCCCGTTGATGGTCGACATCTCGATGTCGATCCGGCCCTGCTGGAGGCTGGTGAGGCCGGCGCCGGTGTCCGAGTAGACCTTGACCGTGTACGGCTTCTTGCCCGCCTGCGCGCAGACGGATTTGTTCGCGTTGAGGGTCGCCTCGAAGGTGGTGCCCGCCCCGACCCCGACGGTCTTGCCGCAGAGCTCGTCGAGCTTCGTGACCTTCTTGGTGGTCGTGTCGTTCTCGCTGACCGCGAAGCCCTGCCCGTCGTTGATGTACGTGACGAAGTCGATCGTCTTGCGACGCTCGTCGGTGACACCGAAGTTGCCGGTCCCCACGTCGTACTTGCCACTGCCGAGCGCGGGCAGGATCGCCTCGAAGCTGGCCTCCTCCCGCTCCAGCCGCAGCCCGAGGATCTTGGCGACCCCGTCGGCGATGTCGATGTCCAGGCCGACCGGCTTCTTCCCCGTCGCGTCCGGGAAGTAGGCGCTGGGCGCCGCTCCCACCGACGCGGCGATCTTGATCGAGCCCTGCTCGCGGACGTCCGCGGGCAGCAGCTTCGCCAGCGCGTCGTCCTTCTTGAGCGCGGCGACCACGTCACCCGAGGGCGCGGCGGACGCGGCGCCCGCCGATTCCTTGCCGGACGTGTCGTCCGAACCGCAGGCCGCCAGGGCGGGCAGCAGCAGAACGGCCGTGAGAACGGCGGATACCTGAGCGCGCACGGGTGTCATCTCTTTCCCCTCGACGGAGCGAGGTGTTTCTCGAACGGGAGCGGCCCGATGGTCTCGGGGTCGGCCGTCGTGTCGAACAGCGGTGTGTAACCGGTGTGCAGGTAGAGGCCCTTGGCCTCGGGCTGGCGCGGCCCGGTGGTGAGGTGGACCCGCCGGTAGCCGCGCGCGGCGGCGACCCGTTCCAGCTCGGCGACAACCCGCCGGGCCAGGCCGCGCCGCCGGTGGGCGGAGTGGGTCCAGATGCGCTTCAGCTCGGCCGTGGTGGGGTCGTAGCGGCGGAACGCGCCTCCGGCGACCGCCTCACCCCGCTCCAGCAACAGCAGCAGCGCGCCGTGCGGCGGGTCGAACTCCTCCGCCGGATAACGGGCCATCTCGGCGTGCGCGTCCTTGCCGTACCGCGCGGAGTACTCGTCCCCCAGCTCCCGCAGCATCGGCTGGGCCAGGGGGTCCGTGACAGCGGCCGTGACCCAGGTCAGCCCGCCCGGTTCGGCGACAGAGGTCATCGCCCGGCCTTCGCCAGTCTCCGCGGGCCGCTCTCGGCACTCTCGGCGCGCACGGCACGCTCGGCGTCCCGCTTCGCGACCTCTTCGCGGACCAGCGGGATCACATGGCGTCCGAAGTCGATGGCGTCGCCCAGCAGGTCGTAACCACGGGCCGAGAGGATGTCCACACCCAGGTCGTAGTAGTCGAGCAGTGCCTGGGCGACCGTCTCCGGTGTGCCCACCAGCGCGTTGGAGTTGCCCGCGCCGCCCGTGGCGGCGGCGGTCGGCGTCCACAGCGCACGGTCGTACCGCTCGCCCGCCTCCGCGATCGCGATCAGCCGCTGCGAGCCGGTGTTCTCCGGCGCCCCCCGGCCCCGCCTGACCAGCGCGCCCCCCTGCTCCTTGCGGGCGTTGATGGTGGCCACCGTGCGGTGCGCCTTCTCCCAGGCGAGCTCCTCCGTGGGAGCGATGATCGGCCGGAACGCGACCTGGATCCGGGGCGGGGTCGTACGGCCGGCGGCGCGCGCCGCGGCCTTCACCGTCTCGATCTGCTCGGCGGTCTTCTCCAGTGGCTCGCCCCACAGGCAGTAGATGTCCGCCTCGGCGCCGCCGGCGGCGTGGGCCGCGTCGGAGGATCCGCCGAACGAGACGTCGGGCCGGGGCTGTTGGACCGGGAAGACATCGCTGACGAAGTCGTGGAACCGGTAGTGCTCGCCCTCGTGGTCGAAGGGCTCGTGCGAGGTCCAGATCCGCTTCACGATCTCGATGTACTCGCGGGTGCGGGAGTACCGCTGGTCCTTGGTGAGGGTGTCCCCCTCGCGTCCCTGCTCCTGGTCGCTGCCCCCGGTGATGAAGTGGACCGTGAGGCGGCCGTCACTGATCTGGTCCAGAGTGGCGAACGTCTTCGCCGCGAAGGTCGGGTACGACACGTTCGGCCGGTGCGCCAGCAGGATCTGAAGCTTGTCCAGGCGGGCGGCGATGTACGCGGCGGCCGGGGCCGGGTCCGGTGAGCCGGACCCGTACGCGAACAGCACCCGGTCCCAGCCGTGGTCCTCATGGGCCCGTGCGAGCTTGAGTGTGTAGTCCTTGTCGAACGAGGCACCGGAGCGGGGATGTGTCTCCGAACCGTCGTGGGTGGCGGCTATCCCGAGGAACTCCACAGGCATGGCGGACCTTTCGCGCGGAAGGAAAGTGAAGAGGGGAGAAAGGGAGGGAGATCCCGGTCGTGGTCATGCCTCAGGACCGCGGGAGCGGATCCGGAGCAGGGAGAGACCCGACAGGGTGGGACCGGGCAGGGTGGGACCGAGCGGAGTGGAACCGGGCGGGCGCGACGACGTGATGACGTGACGAGGCGTGACGAGCGTCAGGGGAACGACGGGGTCGACGGCAGCGCGCGCCCGGTGAGGAGAGGAGTCTCGGCCCGCGAGGGGATCACCGAGGGAGGGAGGGGCCGGTCAGGCGGCCCGCTGCCGGGTCAGGCGCAACAAGAGGCGGACCACACTCGACCGAAGTCGATGTGTCCGCGGGTGACCAACGGCAGCTGCTTCTGCATGGAGCCAATTGAGCATGGTGCGTACGGGGAAGTCAACCGGCGTTCGCACTGTGGTCGGGCGGAAAAGGACTTCTTGACAGACCTCCCGTTTCCGCACGTACGATCGAAGGGATGACGGTCCGGTGGGAACACCGGGACGTGACGGCCGTGTTGAGGGACGCGGTGCGCGTGATGACACCCGCTGGCCACCGCCGACCACCTCTCCCGTGGGAGCCCCTCCATGTCCGTCTCTCCCGACGTCCTGCCCGCGGCCGGCGCCTCGTCGCCCCGCCGCGCGGACGTCCCCCCGTCCGCCGACGACCTCACCCGCATCGTGCCCCGACGCCACGTCGGCCGGTGGCTCTCCGCCGTCGCCGCCCTCCTGGCCCTCGCCATGGTCGTCAACTCGGTCGTCCGCAACCAGCGGTTCCAGTGGTCCGTGGTGGGGGAGTACTTCACCACCCCGGCCGTCCTGGACGGGCTGGTGCTCACGCTCTGGCTGACCGCGGCCGTGATGGTCCTCGGATTCCTCATCGGCACGGTGTTCGCCGTCCTGCGCCTGTCCGCCAACCCCGTGCTGCGCACGATCAGTTGGGGGTACGTGTGGATCTTCCGCTCCACCCCGCTCCTGGTGCAGCTGCTGTTCTGGTTCAACATCGGCGCGCTCTACCCGACGCTGGGCCTCGGCATCCCGTTCGGCCCCGAATTCCTCACCGTCAAGACCGTGAACCTCTTCGGCGCCAGTCTCACCGCGCTGATCGGGCTCACCCTGCACGAGGCCGCGTACGCCGCGGAAGTGGTGCGGGGCGGCATCCTGTCCGTCGACTCGGGCCAGACCGAGGCCGCCGCCGCGCTGGGCATCGGCCGGTGGCGGGTGCTGCGCCGGATCGTCGTACCGCAGGCGATGCGGTCGATCGTGCCCACCGCGGGCAACATGCTCATCGGCACCCTCAAGGGCACCAGCATCGTCAGCGTCCTCGCGGTGCAGGACCTGCTGTTCTCCGTGCAGTTGATCTACAACCGTACGTACCAGGTCATCCCGCTGCTGATGGTGGCGACCATCTGGTACATCGCCGTCACCAGTGTGCTGTCGGCGGGTCAGTTCTACGTCGAGCGGTACTACGCGCGGGGCGCGGCAAGGGAGTTGCCGCCCACCCCCCTGCAACGGCTGCGCCGTCAGGGCGCGTTGCTGACCGTACGCCTCCGAAAGGCCACCGCGTCCGACGCGCCGCCACTGCCGGGCGGCCCCGGCAAGGGCCCGTCCGGCAGCTGACGGCCGCCCTCAGCGTGCCTGGGCCTCGGCGGGTACGGGCGCCGCCGGGGCCTCCCCGGCGGGTGCGCCGCGCCTGAGCCGGGGGACGAGCAGGACCGCGCCGGCCGCCAGGCCGATGGCGGCGAACACCCACCAGGTCCGGTGGAAGGCGTCGACGGCCGACGCCGGGCCCGGGGTGCCGAGCACGGCGACGAACACACTGATCCCGAGGACCGCGCCGAGCTGGCGGAAGCTGGCGTTGACCGCCGAGCCCAGTCCGTACCGCGCCGGGGGAAGTGATTCGACGGCCGCGCCGGACTGCACCGGGAGGGTCAGCCCGATGCCGATCCCGATGAGCACGCTCGCCGGCAGCCAGTGCGCCGCCCAGTGCGGTGACGAGGTGACCGCGAGCGCGAAGGCGGCCGAGCCCGCGGCCCAGCTGACGGCTCCCGCGAGCAGTACGGGGCGGTACCCGATCGAGCCCGCCAGTTTGCTCGCGGGGCGGGCGATCAGGGTGACCACCAGCGGTCCCGGTGTACTGGCCAGCGCGGCCCGCAGCACGGAGTAGTGCCACTCGGTCTGGAGGAAGATGATGTTGCTGAGCAGCATGCCGTAGAAGGCCGTGGCGAACAGCAGCGTCGCCGCGTTGACCAGGCGGAACTGCCTGACCTTGAACAGCGCCAGGTCCATCACCGGCCGGGCGGCGGTGGCGGAGCGCCGGACGAAGACCGGCAGCAGGGCCGCCGCCAGGACGAAGCCCGCGATCACCCAGGGGTCGGACCAGCCCCGGGACGGCCCTTCGATGATGGCGAAGCTGAGCAGCGCGGGGACGGCCGCGACCAGGACCACACCGATCGGGTCCGGGATGCCGGACGCCTGCGGGTCGCGGGACTCGCGCAGCAGCCGGGCCCCGAAGAAGATCATGACGGCGCAGATCGGGACGTTCACCAGGAAGATCCACCGCCAGGACGCGTACTCGGTGAGGAGCGCGCCGATGGTGGGGCCGAGCGCGGCCGCCGCCGCGCCCATCGCGCCCCACGTGCCGACCGCCACGTGCCGCCGGGCGGCGGGAAACTCGGGCAGGATCAGCGCGATCGAGGTCGGTACGACCAGCGCCGCGAAGACGGCTTGCAGGGCCCGGGCGGCGATCAGGAATCCGGCGTTCGGCGCGAGACCGCAGAGGGCACTCATCGCGGCGAACCCGGCGAGCCCTATGAGGAAGATCCGCTTGCGCCCGTACCGGTCGGCCAGGCGTCCCGCCGGGATCAGCATGGCCGCGAAGACCAGGCTGTAGGCGTTGAGGACCCACGCGAGATGTCCGGTCGTGGTGTCGAAGCTGCGGCTGATCGTCTCGAAGGCGACATTCACGATCGTCGTGTCGAGGAAGACCACGAACACGCCGAGGCTGCCCAGGGCCAGCACCCGCAGGGCATGCCGTCTGGCCGCGGCCTGCTCGTCGGGGACGGACGGGGGAGTGGACATGGGGGGACCCCTCAAAGAGTCTGTTGTGATTTCCAACTTACCTGGTGGACGCTAACAGCGGTCTGTTGGAAAAGACAACCGACCACCGGTTAGGGTGGAGCGCATGGAGACGAAGGAAGGGTCCGGGACGACGGGGGCGAAAGAAGAGGTCGCTGCCGCGGGGGAGCCCGGCGGCGGGATGTCCCTCATGGCGCGCCAGCCCCTCGCCGTACGGCCGTGCTCGCTCGCCGCCTCGCTCGACGTCCTGGGTGAGCGCTGGTCACTGCTGGCCATCCGCGAGATGGGATACGGCGTCCACCGCTTCGGCCGCATCGCCGGCTACACCGGCGCCTCCCGCGACATCCTGGCCGACCGCCTGCGCAAGCTCGAAGCGGCCGGGGTGATCGAGCGACGGCAGTACAGCGAGCACCCGCCGCGCTACGAGTACCACCTCACCGAAGCAGGCCGGGAGCTCCATCCGGTGCTGCTCTCGCTCTTCCAGTGGGGCGACAAGTGGGCCGTGGAGGAACCGGCGTTGACGCTCCGGCACGAGTGCGGGCACCAGCTGGAGATCGACCACGTCTGCCGCCACTGCGGCGGTCCGGTCAGGCGCGGCACGGTCGAGGCGCGGGTGTCCCGCCCCCAGGAGTGACCGTCCGGACGTCAAGCCCGCGTCAGAGGAAGGGCCCGGTGGATCAAGGGCGCGTCAGCGACCGGGACCGGAGTGCGCCGTACGGGCATACCATCCTTGGTATGCCCCGCTCCCGACCCGCGGACCGGGGCAGTCATTCTGTCCTCAGGAGCGACACCATGTCGGAGCATCAGAACAGCGAGGATCCGGAGCCTTCACATCCGACCCCGGCCGGAACGTTGTTCGTCCCGGTCCGGCCGGGATCCGCAGGCTTCAGCGTCCGTCTCTTCCGTACCGCCCTGGGCGCCCGGACGGCGGTCGCCTTCACCACCGCGACCGGACTGGCCGCGACCCTGGGCCCCCAGCAGGCCTGGATCAAGCTCTCGGAGCACGCCGTGCGGGCCCTCACCGAGCCGCTCGGCGTCACCGCCCTCACCCTCGACCCGCAGCTGGCCGCCCCGGCCACGGCCCCGGCCACCGCTCCTGTCACGGTCCCCGTCGCCGTCACGGGCCCGCTGCCCGTCCTTCCCCTCCCGGTCCAGACCGCCGGCCCGTACGGGGCCCGCAGGCCCTCCGCCGGCGCCCTCCCGCCGCTCCAGCCCGGTCACCGGATGGCCCCCTCGGCGCGACCGGCCGCTCGACGCGCCTGATCGGCCCGCGTCCACCAGACTCTTCTTGCGGGACTTCTTCCGCTTGCGGGACTCTTCCGCGCCTGCCCGCGCCTCCTGTGTGAGGAGAGCGCCTGCGGGCAGGCGCGAGACATTGCTCCGGTGAAGACGAAGGGACGTGTACCTCATGCGTGTGGCATTTCTCGTGGCTCCCGAAGGCGTGGAGCGAGTGGAACTCACCGAACCCTGGCAGGCCGTCGGCGAGGCGGGCGGCGAACGGGTGCTCATCTCGACGGAGGCCGGTCAGGTACAGGCGTTCGACCACCTCGACAAGGCGGACACCTTCCCCGTCGACCTGACGGTCTCCGAGGCCTCCGTGGCCGACTACGACGGACTGGTGCTGCCCGGCGGCGTCGCCAACCCGGACGCCCTGCGCACGGACCCCGGCGCCGTCGCGTTCGTGAAGAGCTTCTTCGACGCGGGGAAGCCGGTGGCCGCGATCTGCCACGCCCCGTGGACGCTCGTGGAGGCCGATGTCGTACGGGGCAGGACGCTGACGTCCTGGCCCAGCCTCCAGACCGACCTCCGCAACGCGGGCGCCACCTGGGTCGACGAACAGGTCCAGGTCTGCACCTCCGGGCCCAACACCCTCATCACGAGCCGGAACCCCGGTGACCTCAAGGCGTTCAACGCCACCTTCGTGCCCGAGTTCGGCGGCTGAACGAGGCAGGGGAGGGCAGGGGGTGCCGGGAGGAAACGGGGAGCAGAGACGGAGAGAGGGCGATTTCAGGTGAAGACTGCGGACCAGCCGACGGCGCACGTCGTCGTGGCACTCAGCGGACAGGACCAGGACGACGCGCACACGGTGTTCTCCGCGCTCAGGACGGCGTTCGGGTCCGACCGGCCGGCCGACGACGTACCACAGGCGGCCTCCGGTGGCAGGCCCGCCGTGTGGACCGCCACCTTCGACGCGGCCGACGTACGCGACGAGCCGGCCGCCGCGCGGCTGTCCGCGCCCGTCAGCGCCACCCTCCAGGGCGCCTACACCGATGTGGACAGCCTGCGCAGGGCACTGACCGCCGCCTTCTCCGTACGGATCGTGGGCACGGCCTCGGGCGACCAGGAGGAGGAGGTCCAGCTCCGCCTGGAGAGCAGGTAGCCGGGCGCCCGCACGGGCACACGGCCGGTCCCCGCGAGTGCGCGGGGACCGGCCCTCCGGCATGGGCGCGTTTCTCCCCCGGCCGGCCTCTTTCCCGTACGGTCGTCCCCCGTTCGTGTTGCGCGTCCCGTGCGACGGCGGCAATCTGGTGTTGACCCAGAAGTGAATGCCGCTCACGCTTCGTACTCGGGGGTCGTTGGTACAACGTGGTGAAGCATGAGGGCCTCTCTGTGAGGAGCCCCGACATGACAGTTCCACTCGACCGGCACGACGGCCGGCGCTACACGGTGGAATTGCACGCCTCTCCGGAACGTCTCTCCCAGCTGCGGCGCATCGTCGCCGCCCATCTCAAGCACTGGAAACTCGACCTGCACGTCGACCCCGTCTGCGAGGGCCTCGGCGAACTCATGGCCAATGTCCACCGGCACGTCGGACAGGCCGGCACGTGTGTGGTGGAACTGCGTTGGCGCGGACGCCACCTCACGGCCTCGGTGGAGGACAACGGCCCCCGGCTGCCCCGGCTGCTCACCGCGGGCGGCGGAGGGCTCGCGCGCGTCGCCGCGCTGAGCGACAGCTGGGGGACCTGTCCCACGGCCGGCGGCAAAGTCGTCTGGTTCACCCGGAGTGTCGAGTCCCCGCAGGACATCTTCCGCGTGCCCCGGATCCCGGTCACCGGTGTCGGTACGGCCGAGCTGCGCCGCGCACCCGCCCCGGAACCCGTGCCGTTCGGCGCGCCCGCCCCGGCCCGTGAGTCCTTCGCGTCGGCCCTGGCCTGAACGCCGGCGGGCCGACTCGCTTCGTACGGCTCAACTCGTATGTGTACGGCCCTACTCGTACGCCTCGGGCTCGTCGTCCTCCTCCGGCACCAGATGCACCGCGGCCTCCTCCGCCGAGGCGGCCGCGCCGTCGATGCCGACATCGCTGGCGACCATGTCGTTCTCGGCGTCCTCGTGGGCGCCCTCGTCCGGCGCCACCAGCCGCCCGGACCGGCCGTCACCGACCTCGTCGTCCACCAGCTCGCCCTCGCCGTAGGCCAGATCGCCGATGCCGTCCCCGAACGGGGCCCCGCGCTCGGGGATCTCCTCGGCGAGGCGCTGGTCCAGCGACTCGCCCGCGAGCTGCTCCGAGGCGGTCGTCCCGGTGTGTTCCACACCGAGCGGCCGCTCGGGCGGCGACCAACCCTCGTCGAAGGGGTCGGACCCGCGGTCCACCAGGGTGTCCTCGGGATCGAGGATGCCCTCGTCCTCGAACACCCCGTCACCGTCGTCGTGGTTGGGCTGGTACACCTCGTCGCCCATCGTCTCGCCTCCGTCGCCGCTCACGTCGGTCTCCTCACTCCGTAGACGTTCTGTACGGGCTTCCAGACCCTGTCCGGCGGACAGGACCCACCTGCCCGTACCCGTCGGCAGCCTCGGCAAGCGGCAGTTCGCGCGATGCTCGCGCCGTCCTTCTCCACCACCCTCCCACCAATCACTGCCGTGTCAAACGGCAGGTGAAAGGCCCTGTCGGGGGCTGTGGAGGGAGGTCTTCGTACCCCCGCGGTGTTTGTCGGCGCCGGTGGCGGGCACGTGACCAGTCCGACGGTACGACCCGATATGTGACTGTCCGGAGTCGAACGTGAGCCGAGAACGCATTGTCATCGTCGGAGCCGGGTTCGCCGGCTACGAGGCCGCCCGCACCGTCTGCCGCAAGGTTCGGGGCGCCGCCGACATCGTCCTGCTGAACCCCACCGACTACTTCCTCTACCTCCCGCTCCTGCCCCAGGTGGCGGCAGGGATCCTGGAGGCCCGCCGGGTGACGGTCTCCCTCACCGGAACACTGCCGCGTGTACGGCTCGTCCTCGGCGAGGCCGACCGGGTCGACCTGGAGGGCCACCGGGTCACGTACACCGGCCCGGAAGGCGCGCGGGGTGAATTGACGTACGACCGCCTCGTCCTCGCCGTGGGCAGTGTCAACAAGCTGCTGCCGATCCCCGGCGTCGCCGAGTACGCGCACGGTTTCCGGGGTCTGCCGGAGGCGCTCTACCTGCGCGACCACATCACCCGCCAGATCGAGATGGCCGCGACCACGGCCGACCCGAAGGAGGCCGAGGCCCGTTCCACCTTCGTCGTGGTCGGGGCCGGTTACACGGGCACCGAGGTCGCCGCCCAGGGCAAGCTCTTCACGGACGCCCTGATGCGCAAGCAGCGCCGGTGGAGCCGGGGCGAGAAACCCCGCTGGATGCTCCTGGACGTCGCGCCGCGGGTGCTGCCGGAACTCGACCGCAGGCTCTCCGACACCGCCGACCGCGTGTTGCGCGAACGCGGGGTGGACGTACGGACCAAGACGTCCGTGAAGGAGGCGACCCCGACCGGAGTCACCCTGGACACCGGCGAGTTCGTCGAGACCCGCACGCTGGTGTGGTGTGTGGGCGTCCGCCCCGACCCGCTCGTGTCCGGGGTGGGACTGCCCGTCGAGCGGGGCCGTCTCGTGGTCGACCCGCAGCTCAACGTGCCAGGACATCCCGAGGTGTTCGCGTGCGGCGACGCCGCCGCCGTACCGGACCTCACCAGGCCGGGGGAGTACACCCCGATGACGGCCCAGCACGCGAGCCGCCAGGGGAAGGTGGCCGGGCGCAATGTCGCGGCCTCCCTCGGCTACGGCGAGCGCGAGGTCTACAGCCACCACGACCTGGGCTTCGTGGTGGACCTCGGCGGGGTCAAGGCGGCGGCCAACCCGCTCGGAGTGCCCCTGTCGGGCCCGGTGGCGGGCGCCGTGACGCGCGGCTACCACCTCGCCGCCATGCCGGGGAACCGGGTGCGTGTCGCCGCCGACTGGCTGCTCGACGCGGTCCTGCCCCGCCAGGCCGTCCAGCTCGGCCTCGTCAGGTCGTGGACGGTACCGCTCGAATCGTCGTCCCCCGAACTGGCCAAGGTCCCGGGCGGACCGGGCGGACCGGGCGAGAAGCCCGGAGGACCGTCCGGCACCTCGTGAACCGTCCGGCACCTCGTGAACCGCCCGGAAGGCCGTGTGCCGTAGTGCCGTGTGCCGTAGGACCGGGTGCCGTACGACCGCGTGCGGTCCGGAAACCGCCGTGTTCCGGGAAACAGAAGCACCGTCTCCGTTTCGCAGCGGCGTGAGGGGTACGCGAAGACAGAGGAACCCCCCACCGCCCACCGAGCGAAAGGAACGACCGACTGTGCGGCTGCCTACGGAACCCCTGAGCATCGGCCCCGATACCGACACCTGGGCGTGGCTGCGTCAAGCGGCCTGCGTCGACGCCGACCCCGAGCTGTTCTTCCCGGTGGGCGAGTCCGGCCCCGCCGCGGAACAGGCCCGGCGCGCCAAGGAGGTCTGCCACCGCTGCCCCGTGGAGCGCGAGTGCCTCGAATGGGCGCTGGAGACCGGCCGTACCTCCGGCGTGTGGGGTGGTACGGACGAGGAGGAGCGGCGCCGTCTGCGCCGCAGGAGCGACCGGCGCAGGACACCCCAGGCGGCCCCGGCCCGCGGCACCCAGCAGTCGGGACCCGGCCGCTCCCGCCGCCCCTGAACCCCCGGCCCCTGAAGCCCCTGGCGCGCTCAGGACCCGGGCCCGCGCCCCGTCCCGGGCCCGCTGTGCCCCCTCGCCCGTGTTGCGGGCGCGGGCAGGTCGCGGAAGGGTCGGACTGTCGAATCGAGGAGGAATGGCCCCATGCCCATCGCGACGGTGAATCCCACCAGCGGAGAGACGCTCAAGACCTTCGACGCGCTGGGAGCCGAGGAGATCGAGCAGCGTGTCGCCACCGCGGACGCCGCCTTCCGGCAGTACCGCCTGACCGGGTTCGACGAGCGGGCGCGGCTGCTGAACCGCGCCGCCGACCTGCTGGAACAGGACGCGCCCGACATCGCCCGCACCATGACCACCGAGATGGGCAAGCCGGTCGCGGCCGCCCGCGCGGAGGCGCTCAAGTGCGTGAAGTCGATGCGGTGGTACGCGGAGCACGCCGGGGAACTGCTCGCCGACGAGCACCCGTCCGACGCCGACGTGAAGGACTCGGGCGCGTCCCGGGCCCGCGTCCACTACCGCCCTCTCGGGGTGGTGCTCGCGGTGATGCCGTGGAACTTCCCGCTCTGGCAGGTCGTACGGTTCGCCGCGCCGGCCCTCATGGCGGGCAACGTCGGCCTGCTCAAGCACGCCTCGAACGTGCCGCAGACCGCGCTGTACCTGGAAGACCTGTTCAGCAGGGCTGGATTCCCCAAGGGCTGCTTCCAGACGCTGCTGGTCGGCTCCGGCGCGATCGAGGACATCCTGCGCGACCCCCGGGTCGCCGCCGCGACCCTCACCGGCAGCGAGCCGGCGGGCCGCGCCGTCGCGGCCGTCGCCGGTGACGAGGTCAAGCGGACGGTCCTGGAGCTGGGCGGCAGCGACCCGTACATCGTCATGCCGTCGGCGGACATCGAGCGGGCCGCCAGGACCGCCGTGACCGCCCGCGTGCAGAACAACGGCCAGTCCTGCATCGCCGCGAAGCGCTTCATCGTGCACGAGGACGTCTACGACGCCTTCGCCGCCCGCTTCACCGCCGGGATGCGCGACCTGACCGTCGGAGACCCGCTGGACGAGTCCACCGACGTGGGCCCGCTCGCCTCCGAGCAGGGCCGCGCCGACCTGGAGGAACTGGTCGAGGACGCCCTGGGCCGGGGCGCGACCGCCCTGTGCGGGGGGCAGCGCCCGGCGGAGGTCGAGGGCGGGTGGTTCTACGCCCCGACCGTCCTCGCCGACATCACCGCCGCCATGCGGATCCACCACGAGGAGACGTTCGGGCCGGTGGCCACGCTCTACCGGGTCGCGGACCTGGACGAGGCGGTGGCGCTCGCCAACGACACCCCGTTCGGGCTCAGTTCGAACGTATGGACCGAGGACGAGGCCGAGGTGGACCGTTTTGTACGGGACCTGGAAGCCGGCGGCGTCTTCTTCAACGGCATGACGGCCTCGCATCCCGCCCTCCCCTTCGGCGGGGTCAAGCGCTCCGGCTACGGGCGCGAGCTGTCGGGTCATGGGATCCGCGAATTCTGCAACATCACCACCGTGTGGTACTCGGCCTGATCCGCCTGATCCGCCTGATCCGGAAGCGAGCCCCTGGTTCCACGGCCGGGGAGACCAGGGAGACCAGCATGCTCCGCAAGGCGACCACCGGGGCGGGCCCCACCGCTCTCACCACCTCGGAACTGGCGGCCCTCGACGCGCACTGGCGGGCGGCCAACTACCTGGCCGTGGGGCAGATCTACCTGATGGGCAACCCGCTGCTCCAGGAGCCGCTCGCGCCGGAGCACATCAAGCCGCGGCTGCTGGGACACTGGGGTACGTCCCCGGGGCTGAACCTGGTCCACACCCACCTCAACCGGGTGATCAGGGACCGGGACCTGCCGGCGTTGTGCGTGTGGGGCCCGGGGCACGGCGGCCCCGCCGTCCTGGCCAACTCCTGGCTGGAGGGCACGTATTCGGAGACGTACCCGGATGTGAGCCGGGACCGGGAGGGCATGGACCGGCTGTTCCGGCAGTTCTCCTTCCCGGGCGGGGTGCCGAGCCATGTGGCCCCGGAGACCCCGGGGTCGATCCACGAGGGCGGCGAGCTGGGCTATTCGCTGGCGCACGCGTACGGGGCCGCCTTCGACAACCCGGAGCTGCTGGTCGCGTGTGTCATCGGGGACGGCGAGGCGGAGACGGGGCCGCTGGCCGGGTCCTGGCACTCCAACAAGTTCCTCGACCCCGTGCACGACGGCGCGGTCCTGCCGATCCTGCACCTCAACGGATACAAGATCGCCAACCCCACCGTGCTCGCCCGCATCCCTGAGGCCGAACTCGACGAGCTGATGCGCGGATACGGCCACGAGCCGATCCACGTCACCGGCGACGAGCCCCTCGCCGTCCACCGCGCGATGGCCGCGGCCATGGACCGCGCGCTGGACCGCATCGCCGAGATCCAGCGGGACGCGCGCGAGAACGGCACCACCGACCGCCCGCGCTGGCCCATGATCGTCCTCCGCACCCCGAAGGGATGGACCGGCCCCCGCGAGGTCGACGGGCTGCCGGTGGAGGGGACGTGGCGCGCCCACCAGGTCCCGCTCGGCGGCGTACGGACCAATCCGGCGCACCTCGCCCAACTGGAGGCGTGGCTGCGCTCGTACCGCCCGGAGGAACTGTTCGACGCGACGGGCGCCCCCCGCCCCGAGGTACTGGCGTTCGTACCGGAAGGCACCCGGCGGCTCGGCGCCACCCCGCACGCCAACGGCGGTCTGCTGCTGAGGGAGTTGCCGATCCCGGCGCTGGAGGAGCACGCGGTACGGGTCGACAAGCCCGGCACCGCCCTGCACGAACCCACCCGCATTCTCGGCGGGTTGCTCGAAGCCGTCATGAAGGACACCACCGCGCACCGGAACTTCCGGGTCGTCGGCCCGGACGAGACCGCCTCCAACCGCCTCGAAGCGCTGTACGAAGCCACCGGCAAGGCCTGGCAGGCGCAGACGCTCGGCACCGACGAACACCTCGCGCACGACGGCCGGGTGATGGAGGTCCTCTCCGAGCACCTGTGCCAAGGATGGCTGGAGGGCTATCTCCTGACGGGCCGTCATGGTCTCTTCTCCAGCTACGAGGCGTTCGCGCACATCGTCGACTCGATGGTCAACCAGCACATCAAGTGGCTGCGGACCTCGCGGCGGCTGCCGTGGCGCCGACCCGTCGCGTCCCTCAACTACCTGCTCACGTCGCACGTCTGGCGCCAGGACCACAACGGCTTCTCCCACCAGGACCCCGGCTTCGTGGACCACGTCCTCAGCAAGAGCCCCGAAGTGGTACGGGTCTACCTGCCGCCGGACGCCAACACCCTTCTCTCCGTGGCCGATCACGCGCTGCGCAGCCGGGACTACGTCAACGTCATCGTGGCCGGCAAGCAGCCCAGCTTCGACTGGCTCACCCTCGAAGAGGCCAAGGCCCACTGCGCACGGGGCGCGGGGGTCTGGCCGTGGGCCGGTACGGAGGACGGGTCCCGCGAGCCGGACGTCGTGCTCGCCTGCGCCGGGGACGTACCGACGCAGGAGACGCTGGCCGCCGCCGACCTGCTGCGGCAGCACCTGCCGGAGCTGACCGTGCGGGTCGTCAACGTGGTCGACATGGCCCGGCTGCTGCCCAACACGGAACACCCGCACGGGATGACGGACTCCGAGTACGACGCGGTGTTCACCACCGACCGGCCGGTGATCTTCGCGTACCACGGCTATCCCTGGCTGATCCACCGTCTGGCCTACCGCCGTACCGGCCACGCCAACCTCCACGTGCGCGGCTACAAGGAGGAGGGCACGACCACCACGCCCTTCGACATGGTGGTACGCAACGACCTCGACCGGTACCGGCTGGTCATGGACGTGATCGACCGGGTCCCAGGACTGGCGGTGCGGGCGGCCGCCGTACGCCAGGCCATGGCGGACGTACGGACCAGGCACCACGCGTGGATCCGCGAGCACGGCACGGACCTGCCCGAGGTCGAGGAGTGGACGTGGTCGGGCTGAAACACACGGCGGAGACCGCGACCGTACGGGCGGGGAACAGGACCGTACCGATCCACCGCCCGGCGAAGGTGCTGTTCCCCTCCACCGGCCACGGCACCGGCCTCACGAAGGCGGACCTGGTGGAGTACTACAGGTCCGCCGCGCCGTACATGCTCCCGGAGTTGAAGGGCAGGCCGCTCATGCTGGAGCGGCACCCGGACGGACTCGACGGACCCCGCTTCATGCAGAAGAACACCCCGGAGAGCTATCCGGAGTGGGTGCGCAGGACCGAGCTGGCGAAGAAGGGCGGGACGGTCACCCACACCGTCTGCGACAACACCGCCACCCTGGTGTTCCTCGCGGACCAGGCGTGTCTGGCCTTCCACCGCTGGCAGTCCCGCGCGGACCGCCCGGACACCCCCGACCGGCTGGTCTTCGACCTGGACCCGGCGGAGGACGATTTCGAGCCCGTACGGCGCGCGGCCACCCAGCTCGGCGAACTCCTCGCCGAACTGCGCCTGCCCAGCGCCCTGTTGACGACCGGCTCCCGAGGGCTGCACGTGATCGTCCCGCTGGACGGGCGCAGCGGCTTCGACGAGGTACGCGCGTTCGCCGGCGAGGTCGCGGAGACGCTGGCGGCCCGCGACCCCGGCCGGCTGACGACGGAGGTACGGACGGGGGCGCGCGGCGGCCGCCTGTACCTGGACATCCAGCGCAACGGCTACGCCCAGACGGCCGTGGCGCCCTTCTCCGTACGGGCGAGGGAAGGCGCCCCGGTCGCGACCCCGATCAGCTGGGACCAGCTGGCGGACCCGGAGGTGACGGCGAGGCGCTGGACGGTACGGGACGCCCTGGACCAGGCGAAGACCCGCCCGTGGTCGGGGGTCCCGACCAGGGGCAGGTCACTGACGGCGGCAAGCAAACGCCTGGCAACACTGAACGCCTGACACCCCAGCGCCCACCCCAGCGCCCACCCCAGCGCCCACCCCAGCGCCCGCCACAGCCCCCTCCTCCACCCCCTACCACCCTCTACGCGCTTTCCTCCCTGCTCCCCCGGGGGAAGTCGCCGGCCAAGGCGGCGGCGAGGCGCAGGTGGGGGGCGGCCTCGGCGGCGCGGCCCTGGCGCTCCAGGGTGCGGCCGAGCATCAGCCGGGCGTAGTGCTCCACGGGATCGCGATCGAGGACGGCGAGCAGCTCGGTCTCGGCCTTGGCGAGGCGCGCGGAGTGGTAGTAGGCGCGGGCGAGCAGCAGCCGCGGGGCCACCTGCTCCGGGACCTCCTCGACGAGCGCGCCGAGGATGCGCGCGGCGGTGCCGTATTCCTTGGCGTCGAAGAACAGCTGGGCGCGGTCCCAGCGCTCGGCGGCCGTTCCGTACTCGTAGTAGCTGTTCTCGTTCATGACATCCGTAACAGCCCAACATGGTTGAACATTCCACCATTACTTTCGCCGGGCGGGCGTGTCGGCCCGCGCGCGGGATTAGGTTGGGCGGCATGAGCAATCTTGATCGTCAGGCCGCCGTCACTGTTTGCGGCGGTCGCGGGTTTGTCGTGGCAGAGCCGGTACGTGAGCTGCTGAGCCCGCGCCGGGTCCAGCTGGGGGAGTCCACGGAGGTCCGCAGACTCCTGCCCAACCTGGGCCGCCGCATGGTCGGCGCGTGGGCGTTCGTCGATCACTACGGCCCCGACGACATCGCCGACGAGTCCGGGATGCAGGTGCCGCCCCACCCGCACATGGGGCTCCAGACGGTCAGCTGGCTGCACGAGGGCGAGGTGCTGCACCGCGACAGCCTCGGCAGCCTCCAGACCGTCCGCCCGCGCGAGCTGGGCCTGATGACCTCGGGCCGGGCGATCTCCCACTCGGAGGAGAGCCCACGCCCCCACGCCCGCTTCCTGCACGGCGCCCAGCTCTGGGTGGCCCTGCCCGACCAGTACCGGAACGTGGAGCCGCACTTCCAGCACCACGCGAACCTCCCGACCGTCACGGCCCCCGGCCTGACGGCCACGGTCATCCTGGGCACGCTGGACGGCACGACCTCACCGGGCACGACGTACACCCCCCTGGTGGGCGCCGACCTCGCCCTCACGGCGGGCGCGGAGACCCACCTCCCCCTGGACCCGGACTTCGAGTACGCGATCCTGTCGATGTCCGGCGCGGCTGAGGTGGACGGCGTACCGGTACTCCCCGGCTCGATGCTCTACCTGGGCAGCGGCCGCACCCACCTTCCCCTCCGCGCGGACTCGGACGCGGGCCTGATGCTTCTGGGCGGAGAGCCGTTCGAAGAAGAGATCGTCATGTGGTGGAATTTCATCGGCCGATCCAACGACGAGATCAAACAGGCCCGCGCGGAGTGGGAATCAGGCACCCGCTTCGGCACGGTGAACGGCTACGACGGCCCCCCACTCCCCGCTCCCGAACTGCCCCCGGTCCCGCTGAAATCGCGCGGACGAGTGCGCTGACCTGGTGTTCCGCGCCCCGGGCAGAATGCCTGCCCAATCCCTCCACGCCCCCAGCCGGCCAGCCGGAGCGGTCGGCACTGCACGCGGCGCGATCACGGCCGCATCGAGGTACGAGCGGCCACTCGCCCTCGGGTCCACCCTCTTTTGTTGAGTTCCGACAAGGACGGACGACGGATCGTGGTTTGACGGGACGCGGGTGCGCGCGGATGGCCAACGGTTGCACGAAGGAGGCCGACGCAGCCCAGTGCCTTGGCTGCGTAGGGTCGTTTGCTTCGTTGGCGACTTCCCTACGTGGCTACTTGGGCGGCTGATGTGTGCGAGAGACCCCCTATCGAAACTTCAACGAACTCGCACTTGGGCTGTTCCGTCTGCTGCACGTCGCATTGAGGACTGCATTTCGGCTTCCCGACGTGACGCTCAGACCCTTTCCGTATTCCAACGAAGTCGCAACAAACCTTGCTGGTTGGAGACTCCAAGCAGGTCGTTGAAATAACTCTGTCGTGGCCTGATCCGGGCAGGGGAGGCGGCGACGGCTGCCCAGTCCCACGGCTGTTCGTCACTGCCTCAGACAAGGGCGCCCCAAACCGGCCACACATCGCATGCTGAGCGGATGACAAGCCCGCACCGGACGGGACGCAAACGGTCAGCCCCGCATGTTCCGCCGACACTGGCAGCGTTACGCCTGGGCGGCCATCCCGCTTGTCGGCATGTCCGCCTTCACATGCGTACCGTTGATCGTGGCCGTCACCAGGCAGGTTATCGCCTGGCCCGTTGCTGCCGCCTATTGATTGGCCAGTGCCGTCATGAGTGGCTTCACCACTGTCCAACCCGAAGCCAACGGGTGGTTTGCGGTCGGCGTGTGGATCATCATGCTGACCGGGGCCATCCACACGTTCTGCCTCGACAAGATCAACGGCGACGGCAAGTAGTCAGGCCGGCGACGGCGCCCCAGTTGTTCTCGGGGCGCGGTCGTCAACCAAGAAGCCGCAACCAGCTCAAAACCTCGGCACCGGAAGGTGTCTGCACACGCAGGCGCCTTGGCGCCGATCGTGGAGGTCAGCCCCGACGTGGTTCGAGTCGCCAAAGCCAAACCAGGAGCGCTCTCAGTGCGTCATCGCCTCCAAAGATCCCGAGCGCGGAACGCCCCCGCTCGCGCGGGATGACCACCACCGACTTGGCGACCGGCACGTCGGCCTGCGGAACACCCCAGCTCGCCCGGGAAGACCGCGGCGCCGGGCAGGACGTCCCCGGCCGCGTCAGACCACCCCCGCCTGCGCGGGAAGAACCACGCGGTGAGGAAGAGCCCGGCGACGTCGAGCGGACCACCCCCGCCTGCGCGGGAAGAACCCCGCGTCGTTCGGCAGGCCGAGCCCGTCGATCGGACCACCCCCGCCTGCGCGGCAAGAACCTCGACCTGCTCATGAACGAGTTCTTCGAGGACGGACCACCCCCGCCTGCGCGGGAAGAACGTGCCCTGCGAGCGGGCGGTCTTCTGTCCGACCGGACCACCCCCGCCTGCGCGGGAAGAACGACCGCAAGCGGGCCAGACTGGCACGGGTCCGCGGACCACCCCCGCCTGCGCGGGAAGAACACCTGCGCACAGCCGACTGGATCGGCGACGTCCGGACCACCCCCGCCTGCGCGGGAAGAACGCCCCGGCCGTCGGCGCGAACGCCTCGGGCAACGGACCACCCCCGCCTGCGCGGGAAGAACAGCGGGACGGCGTCGTCGATGTTCTGGATCAGCGGACCACCCCCGCCTGCGCGGGAAGAACTACAGCCGGGCCCAGGCCCTTGCGGACGGCGTCGGACCACCCCCGCCTGCGCGGGAAGAACTTGCGGCAGTCCGAACGTGCCCCGCCCCCGAGCGGACCACCCCCGCCTGCGCGGGAAGAACGCTGGCGTCACCATTCTCCTGGGCGCCGGCGGAGGACCACCCCCGCCTGCGCGGGAAGAACAGCTCCAGCGCGGTCTGCGCCTTCGGCCGGATCGGACCACCCCCGCCTGCGCGGGAAGAACCTCCTGGATGCTGGGATCGGATGCCCCGCCTGCGGACCACCCCCGCCTGCGCGGGAAGAACGGCGGCGGCGGCCTGGGCGGCCTGGGCGGCCATAGGACCACCCCCGCCTGCGCGGGAAGAACACGGTGGCGAGCAGCTGCGCGCGGCTGAACGTCGGACCACCCCCGCCTGCGCGGGAAGAACGCGTTGCGCAACTGGTCGGCGGACCGCTGGAGCGGACCACCCCCGCCTGCGCGGGAAGAACAGCGAGGCGGTCAGGGTGGCCACGGCGCCTCCCGGACCACCCCCGCCTGCGCGGGAAGAACCTCCCGGCGGCACCAGCCGCGCCCGCCGCGAACGGACCACCCCCGCCTGCGCGGGAAGAACCGGGCGAGACTCTGACCGTGACTCAGCGCGCGCGGACCACCCCCGCCTGCGCGGGAAGAACGGATTGGCCATGCCCGCCGATTGCGCGTACATCGGACCACCCCCGCCTGCGCGGGAAGAACGAGAGGTACTTGTACCGCTCCTCGCTGCCCGCCGGACCACCCCCGCCTGCGCGGGAAGAACGGGGTCGGCTTCGTCTTGCCGCTCGTGATGTCCGGACCACCCCCGCCTGCGCGGGAAGAACGCCGACCCCCGCGAGCCAGGCCAGCTTCGTCAAGGACCACCCCCGCCTGCGCGGGAAGAACCTTGACGACTGTCAAGATTCGGCAGACCCGTGCGGACCACCCCCGCCTGCGCGGGAAGAACGCCGCCTCCAGGAGCGCGGCCACCACCTCGTGCGGACCACCCCCGCCTGCGCGGGAAGAACGTCGGACGTCACGGTGAGGCTGGCGGCGGCCCTGGACCACCCCCGCCTGCGCGGGAAGAACGTCGCCCTGGTCCTCGATCCCGTACGCGGCGGCGGACCACCCCCGCCTGCGCGGGAAGAACGCACCGCCGGCGGTCGACCCACCCGTGGTCGCCGGACCACCCCCGCCTGCGCGGGAAGAACCGGACTCACGTGGACCGACATGTTTCACCTCTCGGACCACCCCCGCCTGCGCGGGAAGAACGACATCGAGATCGGCGAGTACAACGGCAGCGACGGACCACCCCCGCCTGCGCGGGAAGAACTACGCCCTGCCGGGCACGGCCGCTCGCAGCTCCGGACCACCCCCGCCTGCGCGGGAAGAACCTCCGCCCTCGGGCCCTTCTGCGTGCCTGGATCGGACCACCCCCGCCTGCGCGGGAAGAACACTTCGTGAGCTGGGGGTTTCGAGGGGCTTTGCAATCCCTTGACTCGTCCCTCGCTGACTCATGTGGCCAGTGTGTCAGAGGCGGATGGTGCAATTCGTAGATCTGCTGACGGTCGGCGTGGAGAGGGAGACATGGTTGATGTTCGGGTGTGGGGTAAGGAGCGGGGGCTTGCGGTGCCCTATCCGTTGATTGGGCATCTGGTGGATACGGGGGTGGTGGCTGGGGCGTTGTGGGACGGGTTCCTGGCTGGGGCGCAGCAACGGGCGGTCGCGGGGGCGTTAGGGGTGGCGCCCGGCGAGGCGCGGTCGATGGTCGCGTTCTGGGCCGGGTTGCATGATGTGGGGAAGATTCAGCGGGGGTTCCAGTTTCAGCGGGACGCACTCAGGCACGCGTCGGCTGCGGCGCTGTTGGGTGATGAGGCCTTCGCGGGTCGGGCGGCGGGGGACGACGGCGACACGTTGTTGGGGCATCAGGTGGCGAGTGCCCGGGTGTTGCCCGCGTTGCTTGTGGGGCTGGGGTATCCCGAGGGTGGCGGGCCGTTGGCGGGGCGGTTGGTCGTGCGGGTGGCTCAGATGGTGGGTGGGCATCACGGGCGGTATCCGGAACTGCCGCAGGCACGGTACGCGTTCGACCCGCTGCGGGATCATCCGGAGTTGGGTGCCCGGGGCTGGGAGGTGCAGCGGAGCGAGCATGTGGCCGCGTTGCGAAAGGTGTTGGGGCACCCGGCCGCGGTGCCGGCCGGAGCGCGGCTGCCGGTGGAAGTGGCGGTCGTGGTGGCTGGGCTCGTGGTCGTGGCGGACTGGCTGGCCAGCCAGGACAGCTTCGTGGTCCGACAGCAGTCCGACGCCACCGCCGGGGGCGGCCTGGGGTCGCTGGACGCACTACGGGCCCACGCCGCCCGCGCGGCGGCTGAGGCCCCCGCCCTGCTGAGGAACGCGGGCCTGGGCCGGGCGCGGTTCACCGTAGGGGGATTTCGCCGGAGTTTTCCGGAGATCGAGCAGCCGCATCCGTTGCAGGTCAGCGTGGACCTGGAATTGACCGAGGCGGGGGTGTTCGAGGGTGGGCCGGGTGTGCTGTTGGTGACGGCGCCGCCAGGGGAGGGCAAGACCGAGGTCGCGCTCGCCGCGGCCGCCTCGATGGGCCGGGCAGCGGGATGCCCGGGGATCGCGTTTCTGCTGCCGACCAGAGCGACAGCCGATCAACTCTACGGACGGATGGCCGCGTTCGGCCGGGCCAACCTCCTGGGGGACACGGCGTTGACGCTGCTCCACGGCGCCGCCGATCTGAACGAGCGTTACGCGCCGGACGAGTTGCCCGAGCCCCGCACGCTGACCGATGAACACGACACATCACAAACCGAGATGTCTTTGTCGGCCGGCTCGTGGCTCCGCACACGCGGGCGGGGCTTGCTGGCTCCCCTGTCGGTCGGCACGGTCGATCAGGCGCTCATGGCGGTACTCCCGCTGCGGCACAACGCGTTGCGCCAGCTGGGCCTGGCCGGAAAGACGGTGGTGGTCGACGAGGCTCATGCGTACGACGCCTTCACCCACGCCCTGCTGCTGCGGTTGCTGGTCTGGCTCGGGGCGATGAAGGTCCCGGTGATTCTGCTGTCGGCGACGCTGACCGGGCGTACCGCCACGGGGATGGTGGAGGCGTATCTCACGGGCGCCGGACGGAAGCCCGGTTCGTACGAGCTGCCCGCGCCCTCATACCCAGGCTGGCTGTACGCGGACGCCGTCACCGCCGCGGTCACGCTGCCGAACGGGCCGATCGGCACGAACCGGCCCTCCAGCCTCGCCATCGACCTGCTGCCCGTGGCCCACACCTACGACCCGGCGGTCGCGGACGGCAGACTGGCCACGCTGCTGCGAGAACTGAACCCCGTTGTGGAGGCCGGCGGCTGCGTTGCCGTGATCTGTACCACGGTCGGCGAGGCCCAGCAGACGTTCGGTGCCTTGCGTGACCACTTCAGTCGGCAGTACGGGCCGGACTATCAAGGCTGGGACGACCGGGTGGTGGACGCGGGAGACACCCTCTCGCAGGAGGGTCCCCGGCTGAGGCTTCTGCACGCCCGGTTCCCCGGTCGGCGCAGGTCCGAGATCACCGGCGAGGCCGAGAAGTGGTTCGGACGTGTCGGCAAGGAGGGCGTACGGCGTCCCGCACCGCCGCGCGGCACAATCCTGGTCGCCACCCAGGTGATCGAGCAGTCCCTGGACCTGGACTTCGACCTGATCGTCTCCGACCTCGCTCCGATGGCGCTGCTGTTGCAGCGGGCCGGCCGGGTCTGGCGGCACCGGACTACCGCTCCGTACCGGCCCTCCTGGAGCCGGGGCCCCCGGCTGGCCGTGCTCGTCCCGCTCAATGGAGAAGGTGTGTTCGCCACTCCGGAGTCCTGGGGTGACGTCTACTCCCCGTCGCTGCTGCGCCGTACCCTCGAACAGTTGGAGGGCAGGGCCGGTAGGCCCGTGGAGGTGCCCGGTGATGTCCAGGAACTTGTCGATGGCGTCTACGACGCGGAATTCGCGTCCAAGACCCCCGAGACCTTGTTCCAGGAGGACATCGCGCGGCTGACCGACACCATGGCGCGTGAGGGACTGGCGAGGTTGGTGACCATCCCCATGCCTGACGACGTGCGCGCGATGGACGACCTCACCAGCAGCCACGCCGACGAGGATCTCATCGCGACGAGGCTGGGCGCGGATACCGTTCTGACCTTGCCGGTGTTCGAGGACGCGGAACAACGGCGGTGGCTGGACGAGCACCACAAAGTCCCGCTGCCGGAGCGTGGTGACGTCCAGGGCGGACGATTCTCCAGGGCCCTGGTGCGCGAACTCCTCGGTTACGTCGTGCCATTGGCACACGGCGACTGGCGTCGGGCCTGTACGGCCGCCAACGAACCACCGACCCAATGGCGGGACGAGCCCAACCTCGCCAGCGTTGTGCTGTTGCCGCACACCACAGGCCCGGAGGGGCCAACGGGGCCGGTACTGGGGAAGCGGCGGCTGACGCTCCACCATGAGCTGGGGCTGGTGACCGAGCGGCTCAGCTGATGGGGAAGTACGACGGCCTCCTTTATCAGCTCCGGGCACGCCCTTAAGCATCTTTGACGAGATTCGCCAACTCTCCCGCGAGTGGGAGCTGTTCAGGTCTAACGTACGTATCGGAGGCCACGGCCAAGCCATCCGCTACGGGCGCACCTGACGGTCAGTCATGTAGACCCGTAGCGACCCCACTTCCGTGGGGAGTGGCCTCGGCCGCTGATCGGCACGCCCTTGAGCATCGGCCCACCTCCGCTCGCGCGGAGACGCGTCCCACCCTACGCGCCGGCCTGATCGACGCACTTACCCGTTCGACGTGACGACGACCGGAGTGACCAGCTCGTGTCTCATCCACTTCCCGCTGCGCAGTTCAACTTGCCCGACTTCTACGACCTCCGAACCGAGCCGTGGGTTCCGGTCTCGATGCTGCCCGCCGCCGGCGAGCCGGCCGACTCCCGCAGCCTTGGGTTCCTGCGACTCTTCCTGGACGCGCACCGCATCCTCGGACTCGCCGTCGCGCTGCCGCCCGCCGCTTCCGGATTGTTACGGGTGCTCTACGCCATCGCCGCACGAATCACCGGTCTCCACAGGGCGGACAACGCGGGGGAGTGGAACGCCCGCCGGTACGAACTGCTCGACGAGCGAGGGCAGTTCGATCCGGGCGAGGTGGAGGCGTACTTCACCCGCTACGCAGACCGTTTCCGCCTCTTCGATGCCGAGCGGCCCTGGATGCAGGATCCGCGGCTGCGCGAGGAGTGTCCGAGCGGTTCGGGGGTCAACAAGCTCGTGATGGCCCGGCCGGCGGGCAACAACCAGGTGTTCTTCGGGCACTTCACCGATGCGGAGCAGGTTCCCCTGACATCCGCCGACGCGGTGCTGCACCTGCTGGCGCAGCTCTACTACGGCCCCTCGGGCCAATGCACACCGCGGACCGTGGCGGGGCAGCGGTTCGGCAACGCCTACGCGGGGCCGTTGCGGAAGGCGCTCTCCTATCATCCCGTGGGGCGCTCGCTGTTCGAAACATTGCTGCTCGGGCTTCCGTATCCGAACACATGGCCCCGGGTACGTGACGCCGCGACTGACAGCTGTCCCTGGGAACGGGACGAGTTGGGGGACCCGCTGGCTGTACCGACGGCACCGACGGGGCCGCTGGGCGCGCTCACCGAGCAGCACCGGCACGCGGTCCTCCTCACTTCCGACTCCGGCGGCCGCAGCGTGGTGGATGCGCACATCACGTGGGCGCTGCGCGTCAACAGGCCCCCGCACGAGGACCCGTACCTCCTCTGGGACGAGGGAAAGGATCTGCTCAAGCGTCCCCGGGAGGCCGACGCGGACCGGGCGTTGTGGCGCGACCTGGACGCGCTGGTGACCGAGGCCCGTGACGATTCGGGCCACCGACCCTCCGTACTCAGCGACTTGAACAGCCAACTGCCCCAAGACGTCGAGGACGCGCTGCGTGTGCAATCCCTCGGCTTCGACCAGGACGGCCAGACCCGCGACCGTACGTACTTCACCGGCTCCACGCCACCGCTGTTCGCCCTGCTCAGGGCGTCGGGTGACGACGCGGACAACGAACTCAGGCTGGGCCTCGGCCAGGGCCGTGAGGCGGCGGAAAGGGCGGCCAACCGTCTGGAGCACGCGTTGCAGACAGCGTGGCGCTCCTACACCAGCCCGTTCGAGAACGATCGCCCCGGCGGCACCGCCAAGGAACGGCGTAAACGTGGCGGCCCCTGGCCCGCGCTCGCGCTGGCCGCCTACTGGCCCGCCGCGGAACAGCGCTTCTGGGAGTCCCTCCATGCCCGGGACTTCGCAGGCAGTCCCCAAGTGTTCGGGCGGATCGCTCTGCGTGAGTACGACGCGGTGACCCTTCCGATCGCCGCCACTCCTCGTGGGGCCAAGGCCCGTGAGAAGGCACGCGGACTCGTGAGGAGCCTGCTGCGCGCCCCCGATCGCGCCTGAGCGGAAGACCATCTGCGGGTTCACACTCCGAAGCAGCCGGACCAGGTCCGGCAAACAGAGCAGCACCCCCAACACAACCGACGGCGGAATCGATGAGCGAAGCGAACCCCGTACGAGACCACCCCTCGACCGACCCCAACGACACAAAGGCGCCCCGAGCGTCGTCCACGGAAAAGCAACCGCGGTCACCCGAGACCGACTTGGCCAGATACGGAGAATTCGTCGACCGAGTACGCAAGCTGTGCCGGGAGTCGCCGGGCGCCCAGTCCGCGCTGCGGGCGGGGCTGGGCAAGCCGGTCATGGAGGTCCCGGCCCGGGTACACGCGGCCCTGTTGCGACCTGGGTTGATCCGGGAGGACCCCAAGGGCCGGGGCTACGCGGACAAAGAGCGCGCGTACTACGCGGTCGCCGCGCTCATCGCCGCCCGTCCGCGGGCCCAACGCGAGTCCGAGGACGACGCTCATGCGGAGGCCACGGAACATGCGGATGCCACGGAACCCGGCATGCGGGGGGAGTCGCCGGGGGAGGGGACAGACGCGGCCGGCACGACGTTCCCCCCACGCGGCATCAGCCTCGGTGAGAGCTTCGCTCTCGCGGTCGGGCGTCGTAGCCCCGACGAACTCAAGTCGGGCGCTGCCGAGTCACGCCTGCACCTGCTCGTACGTCAGGACCTCGACGGCGCCCACCGGATGCTGCCGGGCGTGTTCCGCTGGCTCGGTTCGTCCGGCGTCACCCCCGACTACGCCTGCCTGCTGTACGACCTCAGCATGTGGCGCTACGGGAGAGATGCCGTCGCCACGCGATGGCTCCAGTCCTTCTACAGGTCCTTGCGCCGTCAGGAGACGGCCGCCGAGCGAAATCCCACGGTTTCGTCCACGTAGTACCGCGCAGCGCGCACTCTCCCTCCCTGCGTACGCCCTCCGTCCGTACGCCCCTGTCCACTCCCGCCAGAAGGATCCTCCCCATGCCCACCGCACCCGCCGTCACCCAGGCGCCCCGTTTCCTCGATCTGCATGTACTGCAAACCCTGCCCTACAACAACGTCAACCGAGACGATCTCGGCTCGCCCAAGGTTCTGACGTTCGGCGGTGTCACCCGTACCCGCGTCTCCAGCCAGGCGTGGAAGCGGCCGGTGCGTCTGGCAGTCGAGGAGAGCATCGGAGAGAAGGCACTGCGCACCCGGCGGCTGCCCGAGCAGGTCTTCCGGGAGTTGGTCGAGCGGGGATGGCCGGAGGATCTGGCCGCGATGGCCGGCGCGCAGGTGATCCGTTCGACCGAGACCAAGCTCGCTCTGGAGAAGGGCGACCGCACCACCGCGTCGCTGTTGTTCCTGCCCGACAGCGCCGCGTCCGCCCTCGCGGACATCGCCGAGGAGCACCGGGATGTGCTGGCCAAGGCTCTCGGCAAGGCCGCCGCGGCGAAACCGCTGCTCCCCAAGGACGCTGTCCACAAGATCCTGCGTTCCCGCAACGGCTCCATCGCGCTGTTCGGCCGCATGCTCGCCGAGATCCCCGGGGCAGGTGTCGACGGGGCAGTCCAGGTGGCCCACGCCTTCACCACGCACGCAACCTCCGTACAGGCCGACTTCTTCACCGCCGTGGACGACGTCAACCAGTGGGCCGAGGACGCGGGTAGCGCGCACATGAACACCGGCGAGTTCAGCACCGGTGTCTTCTACCGCTACGCCACCCTCGACCTGCGCGACCTCGCGTCGAACGTGGCCTCCCTCACCGGCCCGCAGGACGGTGCCGCGACGCCACCCCCTACAACCGACGCTGCGTATCTCCGGGACGCCGATACCCTCCGAGACCTCGCCACTGCCTTCGCCACCGCGTTCCTGGGAACCGTCCCCGGTGCGAAGAAGACCTCGACGGCACCCCACACCCACCCGGACCTGGTTTACATCGCGGTACGACCCGACCGACCGTTGTCCCTGGCCGCCGCGTTCGAGGAGCCCGTACGCGCGAGGGAGCACGGCTGGGGACTGCCGTCCCGGCAGGCACTGAGCGAGTACGCGACTCGTGTCAACCGGCTGCTGGGCACCACCGAACTCCCGTACGCGGCTCACGCCGGGCTGGACGACAAGCCCCTGACCGGCCTCGGCGCCGCCGCCTCTTCGTACCCCGCTCTGATCGCAGGCGCGGTCGACGTCTCCTACCCTGCCGCCGCCCAGGCGGCCACCGCATGACCGGGTTCCTCCTCCACCTTGCCGCGCCCCTCCAGTCGTGGGGCGAGCACAGTGCCTTCACCCACCGCGACACCGCCGCCCACCCGACCCGCTCCGGGCTGATCGGCCTGGTGGCCTCGGCGCTGGGCATTCCCCGCGCCCAGGCCGTCGCCGACGGAACGGACCCCGACACACTGTTCGCCCGGTTGACCCAGGTCCGCTTCACGGTGCGTGTCGACCGCCCCGGCACGGTCATGAGCGACTTCCACACCGTCGGAGGCGGCTACCCGCAGCACCTGACCGTGCCCACCGCGAAGGGTGGCCGCCGTGGTGCGGACGCGGCGACCATCGTCTCCCATCGGTACTACCTCTCCGACGCCGCGTTCACCGTCGCGGCCGACTTCACCGACGGCGGCCTTGCCCGGCGCTGCGCCGACGCCGTGGCCGCACCACGCTGGCCACTCCACCTCGGACGCCGCTCCTGCCCGCCCGGCGCGCTGCTGTTGCTCGGCACCGACCTGGAGGACCCGGCCGCCGAACTGAACCGTATCCCGCTGGCACGTCGCCCCCCGCTGACCACGCCACCGTCCGGCACGGTGGATGTCCGCTTCATCAGCGACCAACCCCTTCCGGCTCGCACGCACCCGGCCGGTTCCGTCGGCCCCGGTGGCCCTTCGACGCCTGTCGTGGAGACCGTGCTGAACGACGAACCGGTCCGCCTCACCGCCCGCGACCGTGTCCACCGGGCGCGCTCCGCCCACAGCACGACCCGGCCCCTGCCGGTGGACTTGTGCAAGGGCTACGGCACCGCCTACCTCGACGCCATCGCCAACCACTTCCCAGCACAAGGAGCCTCGTCGTGACCACCACCGACACCGCGGCGACAATCACAACACCTGCCGCACAGCGCGTCCTTGAGCCGGCCCCCGGGGAAGCGTGGCTGATCCGGCTGCTGCTGAACCCCCGCAGTCGCGCCGTCCAGCGCGACCTGCGCAACCTCACGGACCTGCACCGCACGGTCATGAAGCTCGCCCCCGACCACCTCGGCGAGGCTCCCCGGGCCCAGGCCGGCGTCCTCTTCCGGCTGGAGACCGACGGCGCGGGCGACCCGGTCCTCCTGGTCCAGACCCGTACCCACCCCTCGGCCGACCGGCTTCCCGCCGACTACGCCCGCGCGGAAGTCCGCCCCATGGACACACTGCTCACCGCCCTGCGCCCGGGCCTCCTCGTCCGCTATCGGATCGCTGCCAACGCGGTACGCCGCTGCGGCCCCAACAGCACCGCCGGCCGTTGGAAACAGACCATCCCCCTCCACGGGCCCGAAGCCGACCAGTGGTGGACCGACCGCGCGACCACCGCGGGCCTCGCAGTGCGCACTCTGGTGTCCCGGTCCGCCGACGCCGCCACCACCTGGCACACCCCCGCCCGGCCTGCGACACCACCTTCCGTCCCCTCGCCGTCCCTGCCCCCAGCTTCAGGTGGAAACGCAGGGGCTTCGGGGCGCACGGGCCGGCGTATCGACAGGGCGGTCACCGTCTTCGAAGGTATCGCGCTGGTCACTGAGCCGGACGCGCTGCGCTCCGCGCTCCTCGACGGCATCGGGCGGAGCAAGTCCTACGGTTGCGGCCTGCTCAGCCTCGCCCCCGCCGGTCCGGGAGCGTGACGCGCCATGGCCGCTGCGCGTTCCTCCCACACGCCGACCTCCGCCCGTCGCCGCGTCGCCTCACCCACCCTGGCCATGCTGCCGCGGGTTGGTGACTCCTTGTCCTTCCTGTACGCGGACATCGTCCGTATCGTCCAGGACGACACCGGCGTCAGCGCCGAAACCACCGGCGAAGCCGGCGACGTCACCCGCGTCTACCTGCCGACAGCCTCCCTGAGCTGTGTGTTACTGGGTCCCGGGACCTCCATCACCCAGCCCGCGCTCGCCACGTTCGCACGCCACGGCACCACCGTCGTCTGTACCGGCTCAGGCGGGGTGCGCTGCTACTCCGGCACGGTGCCCACCGCTCTCACCACCCGCTGGCTGGAACACCAGGTCCGCCAGTGGAGCGATCCAGACCGCAGACTCGCCGTCGCCCGGCGGATGTACACGTCCCGATTCCAGATCACCGTCCCCGCGGGAACCACCCTGGAACAGTTACGCGGCATGGAGGGCCAGCGCATGAAGGCGCTGTACAAACTCCTTGCCCAGCAACACCGTATCGGCCGCTTCCGCCGCTCCTACGACCCGGACTCCTGGGACACCCAGGACCCCGTCAACCTCGCACTGTCCTCGGCCAGCACCTGCCTGTACGGGATCGTCCACTCCGCGCTCGTCGCCCTCGGCTGCTCGCCGGCCCTCGGCTTCGTCCATCAAGGCACCCAACACGCCTTTGTGTACGACATTGCAGACCTCTACAAGGCCGAACTCACCGTTCCCCTCGCCTTTTCGCTTCACGACCAGCCGAACCCCGAAGCCGCGGCCCGGCGCAGCTTCCGCGAACAGCTCCGCCTGTTCAAACTCCTGCCTCGCATCGTCGCCGACGTCCAGGCTCTCCTCGCCCCCGACGAGGCCGAACCCCTCGCGGACGGCCACGCCGTCGACATGGTCAACCTCTGGGACCCCACGGCCGGTTCCGTCCCCGCAGGAGTCAACTACGCGCCGCAGGAGGCCCCCGATGCGCCATGACCCCGCCTGCCACACCACCGACGTACAGGTCCTGCCATGCCGGCCATGACCATCCTGTCCACGACCGCCGTCCCCGACCATGTACGTGGCGCCCTCACCCGATGGATGATCGAACCCACCCCCGGGCTCTACGTCGGCACTCTCTCCGCCCGTGTCCGCGACGAACTCTGGGCCGTTGTCGCCGCGTCCGTGGGACCCGGCGCCGCTGTGCTCGTCCATCCCGAAGCCAACGAGCAGGGGTTCGCCCTCCGTACCGCAGGCGACCGGCGCCGTACTCCCGTCGACTTCGACGGCCTTGCTCTCATTGCTTTCCGGCCTCAGGACGAGGAGATCCCACCTTCGGCTCCGTCCGACTGAGCCCGTTGGCATGGGCATCCGGCTCCCGGGTGAACCACTCGGCTCCGTTACGGCACTATTCGCCATGGGGGCGAGCTCCGTGATCGCAGCCCTTTGGGCCGTGAGCGCAGATCATCCAGCTGATGCACACGTGAAGAGGCCCGAGAGACCTGGGCGACGGGCGCCCGCTTCGGCGAGGTGAAGGGCTACGACGGCACGCGCCTGCCGACCCCCGAACTGCCCCCGGGCGTCCGGATGCCCCCGCTCGGCCGTCGACTGCTTGCGCTCAACGTCTCCGTGCGTCGAAACGTGAGGTACGCCATATCCAATGCGCCTGGCATATGTGTTCTGATGAGCCGCCGGTAACTTCCCGTCATCTACCTGATGATGCACGGTGATTGACGCACCGCAAGGCTGTCGAACAGGTCGTTCCATCCGGTTCCGTGGGCCGGTGCACCCTGCCCTTCCTCAACGGCTTGGCGCCATTTCCCGCTCAGTGATCCCGAGAGGACAGGCCCTACAGCCATGGCCGGAGCCAAGGACGGCGTCTTCGTCGAGAAGCTCTCCCCGTACTTGCGGAAGAAGATCGAGGAAGCCGGTGAGCCGCTCCCGTTCCTCGACCTGCAGTACGCCATTTCCCCTTCCGAGGCCGTCGAGCGGACCTTTGAGGTCGCCCGCCACTACCAGTCGGAGATGAGCACCCTCTTCGAGGGCCGTGAAGTGCGTGGTGTCGAGAAGTTGTACCGGCGGACCCTGCTGGTCGAGCCCACAACGATCTGTGCCGCGCACTGCCGCTGGTGCATCCGCGGGCAGTACGACACCGCCACGCTCTCCCGTGAGGATCTCGAACTCGTTGCCCGCTACTGCGGGACGGCCCCGGAGAACCAGGATGTTCGTGAAGTGCTCGTCACCGGTGGTGACCCGCTGATCCTGGTCGACCGGGTCGAATGGCTGCTGGACGCGCTGGAAGAACACGCGCCCCAGGTCGAGATCGTGCGCATCGCCACCCGGGTGCCGCTCCAGGACCCGCGCCGGGTCGATGCCCGTATGCAGCACGCGCTGCGACGCCGTTCGACGTTCCGGGTCGAGATCGCCACGCACATCAACCACGCGGGCGAGCTGTTTCCCGAGGTCAGGGAGGCATACACGGCGCTGCAGGAGGCCGGGGCGCGTATCTACGACCAGACCGTCCTGCTGCGCGGGCTCAACGACAGCCTCGACACCCTCGTCGGGCTCTTCGACGAACTGCGCTACATGGGAATCGAGGCGCACTACCTGTTCCATTGTGTCCCGATCCGCGGCATGGACCACCACCGCACGTCCGTCGGCGAGGGCCTCGAACTGCACCGCCGGCTGGGAGCGTCGGGTCTGACATCCGGCCGCATCCGCCCGCACTTCACGCTGATGACGGATGTCGGCAAGGTGCCGCTGTACGAGGGGTCGATCATCGGCCGGGACGAGCACAATCGGATGCTGATACAGACCGCCTACCGGTACGAGGAGCGGGTGTCCTGGGTCCCCGGCTGGCAGCTTCCCGAAAATGCTCGCGTCGACGACGACGGGTTCCTACAGGTGTGGTACTTGGACGCTGTAGGCGGAACGCCGGCCACGTTCTGATGCCCCCGTGATCGCGCCTGGGCGCGGGACGGACGGGTTGAACGCGCTTACGGGGCCGGTCGGTTCCGGCTCAGCGGGCGGGGTCGAGGACGCCTCGATTGCCCTCGGCCCAGGCGGGCCGCACGGTGATCCGGTTGATGCGCCAGCGGCCCTCGGTGCGCGCCAGCTGGATCTCCCCGGCGGCGCCGTTGGACCACAACGGGCCGTCGTGGGCGGCTTCGCGGCGCAGCCACGTGAGGATGTTGACGCTCGCCGTGGCGCGATCGCCGTCGAGGTCGACCAGCAGCGTCGTGGCCGCGTGCATCGTCGCGTCCAGGGGTTCGAGCTGCTCCTGGTAGTGCCGGGTCTGCTCGGCTCCGGTGCGCGACTGCGCTTCACCGCCCAGCATCGCGGTGTAGTCCGAGACGACGCTGTCGGCGAGCACGTGCTCGACGGTGTGCCAGTCGCGGCGGTCGAAGGCCCGGACAAGCTGGTGGACGACGTCCTGTATCTCGATCCGGTCGCTGATTTCCCGCAGGTTCATGAGATCTCCGTAAGGTGCTGAGCGCTGGTGGTGTGGTCGGGCCGGCCGTCATCGGCGTGGCCCAGGGTGGTGTCGAGCCAGTCGAAGACCCGGGCCATGGCGAGCCGTTCGGCACCCGCGTGGCCGTGGGCGTCGGCGCCTTCGGCCGCGGTGAAGTGCCGCAGGTCCGCGGGGGCGGTGAGATGGTCGTACAGCTCCTGCGGCTGGGGCTTTGTTGTCCCGTCGCCGGCGAAGAACAGGTCGTCGCCCGCCGAGCAGACCAGCACCGGGCAGCTGACGCGCTCGGCGACTCCGTCGCGCAGGTGGTAGTCCAGGTAGCGGGCGAGGAACTCCCGCGAGGTGGCGCTGCCGGTGGCGTAGCGGCCGTGACCGAACGCCCACCGCAGGGTGGGGCTGTCCGCCGCGGCGCGTTCGAGCAGGTCGTCGAAGGCCGGGTCGTGATCGGCGCGGGCGCGTCGCTCGACCTCCGCCCGGGGCAGGGGCAGCAGTCCGGTCAGCGCCTCGGCGGCGTCGTACACACCGTCGACGACGACCACGGCGGCCAGGCGCGGTTCGTGTGCGGCGGCCCGTGGGGCGAGCATTCCGCCCAGGCTGACCCCCATCAGCGCGACCCGGTCGTGGTCGACACCGGGAAGGGTTTCGAGGTGGTCCAGGACCGGGCCGACCACGTGCTCCCAGTCGGGGCGCAGCACCAGGCCGCGGCGGTGGATGGCGCTGGGCTGTCCGGGGCCGTCGAAGGACAGCGCGTTGTACCCGCGGTCGAGGGCCGCCAGCCCGCCCAGGTAGTGCAGCTCTTCGGCGCTTCCGTCGAAGCCGTTGTGCATCACCACCGTCGGACGCGGGGCCCCGTCGAGGGAGGGCCGGTAGAACCAGCCCTCCAGTACGGTTCCCTCGTACGGGATCCGCACCGGCTCGATCGCGGGCCGGTACAGGCCCGCCGCCGTGGCGAAGCAGGCGGCGCCGCGCTCGTAGGCGTCGTTGATCCGGGGGTCGCCGGGGTCGCCGTGGAGGAAGAACTCGGCAGTGCTGTAGTACGTCGCCGCGCGGAGCATGCCGTCGCGGGCGCTGACCCGGTGCCCCGCGGCCAGGCCGGCCGCCGCCTCGGCGCCGACCCGGTCGGCGGTCGCCCGCCACGCGTCGTGCCAGCTGTCGTAGTCGGCGGAAGTGATCGCCTCGGCGGTGGTCAGCACCTCCCCGATGTCGGATCCGCCGTAGGCGGCGTGTCCGAGAATCCGCAGCGTTTCGAACCAGAACTGCCGGTCGTCGGCGAACAGCACGGGGCGCATCAGGCCACCGCCCGCGCCGGGTGGGCCGAGTGGGCCGGGTGGGTCCGGTGGGCGTCGATCAGGAAGTCACGGAACGAGCGAGGCGCCCGGCCGGTCACGTCCCGCACGGTCGTGGTGATCCGCTCCTCGCTGCCTCCGGCGATCTCTTCGTCCATGCCGGCGAGCACCCGGGCGTAGTCGTGGGGCACTCCGCCGGCCTCGATCGCCGCGGTCAGCTCCCCGGCCGTGATCGAGGTGTGGTGCACCGGGGTGCCGGTGACCTCCCCGACCATGGTGGCGGCCTCGTCGTAGCTCAGGGCCTGCGGGCCGGTCAGGATCAGCTCACCGTCGGGGATCGACTCGCCGAACAGCAGCTGACCGGCTACGGCGGCGATGTCGTCCGGGTCGATGAAGGCCACCCGTCCGCGACCGGTGGCGGTGGTGATCCGACCGCGTTCCCGTATCCCGACCGCGATGGGGTGGTTCCCGACGAAGTTCTGCATGAACCAGGAGGGCCGGAGCACCGCCACCTCCGGGACCCGGGCCCGTACCAACGGCGGCAGGGCGCCCAGTCCCGACGGCCCGTCGGTCACCGCGGACGCGCTCAGCAACGCCACCCGTCGGGTGCCGGCCGCGACGGCCGTGTCGAGGAAGCCACCGACGGCCGAGGCGGGGTCGGAATCACTGAGCGGGGCCACCAGGAACACCCGGTCCACGCCGTCCACCGCCGCGGCGAACGTCCCGGGGTCGGCCCAGTCGAAGATCACATGCTGGTCGTCGCCGGCCACCGGATGGCGGCTGGCCGTCCGCACCTTGACGCCCCGAGTGCGCAGAAAGGCGGCGACACGACGGCCGGTGGTTCCGGTTCCGCCCGTGACAAGAACAGTCCGCATGAGCTGATCCTCCCCATTTACCTGGACGGGACGATACCGTCCCGTCCGTTTCATTGGACCGTAGCACGGCCGGGACGATACCGTCCCGTCCAGAGCTAGGATGAACGCATGACGAAGCCCCGACGCAGCCCTACAGGCTCTGCCGTGTTCAATCAGGCGGTCACCGATGTCATCATCAAGTCGGCCATCGACCTGCTGGTGGAGTCGGGCTACGCCCGCCTGACGATCGACGGCGTGGCGAAGCGCGCCGATGTCGGCAAGAGCGCGATCTACCGGCGCTGGCCGTCCAAGCTGGAGATGGTCGTCGACGGGCTGGCTGAGCTCAGCATCCCGATCGGCCCCGCCCCGGACACCGGGTCCCTGCGCGATGACGTACGGGCGGTGATGCAGGCGGCCTTCGACTGGCTCACCGACCCGCGCATCAGGGCCGTACTGCCCGATCTGATCGCCGAGTCCGACCGCCACCCGCTGCTCGCCCAGGCGGTGGCGGAACATGTCACGGGCCCGCGCGTGACCTGGGCCCGCGCCGCGCTGCACCGGGCACGCGACCGGGGCGAGCTGGCCGCCGACGACGTCGACCTGGTCCTGGACCTGACCATCGCACCGGTTTTCTGGCGCCTCACCCATGCCCGGCCGGTGGACGACAGCTACCTCGACCGGCTCACCGAACTGACGATGGGCGCGGTGCAGCAGAACGCCGACGCGTGAGGGGGTGAACCCGGTCGGCCGGGCGGCGCGCTCTCCCGGCCGATGCCGGTGGGTGATCAGGCGTCAGGAGTGGCTCTCGCTTTCGTGCTTGAGGTTGTCGACCCAGTTCTGGAGTGACGTGTCGAGGGCCGTCTGCAGGGCGGCGGCGTTCGCGACCACGGGTGCGCCGGTCCAGGACTCCTCGGTTCGCACGAGCACGCCGCCCTTGACGGGGATGAAGGTCCATACGTGGATGGCGTCGATGCCCTGGGCCGGGCCTCCCCACGCCAGGCACTTTCCGTACTCGGCCTTCTTGACGGTGGACGTGATGTCCAGACCTTCGGTCGCCCAGCGGAACACCGAGCCGGGCCGCAGCGCGCCGGGCGTGTCCTTGGTCAGCGAGGTGACCTTGGGCTGCCAGGCGGGCCAGTTCTCGACGTCCGTCTGCACCTGCCAGACCGTGTCCAGCGGCGCGTCGATCACGATGCTCTTGCGGGTGATCACCGGTGCGGTCTCGTCGGGGTGCACGCCGGCACAGGTGAGCGACCGGCTGTGCGAGGACGTGCCGGGGCGATGGTGCGAGTGGTTGTCCGAGTGCCCGAAGGCCGGACCGGCGCCGGCGGCGACCAGAACTGCGGAGAGGGCGGCGAGCGGGGCGGCGTGGAGAGCGCGCATGACGTGTTCCTTCGAGTCGGGAGCGGGGTGGGCGCTCGCGGGGTGCGGGTGGAAGGCGGGCGTTTGTTACTGTCATTCACTTATGTTAGAGACTGTAACTCCCGCTATGAAGGAACGCAACCCGCTGGGGCATCTCGGACCCCGCTCGTGCGACCGACGGCGCTTCGCTCCCCGCTGTTCATGTGCGGCGTGCTCCGTCGCGAGGTAGCCGGTCAGCTGTTCGGCGAAGTACTGGACCATGTCGTTGCGTTCGGGCTCGCCGTGCACCAGCACGTCGAGGCCGGCCTTCTCCTGGAAGGAGAGGACCTCCCGGATCTCGTCCTTGATCCGGTCCTCGTACCCGGCGGTGTCGATCTTGCCCGTGCGCAAGTCGGCGCGCGCCGTGCGCAGTTCGGTGGTCTGCGGTAACGAGCCGATCGCGGTCGTCGGCAGCAGGGGGAGGCCCAGGTGCGCCCGCTGGGCGGCGATCCGCTCGGTGTAGGGCCGGGAGCGCCGTCCGTCGGCGTCGGTGATCGCGGCTGTACGGGCGCCTACCGCAGGGTCGTGGGTCAGTGCCGACCGGGCCCGGGAGGCCAGGTTCGCGGCGAGTTCGGCCGCGATGGTGTCCGTACCCAGGGTCGGCCCGCGCGCCAGGACGGCGATCTCCTTTGTCTTTTGCCGGGCGAAGGCGAGCCGGCGGGCGATCTGCGGATCGATGTCACGCTCGGCGGTGGCGTCCAGCGGTACGTGCGGGAGCGAGGACGACGCCGAGACGTCCACGCGGTCGGCGAGGCCGAAGAGGGTGCCGACGGCCGCGAGGGCGTCGAGGTTGGCCGCGACCGACTCGGTGAAGTCGAGCGCCAGCCCTTCGACGGGTGCCTCGGCCAGGACGGTCAGCGCTTCGCCGAGCCGCCCGAAGTACGAGGCCACCAGCAGCCTGGGCCGGTCGGTGGCGGTACCGAGGTCACGGTAGGAGCGGGTTGTGGCGTTCAGTTCGGCCGGTGACCGGTCCTGGACCAGGGCGGGTTCGTTGAGCTGGACCCACTCGGCGCCGGCCGCGCGCAGGTCGGCGAGCACCCGCGCGTACACCGGGAGCAGCCGGTCCAGCAGCGTCAGCGGCTCGAAGTCCGGGGCGACACCGGGGGTGGGCTCGGCCAGCAGCAGGTAGGTGACGGGGCCGACGAGGACCGGGCGGGCGGTGAGACCGAGAGCGAGGGCTTCCTTGAAGTCACCGGGACATCCGCACGCGAACGGCATCGCGAGGTAGCCGTCCGGCGCGTCGGCCTCGACCGCCGCGCCATGAGGTGCGAGCTGGCTCAACGAACAGGCGTGCGGGGCCAGTTGATGGGCACACGGGGGAGACACGAATGGGACGACGAGCAGAAGAGAAGAGTGTGAGACCGATGTCCATGCCCAACTACCCGCAGCAGTCGGCCCACGACGGGCAACTCCACACCGATCCGGCCCCCGCGCGGAGCAACGGCCTCGCGGTCGCCGCCCTGGTTCTGGGGATCGCCGCATGTGTGTTGTTCTGGACGGTCATCGGGGGCATCCTGCTGGGCCTGGCGGCGATCGTGGTCGGTGTTCTCGGCGCGCGCCGCGCTCGTGGCGGCCGGGCGCCCCGCCGCACGATGGCCATCGTCGGCGCGGTGCTGGGGGCCCTGGGACTGATCGTTTCGGCGGTGATCGTCACGGTCGGTGTGTCGCTGCTGAACTCGGACGAGTTCAAGGACTTCAACGACTGTGTGAATCACGCGAACAGCCAGTCCGAGAAGGACAAGTGTGCGGACGACTACTCGGACGACGTCAACAACTGACCACTCTTCGGCCTGCCGCCCGGCCCGAGAGGCTCGGGCCGGGCGGGGACTCGCTCCGTCCCGGCCGGCTGCCGGGACGGAGCGCTGGGGCGTACGGGAGTGGGTTCAGAGGGTGCTTGCGCGTCGGCGCCGGAGGAGTACGGTGGCGCCGCCCGCGAGGGCGAGTGCCGTGCCGGATCCGCCGGCGAGGAGCAGGGTGGAGGGTGAGGAGCCGGTCTCCGCGCGCTGGAGGTCGTAGCCGCTGGAGTAGCCCTTGGAGTCGTACTCCGAGCCGGGCAGCTTGTCGGCGTAGCGGGCCTTGACCAGTTTCTGGTAGTCCCTGAGCGATACCGACGCCTTGCCGCCCAGTCCTTGGCGGGCCTGGTCGTTGAGTGGTTCGACGGTGGTGAGCTTGAGCTGGTACCAGCCGCGGATCTGGGGTTCGGTGAAGACCAGTGTGCCCACGGTGGCCCTGCCGGCGTATCCGGCCTCGCTGTCGCCGTCACGTACGGCTGCCAGGTGCCAGCCGCCGCCCTGGGTGGGGGCGAGCAGGACGGTGGCGTTGCGGCCGTTGACGGTGGTGCTCAGTGAGGAGACCAGTCCTGTCAGGGTGATCGCCTCGGTGGGCAGTGGCTGGGCGGTTCCGGCGGCGAAACCGGGGGTGATCTCGTTCCGCGCCAGCGGGTCCTTGATCGTGAAGGCGGGGAGGCCCTGGCAGGGCTCGGCCCTTTCGGGGATCGTCTGTACGGGACCGCCGGCGTCGCCGGTGGGTACCGGAGTACGCAGGAAGCGGCAGACGGTGTCGCGGACGTCGGCGGACTTCACCGCGTCGAGGGCGGCCCGGTAGTCGGGGATGTCCGCCGGGAGCGGGTCCTTGGCCGGGGCCGCGTACGCCGGACCGACCACGGACAGCAGCGCGGACGCGCTCACCGCGAGGACGACGGACAGTCGGGAGACGCGGGCCGCCCGCTTGCCGGACATTCGGGTGCCGCGGGTGTTACTGGTGTCGCGCATGTCGCCTGCCTTAGCGGGAGATACCGATGCGGGAATGGGTCCACTTGGACGAGCTGTTGCTCACGTAGTCGCCGTACTTCCACCACGTGTACGTGGTGGTGTCCGGCCACGGGTCGGCCACGGCGATCGTGTTGTTCGACGTGTCGAAGCCGTAGATCACATTCATGTGGCCCCCACCGGACGTCCACCCGATGCGGGCACCGATCGGCCGGGCCGCCTTGACGTCGGTGTGCACCTGGTCGAACGTGGCCGCGCTGCTCAGGCCCGAACCGGTATGGGTCATGCCGAGGCTGCTCCAGCCCCTTGCCATGTCGTCGAGCGTGGCGGGTTGGTTGTTGCAGCCGTAGTAGGGCTGGGCCCGGTCGCAGAAGTCCGTCTGTGTGGATCCGAAGCCCTGGAACTTGGCGATGGTCAGCCCGGAGGCGACCCAGCACCACTGGCTCTTCTCCTGCTTCAGCATGGTGATGGTGTCCTGGCCCGCTTCCGCGTGAACCGTGCCTCCCGCGGCGACGAGCGATCCCAAGGCGGCCAGCGCGATGGCCGACGCGGTGGTTCCGTACCTGAACCTGCCCATTTTCCTGCCTTCCCCTGATGGGTACAACGAGATGAACGGGGCAATCTGGCAGGAATATGACAGCGCATCATGTCGGAGACATATAAGGGACTTGCTGAAATTGACCCCTTACTGATTATTTGTCGGCTCATCATGCGGATGGGTGGGCAGCGGTCTGCCAGGGCTGCCCGACAGCGCCCGGCGCCCCCCCCGCCGAGGACGGGGGGCGCCGGGCGGTCAGTGGGTCACGGGCACTCGTGCGGTGCCGCGGTGACGTTCTCGATCCAGCGGGCGGCGACCCAGCCGCTTTTGTCCTTCAGCAGATACCAGCGGGGGTTTCCCTCCACGAGCTCACCGTTGACCTTGCAGGCCAGTTCGATGATGGTGCCGTACGGGATGGATTTGACGGGCGGCCTGCCGCTGTTCGGGTTCGGCCGTACGTTGACGGCCGGCCTCGCGATGACCCGGCCTTTGTAGACGACGGCCGCGGAGGGCTCGGCCTGCGTGGTGGAGGACGCCGGGCCCGGGCCCGGCTCGTGGCCCGTGGCGACGGCGGGGGCGGCCAGGGCCGTCCCCGCCAGCAGAACCCCGGCGAGTACGGAGATGGCCCGGTGCGCGATGGTCGGTGCGCTCATGACGGTTTCCTCTTGCTGTCGATGAACTCCGGGTTGCGTTCCCCGGCTGGATACCTTCATGGCACGGGCACAGCCCGGCGAGGCGCTGTTCCCGCTCGGGAAACGCCCGTTCCCACCCGGATGGCGCCACCGGCGGGGCGCCGTCCGGCTCAATGGCGCGACTACCCGGCCCTCCCCGTCCTGTTGTCGTTCGGCCCGGGATGGGGTCGAAGTCGCGTCCCCTGAACGTCCTTGTCCCGGCGGCGAGTTGTCAGTCCGACCCCGCGCGTACCGCCAGGTGCGGGTGACGGCCGCGCCCTCGTGCGGAACCTCCTCCTCGCGGATGTCCAGCTGCCGGTCCGGGGTGAGAAGTCGCCCCAGCGGCAGGACGGGCTCCCGCCCACCGTCCGGCCGCCGCCGCGTCAGATGACCGCGCCGGGGGCGTCCAGGGGGACCTCCGTACCGAGCGGCACCGGGCCGACGGCTCAGGCCCTTATCGCCCGCCGCCCCTCACCCGGGCACGCATCTGCTCGGCCAGCCGCTCCAGTTCGGCCGCCGCCGCGGGCGAGGCGGCGCTGAGTCCGCTGTGTACGGCCGTCGGGCTCCGCAGGAAGCGCCGCAGCAGGGCCACGAGCAGCCCTTCCGGCAGGGTCCGCAGCACAACGAACCCGCGAGGGACCGGCGGCGTCGGCAGCGCCGCCAGGTTCCGCCGCATGACGTGGAGCATGCCGCGGACCGCGTCCGGATCGTCGGCGAGCGCCACCGGGCCGCCCGCCGCGTGCACCGCCTGCCCGAGTGGCACCTCGAACGCGGCGTGCGTCCTGAGCCAGGCATCCATCCGCGGCTCGGCCTTGGCGTTGATCCCGGCGGTGCGGAACGCCCCCACGATCCGTTCCAGTCGCGGGGTGGTACGGCCGTCGGGTTCGCCGACCGGCATCGCGACCCGGCGGGTCACGAAGCCGGGCGCGCGGTGGCGGACCACGTCGCCGTCCATCGTGCCGCCGGCCGCGGGGAAGCCGAGCAATACCCGCTCATGGCCGATGACCGCGCCCAGCGGCTCCGCGCCGGCCGCCCAGTTGAGCAGGAACAGCACGTCGCCCCCAAGACCGGCGAGTGACTCCAGCACCGCGTCCACCTGGTGGGTGCGGACGAAGACGGCGATCAGGTCGTACCCGCCGGCCGGGTGCTCGACCACCGGCACCGGCACCCGCCTGACGGCCGGGCCGTCCCCCTCGGCGAGCTGTACGCCGTACTGCCGCAGGGCGGCCAGGCGTTCGCCCCTGGCGAGGAGCGAGACGTCGTGCCCGGCCTCGTACAGGCGGGCGGAGAACAGGCTGCCGAGAACCCCGGCGCCGTATACGAGCACTTTCATGGCACCCACTTCTGCGCGTACGCTTCAATCATACG
This sequence comes from Streptomyces sp. NPDC087420, assembly GCF_044744165.1. Lineage (NCBI taxonomy): Bacteria > Bacillati > Actinomycetota > Actinomycetes > Kitasatosporales > Streptomycetaceae > Streptomyces > Streptomyces sp. NPDC087420. The sequence continues at coordinate 554,999 of NZ_JBIUXU010000001.1, forward strand.
TTCGTTTGATTCAAACGTATGTATAGTACGTGCCCATGGCGCCACGCGACACCCGCACCCAGATCCTCGACGCGGCCGAGCACCTCTTCGCCGAGCGTGGTTTCCGCGGCACCTCGGTCCGCGCGATCACGGACCTCGCCGGAGCGAACCTGGCCGCCGTCGCGTACCACTTCGGCTCGAAGGCGGAGCTTCTGGGCGAGGTCGTGCGCCGCGTGATCGGGCCCATCAACGCCGCGCAGAGCGCCGGGCTCGACCGGCTGCTCGCCGGGCCGCGAGCCCCGACGGCCGCCGCACTGGTGGAGGCTTTCGCGGGGCCGCTGTTCGACGGGATGCCGGCCGGTGACGAGGGTGGCGCCCGGACGTCCCGGCTGATCGTGACGATCATCGGCGACCCGGCCGAGGAGATGCGCGGCTGGACCGGTCCGGCCGAGAACGAGGTCCGCGATCGGTACCTGGCGGCCTTCGGGCGCGCGCTGCCCGGTCTTTCCGCGGAGGAGCTGTGGTTCCGGATGCGGGGGATCCTCGCCGTGACGGCGGTGGACCGCGTCGACGTCTACAACCGGCACCCCCCGGCGGGCCTGTCCCCGGCGGAGGGTGAGGCGGCCCGGCGCTGGGCCATCACATTCCTGGCGGCGGCGATGAGCGCGCCACCGACCATGACCTGACGACCGTTCGGTGGGCGCCCTCGTCGCGCTCAGGCCGGGTCGGCGGGCAGGGCGGAGTAGGGGTGGACCTCGATCCGCCGGGGCGGCTCGGCGAGGAGGCCGATGATCTCGTCGCGCAGCTCGTCGGCGAGAGGGCTGTTCTCGTACGCCTCCTTGGCCTCGACGCTCCGGAACACCTCCATGTTCCACAGGACGTCGGGGTCGGCGTCCTCGCGGGCGAGGATGAACCGGTCGGAGGACCCCGACCTCTCCATCCCTTCCGTGGCCAGTGCGAACAGCTTGTCGCCGAGTCCGGGCTTGGCGCGCATCCTGATGAGGTACGCGGGCTGATCTTGCAGTGCCATGATTCCTCTTTCCGTTTCGCGGCGGGGCGTCGGGTGCGAGCCCGGCCCCGGCGTCGATGGAACGCCGTTCCATGGCGAGTATGGAACGGCGCTCCAGTCATGTCAAAATGGCGGCGTGACACCACCGACGCGCAAGAAGCCCGAGCGGCGTACCAGCCCCCTCTCCCGCGAGCAGATCGTCGAGGCCGCCGTCGATCTGCTGGACACGGCGGGCGAGGGCGGACTGACCTTCCGGGCGCTCAGCGAACGCCTGGCCACCGGCCCCGGGGCGATCTACTGGCATGTGGCAGGCAAGACCGAACTGCTGGCCGCGGCCACGGACCACGCCGTCACCGTCGCGCTGGCCACGGGGTCGGCGGGGACGGCGGAGACGGCAGGGACGGCAGGGTCGGCGGGGATGGCGGGGATGGCGGAGACGGCGGGGACGGCGGGGACGGCCGGGCGGATCCACGACGTAGGCCTCGGCCTCTTCGACGCCATCGAGAGGCACCCGTGGCTCGCCCCCCAGCTCACCGCCCAGCTCTCCCACCACCCCGCCAGCCCGGTGACCACCCGCCTCTTCGAGGCCATCGGCCGCCAGGTGTACGCCCTGGACGTACCCCCGAGCAGCTGGTTCACCGCGACGTCCGCCCTGATGCACTACATCCTCGGCGCCGCCGGACAGAACGCCGCGAACCTCGTACGGGCCCGGGATCTCGGACCGGAAGCCGACCGCGGCGCCTACCTGGGCACCGTGGCGGAGGCATGGAAACAGCTCAGCCCCGAGGGCTACCCCTTCACCCGGGCGCTCGCGGACCAGGGCCTCGCACACGACGACCGCGCGCAGTTCGTCGCCGGCATCGACCTCATCGTCGCGGGCATCACGGCCCGCCCGCCCGCCTCCTGACAACTCCTCACGGGCGGGTGGGGAGTTGCTGGGCGCCGATCACGGAGAGCAGCTGGAGCTTTTCGTGGCTCTCGCTGCCCGGTGTGGCGGTGAAGATCAGCAGGGCCTGGTCCTGATCGAGGTCGAAGAGCATCTGGCAGTACACCTCGATCACGCCGAGTTCGGCGGTCCTGACGCGTTTGAGGTGGCCGCGCTCCGCTGTGATCTCGTGCTCGCTCCAGAGCCGGGCGAACTCGGGGCTGGTGTCGAGGAGCCTGTGCGCGAGGTCGGCGGCGCGGCTGGCGGGGCCGTGCCGGGCGGCGAGGGAGCGCAGGTCGGCGGTGAAGGCCCGGCTGTGCGTGTCGTGGTCCTCGCGCGGATAGATCCGGCGGGTGTCGGGGCGGGTGAACCAGCGGTGGAACATGCTGCGGTCGAGGCCGGTGTAGCCGGTCTCGTCGCCGAGCAGCGCGACGGCCGGCGGGGTCTGGAGCAGGGTTTCGCCGAGGCTCGTGACCACCTGCGCCGGGGTGTCCTGGAGCCGGTCCAGCACGCGCATGAGGCCGGTGTCGACGTGTTCCATGCGCAGCTCGCGGGCGGGTGTGGGGTACCCGGCCAGGCGGAACAGGTGGTCGCGTTCGTCCAGGGACAGGTGCAGGCCCCGGGCGATGGCGGCGAGCATGGGTTCGGAGGGGCGGCTGCCGCGGTGGTGTTCGATGCGGCTGTAGTAGTCGGCCGACATGCCGCACAGGGCCGCGACCTCTTCGCGGCGCAGTCCGCCGGTACGCCGGCGTTTGCCCCGGGGGAGCCCCACGTCCTCGGGTTGCAGTGCTTCCCGGCGGGTGCGCAGGAAGTCGGCGAGTTGGTCGCGGTCCATGGTCAGCGGGCCGCCGAGACCGCCGGGAAGGCGGTGTCGGTGAGTTGTTCGGCCTCGGCCCAGATCCGGCGTGCCGCCTCGGGGTCTTCGGCGGTCTTGTAGAGGGGTTGTTCGGCGGGTCCGCCGGTGAAGTGGCCGAAGCCGCCGGGTCCGTAGAAGGCGCCGCCGCGCGCGGCGGGGCCGGTCGCCGCGTAGAGGGTGGGCAGGGCCCCGGTCTCGGGCCACTGGACCAGGAAGGGGAGGATCCTCGGGGCCATCCGGAAGCTCTTCGTACGCATACTGATCTTGTCGCTGCCCATGTTCCACCCCGAGGTCTGCAGGTTGGTCACCGTCAGGCCCGGGTGCGCGGTGTTGGAGGCGATGCCCCAGCCGGCCGCGCGGCTGCGCCGGTCCAGTTCGAGTGCGAAGAGCATCTGGGCCAGCTTGGACTGTCCGTACGCCTTCATCGCCTTGTACGTGCCCCGGTACTGAAGGTCGTCCCACTGGAAGGACCCCAGACGCGCGGCGAGCGCGGACAGGGACGTCACCCGTGCGGAGGCCTCGCGCAGCAGGGGGAAGACGCGGGCGGTCAGTGCGAAGTGGCCCAGGAAGTTGGTTCCGAACTGCAATTCGAACCCGTCCTGGGTCTCATGCCGGGTCGGCGGGGTCATGACCGCGGCGTTGTTGATCAGGATGTCGATCGGCCGGCCCTCCGCGAGGAGGGTGTCGCCCAGGGCGCGCACCGACTCCAGGGACGCGAGGTCGAGGTCCCTCGTGGTGACCCTGGCACGCGGCGCCGCGGCCCGGATGCGCTCGACCGCCGCGGCGCCCTTGGCCGGGTTGCGGACCGGCAGCACCAGCTCCGCCCCGGCCGAGGCGAGCCGGAGGGCGATCTGCAGTCCCAGCCCGTCACTCGCACCGGTCACCACGGCCAGCTTCCCGGCCTGATCGGGGATCTCGTAAGTGGTCCTGGCCATTTCGATCGGCTCCTTCGCGCTGCCTGCTGAGAGAATTCCTGGGCTCCCCCTCAGCCTGCCGGATTCCCACCACCACATTCAGGGACAGCTTGTCCGTGGATAACGACGACCACCCCCCGCCACACCGCACCACCACACCGAAACAATCTTGCCGGGCCGGGTGCGCGGCTCGATGCTGACGTGTCAGCAATCACCGGATGGCCTGGTCCTATGGCCAAGCTCCGATGGCTGGACCCACGCGAGGACCGCGTCTGGCGCACCTGTCTCCAGATGCGGCGCACCCGGGGCCGCCGTATCGGCTGGGACCGCAGCACCGACGCGCGCGCCACCATGATCAAGCTGACGGCGGCCGGAAGGGAAGCGGTCGAGGCCGTGGCGCCGGGACAGGTGGAGACCGTACGGCGCCACCCGGCCCGACGGGCTGGTGACCGGGCCGGGGCGGTTCGCGCAAACCTCCTCCCGGTCGTGCGCGGACGGCTACCCTCGGCGTCATGGGCGACCACATGTTTGTGCATGTACCGGATGATTTCTGGGAGTTGCTCGACAGGGCGGACTTCGACGAGGTGGAAGCCGGATCCCGCTCCGGCGACCAGTGGGCGTCGGTGGCGCAGGCCGCGGTGTCCCTCGGCAACGAGGGGCTGGCCGTCACGGCCAACGTGGTGGGCGTCTACCTCGCCCGTGACCGGATCAAGGAATTCGTCCAGAGAGCCGCCGTCTGGTTCGGGTTCCGCGCCGCCGTCGACGGGCCTGCGCCGCCGCTCGTCCTCACGATCACCGGCGAGGCCGGGGCCGAGACCCGTATCGAGATCCGCTCCGCCCCCGGACCCGACGGCAGGCCCGTTCTTGATACGGCGGCCCTCACCGGCGCCGTCGTGTCCGCGATGAACGGCCCGTCCCGTGCGGCCGGGTGATGGGGCTGTTCACGTCACCCCAGGAGGCTGAGTTCAACAGGATCCAACAGGCCGTCAACGCGTTGCAGGAACGGGGACGGCGCGACGGGTCCGCCGCCGTGGCGGACGACATCTGGCGGCTCATGCGGCACAGCATGGACAAGATGGTCCAAGGTGACCCCGCGTTCGCCCGGCTCGTCTTCCGGACGGCCCGCATCTCTTTCGGCGTGCACGCCGAACTGGGCCAGTGGTTCTTCGCGTCCGTCTCCAGCCTGTTGTTCGTCAGCGCGGTGGCCGTCATCGACGCCGAGAACACGAAGAACGGCGTGACGTTCCCCGAGGACGCGCTGCCCGACATCCAGGCGATGGCGGACATGTCCGTGGACGTGGCGCACCGTTCCGGCGTGCCGCTCGTGGGCTACCTGGTCGCGGAAGGCCTGACGGGTCGTCAGATGAATGACCGTACCATCGCCCGCGAACTGTCCACCTTTCTCGGCGGAGAGGGCGCCGAACGCCGCGTGCGCAGGCTCCGCCGCAGTGTGCGGGCCGCGGCCGAGCGGGAGTTGGATCTGCCCACCGGCGTGGACACCGTCGTGGCCCTGCGGGCCCACGCCGACCTGATGATGGTCCAGGAACTGGACCTGACGCTCGAAGAGTTGTCGAGCGGAGACGCTCTCCACTCGGGGGCTCGCACCGTGTCCGCCGTGCTCGCCGCGGACAAGACGTCGCGCTCGGTCCTCTACCTCGCACCCGGAGTCCGGGGCGGTACGGCGATACGGCTGGAGGCGCCGGGGAGCGGCCGGCGGTTGTGCGAGAGCATCGCCCTGCCCGGCCTGGGACTTGAGGCGGTCCAGGCCCGACTCGACACGTTACGCGCGTCCCTGGCGGCGGAACCGCCGCTGGTCAAGGCCCGTGACCGGGCGGTCCGCGAGGCGCAGGCCGCCGTCACGGACGCGGTGTGGAAACCCGTACTCGACGCCTGGCCGGACCTCATGGGGGGCCGCGTCGCCCTCGTACCACTGGGGCAGAGCGCCCTCCTGCCGCTGTACACCGCGCCGGTGGACGGCATCCCCGTATGCGGCCTCCTCGACCTCACCGTCGTCCCCTCCGGCAACGCCCTGATGTTCGCGGCGGCATGGCCCCGGCCCTCACGCATCGACCCCCTGATCGTGGCCGACCCCTGGTACCACGACGGGGCCGGCGGCAAACCGATCCCCTTCACCGTGCCGGAGGCCCGCGCGATCGCAGCCGTCCACGGCGTGACCCCCACGATCCTCCGGGACCAGAACACGGCCGCAGCCGACCCCCAAGGACCGGAGCGCCTGCGCGGTCTCGGCCGGTCCTCCAGCGGCGTCGCCCGCCCCACGGGCCCGGCACCGGAGGGCCTGGCCCAACAGATGACGTCCGCCAACCTCATCCATCTCGCCGGCCACGGATCCCTCGACGCGCACCATCCACTGGAGTCCACGATCCTCCTGGGCCAACCACTGCCCCTGTCCTCGCTCCTCGGACACGACCTGCGACGCGGAACCACCGTCGTCCTGTCCGCCTGCCACCTGGCCGGCATCGGCATCCGGCTCCCCGGCGAACAACTCGGCTTCCCCGCCGCGCTGCTGGCCATGGGGGCAAGCTCCGTGATCGCCGCGCTCTGGGCCGTACCGGACTCCGAACAGACCATCCGGCTGATGTCCACCTTCCACGAGGAACTCCGGCGGGGAGTCCTCCCCTCCGCCGCACTCGGCACAGCGGTGACACAGGCGGCGGCCGCCGGAGCCCGTCCCACGGCCTGGGGTTCCTTCACCCACTTCGGCGCGTGACGGTCAGGGACCGGGGCACCCCGGAGGTACGACTCCGAGGTCAGACGCCGTCGCGGAGTTGGGCGAGGCCCTCGATGAGCAGGCCGAGTCCGAAGGAGAACTCGTCCTCCAGCGGCACCGGAAGGAAAGCGGCCACCCTCGTCGTGGCCGGGTACAGGGACGGGTCCGCGGGGTGGACGGGCGTGGCTGCTCGCTCGTCGGCGGACTTGTCGCCGGGCCGTCCCTGTTCTCCGAGCTGCATCGCGAAGCCCAGCACGTAGCGGGCCAGTGTCGCGTACGCCTGTGCGGCGGTCTTCGGCGGGAAACCGTTGTCCAGCAGGATGCCGACGCAGCGCTCGCGGACCGCCCTCGCATTCGGGCCGGCAGGGGTTTCCTCCATCAGGAGGGGCGCGACCCTGCGATGGCGGCGCAGGACCGCGAACACGTTCTCCATCATGGTGCGGCAGGCCTCGCGCCACTCGGTGGCGGCGGGCTGCGGCTCGACTTCGATCATGCCGAACAGCCGGTCGGCCACCTGGGCGACAACCTCCGCCCGATTGTCGAAATGGCGGTACAGCGTCGCCGTACCGGAGCCCAGGTGCTTCGCGAGCGTTCGCATCGACAGGGCTTCGGCGCCCTCCTCGTCGACGATCCGCATCGCCGCGGCGACGATCCGGTCCGGGGGGACCGGTGGGCGGCCCGGAGAGCGCCGCGCGGGTGGCCCGCTACGTCGCGGTTGCTCACGTGATGTCTGCACCCCGGAAGTATGCCCGCGACTTGACACCACGCGCATACTGGCAACAGTGTAGCCATTATGAACGTGAACGATCTCCGCGCCGTCGACGTCCTGATCGTCGGGGCCGGTCCGACCGGCTCCGCCCTGGCGATCGATCTCGCACGCCGTGGCCACTCCCTCCGCGTCATCGACAAGTCACCGCACGCCTTTGACGGTTCGCGGGCCAAGGGGATTCAGCCGCGCTCCCTCGAAGTGCTCGAAGATCTCGGGGCACTTGACGACATCCTGGAAGGTGGCGGCAGCTTCCCGTCGCTCGGTGTTCATCTGGGGCCGGTGACCGTGCCCTGGCGCATGGTGCGCAAGGCGCGGGCCGGCGTGGACGTTCCGTACCCGAACACCTGGCTGATCCCGCAGTTCCGTACCGACCGCGCCCTGCACGCCCGTCTGGAAAGCCTCGGCCGCCGTGTGGAGTTCGGGACGGAGCTGGTCGAGTTGGTGCAGGGGCCCGGCGCTGTGACAGCTGATGTGGAAGGGCCCGACGGGATCGAGCGGATCGTCGCCCGCCATGTCGTGGGTGCCGACGGCGGTTTCAGCCGGGTCCGCAAACAACTGGCCGTCGGATTCCTCGGCTCGACGGACGAACAGGACCGGATACTGCTCGTGGACGCCGCCACCACGGGCCTGTCCCGTGACCGGTGGCACGTGTGGCCCGGCGCCGGTGGCAGATTTGTCGGCGCCTGCCCCCTCCCGCACAGCTGCCTGTTCCAGTGGATGATCCGGCTGGCGGAAGACGAGGACCCGCCGAGCACCGAGCCACAGATCAATGAGCGGATCCGCTCGCACACCGGAAACCGGCGCGTCGCGCTGACCGGCATCCGGTGGACCTCGGTGTTCCGGCCCAACATCCGTCTGGCGGAGAGCTACGGGCGGGGACGCGTCTTCCTCGCCGGAGATGCCGCGCACGTGCACACCCCGGCCGGCGCCCAGGGGCTGAACACCGGCCTCCAGGACGCGTATAACCTCGGCTGGAAGCTGTCACAGGTCCTGGCGGGGGCCGACGCCGCGCTGCTGGACAGTTACGAGGCCGAGCGGCTGCCGATCGCGGAGAGCGTGCTGAACCTGTCGACCAAGAAGTACGACGGCATCGCCAAGCTCGACCCTTCGAGCATCCGCCGGGGCAAGGACGAGCAGCAGCTCGCCCTGACCTACCACGGCGGCCCGCTCGCCGCCCCCGCTCACAGCGACGCGACGAAGAAGCTGCGGGTGGGAGACCGCGCCCCGGACTCCCGTCCGGCGGATCGCGACGGACGGCCGGTCAGACTGTTCGACCTCTTCCAGGGCCCGCACTTCACCGCGCTGGCGTACGGCACCCGTGCCGCCGAGGCCCTCGACCGCCTCGAATGGCCCGAAGCCGGCGCTCCGTTGACCCGTATCGCCCTCGGTGAAGGTGCCGGGTACGCCAGACACGCCGACCAGGTCCTGGCCGACCCGCGCCGGACGACCGCGCGTGTCTACGGACTGACCGAGGACACCCTGCTCCTCATCCGTCCCGACGGCTACATCGGCCACATCGGTCACCTCTCCACCGGGGACTTCCTGCCCCGCGCCCAAAGAGCCATTCTGACCATGACACCCCCCGGATGAGGGAACGCCAGGTGAGGGGATGCTCGCCAAGCGATCAAAAGGGGCGGGGGACGGTCACCGCCAGCGTTCTGTGGCCCGGTGCTTGGCGGTGAGGACCAGAGCCGTCGCCGCCAGGCCGATGAAGGTTCCGGCGGCGATGTCCGTCGGGTAGTGGGCTCCGCTGTGGACCCGTCCCAGCGCCACCGCCAGCGCGGGAGGCACGCAGACGGCTCCGGCAGGTGGCCATACGACGGTGACGGTCGCCGCGAAGGCGATGGCCGCCGCCGTGTGACCGGAGGGGAAGGAGGAACTGGTCGGCCGCTCCTCCACTTCCGCGTTCGGAATCCATTCCTTGGGAGGACGGCGCCGCTCGACCAGCTGTTTGCCGACCGTGTTGGACAACGCCTCCGCCAGGCCCATCGCGGCCAGTCCCGCCCCCGCGGCGTTACGGCCCCGCCGTCCGCCCGTGGTGGCCATGACCGCGGCCGCTCCCCACCACAGCGCGGTGTGTTCGGCCGCGTCCTGCACCGCCGGCAGGGCCGTCCGTATCCACGGGTGGTGCCACGCCGCGATCCGCCTGGTCAGCCGGTGGTCGTGCCGCCGCACCACTGCGAGGATCCTGCCCATGTCCTTGTCCCTCCCCGCGATGGGATGCCTTCCTGGATCAGCCGCCGCCCTCACGGGTCAGTGAAGTCCGTCCGTCAGGGCGAGACGGACCTTGATCCTCTTGCCGACGGGTTCGCGCCGGACGTCGAATCCTTCACACAGGGCCAGCACTATTTCGATGCCGTGCTGCCCGATACGCCCCGGCTCGGCCGCCCGCGCGATCGGCAGAGCCGACGCGCTGTCCCATACGGTGATCTCGACGGCGTCGGGAAGGAGCTGGAGGTCCAGCAGGCACGGGCCGGGCGCGTACTTGCTCGCGTTGGTCACCAGTTCGCTCACCACCAGCTGCGTATCACCGACCAGCCGGGACGACACCGGGACGCCGTACTCACCCTGGACCCGGGTCAGGAACTCGCGCGTGAGGCGGCGCGCCGCCGCGATCATCCCCGGCTCCCCGTCGAAGGCGGCACCGCCCCGGGGTGCCCGCGTCATGACTCTGTGGCCGTCTGCTGTGTCGTGAACCCCGTGCATGCGATCTCCCCCTGTGCGGGCCGGTCCGCGCCGGCGCGGCGCTGTGATCTCCTCGCCCTTTACCCCCATTCGGCCGGGCCAGTCGGCCGCGCGGTCCCCGGGTCCCGGCCAGCTTCAACAAACGTCGTCGGAGACCTGTCCCGCGCGGCGCAGCGCGCCGAGGAACTCACGGTTGGTGACACCCTTGAGGACGTACGCGGAGACGCCGGCGCGCATCATTCCCTCGACCGAGCTCGTGTCGCTGTACGCGGAGAACGCCACGACGCGGCTGTTCGGTGAGCATCGTGCGATCTCCCGGGCGACATGCGGACCGCCGCCGGGAAGCCGGACATCCAGGACGACCACGTCCGGTTCATGACGGAGGGCGAGCCGGACCGCTTGCTCCCCGTCCGACGCCGTGCCCACGACGCGCAGATCGGGCTGCGCGTCCACGACCTCGCACAGGATGTCCAGCAGCATGTCGTTGTCGTCGCAGAGGAGCACGCTCAGCGGGCTGCCGGCGGGGCGGACCGCTGTCACCGCGGCTCGCCCGCAGGCTCCGCCGGGTCGGCAGGGTCAGCAGGGTCCGCCGGGTCCACCGGCTTCACCGGCCCCACCGGTTCCGCCCGCGCAGCGGCCGGCGGGCTCGGCACCCAGAACTCCACCGTTGTCCCGACCCCCGGTTCGCTGCGCATCGACCACCAGCCCCCGGCCGTCTCCGCCCGCTCCCGCATCTCGATGATCCCGAAATGATCGCGGCCGGCGTCCCGCGCCATGGGCTCCCCGTTGCCGTTGTCGGCGACGCTGGTCACGATGCCCCCGTCGGACGACTCGACCCGGACGGCGATGGTGCTCGCGCGAGCGTGCTTGTACACGTTCAGCAGCGCCTCTTGGACGATACGGAAGATGGTGATGGCCGTCTCGGGCCCGGGTTCACGGTCGAGCCGGTGCTCGAACGAGGGAGTCATCTTCCAGGAGTCGGACACCTCGGTCAGGTGGTTGGAGAGCGCTTCGACCAGCCCGCTGCGGTCGATCCCCGGCGGGTGCAGCCGGAAGGTCAGGTTCCGGAGCCGGCTGATCGCGCCGCGCACCGACAGGTCGAGGCGTTCCAGTTCCGCGGCGTACGACTCCGGTATCCGCTCCGTCAGCAACTGGAGCCGCATGCCCACGGCGACCATGGCCTGGATGGAGTCGTCGTGGACGTCCCAGGCGATACGGCGGCGTTCCGTCTCCTGGGCCTGGACGAGGTGGTCGAACAACCGCCGCCGTTCGCTGAGCGCGTTCTGCGCGGCCCGCCGTTCCGACATGTCGCGGGTCACCTTGCCGAAACCGGCCAGCCGGCCCTTGTCGTCCCACAACGCGGTGATCACCACGTTCGCCCAGAACCGTGAGCCGTCCTTACGGATGCGCCAGCCCTCGTCCTCGAGTCTGCCGTCGGCGACGGCGGTCTCCAGCTCCCACTGCGGTTTGCCCGACGCCTTGTCCTCGTTCGGATAGAAGACCGAGAAGTGGTTCCCCACGATCTCCGCGGCGGAGTACCCCTTGATCCGCTCCGCCCCCGCGTTCCAGCTGATCACATAGCCCTGGGGATCGAGCATGAAGATGCCGTAGTCGAGCACCCCTTGCACGAGCAGCGTGAACGCCGCGTCCGCCAGCGGAGCCGCCTGCTTCCGGGGCAGCTCCCGCGGCGGCGGGTGCGGGGTCACGTGAGGAGCCCCTCGCGGCGCGCGATCGTCACGGCCTCCAGCTGGGACCGCGCCCCCAGCTTCTCCAGAACGCGCTGGACATGATTGCGTCCCGTGTTGAGAGCGACCCCCAGCCGGACGCTGATGTCCGAGGTCGTGAACCCCTCGCCCAGCAGGTCGAGGGTCTCCCGCTCCCGGGGGGTCAGCGTGGCGCCGAGCACCGGCGTCCTGCCGCTCAACCGCCCCAGTACGTTGCCCAGCAGGTCCTGGCTGAAGACCATTTCGCCGGCCGCCACGCGTCGTACGGCGTCCTCCAGCTCGCCCAGGCCGCTGGACTTCAGCAACAGACCGGCCCCGCCCGCCTCCGCCACCCGTGCCGCCACCGACGCGCTGCCCTCGCCCGTCAGGACGAGGACGCGCACGTGCGGAACGAGCTTCTCCAGACCGGCGATGGCGGAGATGCCGTCGCCGTCCGGCAGCCGCCGGTCCAGCAGGACAACATCCGGTTGGTGCGATTCCGCGTCGGCCAGCGCCGCCGCCACCGAAGCCGAACGCCCCACGATCTCCAGACCGGGGGAGCGCTCCAGAGCCAGGCCTATCGCCTCGGCCACCATGTCGTGGTCCTCCACCAACAGGACGCGGACCGGTCGGCCTGGCGGTGTGGGCATGAGCGTGTCCTTGCTGGTGGAGGGCCGTACGATCATGACAGGGGGGACCGGGCCCGTACGGCCGGCGGTCCTCATTCGCTGCGAGCCAGGATCGAGTCCGCACTCACACGCCCCTCGGCCAGGATATCGCCGGCCCCGATCAGGGAGATCAGCCGCGCCAACTGGGCGCCGATCCCCGCCACCACCAGATCCGCGCCGGCCAGGAGGACAGACAGCCGTGTTTCCAGCAGAACGCTGAGCCCGGAGCAGTCGCAGAAACCGACCCCGTTCAGATCGAGGCGCAGGCTCTTCGGCCGCTCCGCCATGCAGGCCGCCACCGCTTCGCGTACCTGAGGGGCGGTGGTGTGATCGAGCTCGCCGGTGAGGGTGACGCGTGCGTCGCCCGCGCGCGTGACGGCGTGCGAAGCCACGAAGGCCGTCGCGTGTCGCATCATGACCTCTGCTTAGTGCGTGGACACCAGTTGTCGACTAGTGAATCTGCACTAGATGGGGAAGTCAACAGAGCACTGTCTTCCGCTCCGAACCGATTCCCGGCGGTTCGGAGCGGAAGACAGTACCGACCGCGGCGCGGCCGCGCGGATCAGGACGACAGGTCGCCGGTGCTTCCTTCGGAAGGCGCGGCGGTCCGCTGGTGTCCGCCGGGGTACGGCGGCGCCGCCGCGTCCCGGATGCTGGCGTGCGCGGCGGCGGCGACCGCCTCGGGGGTGATGCCGAACTCGCTGTACAGGCGCTCGTAGTCGGCGGACGCCCCGTAGTGCTCCAGGCTGACGATACGGCCGGCGTCGCCGACCACTTCGCGCCAGCCCTGCCCCACCGCGGCCTCCACACTCACGCGCGCCCGCACGGCCGGCGGCAGCACCTCGTCCTGGTACGCGTCGGGCTGGGTGGCGAACCATTCCCGGCACGGCATGGACACGACCCGTACGGACAGGCCCTCCCGGTGCAATCGGGTCCGCGCGTCCAGAGCGATCTGCACCTCGGATCCGGTCGCGACCAGGATCACGTCGGGTACGTCCCCGGACCCGTGCGCCAGGACGTAGCCCCCGCGGGCGGCCCCCTCGGCCGGGGCGTAAGGACCGCTCTCCCCGTCCGCCGGCGCGTCGCCCGCCGCCCTGTCGACGACGGGGAGGTTCTGGCGGGTCAGGACGAGCCCGGCGGGCCGGTCGGTGTGTTCCAGGATCGTCCGCCAGCACACGGTGGTCTCGTTGGCGTCCCCGGGCCGTACGACGTCCAGGCCGGGGATGGCCCGCAGCGCGGCCAGATGCTCGACCGGCTGGTGCGTGGGACCGTCCTCGCCGAGTCCGATGGAGTCGTGGGTCCACACGTAGGTGGCGGGCAGCTTCATCAGCGCCGCGAGCCGGACAGCGGGCCGCATGTAGTCACTGAACGTCAGGAACGTACCGCCGTAGGGCCTGGTCAGGCTCTGGAGCGCGATGCCGTTGAGGATCGAGCCCATGGCGTGCTCGCGGATGCCGAAGTGCAGCGTCCGCCCGTACGGGCCGCCGGGGAACTCCTCGGTCTGCCGCTCGGAGGGCACGAACGAGGGCTCCCCCTCCATCGTGGTGTTGTTGCTGCCCGCCAGGTCGGCCGAACCGCCCCACAGCTCCGGCAGCACGGGGGCGAGCGCGGTGAGGATCTCCCCGGACGCCTTGCGGGTGGCCATGCCCTTGGCGTCGGCGGGGAACTCGGGCAGCGCCCGCGTCCAGCCGTCGGGCAGCCGCTGGGCCAGGAGCCGGTCCAGCAGCACGGCACGCTCGGGGTTGGCCTGGCGCCACGCGTCGTAGCCGGACTGCCAGGCGGCCCGCTCCTCCCGGCCCCGCTCGCCGACCGCCCGGGTCCTGGCCAGTACGTCGTCCTCGACGGCGAACGTACGGTCGGGATCGAAGCCGAGGAGGGACTTGGTCGCGGCGACCTCCTCGTCGCCGAGCGCGGAGCCGTGTGCCTTGCCGGTGTTGCGCTTGGTGGGCGCGGGCCAGCCGATGATCGTACGCAGCAGGATGAACGAGGGCCGGGAGGTCTCCGCCTTCGCGGCCTTCACGGCGGCCAGCAGCGCGTCGACGTCCTCCACGTAGTCGCCGGTGCGGGTCCAGTCCACCGTCTGTACGTGCCAGCCGTAGGCCGCGTACCGCGCGGCCACGTCCTCACTGAAGGAGATGTCGGTGTTGTCCTCGATGGAGATGTGGTTCGAGTCGTAGACGACGACCAGGTTGCCCAGCTCCTGATGGCCGGCCAGGGACGCGGCCTCGGAGGTGACGCCCTCCATCATGTCGCCGTCGGAAGCCACCACGTAGACGTGATGGTCGAACGGGCTGCTGCCGGGGGCCGCGTCCGGGTCCAGCAGACCCCGTTCCCGCCGGGCCGCCATGGCCATCCCGACCGCGCTCGCGAAGCCCTGGCCCAGCGGGCCCGTGGTGATCTCGACACCCCGGGTGTGCCGGTACTCGGGGTGGCCGGGAGTCGCCGATCCCCACGTCCGCAGCTGTCGCAGGTCGTCGAGTTCGAGACCGTACCCGGCCAGGTACAGCTGGATGTAGAGGGTCAGGCTCGAATGCCCGCACGACAGGACGAAGCGGTCCCGGCCCAGCCACTGGTCGTCGGCCGGGTCGTGCCGCATCACGTTCTGGAACAGCAGGTACGCGAGTGGCGCCAGGCTCATCGCGGTGCCGGGGTGGCCGTTGCCGACCTTCTGGACCGCGTCGGCCGCCAGGACCCGTACGGTGTCCACGGCCCGTACGTCCACGGTGTCCCATCCGGCCTGCCCGGCTACGGGCAGGGCCAGTTCAGGGGCGCGGCCCGCCGGGCCGCTGGACTGGGATCGCTCATTCGCCATGCCGTGCTCTCCTTGAATGCCGCTCCGTGCGAAATGGACACCGGGGCTTCGCCCCGGTTCCTTGATGCGGTTCGCACCCCCGGCGCCGCGCGCACGCCGGGGGGCCACTCCTGCTCCTCTTTCTCGACATGATGGCGGACATTTTCCACCAGAACGGTTATTTTGCCGTCGAATCGCTCATCCTGACGTCCCGTCTACTGCTGTGCGGTGTCCGGTGTGGTGTCGGGATCCGGCCGGTCGCTCGCGGTGGCCGTCGCCGTGGGGGGCGCGGTGGCGCTGGGAGGGGGAGTGCCGGACGGGGTGGGCCTCGGCGACGACGGATTCGCGCTGGGGGGAGGCGGGTCCGACGGGAGGGCGGTCGCGTTCCCGGCCGTCTTCTCCGCCGTCTTCTTCTCGCGCGGAGTCTTCTCCGTCGGTACGGAGGGGGCGTCCGACCTGTCGGGCGCCGCGCCGTCCGGCGCGCCCTCCGGTGCCTCCGCCGACGGCGGGACCGTCGCATCGCCCGTCGCGGGCCGGGCCTTCGGGGACTCTCCCGCCGGGCGCGTGGCCTCGGTCGCGGAGGAATGCGGCGGGGACACGGGATCCTCGTGCCGGCCGTCGGACGACGACTTGGCGGCCACGCCCACGACGATCGCGGAGAGCGCGGTGACGGCCGCGCCGAGGAGCACCGACCGGCGGCGTTGTCCCGCGTGGCCGGGCGGCCGGCGCCGGTCGGGCCGCGTCCGCGTGTTGTCACCGGGCCCTCCGGGCAGCCCAGGCACCCCGGGCACGCCAGGTACCCCGGTCACGCCAGGCATCCCGGAGAGAAGAGTGGTGTGGGCGGGCGGGACGTCCTGGGGGACAGCCATCGGTGCCCGTACGGTCCGCCGCCCGACCGGTATCCAGTCCTCCGGCGCCGAGAGGAAGCTGATGGCCTCCTCGGCGGTGGGCCGTCGCGCCGGGTCCTTGGTCAGCAGGCGCAGGACAAAATCGTCCAGCTCACCCGGCAGTGCGGGGCCGCGGCGGCTCGGAGGGTCGGGAATCGCCTCCACGTGCCGGTAGACCATGACCGCCGGTGTGTCCGCGCGGAACGGCGGACGGGCGGTGAGCAGTTCGTACAGCACACAGCCCAGTCCGTACATGTCCGCCGCCGGACCCGCGGGACGCCCCAGGGCGCGCTCCGGTGCCAGATAGGCGCTGGTGCCGATGACCTGGCCGTTCATCGTCAGCTCTGTGGTGGAGTGATCGGCGAAGCGGGCGATCCCGAAGTCGCCGATCTTGACGGTGCCGTCGGGCGCCAGCAGCAGATTCGCCGGTTTCACGTCCCGGTGGACCACGCCTTCGTGGTGCGCCGCCGCCAGACCCGCGGCGACCTGGCTCCCGATCCGGGCCGCCGCCGCGGGGGGAGTCGGCCCGTTGACGCGCAACTCCTCCGCCAGGCTGTGCCCCTCGACCAGTTCCATCACCAGGTATCCACGGTCGGCCTCGGTGCCGCTGTCGTACACCGCCACCACGTTGGGGTGGCTCAGCCGCGCCGCGGTGCGCCCCTCCAGCTCGAAGCGGGCGAGCGCGGCGGCGTCGGCGTCCCGCTGTCTGAGCAGCTTGACCGCCACAGGGCGGCCCAGCACCTCGTCCCGCGCACGCCAGACCTCGCCCATCCCGCCGCGGCCGAGCTGATCGCTCGTCCGGTACCGCCCGGCCACCAACACAGGGAATGCCTCTTCTCGCTTCTCCGACACCTCGTGCTCGGCCGCCGTGTCCGGCGGCTTTGTTCAGTGGCCCCCTGGAGGGGGCGGTTCAGCCGGCCCGCGACGGCCGTGTCAGCTCTCGCGGCCGCGTCGCACGGTCATGCTTCATGCCGTACGGGCCGGTCAGGGGGGTAGAAACACGCGATGACGGTCTTCCCGTCGGACTGGGTCCGCGTCTCGTAGCTGTCGGCCAGGGCGTGCACGATGGCCAGGCCGCGCCCCGAGGGCTCGGAATCACCGGCCGTACGGACCACGGGCTGCCCCGACCCGGAATCGTGCACGCTGACGTGCAGACAGAGGCTGTCCCAGGTCAGGATCAGCTGCGCGGTGCTCCGGGCGTGGACGTGAGCGTTGGTGATCAGCTCCGAGACGGTGAGCAGCACCGAGTCCACCGTGTCCGGTGCCTCGGTGGTCCATCCCAGCGCGTCCAGGTGTTCGCGCGCCCAGTGGCGCCCCGCCCGCACCCCACCCGACACGGGAAAGGACTGGGCCCACCCCACCGCTCTCAATGACATGTCGTCCGGCATGTGCGACCTCCCTTCGTCATCGGCCATCGACTACCCCGCGAGACGAAGGTCACCGCTCTCGGCGCAACCGGAATCCTGGGCGGGGGCCGGATCGGCGGTGAGGGGAGGGGTCGCTCAGGGTGTCAGGACGATGCGGCCGCCGACCGACCGGCTCTCCATCCGCTCGTGCGCGGTCACGGCGTCGGCCAACGGGAGGACGTCCACCTCGGTGTGGGCCAGGCCGTCCGCCACCGCCCTCAGCGCGGCTTCGGCCGCGGGCCGCAGTTCGTCCAGGTGGGTCGGAAGGTACGAGCCCGCCGAGAACCCGGAGACGGTGAGACCACCCAGCCAGAGCCGGTTACTGTCGAGGAGATGGCCCCAGTCGCCGCTCGCGTTGCCGACGAGCAGGAGGCGGCCGGACGGCGCCAGCAGATCGAGGCTCCGGGCGCGGACCTCACCGCCCACGGGGTCGATGATCACGTCGAAGACCTGGCCGTCGAGGGCGTCGGGCAGTTCGGCGGAGTCGACGATTCGGTCGTACGGGAGCCTGGTCGTGGAGGCCGCCCCGAGCTTGCTCGTACGGACCGACCCGACGACCCGTGAGGCGCCGAGCTGTCGTGCGACCCCGGGGAAAGCGGAGGCGAAACCGCCCAGGGCGCCGTGGACGAGGACGCTCTCGCCCGCGGACATGCGGGCGACGCCGGTCAGCGCGAGGTGGGCCATCGCCGCATTGGGGACAGCCGCCACGGCGAGGGCGGGATCGATGTCGTAACCCTCGGT
The DNA here is from genome assembly GCF_044744165.1 of Streptomyces sp. NPDC087420. NCBI lineage: Bacteria > Bacillati > Actinomycetota > Actinomycetes > Kitasatosporales > Streptomycetaceae > Streptomyces > Streptomyces sp. NPDC087420. The sequence continues at coordinate 573,060 of NZ_JBIUXU010000001.1, forward strand.
GGACACGACAAGAGCCTGGTCGCTGACGAGCACCGACGCGTAGCCTCCCGTCCCGGTGGCGGAGAGCGTCACCACCTTCTCGCCCACCGCGAGGCCGGTCACCCCGTCGCCGAGCGCACGTACGGTGCCCGCTACCTCGAGGCCGGGGATGAACGGCGGCCGGGGCAGCCCCTCCTGGTCCTTGAAGAGCCCCTGGCGGAAGAAGACGTCGATGAGCCCGACGGCCGCGTGGCTGACGTCGATCGCCACCTGTCCGGGCCCCGGCCGAGGATCGGGCAGCTCGACGGCTTCCAGCACCTCGGGGGCGCCGAATCGTGTGACGTGAACGGCTTTCATGGGTGTCCCTCTTCTCCGTAACGCTCCTAGTGATGCGTTACGGCGAACGTAACACAGGGCCCGGTTTAGCGCACCCGGTGAGCGTTATAGTCTCCGTATGCACCGCAGAGCCCGATCGATCGAGGACAAGACACGCCGCTCCGAAGACCTGCTGGCGGCGGCCGAGACGCTCGCGCTGGAGCTGGGCGGCGTCCGGTACATCACGCTGGCGCCCGTCACCGAACGCGCGGGCCTGCACCGCACCGGCGTGCGGCGCTACTACGCCAGCAAGGAGGAGCTGCTTCTTGAGCTGGCCGAGCGGGGGTGGGGCCGGTGGCGCGACGCGATCAAGGACGAGCTGGGCGATCACACCGACCTCGGCCCCCGTCAGATCGCGGCGGTACTCACCGAGACTCTGGCCTCCCTGCCGGTCTTCTGCGACCTGCTGACTCACGTCCCGTTGTCGCTCGAAGGCGACGTCGACATCGAACGGGCCCGCCGGTACAAGACCAACTCCTTCGCGGCGTACGACGAGATCGCGGGCGCGCTGGAGCGCGCGGGCAGCATGACGCTCGACCAGATCGAGGGCCTGCTGGCCACGGCACTCACACTGGCGGCCGGCTTCTGGCAGGTGTCACACCCGACCCCGACGCTCGCCGCCCTGTACGAACAGGAACCGCGCTGGGCCCACGTCGCCCTCGACTTCGCCCCGAAGCTCCGCCACCTCCTCGAAGCGACGGCGATCGGACTCTCCCGGACGACGGAGTCGGCGGAGCGGGCGGGCTCAGGTACGCGTTGACCGGTCCGGAGCTGCTGAGCGCCCGGGAGACGGCGGACGTGCGACCGTTCGCCGCTGTCTGATCATCCTAATGAGGTACCCCGTGGGCGGGGTGCCTCGATCCGGGTCACCCCCGCTTGACGATGACGGCGGAATGACGCGCTCTGCCGGCTGCGTGTTCACCTTTCCGCAGGAGTCGCCCGGCCGGCCGGACTCAGGAGAAGGCAGATGCCGACCACCACCCACAGATTCGCCCGGACCCTCAAGGTCGCCGTGACCGTGGTCCTCTCGACCGCCGCGTTCGCCGTGCCCGCGACCGCGACGCCCGCCGTGTCCGCTCCGACCGCCCATGATCACGGCAAGGCGGTGTTCGTCCAGAACGACCGTGTCGCGGGAAACCAGGTGATCGCCTACCGCCGCCACGCCGACGGGTCGCTCCACGAGCGTACGGTCTACGGCACCGGCGGGAAGGGCGGTGTCCTGGCGGGCTCCGTCGTCGACCACCTCGCCTCGCAGGGCTCGCTGACGTACGACCCCGACCACAAGCTGCTGTACGCGGTCAACGCCGGCAGCAACACGGTCACCGTGTTCTCGGTCGAGGGTGACCGGCTCCACCGCGAGCAGGTCATCACCTCCGGCGGGGTGTTCCCGGTCAGCGTCGCCGCGCACAAGGACCGGGTGTACGTGCTCAACGGGCGCGAGGGCGGCTCGATCCAGGGCTACCGGCTGGAGGACGGCCGGCTGCACCCGGTCCCGGCCTGGCACCGGGAGCTGGACCTGGACACCACCACCGCGCCGGAGTTCACCCACACCCCGGGCCAGGTGGCGTTCACCCCCGACGGATCGCGGCTCGTCGTCACCACCAAGCTGGGCGGCAACAGCATCGAGGTCTTCCCCCTCGCGCCGTCGGGCGCGCCGTCCGCCGAGCCCGCGGTGAGCAGCAAGGAGGGCTCCCAGCCGTTCGGGCTGACCTTCGACGCGCACCACCGCCTCGTCGTCGCGGACGGCGCGGAGAACAGCGTCCTGACCTTCGGCCTGCGGGAGGACGGCGAAGCCGTCCTCGTCGACGACACCCCGACCGGCCAGCAGGCGAGCTGCTGGGTCGTCCGCGCCGGTGACCACTTCTACGTCTCCAACGCGGGCAGCAACACCGTTTCCCGCTTCCGCCAGACGCGCCATGGCGACCTCGAACCCCTGGGGAACACCGCCACCGGCACCGGCACGGTCGACGCGTCCGTCACCCCCGACGGCCGCTACCTCTACGTGCAGACCGGCGGCGCGGGCGCCGTGGACGCCTTCCGCATCGGCCGGGACGGCGCGCTCACCAGGATCGGCACCACCGAGGTGCCCGACGGAGTCGGCGGCGAAGGCATCGTCGCGCTCTGACCCGGCCCCGGGGCGTCAGCCGACCGGACGCAGCTGCCCGGACGGAGCCGCGCGGTCGGCCGGCGCCCCGCCGCCCACCCGGGCGCGCGGCCGGATCCCCTACCCCTGGGCGGGGTGCGGCAGGACGGCCCTGGCCTGCGCCGGGCGCGGCAGTACGCCCCGGCCCTGACCGGGGTCGGGTGCCGCCCCCGCGTCGGCGGTGTCCGCGAGGGTGAACACGATCCGCGTGCCGGGGCTGTGTGTGTGGTCGATGGTGATGCTCCCGCCGTGGTACTCGACGATCTTGCGGCACAGCGCCAGACCGATGCCGTTGCCGGAGTACTGCTCGCGCGTGTGGAGACGCTGGAAGACGACAAAGACGCGGTCGGCGAACTCGGGCGCGATGCCGATGCCGTTGTCCGTGACGGCGAACTCCCATCCCTCCTCCGCCCGCCGGACGCCGACATGGATGACCGGGGGCCGGTCGGCCGACCGGAACTTGACGGCGTTGCCGATCAGGTTCTGGAGAAGCATGCCGAGCTGCGTCTTCTCCCCCTGGAGGACGGGCAGCGGGTCGTGCGTGACGACGGCGCCCGCTTCCTCGATGGCCAGGCCGAGAGAATCGACGGTCCGGTCGAACAGTTCGTCCAGGTCGACGTCCACGTGATCGGTCAGCAGGCGGCCGATGCGCGAGAAGTCCAGCAGATCGCTGATGAGCCCCTGCATCCGGTTGGCCCCGTCCACCGCGAAAGCGATGTACTGCCGCGCCCTGTCGTCAAGGTTCTCCGCGTAGCGGCGCTCCAGGAGCTGGCAGAAACTCGCCACCTTCCGAAGGGGTTCCTGGAGGTCGTGCGAGGCGACGTACGCGAACTGCTCCAGTTCGGAGTTGGAACGGCGCAGTTCCTCGGCCTGCGAGGCGAGGCTGGCCTGCGCGGTCTCGCTGAACGACAGCTCGGCGGCGAGCCGGGTGCGCATGGACTCGACATCCGCCGCCAGCAGCCGCAGGTCGGCCGGCCCCGACCCGGACACCGAGTGGCCGAAGTCCCCGCCGGCCACCTTCCGTACGTCGAGCGAGAGCCGGTCGAGATGAGAGGTGACCCCCCGGCGCAGGCCGACGAAGACAAGACCCGCGAGCACCAGGATGACCAGGGCCATCGCCGTGAAGGTCCAGTTACGGAACGTCCTCGCGCCCTGGAGGTCGGCGCGCGCCCCGGCCCGCGCCGCCTGGAGGTGCTTCTGCTGCGCCGACAGCGCCGTACGCAGGGAATCGAAGAGCCGTCGCCCCTCCTCCGCACGTTCCCGGGCCAGCGGCACGGGGGCGGAGGACTCGGCGATCGGCTTCGCGATCCGCGACTGCCACTGCCGGGCCCGGCCGTCCACCTCGGCGAGGTCGTGCGCGGCGACCGTGTCCTCGCCGCTGAGGGCCTGGAGCCGCCGTACAGAGGATCGCTCGAGCGCCAGACCGTTCCGATACGGCTCAAGGAAGTCGGTCGCTCCGGTGATTCCGTAACCCCTTATGCCGGTCTCCTGGTTGACCAGGGCGCTTTCCAGCTGCACGGCGGCGATCAGAGCGGGACTGGAGCGGTCGACCAGCCGGTTGTTGATGGCGGTGGAGCGCGCGAAGACCCAGGCGCCGCAGAGCGAGAGCCCGAGCAGCACCACCAGGGCCAGCGAGGTGCCGGTGACCAGCCAGCGCCGTGTGGTCCATCCCGACACCGCACGGCCCACTGTGGCGTGGCCCTTGCCCGTAATCTTCATGTCCACGCTTTCCTCGCGGTCACCCCCGGCGGCTGACGCGGGCGCGGTCAGCGTACCGTTGCCTGACAACAACTGTTGTCGAGGGCGGCGCCTGGTTAAGGTTCTCCCATGGTCCCCCACGTTGCCCCCGTGTCCGACGACCATGTGTTGACCAGCCTCGCCGAAGAGGCGGTGAGGGCGTTGGCACACCAGCTGGCGACACAGGCCCGAGGGACCCCGGAAGGACGGCCCCCGGACGGAGAGGGAGAGAGTGACCGGACGCCGACGGCGACCCATGAACCCGGCCACGACGCCTTGTCGGAGCTGGACCGGCTGCGGGCCCTGTCCTATTTGAGCCGGGCCGTGGAGCGGTGCGCGCGCGAACAGGCAGCCGTGGCGGCGCAGGCCGGTGCGAACTATCCACAGCTCGGCGACGCGTGGGGCATCACCCGGCAGGGTGCCCGCCGACGCTGGCCCGGGCTCCTTTTCACCGCCCAGCCCCCCTCACGCCCCCTTCCCTCCACCCAGCACAGGAGCTCAGCCGTGAACCCTTTCTCGATCGACCGCCCCTACAGCGTGCTCCTCGTCGAGGACGACCTCGCCGACGCGCTGCTCATCGAGGAGGCTCTCGTCGCGCGCGGCATGGCTCGTAACATCGCCCAGGTCACCGACGGCATCGCGGCCCTGGAGCACCTGCGCGACCCGGGCACGGAACGGCCCGACCTGATCGTCCTCGACCTGAACATGCCGCGGATGAACGGCAGGGAGCTCCTGGCGGTCCTCAAGGACGATCCGGCCCTGGGCACCATCCCGGTGGTGGTCCTCACCACGTCCGCCGCACCCGACGACATCGAAGGCGCCTACCGCCAGCACGCCAACGCGTACGTCGCCAAACCCGTCAACCTGGACGAGTTCATCACCGCGGTTCAGGGCATCGACTCCTTCTTCCTGGACACCGCGACCCTGCCGCGCTCGTAGCCGGCGGCCTCGCCGTACAGCCGAAGGTCCCGCCGCGCAGCCGACGGCCCCGCCGCGCACGAAGCGGTTCAGGGGGTGGGGCTCGGGGACGTGACGGGCGGGGCGTTCATGTCGCGCAGCTTCTGGAGATTCCCGCCGACCTTGGTACGGAGTTGCGCGAGCAGCTCCGGTTTGCCGCCGATGGCCCAGCGCGGTCCGACGAGGTAGGTGCCGCCGTACATGGCGGCCGCCTCCAGCCACGTCCGCTTGAACTTCTCGGCGGGGAAGGTCGTCACGGTCCAGCTCCCCTTCGGTGTGACGCAGACGCCTTCCCGGAGTTCGTCCGCGTCGGTACGGATGTCGGCCTCGCAGCCGGTCAGCGCCGCGATCCTCTCGATGTTCGCGGGGGCGGCCGTAGGTGTCTCGCTCGCCCGTGGTGCGGGGGGCGGTGTGCCTTTCTCGTCGGCCGAGCAGGCCGTGGTCATGGTCAGCGAGGTGAGAGCGAGCACGGCCAGGAGCAGGGTGCTGTGAGCGGTGTGCGGGCGGCGGGCGGTCACCGTGGTGTCCCCTTCACAAGATCGGCGGAGTCGTGGCGTGTGAAGGGATACGGATACCGCCGGGCGCGTGTTCAGCGGCTCGGGCGGTCGGGGCGGAGGGAGACCGACGAGGAGGGCTTCGTCCGCCGGGAACCGAGGGCCGGGCGCCGGGCCGGCGGGCGGCCGTGGATGATGAGCGCGTCATGAACCCGCCCAGAGGACGTGCGTCTGGTCGGCCGCAGCGGCTCGGGCCGGACGGCCGATGGGTGAGAGCTGCCGTATTCACGCTGATCAGCGTCGTGCTCGCCGCCGTCGGGCACCATCTGGCGTCGGAGGAGCCGGTCCCCTGGTCGCGGCTGGCCGTCATCGCGGTCGTGATGGGGGCGGTGTCCGCCGCCGGAACGGGCAGGGCCCGTTCGTGGTGGGCGGTGACCACGGCGACGTGCGGGGCGCAGCTCGTCCTGCATTCGGCGCTGTCCGCACCCGCCGCGCCGGCCCACGACCATGCGCGGGCGCACACGGCCGCGAGCCTGGGCTACGAGGCGCACCACGGCCCGACGGTGATGACGCTGGCGCACGGCACGGCGGCTGTCGCCGTGGCGCTGCTGATGTACCGCGCGGACAGGGCGTTGAGCGGGCTGCCCCGTACGGTCGGCCGCTGGGCGAGGACGGGGATCGCGCTCGTCGCGGCGGCGTTGGGGCGCTGGGCGATCCCGGTGTGTGCGGTGCCTTCCGTACGCCGGGATCCGCGCGAAGCCGAGGTCAGGCCTGCTGCGGAGACGATGCTGTCGCACGTGGTCGAGCGCAGGGGTCCTCCACCGGGCCGGGCAGGAAACGTCCTTTCCCTGACCCTGGCGGGCCGCCCGTACGCGGGACGAGTCCGTCCGTACTGAGAGAGTTCGATCTTCGTGAACACATCATCCACCGGTCGTGTCCTGGGGCGGTACGTGGTGGCGGTGGCCGCTGCCGCCGTTGTCGTGGCGGCCGGGGCGGGCCCCGCCGCCGCGCATGCCGAGGTGACCGCGTCCGACGCGCGGGCCCTGGCCGAGAACGTCACCCTGACCTTCGTCTCGGAGGCCGAGAGCGGTGACGCCGGAATCAAGAAGCTGAGGGTTGTCCTGCCCGAGGGCATCGCGCCGGACGCGGTGGCACTCAAGGACGCCCCCAAGGGGTGGAAGCTGACCGCCACCGCCGACGGGTACACCGTCGGCGGCGCCGCGCTCGGGGTCGGAACGGACGCGGAACACAGCGTGACGGTGCGTCAGTTGCCGGACGCCAGGTCGCTGCCGTTCAAGACCATCGAGACGTACGGCAACGGGGAGATCTCCCGATGGATCGAGGTGCCCAGCGGTGGCAAGAAGGTGGACAACCCGGCGCCCGTACTGGAGTTGAAGGCCGCCGCACCGGGAGCCACCCCCATCGCCCCGAGCCCGAGCCCGAGCCCCAGCCCGACGCCGGAGCCGAGCGCCAGCCCCTCGTCCCCGGCTCCGTCCACTCCCGCGACCGCGTCGACGCCGCCCGCCGAGGCGGCCGTGGCGGACGACTCCGACAGTGACACCACGGTGATCGTCGCGGTGATCGCGGTGGTGGTCGTCCTGGTCGCCGGCGCGGGAGTGTGGTGGGCACGACGGAGCCGTAACCAGGCCTAGAAGCCGGGCGTGGGTACGCGGCGGGCTGTCGCGTACCCACACCTCCCTCATACGGGGGCCGCCATCACGCCCGTACCACCGCCTCCGCCGTCACACCGAGGTTCCCACTGCGGGACAGAGCCGCCACCGCGCCGGCGCATCCCGCCCCGAGAAGAGCCAGTACCAGCCAGGGCAGAGCCGCCGCACCGGCGTCACGCGCCGTGTCGAGGACGGCGCCCGTGGCCAGATTTCCCGCGGTGATGCCGACGCCGCAGACCGTGTTGTAGAGACCGTAGTGGGTGGCGACCCACCGGCCGCCGGACAGAGCGACGATGGTGTCCATCTCGAACGGGTACAGCACCGCCGTCGCCACCGAGAGCAGGCCGGCGCAGGCCAGGAGCGACACCATGGCCGGCGCCGCTCCCCAACCGCCAGGTGCCGGGGCGGCGTTCGCCGTGAGGGCGGGGGGCAGGAATGCCGTCGCCATGAGGGTGAGGCCGGCGACCAGACAGCGATGAGGCGTCCACGTACGCCTGCACCAGGCGGTGATACGCATCTGTCCGGTGAGCGCGACCAGGCCGGACACGACAAACAGCGCACTGGTCGCGGCGGTGCCGTACGTGCCGTCGCCGGCCAGACGCGTCGTCTCCAGCGGCAGCGCGAGGTAGATCTGGAAGGACAGGACGTACGAGCCGGTCATCGCGGCGGCGAACAGCCAGAAGGGGCGGTTGCGCAGGACCGTTCCGGCCTGTTCCCGCCACGTGGCCCCGGGCGCGCCCGCCGCGCCCTTCCGGCCGGGCAGCCGCCGCAGTTGCAGCAGAGTCAGCAGGGCGAAGAGCACCGCCGCCACCCCACAGGTCACGGGGAACGCCACCGCGGTCAGGGCCAGTCCGACGAGAGGACCGAGCAGGATTCCGGTCTGGTAGAAGACGTTGAAGAGCGCGAACGCCTCCACCCGGCGTTCCCCGGCCTCGGCGGCGAGACAGGCGCGGACGGCGGGGTTGAACAGGGCGCCTGCCAGACCGGTGGCGGCCGAGGCCGCCAGGAGACCGGGCAAGGTGTCGACGACGGCGAGCGCGGCAAAACCGACCGTACGCAGCGCACACCCCGCGATGATCAGCGGGCGGTGGCCGAGCCGGTCGGCGAGCATGCCGCCGATGAGGAACATGCCCTGCTGGGAGAGGTTGCGCATGCCCAGGACAAGACCGACCGCCCAGGCGCCGAGAGCCAGCGTGGTGGAGAGGTGAACGGCCAGATAGGGCATGAGCATGTAGAAGCCGAGGTTGATGGTGAGCTGGTTCACCAGCAGAAGCCGCACGGTGGGGTCGAAGGAACGGGCCTGCTTCCACGTGGAGTTCACAGCTGACCCTCCGTCACATCCGCGCTCGCGCCCGGGTCCGCGTCGGTGCGGGCGGACAGCGGATCGGTGACCGTGGTGCAGCGCGTCCATCTCGACACCTCGGCCGCGCCGGAACTCACCAGCGTCTCCGGGCCGGTGGGTCCCTCCGTGAGGAGGAGACCGTGGGCGCGGCAGTAGTCGTCGTTGAAGACGGTGTCGAAGTAGCGGTGCGGTCCGTCCGGGAAGACCGCGGCGATCCGGGTCCCCTCCGGCTGCGTACGGGCCAGCCAGCCGGCCACCAGCGCGACCGCGCCCACGCTCCAGCCTCCGGTGGCGAACTGCCGTGCGGCCAGGCGCCGAGCGGACCAGACTGCCTCGGCCGGGGCGACCCAGTGGACCTCGCTGAAGGCGCCGTAGTCGACGTTGCGGGGATAGATGGACGAGCCGAGCCCGCGCATCAGCCGGGTCCTGGCCGGCTGGCCGAAGATCGTGGATCCGATGGTGTCGACCCCGACCAGCCGCATCGCGGGCATGCGCGTGCGCAGACCGCGGGCGATCCCGGCGGAGTGGCCGCCGGTGCCGACGGCGCACACCAGCACGTCGACGTGGTGCAGTTGGCCGGCGAGTTCGTCGGCGAGTCCGGCGTACGCGGCCACGTTGTCGGGGTTGTGGTACTGGTCCGGGCACCACGCGCCGGGGTACGCGGCCATGAGCGCGGCGACCTTCCGGCGACGCGCTTCCTGCCATCCGCCGTCGGGATGCGGCCGGTCGACGACGTACAGAGTGGCGCCGTGGGCGGTGAGCATCCGCTCCATGATCGGCTCCATGCCCGGGTCGGTGACCAGGTGCACCGGATGGCCGAGGAGGACTCCGGCCAGCGCCAGGCCGAGGCCGAGCGTCCCGGAGGTCGACTCCACGATCGGGGCACCGGGGAGCAGATCGCCGCGCTCCCGGGCCCGGTCGACCATGTACACGGCGGCGCGGTCCTTGATGCCGCCGGGGTTGAATCCTTCGAGCTTCGCCCAGAACCCATGGGGGGCGGTCGCGAAGGGCTCGTCGACCCACAGCACCGGCGTGTTGCCGACGGCGCCCAGAACACTGAGCGGGTTCGGGGGGAGGGGCAGGGACAGTTCAGTCATCGTACGGATGTCTTTCGTGCGGGCCGGGGCACACCGCGGTGGCTCACCTGTTGCCGAGGAGCGCACCGGGGGGCCCGGAGAAGGAGCGATCGGGGTCGTCAGACCGCGCGCCGTGCGGCGGAAGGCCGCCGTACGGCAGAGCGGTCCGGCCCGGTCACGTCCTGGACACGCACACCCGGCCGAGCACGTCACGTCTTCCGCCGGCGGGGGGCCCGCGCCGTGAGGTGCCGGCGCACCGGGGTGTGTTGGTCTCGGGCCGCCGCGCGCCGACCGCCGAGGGGAGCGCCGGGAGGGGCTGGTACTGGTCCAGCTGGGTGGCGAGATGCTGTTCCACCACCGGCGCGCAGGACGGGTCCGGGTCGGCACAACCTGACGTGAAGTCAGAGGCGGGGTCCGAGGCGGGGTCCGAGGCGGACACGGACACGGATTCGGATACGGATACGGACACGGCTGTACGGCCGGCGGGCGCGTCGAGCAGCCGGTGATGACCGCCGCTGTCGCACGCGCCGAGCAGCAGGGCAGTCAGGGCCGCCAGCACCAGGGCGACCACCCAGCTGCCGTACTCACGGAAATGCCCCGACCGACTTCGCACAGTGACGCACACGTTACCTTGTGTCGCCGACCGTGGGGACGGCGGACGTGCTCGTGGCCTCCCCCCGGGGTAAAGCGCAGTTCAACGGCGCGCCAAGCGCGGACCGGGATGTGTTGTTCTCGATCGTCGCGAGCGCTGTTCATGTTCCGTTCGGTTTGCCACCCGAGACTCCTCGTTGCCCCCCAGCGGTTGAACGAGAGGCTTCATCGTGAAGAACAAGAACAGCGAAGATCCGGAGTACTCGGCGATCTCGCGGCGTCGTCTGGTCAAGTACGCGGGTGTCGGGGCGACGCTGGCGGCGGCCAGCCCGCTGGTGGGTGCCGGCCCGGCCTCGGCCCACGACGATGACGACCGCGACCAGGGGAAGCACGGCGACTCGCGCAGCCGGGCGTGGCGCGCCGGCGACCACCACGTGCACTCGGAGTACAGCGGCTCGTTCGACACGTCGACCAACCCGCCGAAGTTCGTCAAGGGCGGCGACGCGGTCTACCCGATCGTGACCAACGCGATCATGGCGAAGCACTTCGGTCTCAGCTGGGTGATGTGCACCGACCACGGCGGCCCGACGCACTCGAAGGTGAACCTGGAGCAGGCGTACCCCGACCTGCTCCGCTCCCGCACGCTGGTGCCCGGCGTTCTCCAGTTCTGGGGCATGGAGTTCGACGCCCCCGCGCTGGACCACCACACCCTGATGATCCCTCACCACGCGGACGAGGCGAAGCAGCTCTTCGAGCTGGAGAGCCGCTTCGCGAAGAACGACCCCTTCCCCGCCGACCCGGGCCGTGACACCGAGGCCAAGATGGTCGAGTTCCTGAAGGCCGCGAAGGGCATGCCGCGCAAGCCCCTGGTGATCGCCCACCACGCCTCGCGGTCGGCCACGGGCCTCGGCGTCTACGGACAGGACACGCCGCGCGAGTTCCGTAACGGCAACAACGCCGCGCCGGACATCTACGTCGGCTTCGAGGGCGCCCCCGGCCACCAGGCGGGCCCGCTCAACGGCGGTGCGCGCGGCGGCTACAGCAACTACCCCACCCACGGCGGCTTCGACCAGATGACCGCTCGTGTCGGCGGGCTCTGGGACTCGCTGCTCGGCGAGGGCCGGCGCTGGTGGATCACCGCGACCTCCGACTCGCACGTGCACTGGACCCGCGGCGGCTCCGACTTCTGGCCGGGCGAGTACAGCAAGACGCACGTGCTGGCGCGTCAGGACTACGCCGACATCATGGACGGCCTGCGCAACGGGCGGATCTGGGTGGGCACCGGAGACCTGATCACCAGCCTCGACCTCAGCGCCAGCAACCGCGGCAACGAGGCCTCCGTGGGAGAGACCCTCACGGTGAGCCGCCGTAACCGCACCGACGTCGAGATCGAGATCAGGTTCCGGCCCCTGGAGGGCAAGAACGCCAACGGCGACCGCCCGGAGGTCCGGCGCGTCGACCTGATCACGGGCCGGATCACGGGCCCGGGCGCCAGCCTCGACACCGACACCAACCCGACCACCAAGGTGGCGGCACGGTTCGGCCCGCGCGACTGGCGCAGGGACGGCAAGGAGTACGTCATCCGCCACACGCTGCGCGACGTCGAGGGCGACCTCTACGCCCGCGTACGCGGCACGAGCACCGACGAGGCCGAGCCGCTGGCGGACGGCAAGGAGAGCCCGTGGGACGACCTCTGGTTCTACTCCAACCCGGTCTTCGTGAAGGTGGTCCGCTAGTCGTCTGACCGATGACCGGACTCCGGGGTGGGCCCGCCGCAACGCGCCGGCGGCCCCACCCCGTTCCCGGCGCGGTTCAGCTGGTCAGCCGCCCCGGACCGGCCGGCGGAGGAATGAGGCTGAGGCGGGTGTCAACACGACACCGCTGCTCACTCGTCCCCCCAGTCCCAGGTGTCGACGTACGCGGCGGTGCCGGTACGGCGCGCCTCCGCGAGGGCGCTCAGGCGCGCGAAGTCCCGAGGGGGCATCAGCGCCTCCCACTCGGCCAGGGGCAGGACGCGGACCTCGTCGTGCTCCTCCGGTTGCAGGACGATGCCACGGATCTGCGCCGCGGTGAGCCGGCCGCCGTCGAAGACGCAGCCGATCGTGCTGTACGGCCACTCGGCGCCGGGCAGCCCGTACACCGTCGCCAGGAGCCGGGGCGGCCCGGCCGGCGTGATGCCGGTTTCCTCCCCGCACTCACGAACGGCGGTCTGCCACGGGCGCTCACCCGGGTCCATCGTGCCGCCGACCAGCTGCCAGGGGTGCGCGGGAGAGTAGACGGAGTGCAACTGAAGAGGCTGGTCGTCCTCGTCCGTGAAGTAGAAGCACGCGAACGCGGTCGCCTTGAGAACCGTCTCGGCGTACTGCTCGGGCGGCATCCAGCCGGCGCCCCTTTCCCCCTTCTCCGGCCGGCTCGGAGCGGCGGGTTCTTCGAGACGCGTCATCCGCATCAGCGCCGGCCCGCCCGCGAAGCCGAACTCGCGATACAGGGGCGCCGCTTCGGGGCTGGCATGGAGCTCGAACAACGTGACGTGCTCGGCGTGCAGGCGGTCGAGCAGCGCGGACACCACGGCCCTGGCATGTCCGCGGCGCCGGGCGTCCGGCCGCGTGGCGACGACGTGCACGCGGGCGGCCAGGCCTCTGGGGTAGGCCGGTGCCGGGAGCACGGGGTGGATCAGACCGAGGGCGCAGGCGGCGATCGAACCGTCGGGGGCGTCGATGACACAGGCCCGCGCGTCCCCCGCCGGCGCGAGCCGCGGCGCGAGTTCGTCGGTGCACCGCCGGACCCATTCCTCGCTCAGGGGCTCGGAGAGGACGTACGACGACCGCAGCCGGACGATGCCCTCGGCGTCGGAGGGCACGGCCGCCCGGACGGCCGCGGTGGCGGGCAGCGGGGCGGTACGCGGCCCCGGGAGGGTGTGGGTGGGTGTCTCGGTGGGCTCGGTCATGCCGTCGGCGTGTCCTCGGTCTGGGCATCGGTGTGGCACTGGTGCTCTAAAAAACGCGCCGGATCCGGTCCCGTCACGGTCTGATCGCGGGCATTTCGCGCACGTCGGTTCCCCCACATCGGTGACCCGGCGGTCGAGGCCCCTTGCCTGGAGGGGCGGTACGGGCCACGGGGCGTGCCCTTCGTTCAGGTGTCCCCGTCCGTCGCGGTGCTGGAAGCGGCGTCGGACGTACGGCCGAGCGCGCGGTCGAAGACGGTCAGGAGGAGGTAGAGCACGGCCGCGCCCAGCATGATCCAGGCGAGGTGGTGCATGCCGCCGGTGTCCGCGCGCTGCCCGAAGGACGCGGCCGTGGTGGAGGAGGCGACCATCGAGCCCACGTACGCGAAAGTACGCAACAGGCCGGCCGAGGAGGCGGTGCGCTCCGGATCGGCCTGGAAGTAGACGGAGTTCTGGAGGGCCAGGTTGTTCAGTCCCTGGGGGAGGCCGAAGATCAGGGCGACGAGTATCAGCATCCACACGGGGCTGGCCCCGGTGAGCGTCAGCATCACCAGGCAGGCGACCACCTGGCCGAGCCCGCCGGCGAGCAGCTTGCCGCGCACGCCCTCGCGCCGTCCCGAGACGATCGAGACACCGATGGCCACCAGGAACATGGGGATCTGCACCAGCCCGGCATGGAAGGGCGAGAGCCCGAAGCCCTCCTCCGTCTACTGCGTGAACCCGTAGAGGAAGGAGTAGGAGACGACGTACGCGACCAGCGCGCGCCCGTACGTGATCAGGAGGGGCGTGTTGCCGCCCAGCACCCGCAGGTCGATGAACGGGGTGGGGGCCCGCAGCTCCCGGGCCCCGAAGGTGGCGCTCGCGGCGGCGGCCATCGCCAGCAGGTACCAGTCGCGCAGGTGCAGGTTCATCAGGAACAGCAGCAGCGAGACGAGCATCGCGGCGAACAGCGCCATGCCCGGCAGGTCCAGCCGGGTGGCGAGGCGCCCGGCTGGACCTGGGGACTCTCCGGTGCCGGCCGCTGTGGAGCCTCCGGTGCCGGCTTCCCTGGGCAGCCGCAGCAGCCCCAGCAGTACGGCCGCGGCGGCCAGCGGCACGTTCAGCGCGAAGGTGGCGCGCCAGCCGCCCAGCCCCACCAGCAGACCGCCCAACAGGGGGCCGATCACGGCGATGGTCTGGTTGGCGACGGCCAGGGCGGTCAGTACCCCGCCCGGACTGTCCTGCCCGGTGCGTCCGGCCTCGCTGCGCAGCAGCGCCATCGCGGCGGGATACCCGGCGCAGGTGCCGAAGCCGAGCAGGACCCGCGAGGCGATCAGCACCCCCAGGTTCGGCGCCAGGGTGCCGACCACACCGGCGACGCCGACCAGGCTCGTACTGAAGAGGAAGAGCCTGCGCGGCCCGAAGATGTCGATGAGCCGGCCCACGACGGGCTGGCCGAGGGCGGTGGCCAGGTAGAGGGCCGAGACCAGCCACGCGGTCTGCGCGGGCGGCGCGCCCAGGGCGTCGCCGATGGGTATGAGGGTGACGGCGATGATCGTCGAGTTGACCGGGTTGAGGACGGAGCCCAGCATCATCGGCGGCAGCAGCCGCCGGTCGAAGCCCGCCGGCGCCGTCCTGCCGCGCCCCGCCGTCTTCTGGTCAGTCATGGGTGAGGCGCTCCAGTACGGCCATGGCGGCGATCACCGCCCGCCGCTCCTCCTCCGTGCACCGCTCCTGCAACTCCCCGGCGAGCCATTCCTGCCGGGCCTGCCGCCCCTCCTCCACCCGCCGGTGCCCCTCCGGGGTCAGCGCGATGAGCAGCCGGCGCCCGTCGCCGGGGTCGGGGCGCCGTACCACCAGCCCCAGAGTGGTCAGGGACGTGACCGTCGAGGTCATCGACTGGTGGCGTACGCCTTCGGCCGCGGCGAGCTCGCTCGCCGTGACGCCCTGCTTGCCGGACAGCCGACTCAGGACGGACGCCTGCCCGAGAGTGATGTCCTCGGCCTCGGCGGCGTTGAGGATGCGGCGCCGCAGGCGGCTGATGACCGTACGGACCTCTCGCGAGGCCTGGACCGCCGACGGGGACAGGCGTGGGCTCTCATACATGTACCCGACACTAGAACGCACAGGTTGAGTTGTACAGTCTTGTCTGCGCAGTTCGTCTGCGTAGTCGGGGCTGTACGGACGGGCACTTCGCGCGACATCGCCACGCCCCGCAATGGAGCCTGAATTCACTCCTGAATTCGTTCCTGAATTCATTGCCGTGAACGCCGGCGGGGGGGGGGGCGGGGGGGGGGGGGGGGGGGGGGGGGCCCCCCCCGCGGGGGGGGGGGGGGTTGGGGGGGGGGGGGGGCGGGGGGGCCCCCCCCCGCCG